>JAZRXW010000096.1:0-118849 GCA_045600425.1 Fibrobacter sp.
CTCGACGCTCTGAAGACTGCAACCACCAATGCTGGTTACAAGTTCGGCACCGACATCAAGATCGCTCTTGACGTTGCTTCTTCCGAATTCTGCGACAAGAACACCAAGGCTGGCAAGCCCGAAACCTACACCTTCAAGAAGTCCACCAAGAAGACCCTCAAGTCTGCTGACATGGTGAAGCTCTATGAAAAGCTCATCGACAAGTATTCCATCTTCTCCATCGAAGACGGTCTGGATGAAGCTGACTGGGCAGGTTGGAAGGTCATGACCGACAAGCTCGGTGGCAAGCTCAACCTCGTGGGTGACGACCTGTTCGTTACCAACCCGACCATCTTCGACGAAGGCATCAAGGCTGGCATCGCTAACGCTATCCTCATCAAGGTGAACCAGGTTGGTTCCGTTTCTGAAACCCTCGCTGCTATCAAGCGTGCTCAGAACGAAGGCTATGCTCCGATCGTTTCTCACCGTTCCGGCGAAACCGAAGACACCTTCATCGCTGACCTCGCTGTTGGTACCGCTGCTGGCCAGATCAAGACCGGTTCTCTCTCTCGTACCGACCGCGTCTGCAAGTACAACCGTCTCCTCCGCATCGAAGAAGAACTGGGCAAGGATGCAAAGTACGCTGGCGATCCTCGCAATTGCGCTGCTAAGGCTGCAAAGCCGGCTGCTTGCAAGGCTTGCGCTAAGAAGGCTCCTGCCAAGAAGGCTGCAAAGGCTAAGTAATTTCTCCTTGAGAAAAGCTTAAAGAGAGCCCCGACTTAGGTCGGGGCTTTCTTTTTTACAGTCTTGTTAGTTTATTCGTAGTTCTTTTCTGCGGATGTTGTGTAAACTTCTGTAAACTTGTTGAGGGCTAATTAAGGGCAACTTCAAAATGTTACCATTGAAAACAGATTTTAGAACTTTCTCAAAAACAATATTTATTTCAAAAACTATATTACGAATGATTTTTATATCATAACAAGCTTGTTAGCTTATAATACGAGGACACAATGATTGGATTGAAATCGATTGCCAAGACGGCGCTTGCGCTTACGGCAACTGGTGCGCTCCTTTCCGGTTGCGGCGACGCATCTTCGGAAGGCGGACTGGCTGGCGGTGCTTTGCCTCGTCAGGAAACACTTTACCTGTCTGGTCAGCAGACTTCTGCTCCGGGTTCTTTTAACCCCCTGGCTGAAAGCTGGGCCGCATCTTGGCCGGTGGGTGGACGCTTCAACCTGATGTACGAACCGCTGATTACGTACAACTCCCTGAATGGTGAGATTGAAGACCTTCTTGGCCACTTGGTTGAAGAACTTTCTAACAACGACAGCATCGTTGTTGACTTGAATCCCACTGCAAAGTGGAGTGATGGCAGACCGGTGACTTCCACCGACGTGACATTCATGTTCCTGCGTGGCTCTTTGAACACTGCAGAACAGATTTCTGCAATTCACGTGGACACCCTGAAGAACGGACCTGAAGGTCTAGTAGCCGAACGTCTTTCCTTCATGGTGAACAAGCAAGCTCGTAACAATCCGCTTACCGTTCGTGACTTGCTGCAGGCTACTCGTATCGCCCCGTCCCATGTCTTTGAACCTTTGATTAAGGAAAAGGGCCTGGACGAAGTGAAGAAGATGCCCATGGACCAGAGTCCTGTTGTTTCCGGTCCCTATGGTCTCCGTTCTGCAAACGAATCCAAGATTATTCTTGAACGTCGTGATGATTACTGGGGTAACGCTGCCCTCCACAACGGCCAGCTGCCTGCTCCGAAGTACATCGTTCACCCGATTTACAAGAACAACGAACATAACACCATTGCAATGCGTGAAGGCAATCTGGACGCTTCCCAGAGCTTCATTCCTCGCATTAACCGTAAGGCTTCCGCTGGCGTTCATACCTGGTGGGATGAACCTCCTTACTTCCGTCCGGGTGCAATGCCCATGCTCGTGATCAACACCACTAAGGAACCGCTTAACGACAAGCGTTTCCGTCGTGCTCTCGCAACAGCTATTGACTACACTGCTCTGCGTCAGTTCGCAGTTTCCAACTATACTTCCACCTTGAAGGGCGGCCTTATCATGCCCACCGACTTGGAAGGCAAGTACATTGTTGACGAAGACCTGAGCAAGTATGGTGCAAACCTCGCCATCACCGATGACGCAGAACGCCTGAATGCTGTGAAGCAGATGCTTTCCGAAGCAGGCTTCAAGTCTGTGTTCAATGCTGATGGTTCCTTGGACCACATGGAAAATGCTAAGGGTGAACGTCTGCCCACGCTGTCCATTACTTCCCCTGCCGGTTGGACCGACTGGGAAGCTATGGTGACTATCGCTGTGGACGGTATGCGTAAGGCCGGTATCGATATTCGCGAAGGCTTCGTAGATGGCGGTGCTTACTGGCCGGCTATGGGTCTTGGCAACTTCGACCTGGTGATGCACAAGCCGGTTGCCGACGTGACTCCGTCTCTGCCCTGGAGCCGTTTCAACGAAATCATGTCTTCTCGTGACTGGACCGACCTCGGTGGTTGGGCTGGCGTGAACATCGGCCGTTACAACAAGCCGGGTTCTCCTGAATACCGTCCGGAAGTTGACCAACTTTTGTCTGCAATTCCGCTGATGACCGACTCTACTGAAATCGCCAAGGCTTATCGCGAACTGAACAAGATCTTCATGGAAGATCAGCCGTCCATTCCGCTGGTATACTTGCCGGAACAGTTCTACGAATTCAGCGACCGCGTATGGACCAACTGGCCTACCGCTGCTAATCCGTATGCTCCTGCCCAGCTCCCCTGGGTTGCATCCGGCACCAAGATTCTCTGGAACTTGAAGCTTGCAAAATAAAGGTTAAAAGGAATACAAATGCTTAAACAATATCCTATGCTAAGATATGTCCTGCAGAAGGGGTTCTGGTATGTCCTGACCTTCATCTTTGCAGTGGCATTGAACTTCGCACTGCCCCGCGTGGGCGGTAGCGATCCGGTCGACATCATTATGGGTCAGGCCGGTAAGGGTCTTTCTCCCACTGAAGCTCAGTTGAAGAAGGCTGAACTCCTGGTTTCTTTCGGCATGGCTGAAACTGACGACCAGGGCAATGCAATCTATGAACCGCTGCTTGACGAAAATGGCAAGCCGGTGACTAAGATGGTCCCCCAGAAGGACGCCAACGGTAACGTTGTTACTAAGGAAGTTCCTGTTCTCGACGCTGACGGCAAGCCTGTTATGGTGGAACGCCAGAAGGTTGACGAAGCTGGCAATCCGGTCTTCACTGAAAAGAAGACTGTGGTTAAGACCGAAGCTCCCGCCGCTCCTGTCAAGAAGTCCAAGAAGAAGAGCAAGAAGGCCGCAGCTCCTGCTGTGAAGAGCTCTACCAAGGTGGAAAAGGTTGCTGTCATGGAAACTGTTCCCGAGGTTCGTCTGGACACCATGATGGTTGAAGAAGTTGTAATGAATCCGGAACCGAAGCGTTCCTCTGCAATTTCCCAATTCTTCTCCTACATTGGAAACGTGTTCAAGGGAGACCTTGGTAAGTCTTACTCCAATAATACTGAAGTGACTACCATCATTGCTAATGCACTTCCCTGGACTCTTCTCATCCAGGCTCCTACCATTCTCCTTGGTTGGATCATCGGTAACCTCCTTGGTGCATTTGCTGCCTACAAGCGCGGCATCTTTGACAAGGTGTTCTTCCCGGTTGCAATGTTCCTGAACGGTGTTCCCTACTTCGTGTTCGGTATGCTTCTCGTGGCTCTCTTCTCCATCACTCTTGGCTGGTTCCCGGCTGTGGGTAACATGAGCCCGGATATTTCTGAATTCTCCTTCTCCTGGACTTGCATCAAGAGCGTGGGCTGGTACTACATCCTGCCGTTCTTCTCCTGCTTCCCAATCCTTCTTTCCGGTCAGGCAACGGGTATGCGTTCCATGTCCATTTATGAACTTGGTACCGACTACATGAAGTATGCCAAGTGGCTGGGTCTTCGTGAAGGTAAGATTATTTCCTACGTGTTCCGCAATGCTATGCTCCCGCAGTTGACTGGTCTTGCTCAGTCTCTCGGTGCAATGGTGGGTGGTGCTCTCATTACCGAAATGATCTTCTCTTACCCGGGTCTGGGCATGGCTATGCTCGACGCCATTAACAAGCAGGATTACGCTACCATCCAGGGTTGCACCTTGATGATCTCTACCTGCGTACTTATTGCAAACTTCGCTGTTGACGTCTTGATCGCAGTCTTTGACCCGCGTGTTAAGGCCGGTCTCCAGATGGGAGGTAAGTAATCATGGGAAAGCTTTTTAGAAACCTTCTCAAGTCTCCGATGTTCGTCGTCGGTATCTCTATCTTCGTTCTTACTCTGTTGATTGCGGTCTTTGGACCGATCTTCTACAGTGTGGACACTCACGCTCGTGACATTCTCGCTGGTCCCTATGCGGGCTCCAGTGGCGCTCACTTGCTGGGCACTGACCATCTTGGTCGTGACTACGTGTCTCTTTTGATTGAAGGCCTGGGTAACTCTCTTTATGTGGGCTTCCTGGCTGGTATCATCGCTACCACTCTCGGTGTTCTTATTGGTCTGTTTGGCGGTTTCCGTGGCGGCTGGATTGACGAAGTCCTGAACATGTTCACCAACTTGTTCATCGTGATCCCGCAGTTCGTGATTCTCGTGCTCATCAGCTCCGCTTTCAAGGACGGCCGTTCCCTGACCCTTATCGGCGTGGTGATTGGCCTTACCGCTTGGAGCTGGTCTGCTCGTGCAGTTCGCGCCCAGGCTTCCTCTCTGCGTAGCCGTGATCATATCTCCCTGGCCCGCATTAACGGTGCTAGCACTTTGACCATCGTGATCAAGCATGTGCTTCCGTACTTGCTGTCCTATGTGTTCATGGTGTTCATCATGCAGGTGGGTTCCGGTATTCTTTCCGAAGCTTCCATTTCCATGATCGGCCTTGGTCCTGTGGATACCACTTCCTTGGGTATCATTCTGAACCAGGCTAAGGATAACGGTGCTCTGGCAGACTCCATCTGGATTGCATTCCTGCCGGCAACCTTGGTTGTTACCTTGACCGTGTTCTCCTTGTACCTGATCAATACTTCTATGGAAGGCGTCTTTAACCCGCGTCTGCGTAAGTAAGAGGTAACGAAATGTCTGAAAATGTATTTGAAGTAGAAAACCTCGGCCTCTATTACTTGGGTCGTTTCGGCGACAAGACTCACGCAGTTACCGACGTGTCCTTCTCCATGAAGCAGGGCGAAATCCTCGGTATTGCTGGTGAATCTGGTTGCGGTAAGTCCACTCTCGTGTCTGGCCTTATGGGCATGTGCATTCCTCCTCTGTATCCTGAGAAGGGTGATGTCCGCGTGAAGTCCGGCGACAAGATGGAATCCCTCATGAACCGTACCATTGAAGATGTTCGTGCCAATGTCCTCGCACAGAAGGTCTCCATGATTCCTCAGGGTGCATTCAACGCCCTGAACCCGGTTCGTAAGATCAAGGATATTGCTGCTGACGTGATCGCTGCTCACCAGCAGCCCGGCAAGAAGCTGGATTCCGCTGAAATCTACAAGCGTCTCTGCGAACGTTTCGACTTGTTCGGCATGGACACCCAGCGTGTGCTGAACTCCTATCCGATTCAGTTGACCGCAGGTGAACGCCAGCGTTCCGTGATCGGTATTTCCACCTTGTTGAACCCCCAGATGGTGATTGCTGACGAACCGACTTCCGCTCTGGACGTTTCTACCCAGAAGGAAGTGATCAAGATGATCTTTGATCTTCTTGACAAGGGTATTTTCAGCACTATGATCTTCATTACCCACGAACTTCCCTTGCTGTACCATGTGGCAGACAATATCGCCATTATGTACGCCGGTGAAATTGTGGAAATGGGTACTGCAGAACAGGTGGTTAAGGATCCTCGTCATCCGTACACCCAGGCTCTGATGGGCGCAATGCTTTCTACCGAAGCTTCCCAGCGTACCCGCCATCCTGAAGCCATTGAAGGTGCTCCTCCTAGCCTCAAGAACAAGATCGTGGGCTGCCGCTTTGCAGATCGCTGCAAGAAGGCCTGCCCGGATTGCAAGAAGAACACTCAGGAAATCCGCATTGTTGGCGGCCGTCAAGTGAGGTGCGATTATGCCCAGTAATAAGCCCGTTGTATTTTCTGCCAACCGTATCAGCAAGGATTTCGGTGCCGGCAAGAATCTGAAGTCCGCTGTGAAGGATGTTTCCTTCGAAATTTACGACGAAGAATTCATCTCCATCGTGGGTGGTTCCGGTTGCGGTAAGTCTGTTCTTGCAAAGATCATGCTTGGTCTTTATGAACCGACCCGCGGTCAGTTCCTCTATCGCGACAAGCCCATCAAGAACCTGAAGGACCACTGGAACGAAGTCCAGTCCGTGTTCCAGGATCCGTTTGGCTGCTTCAACCAGTTCTTTACTATCCGTAGCCAGCTGGAAGACGCTCTGAACATCTTGAAGGAAAAGCCGACCAAGGAAGAAGTTCGTCGCCGCGTTGACGAAGGCCTGATGGCTGTGAACGTGAAGCCCTCTGACATCGAAGGCAAGTATCCGTTCGAACTTTCCGGCGGTCAGATGCAGCGTATGCTCTTGGCTCGTATCTTCGCATTGCGTCCCAAGGTTCTGATTGCTGACGAAGCTACCTCCATGGTGGACGCCTGCGTGCGTGCAAACATCCTGGACTACCTCCGTAAGCTGAAAGACGAACTGAAGATGACCGTGGTGTTCGTGACTCACGATATCGGTCTTGCAAACTACGTTTCTGACCGTATTTTCATTATGCACGACGGTAAGATCGTGAACCAGGGTACTCCGGCTGAAGTGTTGGACAACACCACCGAACCGCACACCCTGAAGTTGCTGGATGATATTCCTGAAGTTCACAAGACTGAATGGATCAAGAACAGCCACCGTTCTAAGCGCGGTTAATGTGATGTGCAGGTAACTGCGCAATCCATTTGAAAAGTCCCCGGTTCCATGAAAGTGGCGCCGGGGATTTATGCTCTGTTGTAAACGGCAAATACTCTAATGCGTATTTACCTGCTGTTCCGATTTTATTGTTGAGGTAGATTGTGCAAAAGCTTTTATGGGTGATCCCGCCTTTGCTGATTTTTTTAGGGTGTGATATGAATGCTGGCTGTGATGGAACTTTTGTTAGTTGCTGCGATGGAAGTACGAAAAGACATGCCGATAGTAATTTGCTGTTGCACTTTTATACAAAATGTAATTTTGATGATGGATGTGACTTAAACTTGTATTTTTCAGGGGCTTTTCGTGATACTATTCGAGGCTCTTGTGGCCTTGATTTTAATTTAATGCTTCAGTCGGATGATTCGCTGGTTTCTGTGCGAAGTGATAGAACGTATATGTTTTCTGTAAAAGAGAAAGAAGATGCTTCCTGGTGGTTTAAAAATGGTGAATATTTCAATTTTCCTTTAATTCATGAAGACCATATTAAGTTCTCTTTAATTGATGCGGATAAGGTGTCGAAGGATTATGATATCGATGTATCTGAAATAGTCCATTCCTATGAGTATGATGGTGATTCTGTACGGGTGAAGGTTTTGGATAATTGCCGTGTGACTTTATTTTGGAGAAAAAAAGGGTATGTTGACAAAAATTTTGAGTATTATAGAGGTAATATTCAGGGCGAATATTTTTCATTTCCCATATCAGATGATTACCTGTCGTATTTTGAATGCAATTGTTGGCTTCACAAACAAAGCTCTTTTGGAACGGATGATGTTGAATTGGCCTTTCGTATATACTGGAAGTGATTTTTGGGGCTTTTGGTTCCTTTTGAAAACATAAAAATTACAAGCTTTTAGTACAAGTTGCGTATTTATAAGTATATTCAGATTATGACGAAGTTTAATACTGTATTTTCTGCTGTTCTTTCCGCTGGCGCCCTGGCAAGCGCTGTTGCGGGTCCTCTTCTCATTAATCAGCTTGGTTTTACCCCCGAGTCGGAAAAGCTGGCTGTGGTACCTGGTAGCGATGCCAACGAACTGGAAGTTCGTGATCTGAATGGTAAGACTGTCCTGAAATTGGATGCTCCCATGGTCTATGACTGGGAGTACAGTGGTGAAGAAGTACAGACCTACGACTTTTCCGCAGTGAAGACTCCGGGCACTTATCGCCTGTTCCGCGGTGGCGAATACTTGGGAAACCCTGTGGTTGTCGGAAGCAATGTTTATGAGGATTTGACCAAGGCTGCCATTAAGTGGTTCTATTACCAGCGTGCCAGTATGCCCATTGAGGCTCAGTACGGTGGCAAGTGGGTCCGTGCCGCAGGTCATCCGGATGATAGCGTCATTGTCTATGGTACTGACGAGCGTACTGCCGCCGGTTACCAGAAGTCTGTAGGCAAGAAGCATCCCAATGCGGGCAAGAATGTGATTATCAATTCCTCCAAGGGTTGGTATGACGCCGGCGACTACGGCAAGTATGTGGTGAACTCCGGTATTACCGTGTTTACCTTGCTGCAGTTGTATGAAAATTTCCCGACCTACATGGATACGCTTTCCTGGAATATTCCCCGCGAGTTGCAGAATATGCCGCTAATCCTGGAAGAGGTCAAGTATAATCTGGACTGGATGCTTACCATGCAGGATAAGGACGGTGGCGTTTACCATAAGGTGACTACCTTGATGTTTGGCGGTTCCGTGATGCCTGAGAAGGACGGGGCGCCCCGTTATGCCATTATCAAGAACACGGTGGCTACTCTGGATTTTGCCGCTGTGATGGCCCAGGCTTCCGTGGTTTATCGCAAGGCTGATGCCGCTTACGCTGACCAGTGTCTGAAGGCCGCAGAAAAGGCCTACGCCTGGGCAAAGAAGTATCCCAAGCAGTTCTACAAGCAGCCGGAAGACGTTCAGACGGGTAGCTATGCTCCTGGTGACGAAAACGGTGTGGACGAATTCCGCTGGGCAGCAACTGAGCTGTACCGTGCCAAGGTGGTAGCCGGGCAGAAGGACAAGGCAGCTGATGGTTACTTGGCCGACTTGAAGAAGAATCCCTTTACCCCCGATGGCGCTTGGTGGGGCAATGTGAATATGCTGGCTGCTTTCCGCGTGGCTTTAGATGGAGCAACCTTCGGTGCTGACTTGAATGCGGCTGCCAAGAAGGTGGTGATGGATGAAGCCAACAGCCTTCGTGCCATTGGAGATTCCAGCGGTTACCACCTGCCGGCTCATCCTTGGAGTTGGAACTGGGGTTCTAATAGTGCTATGGCAAACAACGCTATGGTATTGCTTCACGCTTACTACCTGACCGGCGACAAGAGCTATGTAGATGGCGCTCAACAGGTGCTTGACTACCTGCTGGGCAAGAACCCTATGGAGATTTCTTATGTGACTGGCTTTGGCTACCGCAGCGCCCGCAATCCTCATCACCGCCCCAGCGAAGGCGATATGGTGGACGATCCGGTGCCCGGAATGTTGGTGGGCGGTCCTCACTTGGGCAAGCAGGATATCAACCTGGATGGCAAGGAAGCATGGAAATGCCCCAATTACGCTGCAGCCGATAAGGAGGCTCTTGCCTACATCGACAATCGTTGCAGCTATGCGACCAACGAAGTGGCCATTAACTGGAACTCTCCGCTGGCGTATGTGGCTGGTGCCTTGCAGGCAATTTATCTTAATATAGCGCCGGCAGCTGTCAAGTAGTGTGCTGTTTAGCGGGACTTTGTTTACTGCTAGATATGGTATGTTGAAAAATGGGGATTGAACGGGATGAAACCTATGGTTTTATCCCCATTTTTTTGGGTATACAGGTTGCTATAGACTGTTTTTGGCGGTAAGCAGAGTTTTGGTGGGGATTACAAGGGCGGGCTAGTGGTGTTTAATCCCCATATTTACGGATATGTGGTGTGTTGTCTTGCTGGTAGCTTTGTGAAATGGGGATTGACGGATTTGATTTTGGGGGATTTATCCCCATTTTGCTTAAAAAGCGATATATATTTAAGGTGTTTGCGTTGTTAAGGAGTAGACAATGACTTTCGGAAATAGGTTAGGCGTTTTTGGGGTTATGGTGGCTGCTGTGATGGCCGCCGGTTCTTTTGCTGGAGCTGCCAATGCTAATGCAGATGGTGCTGTCGACCGCGCTGGTGAAAATACAGATAATGCCGTCGCAGGCCTGGTGCTTCAGGACCTGGACTACACGGACCACATGCAGACCTTGCCTAATTATGACCGCGGTTTCTATCGGCCTCAGGTTTTGCACCTGAAGCCCAGCGGGACGAAGCCTGTGGAAAAACCCTACGGAAAGCTATTGCACCTGCGTGCGGAAATTTCTGAGTTTAGCAGCCGCGCCTGGCTGAGTATCGATACTACCGGCGGTAAGCGGGACACCATTCGCGGAGTTTCCCAGGATTTGACTGAAGACGCACTGAATGTACTGCAGACCAGCTTTGACAACATTCGCAGTTACGGCGGGAAGGTGATTGTCCGTATTTGCTATGACCCGTGGTATAATGGTCGCAGTAACGTGACCCCGGAACACAAGTGGGTGCTTCGTCATGTGGAACAGTTGGCGCCCGTGCTCTCGAAAAATACCGATGTCATTATGGCGCTAGAGATGGGCATGCACGGGGCTTACGGCGAGATGCATTCTGACACCAGCATTACTTACCCGCGGGTGGCCGAGGCTGCAAACCTGATGTTGCGCCTGACACCCCCGGAGCTCAAGATTCTCACCCGCACGGGGAATTATTCTGCCGCGGTTCTCGGCTTTGAAAACTGGGGTGTGGACTTCCATATTGATGGGGATGTTTTCAAGCAGATTGCAGAAGCCAAGGGCGATACCATGTACCGCGTGGGAATGTTTAACGACGGCTATCTTGGGACCCAATACGATTACGGTACCTGGGGTGCGGACTGCAAGACTTCCATTTGCCGCGAGGAAGGCGTTGCCTGGCTTGAAAAGTACAGCATCAATACGCCATACGGCGGCGAGGCCCTTACCACGGCAAGCGGCTACCAGGTCATCAACACGCCGGAGTTCCTGGCTTACGAAGGTTTCCGCACCCATACCAGCTACTTGAATATCGAGTGGAACTACAACCTGATTAACGACTGGAAGGCCAAGCATTTTACAGGCAAGGACTTTGAGTACGACGGAACCAAGATCGATTCGCTGACGGGCTTCAAGTACATCGAAGACCACCTGGGTTATCGCTTTGTACTGCGTGAATCCTGGCTTAGGGATACCGTTTATAATGGGGAACTGTTCAAGGCGAAATTGAGAATCCAGAACGTGGGCTTTGGAAACTTAACCAAGAACGTTCCCGTGTATATTGGCGTGGAGCCTTCTGTTCAGGATACTGTTGAATTCGGCAAGGATCCTGTTGGTGTGAAGAAGCCGCTGAAGGTGGATTTCAGGAATATTCATAGCCGAAAAATTGAGGTGGCGAATGGCGATACCACTATGACATTTGATGGAGTCAACGAATTTGAAATTGCCCTGAACGAAAAGGATATGCCCATGTTCAAGGGTGTCAACGATGTTTACCTGATTGTAGATGGGGTGTACTTTGCGAATGAAACTGCAAAGAAATCGAATGTATTCGCAGATTCCGCCGCATTATACATAGGTTCCTTCCTGTTTACCCAGAAGGAATATGATGAAGAGGAATTTGGTATAAGCGCGTTGCCCTTGACCAAGACGTTGCAGCAGAATTCACGTATTGAACGGGCCGACCAGAAAATCCAGGTGAGAGATGGTCGCGGTAAAAATCGCGATGGCCGCGGCGGTTTAAATACTCGTGAAAATCTGTTCCGAGTAAACGGCGTGAAGTTCCATTAAAAGTTTCGTTAGACAAGAACGGTGCCATTAAAAAAACTCCTGCTTTTGGGCAGGAGTTTTTGCTAGATCCTTCGCGAACCTTGTTCGCTCAGGATGACACTTGCGAAATTAGCCGTTTACCAGTTCTACGAACTGACGGCAGACTTCTTCGGGATTGGGCTTGCCAAATATTGCGGAGCCTACCACGAAGACGTTGGCGCCGGCTTCCTTGCAGGCGAGGATGTTGTCCAGCTTGACGCCGCCATCGATCTGGATGTCAAGTTCCGGGCGCATCTCTCGAAGTTCGCGGATCTTGTCCAGGCAATAGGGGATGAGGCTCTGGCCGCCGAAACCCGGATTCACGCTCATGACGAGGACCATGTCCACGATGTCCAGCACATGCTTGATGCTTGTAAGCGGAGTTGCGGGATTGATGGCCACTGCGGGTTTTACGCCCAGTTCTGCAATCTGGTGCAGCAGGCGATCCAGGTGGTTGGTGGTTTCGGCGTGGACGCTGATGAGGTGTGCGCCGGCCTTTGCAAATTCGCCCACGTAGTTTTCGGGATTAGCGATCATCAGATGACAATCTAGCGGAAGGCTTGTGCCCTTCTTGACGCAGGCGGAAATGCCCGGGCCAAAGCTGATGTTAGGTACAAAGTGACCGTCCATGATGTCCAAGTGAACAAGGCCTGCGCCACCGTTTTCGATAGCCTTGAGGCCGTTACCTAATTCCAGAAAGTTTGCGTTCAAGACGCTGGGTGCGATAATTTGCTTCATGAATTACAAGTTAGAAATTTTGCGTATAACTCGCAAGTGTCATTAGCACATGGTTTGAAATTTGCAAAAGTTATTGTTGAAGGTGCTTGCAGTTTGTCTGCTAAAAAAAGGCTTTGTCGGTACATTACAATAAAATATTAGACGGATAAATTGTTTTTTACTATCTTTGCCCGCAAAATACAACAAGGAGAAAAATAATGTCCAAGAACACTAAGACTGTCAAGGCTGCACCTAAGGCTGCTGCAAAGCCGGCTGCTAAGAAGGAAACTCCCGCTAAGGCTGAAGAAAAGAAGGTTGCTGCTAAGGCTGCTCCTGCTAAGAAGACCGCTCCCAAGGCTGCTGCAAAGCCGGCTGCTGAAAAGAAGGCTCCTGCCAAGAAGTCCGCAGCTCCTAAGAAGGTTTCTCAGGAAGTCGTTGCTGATTGTCCGCTGGCAACCACCGTTTCCATCGCAGGTACTTTCAACAACTGGATGGTTGATGTCGACATGATGAAGAAGGACAAGAAGACTGGTCTGTGGAAGATCAAGCTGGAACTTGTTCCGGGTGATTACGAATACAAGTTCGTTTGCGATGGTGAAAACTGGGACGTAGGCGACAACAAGATCATGCACGTCTAATTTGTTGCGTTTACTTGCAACTCAAAGGATTAAATGACTTTGGAATGGTTCCTCTTCGGAGGAACTTTTTTTATATCTATGAAGAGTATTTTTGCTGAAATATTTGCTGCTTTGGTTGTATTGCTGCTTGCGGCAACGTTTTCTTTTGCTGCTGACAAAACTGGAGTTCTTAAGGATCACCGCGATGGCAAGACTTACAAGACCGTAAAGATTGACGATCAGGTTTGGATGTCCGAGAATCTAAATTTCGATTATAACCATGGTTCTGCTAAAAGTATGTGCTGGTTTACGTTTTTTGTAAGATGTATTCTTGTTTATCGGCTTGATCCTTCGACTTCGTCGCTTCGCGACTTCGCTCAGGATGACAATGTGCGGAAGCGGCCATATTTTTTTCTAAATTCTTCCTGTTATATTTGACGAGGCGGTTTTGCTTGCGAAGTTCCGCCCGAAAGGGAAAACATGAAGAACACCAATATCCCCGAAGAACAGTTTGTGAAGGCTGCCGCCCAGTTCGGCACCCCGCTTTGGATTTACGACCGCGCAACGATTGAACAGCGTTGCAAGGAAGTAAAGGTTTTTGACAACGTGCGCTTTGCCCAGAAGGCTTGCCCCAACCTCTCCGTGATCTCTCTGGTCCGCAAGCAGGGTTGCGTGGTGGATGCCGTTAGCGCCGGCGAAATTGTCCGCGCTCTCAAGGCCGGCTACAAGGGCGGCTGCGAAAAGGGTAAGGTTCCCGAAATCGTTTACACTGCCGACATCTTCGACAAGGACGCCCTGGAACTGGTGAAGGAACACAACATTGCTGTGAACGTTGGTTCTCCCGACATGATCCAGCAGCTGGCCGATGCCGGCGTGAAGTCCGAGTTGACCATCCGCGTGAACCCGGGTTTCGGTCACGGTCACTCCCGCAAGACCAACACTGGTGGCGATCTTTCCAAGCATGGCATTTGGCACGAGCAGATCAAGGACTGCGTAAAGCTTGCCCAGGCAAACGGCATGTGGATCACTGGCCTGCACATGCATATCGGTTCTGGTTCTGACTTTGAACATCTGGCTTCTGTTGCAGAGGCTATGTGCGACGCAAGCCGCCGTCTGGGTTCACACCTGCGCACCATCAGCGCTGGCGGTGGCCTGCCTATCGAATACCACGAAGAGAACAAGGGTCCGCATATCGACATGGCTGCCTACTATGGCATCTGGGACAAGGCTCGCAAGAACATCCAGCAGAGCATCGGTCACGACGTTCATTTGGAAGTGGAACCGGGTCGCTACCTAGTAGCGGAAAGCGGTTACCTCATGGCTGAAATCCGCGCTGTGAAGAAGCAGGGCGACAATCTGTTCTACATCGTGGACGCTGGCTTTACCGACCTGGTTCGCCCCAGCTTCTACGGCTCCTACCATCAGATTTCCGTGATCGCCCGCGATGGCCGCGAGCTGAACGAAACGGTAGATGCTGTTGTTGGTGGCCCGCTTTGCGAATCCGGTGACGTATTCACCCAGGAAGAAGGCGGCTTCGTTGTGACCCGCAAGCTCCCCAAGGCAAAGGTGGGTGACCTTCTGGTTCTCCATGACGCAGGCGCTTACGGTGCTGCAATGTCCAGCAATTACAACAGCCGTCGCTACGCTGCAGAAGTGATGTACACCAACGGCGAAATGAAGGTTGTCCGCGAACGTCAGAGTTGGGATCAGTTACTGCAGAATGATAAAATCATAGAGTTCTGATCCTAGTTTCTTCGCCTCGGATATAAAATCAAGTGAACTTGATTTTGCATCGCTCGGCTTCGGAAACTTTCGAACAGATGATGCAGAACGATCGCATTATCGAGTTCTAAGCTGTTAGATCCTTCGTCGCTTACGCTCCTCAGGATGACACCGTGGGCGGTGCTGCTCATGCTCGGGATGACACCGTAGGCGACACTCCGCTCAGAGCCTGCCCTGAGCCTGTCGAAGGGATGGCATAAGAGTGACGTCATCCTGGAGCGACGAAGTCGCGATAGGATCCAATTGAAGCGTAGGCGGCGCATAGCTGCGAAAAAACTGAAAAGGCCGGCGGAAAATCCGTCGGTCTTTTTCTTGAAAATTATTGATTTGGGGGCAGGTCCCATGGGCTAGGACCCGTTTCCTGATTTTCGTTTCTGTACTCGGGTGGAACTTTTATGGTTCCGTCGTAAAGCTCCGGAGGTAGACCGTCATCGCGATTGTTAGGCTCAAAATCCCCCAGAATCATCCAACGGATTAAGCCTACGGTCCCTCCTATGATGGCGCCACTTACATAGCCTATGCCCGTTAGTGCGAGCCCAAGTAATGCTAGATCATCTGAGCTATCATTGTCGTCGTCATCGCTCTCTGTTACCGCAGCGGCCGCCGCAAGGCAGATTACGCCTGGTACGGCACCATAGGTACCTCCATAGGAGGCATAACGTACCACTGGGTTCGTGGAATTGTAGGCGCAGCCGGTTGTTCCCAGCAGCACCGCACAACATAAAAGAACGCAGATAATTTTTGAAATCCTAACCATATAGACAAATGTATAAAATCTTATTTCGGAATTTTTTTTTTGGAGCTGCATTGTTGAAGTAATTTTTTTACACGAAAATTTGATAGTGTCACGATTTGACATTCTCTTGCCGTAGATTTTTTATATGAACCAATAGCAAGGGGTGCTCATGTTGAATGTCACGCAATACTGTCTTTGTTTTGATGGTGAAGAGGAACTTCCTGTTTACTGGAAGAATAGGCCCTACGAACGTCTGGTGTGGCAGGGAGAGTATGCGGCGACCCGGCGATGTCCCGACAATCCTTTGCAACTGCTTTCCATGGTGGCAAAACATTTGAGCTTGAAGCTGTACGGTGGCTCAAGACTGTTGGCGGCCCGCTACATTGCGGAGTATCCCTATTGTAGCAGTGCGGAGAAGAGCGAGATTATTCGGACGCATGGCTTGGAAAAAATTCTTCACTCGGGGCGACCTCGAGGCTGGACTTTGTTTGAATCGCGTTGGGAACTTGAAGACTTGAGGTTTGGAGGTCAGCTGCTTTTTAACGATGGCCGGATTTACAGAATGTTTGGTTCTAGGGTCCCTAAGGGCAATGTATTTTACTTGCTTCTTGAAAACAGCAGGGAGCTTGCCTTTGAAATAAAAGACTTGTTTACCCGCTATTGGCCTAAGTTGATGAAAGTCCCTTCAAAAAATAATAGCTATGTCCATTGCAGCGGAACCTATTGGCAATTTAAGTTTTTTGATAAGTGGATTGAAGGTTATTCCGTAGAGAATATGGCACGCCACCCTGCGGTATTCTCCCTGCAGAGAAATATTAATCGCCTTTTTGCGAAGTACGGCTTTTTAATCGGAGAGGACAGTCCTTATGCAGAACTGGAAAACTTTGTCGCACGATGGACCCACCTCATGGATACGATTTTGACGGACAAGACTCGCCGTAATTTTTATGAGTTTCTAAAAATGGATTTCGGGAAGGAGTGTGCCTCCTTGGGTTTTGTCATGGACGATAGCAAGGGCTTTGATGAAATTGCCCTCAAGAAAGTTCAGGATTTCCAACTTTTGGGAAATGAAATCTACAACCGGTGGAAGCGTATAAGCCGTCTTGGCGTACTCCCTGGACATGAATTTGACCCTCGGTGGTTCAAGGCCGCTTTAAACCGTCTGGAAGAATTGGGAATGGATGGGATCGATTGAAAAACCTTTCCTTTTTATGCCAAAACTTGAAAGGTTGGTCCTTTGTATCTATATTTGGTGTACTCAAAAGTTCTAACCTTAAAACAAGGCAATCTTATGTCAGATCGTTTTATCGTGACCGGTAACTTCACCGATGATCCGTTCGCCATCGACATGGCCCAGTACATCGGTCTCCGCGAAGACATTTCCGACGTGGTGTCCCTCAAGACCTTCGCAAACTCCGAATTCTGCCCCCGCTACATGCTGGATGCCGACGACATTGAACACGTTGGTCGCCGCCTGGAAGGCAAGATTGTCCTGATTTGTTCTGTTTCTAACCACGAACGCAGCCGTAACGACTATGCCATGCGCAACATGATTCTGGCTCGCGCTGCTAAGGACAACGGTGCAGAACGTGTGGTTCTCGTTGAACCGGACCTGTTCTACTCCGCACAGGACCGCGGTCCTCATCGTGTAGGCGAACTGGAAAAGGATCGCCCGGATATCGATTTGAAGAAGTTCGACGGTCAGGCTTTCACAAGCCTTCTTTATGCCGAACTGTTGAAGAAGTCCGGTGTTGACGCTGTGGTCACCTGCCACAATCACTCTATTAAGGTTCAGAACCTGTTTGCCGACATTTTTGAAGGCCATTTCCACAACCTGATTCCCACTGACGTTTATGCACACTACATCAAGAACAGCAACTTCGTGCAGTGCGGTAAGGATGGCAACAACCTGGTGATTGTTTCTCCGGACAAGGGTGCTCGCCCCTTCATGAACGCTGTGTTCGACGCCCTGCAATTGCCCGAATGTAAGCGTGTAGTGATGGATAAGGTTCGTACTGGTGAACGTGAAATCTCCATGACCTTCAATCCGGAACTTTCTGACATTAGCATCGACGAAATTGAAGGCAAGGACGTGATTGTGTTTGATGACATGGTCCGTACCGGTACCACCATTGTGCAGTGCTGCGAACACATCAAGAAGGGTAATCCCAACCGTGTTTGCTTCGGCGTTACTCACTTCCACACCAGTGCGGAAGCTCGTGAAAAGCTGAACAGCCCCGCCATCGATGAAATCTTGACGACCTCCACTCTCCCGGACATCATGAACCGCGACTGTCAGGGTCGTCTCCGCAAGAAGCTCACCATCCTGAAGCTTGGCAAGTGGATTGCCCGCCACATCATGCAGATGTACGGTCTGGACGATGGCCGCTTCGAACGTGACTTCTATAAGGTGGACATGAGCTCCAAGAATCCTCGTTGGCCGCCTCAGCAGTTTTAATTAGGCGCCAGGTTCGAGGTGCCAGGCTCGAGGCTTTAGGTTTGACAGCCAGGCTTTAAAAGCTCCCTAGGCGAAATCGTCTGGGGGCTTTTTACATTTAGAGTAATATGGGATATGCGATTTTAGCTCATTTCATAACCTTTTTTTTGCACGAAATTTCCAAAAATGATTATTTTATAGTCTCAAAGGCTGAAGAATAAACCTCCAACCATTTTATAGGTGCCTATGTCCGCAAAAGTGACTAGCAGCGATCGCGTAGAAGAACTGTTCCCGGAGACCCCGGTACGTAAAATCATCACACCCATCGAGCGCCTAATGCAGGTGGAAACCACCGGCGGCATCGTCCTGATCATTATGACGGTTGCAGCCCTCCTCTGGGCAAACTTCGGTACGCATTTGTATCACCACGTCTGGCACCTGCCTTTTGCGGTGAATATCGCAGGTCATGACCTGGCTGCCCTGCTAGGCATTAAGGAAGGTTTCAACCTTCATTGGCTTATCAATGATGCCCTCATGACCATCTTCTTCTTCAACATCGGTCTTGAAGTGAAGGGCGAAATGACTTACGGCGAACTGAGGGACCCCAAGGCGGCAAGCCTTCCTATTATTGCGGCTGCCGGCGGTATGCTGTTCCCGGCTCTGATTTACCTGGCGGTTAACGGTCTTACCGGCACGGACGCTGCCCGCGGTTGGGGTATTCCCACGGCGACGGATATCGCCTTCGTTGTGGGCTGTATGGCTATCCTTGGTAAGAAGGTTCCCCACGCCCTTCGCGTTATGATTCTGACTCTTGCCATTGCCGATGATATCGGCGCCATCCTGGTGATCGCCATCGGCTATCCCAGCGGTGACGGCATCAACTTTGCTGCCCTTGGAACGGGTATCGGCCTTCTGGTGCTGATTAACATCCTGTTCCGTATCGGTGTCCGTAACTTGCTGCTCCACTGCCTGATCGGTGTGACTGTCTGGGCTTTCTTCGTAAAATCCGGCGTTCATCCCACTATTGCAGGCGTGTTGCTTGGTCTTTCTGTCCCGGCCAAGGCTGTAATCACCAGCGGCAAGGTCCGTAGCTTTGTCAGCGGTGTGGACCATGTGCTTTCTGGCGAGACCAAGGACGAGAACGAAAAGTATCGCGTATTCTCCCTTTTGAAGAAGGCTTCCAGCGACAGTATCTCCATGCAGGAACGTCTCTACAAGTCTCTTGCACCTTGGGTGAACTTCTTCATTATGCCGCTGTTCGCCCTTTCCAACGCCGGCGTGGAAATCAAGCTTGGCGGTGTGGAGGTTCCGGTAATGGGCGCTGTGGCTTTGGCTCTTGTCTTCGGTAAGCCTATCGGCATTTTCCTCTTCAGCCTGCTTTCCGTGAAGATCGGCATTTCCAAGCAGCCTAGCTACAGTTGGAAGATTCTGTGGGGCGGTGGCATGCTGGCCGGTATCGGCTTTACTATGGCCCTGTTCGTGGCAAGCCTCGCCTTTGACGTGGGCGACCGCCAGGACTCCGCCAAGCTGGGTATCCTGTTGGGAAGCTTCAGTGCGGCCATCCTTGGTACCATTTACATGAGTATGGTGTCCAAGCCTGGCAAGGACGAACCTGCCGAAGGCCATCATTAGCGTAAAGTAGCAGAAAGCGGAAAGGTTAAAGCGTAAAGTAATATCTTTCTCCTTTAACCTTTAACCTTTCTCCTTTAACCTATCCCCTCCCCTCCCTCCCTCCGATGTCCCACTTTGTCTATATGCTTCGTTGTGCAGGAAACCGTATCTACACCGGATACGCTGTTGATGTGGCAGCCCGTTATGAACAGCATTGTACTGGCAGAGGGGCGCGATTTACCAAGGCTTTTCCACCGGAATCTATTCTTAAGACCTTCGAGCTGGACTGCAAGGAAAGGGCGCTGCGGTTGGAAGCACGAATCAAGATGCTGCCAAGGCCGAAGAAGGAATTGCTTGTTCTTGGCGATAGCATTTTGGAAAAATCCTTAATGAATGGTCTTGATGCCCGGTTGCCCAGGAAAAAAGGAACGTGCGAGAAGAGGTCCGCAGGAACAGTTTCTATTTCTTCGGGGAACCCTTAGCATTTCTTTTCTTGGTCTGCTCGATGTAACTTCTGTATTTCGCTTTCTCCTCTAGCCTGAACAGCGGTTTTGATTCCACGGAGAAACGGTCTATAGTCTCCTTTAGGACCTTTACAAGATTTATTTTGTTGCAAGAGGTATACTTGTACAACATATAAATAGACGGGGTAATAAACCCGCTTTCTATTTTACCGACCCACTGCCTGTGATTCTTGAAATTTCCTGCCGCAGCGGTTTGGGTGAGATTTTGGGTTTCACGTTGTTCCCTGAGGCTTTGGCTCAGGAGTTTGTCGAAGAGGAGTTCTATTTGGTCTTTTTTATTCATAACGGAAGGCCATTTAGGAAAATAGCCTTCCTTTGGGTGCAATCATAAAGTTGCAGTTTTTTCGCCGAATGATAAAATTATGGTTACATTGGGCGGTGAAATTTCTGTTGGGGATTTTTATTGGAGAATCAAGTCCACAATCAGGTAGAGTGCCATGGAGATGCTGCAGACGCTAATAGTACGTTCTATGAACTTGTTGCCTTTCTTTCGCTGGAGGGAGCTGCCTAGGTAACCGCCTAGCCAGGCGCCGGCGGCCATGACGATGGCTATTGGCCAGTTCACCTTTCCTGCAATGGCAAGAAATGCGGTGCTGATTATCAGGAATACGGTTGTAAGGCAGTTCTTGAGTGCGTTGACGTGAATAGCGTCTAGGCCCGTGTAGCGGGTGAGGCTAAATATCTGGACAAAGCCTACGCCCACTTGCACAATGCATCCGTAGACGGCGACTGCGGCAAAACCAAGGGCACCTTTCAAGGTAAGCTTTTGGGGTGGTGTTTCAGGCGGCTTTCCGAGAATGTCCTTTCGGAGGTTGCTCATGACGACCACAAGGCAGATGACGGCGGCAAGAATCGCTTGGAAAGCCTTGTCTCCGATTTGCACTAAAAAGCAGGCGCCAACGAGGGAACCCACAATGGTTGGGATTAATAGCTGGAAGAATATTTTTTTGTTCAGGTAGCCGTGCTTTGCCAGGTTTGCTACGCTGCTGATGTTTCCGATAATCAACCCGATGCGGTTTGTCCCGTTAGCGACAGTGGCGGGCATTCCCAGAAAAATCATGATGGGAAGGCTCAGGGAACTGCCCCCGCCTGCGATGCTGTTGATGAGGCTTACGATAGCCCCCAGGATAAAGAATGCGGCGTATTGGCCGTATTCCCACCAGCTTGAGTCAATCACTTTTTCAGTTCCTTCTCAAGGAAGGTCTTGTTGTCCTTTACCTTCTGGATGAGGGTGCTTTGGGGATATTGCTCGATGCATTTGTCCAGCGGGGCGATGGCAGATTGGATCAGGGCTTTCTTCTTTTCGTTGTCCTTCTGTTTTTGAGCCTTGGCGAACAGCTGGGAGGTTTCCTTGCGCTGGGCGTTGCAGTAGGCGTCTGCCAGTTCGATTTGCTTTTCCATAGCTTCCTTGCGGAGCTTACTTGCCTTGAGTTTTGCCAAAAGTTCGTTAGCCTGAGAATACTTTGACGCGGCGATAAACTGGTCGACCTTCTTCATGGCCTCTACCGGGTCGTTCTTTTCCCAGTACTTGAGGGCTTCTGCACTTGCGTCTTGGGCGAGGCTGCGTACGTGGTCGATGAGGGCTTGTATTTTCAGTTCTTCCTCGAAGTCGCGGTAACGCATCTGCAGTTCAACGGCCCGAGTTTCAGCTTCTGCAAATTGAGCACGCTGGTCGGCCAGCTCCTTGATGGTTTCGATTTCATTCTGGGCTCGCTTGAGGTCGTTCTGGTAGGCGATTTTTTTCTGTTCCTTGGCGAAATTCACCAGGGAGTCGCCCGGGGCAAGAGCGATGAGGCTGTCTGCGGTTTCTGCCACCATACTGTAGGCGGTGCGGACGCGGTTCATGTTCTGGATTTGCATGACCAGAGGCTCAAACTGCTTGGCCATTTCCGCATTGGTCTTTCCGAATTTCTGCAGTAGGGAATCGGTAGAGTTTTGCCATTGGTTCCAGAGGGGCTTGATGATACGGAACCGCTGGAGATAGGAGACTGCGGAATCTACGGCTCCCTGCTTGTAAAGAGAATCTGCGTAGACGAATACCCTGTAGGCCAATGCGGGAAAATCCTGGTAAGGGTCCGGAGGAAGTTCCGGTGCAACAGCTTGCGGTACGGAGACCACAACAGTGTCTATCCTTACTTTTTCTATTACGGTTTCCCTGTTGACAGGAACTTCAATTCTGATGGTATCCCTCTTAATGTTTTCGATTTTATTTGCAGAGGTTCCCGCAGATACATTTTGAGTTTCTGTGGCATGGGTCGAATCGGCCTGCAGGGGCTGCGTAGTTTCGGCCTGTGGTGGAGCCTGCACGACGGTAACATCGGTACAGGGGGCAGGTGTATTTCCGGTACATGCGCTAAGCAGGACTGCTGCAGAAAGGGCGGCAACGGCCTGCAGGGAATTCTTTGCAGAATAATTCTTTTTCATCGTTGGTCTAGTTTAGTTCTGTGTGGCAGGTAGGCTCCATTCATCGCTGGAGGCCGCCGGTTTCGAGGTGTCCGCTGCTGGCTTTGTTTCGGCAGGTTTTTCTACGGGTGTTTCCGGCATTGCGGGCTTTTCCGTTACCTCGGGCAAAGGTGTTGGGGCGGGTGCCTCTTCAAAAACGTCTTCTGCAGGAACCATGACCGCGGTTTCTTCTGCAACGTTTTCCTGGGGTGCAGGCACGCTAGGCTCGGGCATGGTCATGCTCGTCATGAAACCGCTTTCCGCGGCACTTTCTGCTGCAATCTCGTGAACCTGGGGAGGAATAAATCCGGGAACATCCAGCCAGGGAATGGGCCTTCCGCCTTGGCTTGCGTCTTGACCTGCCATGGCGATTCCGGTCATGGGATCCACCATCAGTTCGCCTCTTTGCTTATTCATGACAAGTGGAACTTCCTTTGCAAGCTGGGACGGCAAATCGAGGAAGTCGACATGCTTGGGAATATTAAGAATCTTGATTTCATCGGTGGCAAATGCAGCCCACTGGGGAAGACCGCCCGAGGCGCCTGCGATGCGGGTCTTGCCCACGGTCATGGGCTTGTTGTTGTCAAAACCCACATAGCTTCCGATGGCAATGACGGAGCGTGGCGTGGCTCCTCCGATGTTCTTGTCATAGACGGGGATGGCTCCCATGAATGCAACGTTTCTGTAATCGTTGGTGGTACCGGTCTTTCCCAGGGCGGGGTAGCGCCAGGTAGTGTTGCCGTCGGGAGAAGTGACGGAAACGCTGGAAGCCCTACCGCGAGCTGTTCCATTCACGAATACGGAGTGGAGCATGGCGGCTACCTGGGTGGTTACGTTTTCGTCAAGGATGGTCTTGCTCTCGATTTCGTCCTTGAAGATTACATTGTTGTTTCTGTCCTTGACTTCCTTGATAAGGCAGGGCTCATTCCATTCTTCGCTGCTTTTGCACTTGTAGATTTTACCGGTAATGATGGTCTGGTAAGCGGTAGTGATATCCGCAAGGTGAATGTCATTTACACCAAGGGGCATGCTAAATACTTTCTGCAGCTTTTGGTGAATGCCTATTTCCTTGGCGAAGCGGGCGAACTCGGCCATGGAAAGGGAACGTCTAAAGTCGGGCCAATAGCGGAGGTATTCCGGGTCAAGATAGTTTTTGCTCTTGTCCACCGGATCGATGGAAATGCTAAGACGCTTCAGGTCTGCCAATGTGAAGTTGTCAAAAAGCTTGACGTTTGCCAGGGGCGGCAGGGTGTCGGCTACGTCCGGATCCAGTTCCTTGATTTCTCGGTTGCGTAAAATTTCGCTGTAGTGCTTGTAGTTGTGATTGATGAACCGTGTGCGTTCTGCATCCTTTTTGGCTGTCTTCAGGGCTAGGTCGTTGTATGTTCCAAAACGAAGGTTCTGCAGCGCCCTGACGACGTCTTCCTTGCCTTCGGCCCTGTAGGTTTGGATAAGCTTGTCCTTTGCTTTTGTAAATTCGATTTCTTCGCGGATATCGTCTTTTAGCGTCAGACCGAACTTGTCCCTTAAGCGTGCGAAATAGGCCTTGGTGTCTTCACCGTTTGTCTGGGCGTAACCGTTATCGGCGGCTACGCTCATGAATTCATCTAGGGACAGGCGGTCCAGCAGGTGGTCCAAAAGCCAAATGCTTGCGATGTTTTCGGACTTGGTGGCGGCCCACGCAATAGTCACTACGTCGCCCTTGTTCTTGTGGTCCGGACGGGGGAAGTAGAACTGGTTGGTGAACTGGAAAACGTTGTAGTTGTTTTCCAGGACATCTTGATAGTTCCAGCCGTATTTAAACGCAAGGGTGTAGAGCAGCGGTTTCCAGCTGGATCCCAGCTGGCGTAGAGCCTGGAAATTTCTGTCGTATCCGGAGTTCAGGAATCCGCCCTGGCTTGCAATGACCTTGCCGTCCTGTATGGCGAGAAGACCTCCCTGGAGCACGGGCTCGGTTTCAATTTTACAAAGGATGGCGCCATTGCTTGGAGTTTCGTCAAGGACACTGACCAGCATGATGGATCCTGTGGAAAGTTTTCCTGTAAGAACCTTGTCCGCTTCGGCATTGACCTGCTTGGAAAATTCCTTCAGGGCGACTTCGTTGACGATTCCCTTGAGCTGACCGAAACTGATGGCGATGGAGTTTAGCTTTCCCTTGCTGTCGTAGGCGAGCTTTTCGACGGCTCCGTAGAGGTAGTCTCCTTTGCGGGCTTTGCGAACCTTGGAGATGTAGGGAGACTTGGGAAGAACGTAGCCGCCCAGCTGTAGCTGTAGGTTGCTGATGTTGGTTTGCAGAGCCCGCTTAGCCGCGTCCTGGGATTGGGCGTCAATGGTCGTGGTGATACTGAGCTGGGCTCTGTGCCAGTCGTCGATGTTGTTGTCGTCAAAAAGTTTTTTAAAGTAATCGCTGTTGAGACGTTCTTCCACTCGTTCCAGAATTGTGCTCATGGTAAAGCGGAAATCCCCGTGATCGTATTTGAGGGGTTCCTTGAGGGCTTCGTCCATTTCTTCTTGGGTGATATATTTTTGGTCTACCATGCGGCCCAGGACATAATGCAAGCGTTCCCTGCCGCGGACGATAGCTCGTTCCCTGCGTTCTTCGTTTTTCTGGATGAACGGGTCGTAGTTGAAGGGACCTTTCACGGAGCCTGCAATAAAGGCGCACTCTGCAAGAGTCAACTTGTCCTTGGGATCCTTGCTGAAAATATCCTTGTTGAAGAAATACTGGGCGGCGATGGCAACACCCTTGCCGGTTCCGGAAACGTGGAACTGGTTCAGGTAGAATTCAAGAATCTCTTCCTTGGAAAAGTGACGTTCCATGCGGAGGGCGTTAATCAGCTCTTTCCATTTTTCCTTGATAGATCTTTCTTCGCGGCCAAAGATATTCTTGACGGTTTGCTGGGTAAGGGTGGAACCGCCCTGGCGCATTTGACCGTTTTTCATATTGCTGATCATGGCTCGGGTGAAGCCGAAGATGTCAAAACCCGGATGGTTCCAGTAGTCTGCATCTTCTGCGGCAATAAGGGCGTTCACGATATTGGAGGGAATGTCGCCATAGGGGACGTACAGACGGTGGTTTGCATCAAAGAATGAGCCTAGCAGTTCGTTGCCGTCTTCGTAGTAGACGCGGGTTTCCCCGGAAAGCACCTGCATAATGGTGTCCCTGTTGAACTGATTGTCAGGGTCCTGGCCGGGTAACACCTTAAACACGACGATATAGGCGGGAATACAGCAGATAAGACCCACCAGGGCAAATGCGGCAACAATTTTGAAGAATGTCTTTACGGTAGCAAAGCTGAAAAACCCTGCTTTGGACTTTTGCTTTCGTTTTTTCTTTTTGGCGGCCATAGGAAAATCTTTTTGCAAAAAAACAGTGTTGTTTGTACTGAGTACGGACGTTTAAAATCTAGAATTTTTCGTTTTTCGCTTGCTTAAATACAAAAAAAACGAAGGGAATAAAGGGAATTTCAATGTTTTTGGGAGTTTACCCTTGAAAAAATTTTAGAAAATATGTAAAATTAAAGCCCCAAAGATGGGAAGATGGCCGAGCTGGCCGAAGGCGCGTCCCTGCTAAGGACGTATAGGACTTAATCCTATCGCGAGTTCGAATCTCGCTCTTCCCGCTGAAAAGCCCCGAGTCGAAAGGCTCGGGGTTTTTTGTCGTGCGATGCAGAGGAAAGGAGTACCCCCATCCTTTGGGCCCCCTTCTCCGCATTTGGGAGTTTTCCTGCAAAATCGGGGTGTTTTTGAGAATTTCTTGTTGACTTTTACGTTGTTTATTGCATATATTATATGCGGAATTTTTTTTAGAAGGAGTTTTTTATGAAACTTTCTAGTTTTATTGCTGGTCTTGCTGTTGGTGCCGCTGCTGCTATCGCGCTTTCCAAGAAGTTGAATTCTTGCGACTGCGATTGCGATGACGATGACGATTGCGAAGTCGATTCCGCAAAGTCCGAATCAAAGGTTTCCGAAGAATCTTCCGCTGACGCTGTTTAACCGCCCTCACCAAGGAGTCCCTATGAAGGTGCATAATTTTGTTGCCGGTCTGGTCGTTGGATCTGTTGTGTCTGTACTTGCCTGCAAGCTACTTTCTAAGAAGTGCTGCTGCTCCAAGTCCACCAAGACCGAAGAAGACCTGGAACAGGCGAACGCTACCATCGATTCTTTGCGTAGTTCTGTCGACTGCTTTAGCAAGCAGTTGAGCGAACGAATCACCTCCGAGCAGACTTATGCGGCTCGTTGCGAAGAATTAGATGCAAAAGTCAAGTCCCAGGCAGCCGAGATTGAAAATCTCAAGAATGTCTGTGCTGTTCAAGATGCCCAGAACAAGAAGCTGGGCGGTGTTTGATTTTCGCCGTCTTGAAAATATCTATCCCTTTTGTTAATCTGGTAGCCGTTCGGTTTACCAGATTTTTTTTGATGGGCGACTTCGTGACTCTGGCGGGCACTTCGGCCGTAAAAATAAACAAGTTTATTTTTGCGACATTGGACTTAGTTGTCAAATAATTTATAAATTGTAGTTCGTGGCACGAATTTTGCTAAACGATTCAAAGGCTTTAATTTCCCAGAAATCTTTTATGGGAATGCTGGCAAGGATTTTCCTGGTCCTTGCCGTTTTATTCTCTTTGTTGTTCTTTGCCGGCTGTGAAGAAATTGAAGAAGATAAGCCTTGGATTCAAGTGGAACGTCCGGATATGCTTTTCACGGATACCACCTTGATGGATAGCTACGACAAGGGAATTCAAGCCTGGAAATTGAAGACCGCCTACTTGGAGCGTTGGGGAAACCGCGACCTGGTATTTGTGCGCCCCGTGCTTGTGGATATTTATGACTCCCTGGGGGAGCGGGTGGCCTTTTTGCGTGCGGACTCCGGACGCATGGATATGAAGTTCACCTATGTCTATGCCTATGGTCATGTGTACGCATTGACTCCCAAGGGGGCCTCCGTAAGATCGGACTCTTTGCTGTGGAACAAACGCGATAACCTGGTCCGTACGGAAAGCTATGTTCGTGTGGTGAGTGAAGACGGCGACGTGTTGCAGGGTAAAGGTTTTATCAGCGACGCCCGTATGGAAAACTGGAGAATCCAGTCTAACGTCACAGGTATTTTTCAGGATGCCGCCAAGCGCCTGAAGGAAGAAGACAAGAAGGAGGCTGTGGAGTTGGAAAAGCGGGACAATCCGCCTGCGGCCTCTGCAAAGCCTGCTCCGGTGCAGCATGTGGCTCCCCCGAAACCCGCGCTTCAGGCTCCTCCGCCAGCGCAAAATTCTGCGGCCCAGGTTCCTGGGGCAAAGACTCCGGGAGCAAAGGCGCCGGGGGCGAAAATTCCCGGGGCTAAGTCCGCCGAAGAAAGTAAAGAGGAGGCCGCAAAGAAAGCCTTCGGAAAGAAAAAGTTCGGCAAGGGATTTCTTGGCGGAAAAAAGCGGGAGGGGGAATGAGCCGTTTTGCTAGAAATAGCATGTGGCTTCTGGTGGCTTTCGTCCTGGCGTTAGCCCAGGGTGCACTTGCCCAGCGTTCTCCGCTGATCATGAAGCATGCCGACAGCCTGGCTGTGGCCCGTAAGTATGGCACCCTTCTGTTGCATGGCCGTGTCCACTTTGTCCATGACAGTATCCAGCTGCGGACCCAGCGTGCGACCTGGAACAAGAATGGCGAAATAGTTACCTGCGAAGGCGGTTTTCTTTTTACCCATCCCTCGGGATGGATTGACGCCCATCATGGGGTGTACCAAAAAAAGCGTGGGCTAGCATCTGCTTCGGGAGATGTACATGCAGGTGACTCCGCACGGACTTACTATGCGACCGGCGAGTATGTGGAGTATGACAAGGAAAATGAAATCCTGACTATGCCCGAAAAGCCCAGGCTGTTTTATTTCGACAAAAAAGATTCCACCGTAGACACCGTTACGGTGGTTGCCAAGCGGATTATCTACAACAAGCGGGATTCCCATGCGGAAGGTCACGGGGATGCTTCGATTACCCACAAGGACGTAAAGATTTCTGCTGATGATATGACTTACGACCGCAAGGAAGACTACGCACAGGGTTCGGGCAACGTAGTCATTGTACATGATGATGTGACCCTGTCGGCCCACCGCATGAACTACAGCAAGAAAAACGATTTTATGGAAGCCTTCGACAGCGTGAAGGTGACGCAGAAGGATATGGTGGTTACTTGCGACACAGGCTATTTTGACAGGAAGAACAACTGGATGTCCATGAAGGGGCACCCCAAGTGCGTTATGAAAAATTACCAACTTACGGGCGATTCTATTTTCATGGTGCTGGACTCCACTGGCAAATCGTTGAAGTCCGCCCTGGTGATTCGGAATGCCCACGGTGTTCAAAATGAGGATTCCAAGGGCGGTAACCCGGGCAGCGTGACGGAGGCCTTTGGGGATACCCTATACGCTCAGTTTGACGGAAATAAGATTGAACGTCTCTATGTGAACTTGAACGCCCGTGGATTCTTTTACGAGACGGACCTGGAAAACTTTAAGAACATGATGGATGGGGACCGCCTGGATATGTTTTTTGACAAGGGCAAGATGGACCATGCGGTGGTTTCGGGAAAAGCCCAGAGCACTTACTACTATGTCAAGAAGGACCGTTCCGTGGCAGGTCGCAACGAAGCCGCCGGAGATACCATTGTGATCAAGTTCGACCCTAGAAAAAATGCGGTAAAGACTTTGCGTATGTTTGGGGGTAGTGCAACTCCCGCCAGTGGCCGCTATGTGGACCTGGAAAAGGAGAAAAATCCTGAGAAATTGACAGAAGGCACCTCTAAGAACGATAAGATGAAGGCTGCTGTGGGGAAAGCTACGGGAAAAAGCTCTTCCAAGCCGAAACTCAGTACGAAGCTGAAGAATAAACCTGGTGCCCATACCCCCGGAGGGAAGAAGTAATGAAGAACATTGTAAGTACGATACGTACCGAAAAGTTACGTAAGGTATACGGCGGTCGCCAGGTGGTGAGCGATGTTTCTATCCGCGTCTCCCAGGGAGAAATTGTGGGACTTCTCGGGCCTAACGGTGCGGGCAAGACCACGTCCTTCTACATGATTGTGGGCATGGTTCGTCCGGAGTCGGGTCACATCTTTCTAGATGATATCGAGGTGACGGACAAGCCCATGTACAAGCGGGCTCGCCTGGGGATTGGATATCTCCCGCAGGAAGCGTCCATCTTCCGTAAGCTCAGCGTAGAAGACAACATCATGGCCATTCTCGAAACGCAGGACATGAAACGCGCCCAGCGGAAGAAACGTCTTGAAGAACTTCTGGAAGAGTTCAAGATTACCCACATCCGCAAGACGAAATCCATGAGCTGCTCCGGCGGTGAACGTCGCCGTCTGGAAATTGCCCGCGCTCTTGCTAGCGATCCGTCCTTCCTTTTGTTGGATGAACCTTTCGCAGGTATCGACCCCATTGCGGTTGCCGACATCCAGTCTATTATTTCGGGGCTTCGGGACAAGGGCATGGGGGTGCTGATTACAGACCATAACGTTCGTGAGACCTTGTCGATTACGGACCGTGCCTACATTATGTACAAGAGCCAGGTCCTGACGGAAGGATCTTCAGAATATTTGGCCAACGATCCCGAGGCCAAGAGAATTTATTTAGGTGATAGCTTTAAGCTTGACTAGAGGTGGTGTTTATGAGTGGCATTGGACTTTCCAATAATATGGAGGTGAATCAGACGCAGACGCTTAATCCTCAGCTTCTGCAGTCTGTGACCATCCTACAAAAGACCAGCCTTGAAATTGAAGTTGCCATCAAGGAAGAGGTCGAATCCAATCCCATGTTGGAGTTGGACGATTCCTTGCCGGAAGAAGAACGCCTAGAAAGCGAGGAGGCTTCTGGTGAAGAAACTTCCGAGAATAGGGAGTCCTCTGAGGAATACGAGGACGGTTCCCTGGATGATACCATGTCCCGGGAGATGCGCGAAGTGGATGGCGGCGAGGATTATTACATTGAACGCCTGAACGAAGGTTTGCGCGAGGGTGACGCTCCCTATTCCGACTTGAGCCAGGCTAAGGATCCAGATGATGAGTGGGAACGCCCCATCAAGGACGAGGGAAAGAGCCTGCAAGAACAATTGCGGGATCAGCTTTCCCTGTGGTCCGGCACCAAGAGGCTCCTGGAACAGCTGGCTGAATGCGGCTGCTCCGAAAAACGTTTCCGCGACCTGGTAGAATACCTCATTGATTCCATTGACGAAAACGGATTCTTGCAGAGTGCACCTGCGGATTTGGATTTGGGTAGGGAAAATCATGAATCCAAGGATCCGTATTTTGACGAAGTGGAGGACCTTTTATCCGGACGAATTGACGTGGCGGATATTTCTTTGCCGGTTCATGAGGCCTTGCATGTGATTCACGGGTTTAGCCCTACGGGCATCGGTGCCCGAAATCAGCAGGAATGTTTTCTGATTCAGGCCAACCGCATGCCAGGATTTCCCCAGCTGGGGATTGATATCCTGGAAAAGTGTTACGACGACCTGCTGGCTCTGCGCTATGCCAAGATTGGTAAAACCCTAGGAGTTTCTGCGGAAAACGTTCAGAAGGCGGTGGCTTCGTTTGCAAGGCTTAATCCCCATCCTGGCTTCCAGCTTGCGAAAGCCCGCGTACAGACCATTTCAGCGGACATGAAAGTGTTTGAAAAGAACGGTAAGTATGTTTCCGAGGCGGTAAGGTCTTCCCTGCGTAAGAGGCTTCACATTAACGAAACCTACAAGAGCATCATCAAGGACAAGAATGCATCCAAGCAGGACAAGGACTATGTGAAGGTTCACCTGGCCAAGGCGGAAGCTTTTATGAAGGCCCTGGATAGCCGCTACTCTACCATGGAGCTTGTGATGCAAGCGATTCTTAAACGCCAGACGGAGTTCTTTACCAAGGGTCCCGCCTTCTTGAAACCCATGGTGTTACAGGATATTGCTGAGGACGTGAAACGTGATGTCAGTACCGTAAACCGCGTGACCAACGGAAAGTTCGTGGATACGCCCTATGGTATTTTTGAAATCAAGAAGTTTTTTACTTCTGGCATTAAGCAAAATGCCGCAGGTTCTGCCGACAGCGACGGTTCAGATGAAATTCTGGGATCGGCACAAGTTCTAGACGCTATGAAAAAGCTGATTGACGAGGAAGACAAGAAGAAACCTCTTTCCGATCAGGCTATTTCCGACAAGCTTAGTTCCATGGGAATGAAGGTGGCTCGTCGTACGGTAGCCAAGTATCGCGAGGAAACCTTGCACATCTTGCCTGCCCGCGACCGCAGGGTGCGTTAGGTTGTCTAATATGGCTTCTTCCAACTTGGAATATCCAAAGAGGAAAATTTTTCCGTAAAAGTTTGTTCTTTTGTAAAAAAAAGATGTATATACTCTAAACGAGGGACGAAAGTCCCAAGTTGAATCACTTTTTTCTACGGAGGTTTTTACTATGGATATTCAGTTTTCTGCTCGTCACTTTAACGCATCTGCAGGTCTCCAGGACCGTATTCAGGAAGAAATGGACAAACTCGCTAAGTTCTACCCGAATATCACCAGTGCCTCCGTTATCCTTGACCACGAAGTAGAGCACCAGCGTCATTGCGAAATTACCGTTAACATTACCGGTTCCCAGGTGGTCGCTTCTGCCGACGAGGAAAATATGGGCAAGGCAGTAGATGTCACCCTCGAACGCATTAAGGTCCAGCTGAAGAAGGCAAACGACAAGCAGAACGACCATCGTGCACAGCCTGTTTCTGACGTTGTTTAGTTCTGTCTGGCCTGAAATTATATAATTTTAGACCATGGCTGAATCAAGACTGAAAGATATTAAGATCCTGCATCGGGAAAAGCTCCCGGTGCGGGACTTTTTTTGTCGTTACGGTAAGGACCTGCAAATGGCCTGCCACTCCTCGGACGCAAGCTTAGACGCTCCTATTGCGGAAAGCGGTATCCACAGACCGGGCCTTGCCATGGCGGGCTACACCAAGGTGTACAGCTCCCAGCAGATTCAAGTCGTGGGGCATACGGAATGGAACTACCTGGAATCCATCGGGCCTGCTGGTCGTGAAACCGTATTCCAAAATCTTTCGGCTTTCAAGGCTCCCATGTGGGTGGTGACTCACGCCCAGATGCCTCATCCGGAGCTTCGCAAGATGTGCGAGGAACGTGGAATTCCCCTGTTCTCTACAACTCTTCATACTTATGAGTTTATTAAGCTGGCACAGCGAATTCTAGAGGAGTTCTTTGCGCCTCACGCCATTATCCACGGAAGCCTTGTGGACGTGTACGGTATCGGTATGCTCTATATTGGCGATAGCAACGTAGGCAAGTCCGAATGTGTGCTTGACCTGGTCGAAAGCGGGCACCGCATGGTGGCTGACGATGTGGTCCATATTAGCAATGTGGGACGTTCCATTATTGGTCGACCGGATCCGCTGATTAAGCACCACATGGAAATTCGCGGGGTGGGTATTTTGGATATCCGCTCCATGTTTGGTATTCACGCCATTCGCAAGCAGAAAAAGATTGAGACTATCGTGGAACTGCAGCAGTGGCGTCAGGACGGTTCTTATGACCGTACCGGCCTGAAGGCGGAGGAAGAGGACATTATGGGAATCAAGGTTCCAAAGATTGTCATTCCTGTGGCTCCGGGCAAGAACCTGACGGTGATTTCTGAGGTCATTGCCATGAATACCCTTATGAAGATGAATGGCCAAAATGTGGCGGAAGACTTCAATACTGCCTTGATGCAGAAGATTAAGGCTAAGGCCAAGGGTGAGTTCGTGGATGATTTACTAGATTTCGATCCACAGAATTGGTCCTACTATGAATAGATTTGTCCGGCTAGTCAAAGAAAACGTCTTGCCCTCTATCGTGTTTGCGATATTGGCGGTTTCCTGTGTTGGTGCATGGTATTTCTATCATCCGGCTAGCCCCTACCATCCTCGCTATTCCTTCGTGGTTTCCTACGAGGCCATCGGTACCTTGTCTCCCGGAAACGTTGTGGAAGTTCGGGGTATTAAGGTGGGCGAGATTACCAAGGTGGAGTTGACCGAGGACGCGGTCTATGTGACCGCCCGAGTTTATTCGTCTACGAAGATTCCCGTAAACTCCGAGTTCCGCTTGATTAACTCGGGCCTCATGGGTGAACGTGAAATGTGTATCCTTACTGGGGATAGCGAGCAGCTGATTTCTGAAGGCGACACTTTGGTCGGTCGCTACGATCAGGGAACCTCCGGTGTTGGCAAAAGCCTGGCGGCTGCATTCGAAGATGCGACTGTCATAAAGGATACTTTAAAGTCTGTGCTTGACTCCATTACCGAAGGAAGCTCGGGAAAGCGCATTGTCCGCGTGGTGGACAAGGGAAAAAAGATTGTTCGCGTAGCCAAGGGCGATGTGAAGTCCTGGGTGGGAGAATCACAGCAGATCCTTTCGGATTTGGACGGCTCCTTGAATCAAGCCAAAGCTCTCCTGGAAGATCTGTCCGGAAAGGCTGACGTTAAGGTTGAAGAGGTGAAGAGCCTGCTGAACCGTGTGGATGCCGCCCTGGACGAGGTGAAAGCCCTTAAGGACCGTGCCCTGAAGGTCGCTGCGGAAATTCCCGAGAAGGATGGCTCCGTGGGTCTTATCCTGGGCAAGGAAGAGCAGTTCGGCAAGGAGCTGGACAATGCGGTCAATTCCATTGATGCCCTGATGCAGGACATTAAGAAGAACGGCATAAAGCTGAATGTCGATATTTTCTAGGCGGTTGGGGACATTTGTTCCACCCCCAATTTTTTCAAAAAAAATCTACCGCTTTTGTAAAAAAAAAGTTATTTATCACTCTGTTAGTACAAGTGAACGATTTTCCCCTTCAAAAAGGAGTTAACCATGGCTGAAAAGAAACCTGTGAAGATGAGCGACGCTGATTTGAAATTCTTCGAAGAAATGCTGATTGAAAAACGTCGTGAACTGGTGACCTCTCAGAGCGAATCTGATAAGGCAGAAACCTTCAAGAGCCAGGTTCAGGCTGGCGATGGCGGCGAATCCAATAGTGCCGACCTTGCTACCGACTACAATGCCCTGGAAACCAACTTCTCCCTGGCTGCCCGCGAAGGCAAGTATCTGGTATACCTGGAAGAAGCCCTGAAGCGTATCAAGAAGGGTACTTTCGGTATTTGCAAGGTTTGCGGACAGATTATCCCCAAGGCTCGCCTTATTGCTGTGCCTACCGCTACCAAGTGCGTGAACTGCAAGGAAGAAACTAAGCGCAAGGAACGTGAAGATAGCCGTCTGGAAATGGCTCGTCTCATGGCCGAAGAACAGCGCAAGGAAATGATGAAGAGATTTTCTGGCAAGTAACTTGCCCCCTAGGGAGCCTCTCTGGAGAAACCTCCGGGACAGATGAATTCGTTTGGGTGTAGCCCCGCAGTTGTACTGCGGGGCTTTTTCTCAACATAGGAGGCTAGAATCTGCTGAAATCAAACCCTGTCAAAGAATGTGTCCGCCAGTTTTGCCCTGAAGGCGTGGATTCTGTCGGCGTTCGCTTCACGATGGGGATAGGTAAAGTTGCTGAGCAGAATGACGGCTGCTCCCTGGTCGGGGTCGGCTACGATACTTGCTCCGGTAAAGCCTGTTTTTCCAAAGGCGCGGGTCGAGACTTTTGTTCCCATGAACTTCGGGGCGTTTAGTTCCCAGCCCAAGGCGGTACAGTCGCCGGCGGCTCCGGCGGGGCAGCTTCCGTAGGCGGGATTCAAGAATGCGTTGGTACTTGCCAGCTGGAGGATTCCCGGGGGGGCGATTCGGACTCCGTCTGCGGACAGCCCGTCGTTCAGTACCATCTGGACGAACTTCAACAGGTCGGGTACGCAGCTGAACATGCCTGCACTGCCTACAGGGAAAAGCTTGCGGAGAACCCAGGCGCTTTCATCGTGAATTTCACCCTGGATTTCCCTGCCGCGGAAACTGCAGATTTCTGTCGGGCAGATTTCCTCCTTCGGAATGGGGTTGAAGTCCCGGGTAAGCGGGTCCCAGCCGGAACGGCTCATGCCAAGAGGCTCAAAAAATTTCTTGCGACCCTGTTCCTGCAGGCTTGTGCCGGTGATTTTATCAAGAATCATTCCCAGCAGCACGCTGGCGGGGTTGCCGTAGTTGAAGGCCTCGCCGGGGGCTTTTTCAAATTGATAGGTGTACAGGGCGGATAAGATTTTTTCGGGCGGTAGCTCCCTGAGGGTCTTCATGGGGACCCTGTAATCTAGGCTGTGGGTCAACAGATGGAAGATGCGGACATCGTCTCGGTAGTTCGTCTGTAATTGCGGAAGGTAGTCTACAACCTTGTCGTCAACGGAAAGTTTTCCTTCTAGAATGTAGCTGAGGGCAAGTGTCGATGTGGGGCAGACTTTCGTAAGGCTTGCAATGTCAAAGACCGTGTCTTCGGGGGTGTTGAAGGCTAGGATTTTTTTTGAGCCGTCCGGGAGTATAAAGCCCGCTACCGCCCTGTTGAAAATGTGGTCTTTTTCGGCCTGTTTGAAAAGGGCCTGTATTCTGGATTCGTTAAGGTTCATAACTCAAATATATGTCTTAAAAATCTTATATTATTCTTGTAAATACAGTTTTTTACTGCTAAGGGATGGGCTATGAGTAGTGTGAAAAATATCCTGGTGGTTGATGATGACCATATGTCCTTGAAGATGACGGAATTGATCCTCAAGGAAAATGGACATAATCCCATTATGGCGTCGACCGGAGAAAAGTGCCTGGAAATTTTGCGAAAAGGCGGAATCGACCTGGTGCTTTTGGATATTGAAATGCCTGGCATGAGCGGTATTGATACTTTGGAAGTCATTCGGGCTGATCAGGCCCTGAAGAAAACCAAGGTGATTTTCCTTACGGTGATGATGGTGGACCGCTATAAGCAGGAAGCGGTGCGCCTGGGGGCTGTTGATTTTATCCAGAAGCCCATTTTGCCGGTGGAACTTGCGGAACGGATTTCCCGGGTGTTCCGCGAAAGCGAAAAACAGCGTATTTTGGTTGTGGACGACGATTCCATGAACCTGCGTTTTGCAAAGCGTATGCTGGGGGACTATTACGAAGTGACCTGCGTTTCCTCCGGTGCCGAGGCCCTGAAGATGTTGGGTGAAATCAATCCTCATTTGGCTTTGCTGGACCTGCACATGCCGGAAATGAACGGCTATGAACTTTTGACGGAAATTCGCAAGAATCCTCCCTACGAAGATTTGCCGGTGGTGTTCTTGACCGCAGACAATGACCGGGATACGGAAATCCAGGTGTTCAAGGCTGGAGCGTTGGACTACATCCAGAAACCTTTTGTGGCCGACGTGGTGTTGCACCGCCTGAACCGTATTCTGGACTTGAAGCGACTTCAATCGTCTCTGCAGGAAGAAGTGGAAAAACGTACGGCGGAATTAAGCGAAAGCCGCCGTAAGGTGACGAACCTTTCCCTGCAGGTGGTGACCACCCTTGCAAGTACTATTGATGCCAAGGACAAGTATACCAACGGTCATTCCCTGCGTGTGGCGGAGTATTCCAGAGAACTGGGCCGCCGCCTTGGAAAGGACCCGCGGGAACTAGAAGAAATTTACTTCATTGCCATGCTTCATGACATTGGAAAGATTGGCATTCCCGATGCCATCATCAATAAGACCAGCAAGCTGGATGACGACGAATACAACACCATCAAGACTCATCCTGGAATTGGTGCGGAAATCCTGAAGAACATTTCTGAAATGCCCAACATGGAAATTGGCGCCCATTGGCACCATGAACGTTTTGATGGTCGCGGGTATCCGGACGGATTGAAGGGAATGGAAATTCCTGAAATCGCCCGAATCATTGCGGTGGCCGACGCCTACGATGCCATGACTTCTAGACGAAGCTACCGTAGCGCTCTTCCCCAGGAGGTGGTTCGCAGTGAAATCGAGAAGGGGAAGGGTTTCCAGTTCGATCCGCAGATTGCAGAAAAAATGCTGGACATGATTGACGAGGATAAGCTGTACAAGATGCGCGACGAGGGGCCTCATGGAAACTTCTAGGGGTCCCTTGAGAAGGTTCATCAAGTTTTTCTTTGACGATGAAATAGATATCCAGACCCGTTTGCTGAACCTGATGCTCTGGGCCGTTTTGATTGGCGGTTCGGTCATGACGTTCTTTTTGCTTATTTCGGGAGTGGGCGAGGCGGCTATCATTTTGGGCTTACTTGCTTTTGTGGCTGTGGGCATACTCTTTTCGGTAAAGCGGAAACCGCAGTTGGCTGGAGCCTGGGTGACTTGTTCTGCCAATGTGATTTTCTTTCCCATCATCTTTTGCAAGATGGGCGGCCTGAATAGTGGCGTTGTCCTGTGGTTCGTGTTGGGCTTGATTTTTGCCTTTATTACCTTGAAGGGAACGCTAAGCTTCCTTGTGTATTTTGTCGGTCTTGCCTCTCTTTGTGTTTGCATCTATTTATTGAGCGGTCCCGATCCTGTTTTTGTGGGGGAGCCGGGTAGCTTGTTTGAAGTGATGGACAAGGGCAAGGACTTCTGGATTTTGAACACGGTGGTTTCTTTGGCAGTGGTGTCGGCTGTGTTCGGTGCGATTTTTAAATACCAGAATCGTGTTTACCAGAAGCAGAATAAGCTCTTGATGGACCAAGAGAAAAAACTCCGTGAGACCATGGAAGACTTGAAGGTGGCGAGCCGTGCCAAGTCTGAATTTCTGGCCAACATGAGCCATGAAATCCGCACGCCTATCAATGGCATTCTCGGCATGAACACGATGCTTTTGAAGGAGTGCCGGGATGAAAGCTTGAAAGAATACGCCCTGAACATTCATAGTGCGGGCCACACTCTTCTTTCGATTATCAACTCGATTCTGGACATCTCTAAAATTGAGTCCGGCAAGATGGAGTTGCTTCCTGCAGATTACGAACTGTTCTCGGTGTTGAACGACTGCTACAACATGGTGTCCTCCAAGGCCGATGACAAGAGCTTGAACCTGAAGCTGGACGTGAATCCTAACTTGCCTTCGGGACTTTATGGCGATGAGGTCCGGGTCCGGCAGATTATTAATAACCTGCTGTCCAATGCGGTCAAGTATACCGAAAAAGGCTTTGTAAAACTCTCGGTAGATTTTGAAGTGGAGGAAGGCTCTACATACGCGGTGGGTTCCAAGGTTATCCTGAAGGTTAACGTTTCTGATTCGGGAATGGGCATTCGAAAGAATGATTTGTCCAAGCTGTTCCAGATGTTTCAGCGTTTTGACGAAAACAAGAACCGCACGGTGGAAGGTACCGGCCTGGGGTTGAACCTGACGAAGAAGCTGGTGGAAATGATGGATGGCCGGATTGAAGCTTCCAGCGAGTACGGCAAGGGCTCGACCTTTACCGTATGGATTCCACAGGTTGTGAAGCAGACGGAACCCATGGGCGACTTTGCCCAGAAGTACCGCACGTTCGTTTCTAAGTCGGATATGCATAAGGCCGCCTTTATCGCCCCAGGCAAGAGAATTCTTGTGGTGGACGACGTGAAGATGAACCTGAAGGTGGTGGAAGGCCTTTTGAAGGAAACCCGGATTAAGGTGGATTCAGTCACAAGCGGTAAGCTTGCCTTGGATTACGTCCAGCGGGTCAATTATGACGTGATATTCCTGGATCACATGATGCCCGAGATGGATGGCGTGGAGACGATACGGTTGATGCGTCTTTTGCCGGGAAACCTGAATCGCGAAACCCCGGTCATTATGCTTACTGCAAATGCGATTATCGGGGCCAAGGAATTCTACATGAAGGAAGGCTTTTCTGATTACTTGTCCAAACCGGTCAAGGAATCCGATTTGATTAGCCTGCTGAAAAAGTTCCTGCCCGGAAATGAGCAGGTGGTGCCAGCAAGTACGATTCATCACTTGCCTTTGGTTTCAGAAACTACGCCCTCTGTGGAATCCATGATCAAGAAGGTGGAAGATGGCGTGGCTGCCGCAGGAAATTCTGCCTTTGAAAAAATCAACTCCATTCCCGAGATTGATGCCAAGGCTGGTCTTGACCTTTGTATGAACGATGAAGCCTTCTACTTGGAAATGGTGGAGGAATACTGCAAGGGCAAAAAGGATGAAGAACTTGAAAAATTCTTTGCCGCAGAAGATTGGGGGAATTACCGTATTTGTGTTCATGCCTTGAAGAGTACTTCCTTGACCATCGGTTTGACAGATTTGTCCGGAGAGGCCAAGGCTCTCGAGATTGCTTGTTCTAAGGGGGACTATGACTTTGCAAAGCAGAACCATGGTTTCCTGATGCAAAAGTACAGGAGCATTGTCGAGAAGTTGACTGGTGCCATTGCCTGAGGTTTAAAATGGGAAGTGATTACGCAAAAAAGGAACGTCGTTATCTGTTGCAGTACATTGCGACATTGGCGCTGACTTTGGCTTGCTTGACCGGAGTCGCCTATTACACGTTCTCATCTTTTTCTGAATTGGCAAAGGAAGATGCCATCAAGATTGGCGAAAATTCTGTCCGTAACGACGCGAAGGCCTTGAATAATTACCTGCTGAAAAAGAGAAAGCTTCTGGAAATTTCCACGATGTTGGTGGACTATGAAATGAAGCAGAACGCTCCTGTGGAAAAGGTGGAGGAATTGCTGACCTATGTTTCCAAGAGCTATGAATCTCAGGCTGAATCTTCCTTTACGGGACTTTACGGTTATGTGGGTGGCCGCTATCTGGATGGAGGACACTGGACTCCTCCGGAGGGATTTAGCCCCACCGCGAGACCTTGGTATAAGGAGGCTTTTCGCGCCCGTGGAGAGGTTGCCTTGGTTTCGCCTTACATAGATGCACGCACCGACAAGAAAATGATTTCCGTGGCCCGTCGTCTTTCTGACCGTCAAAGTGTTCTCTCTATTGACTTGGAATTAGATGAACTGCTGAAAAATATTGAAGCGAGCCGTCATGACAAGAATGGTTTCTGGATGATTATGGACAAGGATGGTCTTGTCGTTGGACACCAGGATTCCACACAGGAAGGCAAGAATTACCTCACATCTGATTTTTGGGGAACAGAGTATGAAACCTTGGGACGCATGATCCTTAGGGCCAATTTCAAGCATTTTGAATTCTCCTTGAAGGACAAGGACTACATCGTGTTTTCCGACGTGGTGCTGAACAACTGGATCATGGTGAAGCTTTCCGATGAAACCGTTCTTTTTGAAAGGGTGCGCTGGATTCTTGTTCGCAACATTATGATTTCTGCATTGCTGTTCCTCTTTATATTCCTGTTCTCAACGACAAGCTTCTTCAACCGTAGAAAGCTGTTGCGGGCCAGCAGTGCGAAGTCCATCTTCCTTGCCAACATGAGTCATGAAATCCGCACGCCTATTAACGGAATCCTGGGAATGAATTCCATTATCCTGAAGGAACTGGGTAACGGCGAACTGAAGGAATATGCCCGAAACGTCCAGAGTGCCGGCCAATCCTTGCTTTCCATTGTGAACGATGTGCTGGATATTTCCAAAATTGAATCTGGCAAGATGGTCTTGGTTCCGTCGGAGTATGACCTGTTCAACGTGCTTTCGGATTGCTTTAACATTATAGCTCCCAAGGCCACCGCGAAGAACTTGCGCTTTACGGTGGAGTGTGACCCGGAAATTCCCGCAGGACTTTGGGGCGACGAAGTCCGTATCCGCCAGATTATGAATAACCTGCTTTCTAATGCCGTCAAGTATACGGAGTATGGCGGGGTGAGCCTTTCTGTAGGTTACGATTCCATGCCTTCGGGAAATGGAGTCAATGCGGAAAATTCCGTGATGCTTAAGATTGTGGTAAAGGATACCGGCATTGGAATTCGTGCGGAAGATTTGGATTCCATTTTCGGGGCCTTCCAACGGGTGGACCAGAAACGTAATCGCAATATAGAAGGGACCGGCCTTGGCTTGAGCCTTGCCAAGCAGCTGGTGACTATGTGCGGTGGCGACATTACTGTTCGAAGCCATTATGGCGAAGGATCCACCTTTATTGTTTCTATCCCTCAGGTGGTTTTGAATGCGGAGCCTCTCGGGGATTTTGCCTCCCGCTACAAGCGTGCCGCTGCCGCCGAAAACCTTAAGGAAGAAACTTTCCTGGCACCGGATGCAAGAATCCTTGTGGTGGATGACGTGTCCATGAACTTGAAGGTGTTCTGCGGCTTGCTGAAGGATACCAAGGTGAAGATTGATACGGCGATGAACGGCGCCCAGTGTTTGGAACTTGTTCAGTCAAGACATTATGATTTGATTTTCCTGGACCACATGATGCCTGTCATGGATGGTCTGGAAACTTATGAACGGATGAAGGAACTTGGGGATTACGCCAATAAGAACACCCCTGTCGTGATGCTTACGGCAAACGCTATCGTGGGAGCCAAGGAATCTTACCTGAAGTCAGGCTTTGCAGATTATCTCTCCAAGCCCATTAAGGAATGGGACCTGATTCGCATGCTGAAACGGTATTTGCCGGAAAGCTTGATTCTGACCCAGGAGGATGTGGTCCGGATTGACAATATGACTCAGGAGCCGTCTCCGGCGAAGCCTGCGGAAACTGTTTCTCAAAAAACGGAACCTCCGCAACCATCGGAAAATATGGCTGTTTCTTCTGTACCCGAGTCCCTTGCCTTGACGGGAAACCTGCTTAAGGATTTAGAGAATTTCTTGAATGTCAAGTTGGGTATGGAATACTGTATCAACGATGAAGAATTCTACAAGGATATGCTTCGCGAATACCTGGATGGCAACAAGCAAAATGACATTGAAAATTCCTTTAGCCAGGAAGATTGGAAAAATTACCAGATTTTAGTTCACGCCTTGAAGAGTACCTCGCTTACGATTGGTGCGGAGACTCTATCGGAAAACGCAAAGTCTTTGGAATTCGCCTGTAAGGAAGGACGGTATGATTATGTGAAGGAGAATCACCGTCTTGTAATGCAGGCGTATTCTGAAATGCTGAAGAACATAAAGTTAGTTATGGAGGGAAAATGAAACTTTTTGGAGGGATAGCTTCTGTCATTATTGTCGCCATCGTGATTGGCATTATGGTGGTGCAGGTAAAAAAACGTGAAACCGACGTGACACTACAGAAGACTGTAGTCGCCATGATTATGAACGGTCCCCGTGATGACCACAGTTGGGGTGAATCTCATTTTATCGCCATGGAAAAGGTTGCTGAAAAGCTGAACCTGGATGTAATCTACAAAGAAAGTACACTTGAAGATTCTTCCTGCGTACAAGTTCTAGAAGAAGTCATAGCCCAGGGGGCAAAGATTGTCATTGCAAACTCTTTTGGCTTTGGTCCCCATGTGATGGCTGTTGCCAAGAAGCATCCCGAGGTGAAGTTTTTCCATGCGACCGGTGTAGAAAATGGGGCGAACATGTCTAACTTCTTTGGACGTATTTACCAGATGCGCTACTTGTCTGGCATTGTGGCCGGGGCGATGTCAAAGACCGGAGAGATTGGTTATGTGGCTGCCTTTGATATTTCTGAGGTGAACCGCGGTATAAATGCCTTTGCCCTAGGTGTCCAGAAGGCAAATCCCGATGCGAAGGTTTATGTAAGCTGGAGCCATTCCTGGGTCAGCGATTCCTTGACGGCGGAGGCTACCAAGCGATTGATGGACAAGCACAAGATTGATGTCTTGACAGTCCATACGGATGCCTTGACCGCCTATGAAATTGCAGAGCAGAACGATGTCTGGATTGTGGGATACAATGTGGACAACAGCAAGCGCTATCCAAAAAAATTCTTGACGGCACCCGTATGGCGTTGGGAAAATTTCTACGAGCCCCGCATTTTGGAAGTGCTGCAGGATAAGTTTGCCGGCAAGTCATATTGGCTTGGGGTAGAAAGCGGTATGATCGACCTCGCTCCCGTTTCCGGCGTGGTACCGGAGGAGGCAAGAAAGTTTGTGGAGTCGGAGATGAAGCGGCTTCGCGATGGTTCCTATGATGTGTTTTACGGACCTGTCTATGATAATCAGGGAAATGTCCGTATTGACCAGAACGAAAGTATGACCGATTTGGACATGTTGAATCATTTCGATTGGTATGTCAAAGGTGTTGTAAATGATTAAAAAGAGTTTTGTAGCCTTCGTTGTTGTCTCGCTAATCTTGGTGGCGGCAATTTTCGCCCTTGTTCTGAGCATGGGCGAGAAGGAAGTTGTTCAAGAAACAAAAGTGGGACTTGTTATACCGGGCAGTGTGGAGGAGTCTGGCTGGAACGGCGATCATTACCGGGGCGTTCTTGCTGCCAGCAAGGAGCTTGGCTTTGACCTGCTATTGGCGGAAAACGCGAAGGAGTTTACCGGCTCTTGCGAAAGGGCTGTCGATAGTCTTGTGCGGGCTGGTGCAAAACTTGTCATTTTGGGAAGCTTCAATTATCCCCAGGAAATTGAGAGTTACATCCAAAACCATCCTGATGTAATGTTCTTTGGGGTATCCAGCGGCTTAGCGTTGAAAAACTATAATGTGTATTCGGCGAGAGCTTACCAGGCTCGCTTTATGGCGGGTGTCATTGCTGCTCTAGTCTCGAAGAATGGAAAACTTGGCTATGTGGCCGCCATGAACAACAGCGAAGTGAACCGCGGCATCAATGCCTTCGCCCTTGGGGCAAGAAAAGTCAATCCCAAGGCAAATATTTATGTTCGCTGGACGAATTCCTGGGATGACGTTGCCGTGGAGACCTCTAACGTGGAGCGCCTGGTCAAGGACGCAGGAATTGATGTGGTGGCCTATCACCAGAATAGGACCGCCGTGATTGACGCTGCCGTCGCCCAGGGTATTTCTGTAGTGGGTTATAACCTGACGGGAGAATCTTTTGTTCCCAACGTGGCGGGAGTCTTGTCGACCAACTGGAAGATGGTCTATATGGATTTTATCCGCGACTTTATCCAGAAAAAGTCCAGCGTCAGTAATTACTGGGTGGGAATCGAAAAGGGCGCTGTAGAAATTTCTTATCTGTCCTCTGTTCTGGGCGATTCCTCCGTGCAGAAGGTGAATGACCTTGTTGAACAGATGAAAAATGGGATGAGCATATTTGTGGGTCCTTTGTATGACAATGCGAACAAGAAACGCTGTGAAAAGGATGAACATCTTAGTGATGAAATTCTAAGGAGTGGAATGGATTGGTTTGTGGATGGGGTTTTTGTTTATGAAGAATAAAGCCAAGATGTTTATATGGATGGGAACGTTTGCCGCGGTCCTGTGCCTTGTGGGCTTCTTGATGGGTGGCAAGCTCAATACCTTATTCTCCGACTATGTGGCGGGGCAGGTTTCTAGCCAGGCGGCCACGATGGCGAACCTGATTAACGAGAAGATTTCTGTGCAGTTGAAATCTCTCAGTGGTATTTCCTACGAGGTGGAGAAGGATGCTGGCTTGGCTGGAAAAATCCTGGATGCCTATGTGGGCAGGGAATCTGGGGTTGCCTACGGTATTGTGGCCTTGGATGGAACTCTGGTAGGCGGCGATTCATCTGTTGTGGTGAACTCGAAGGACTTTGCTGGAATCACCAGTTCCTTCCGCGGAAATCCTGCGGCAAGCTATTGCAAGGGCAAGGGCTTCTTGCTGAGTACGCCTATTTATCGCAACCGCAACGTTCGTTACGTTTTGTACAAGCTCTATGACGATGCCAGCGCAGCCAAGGCTTTTGACAGTCACTGCTATGGCGGCAAGTGCTACACTTCTGTTCGGGACGAATATAGCGAGGTGGTCATCGGCTCGGGAAACGAAACCTTGGCGGCAAATTCCATTTGGCAGAACGACAACTTTTCTAAAATCCGTTCTAAGCTTAAGAACCTTCTGAATATTTCTGTGGCTGCGGCAAGTCGCGAAACTATCGAAGATAAGAACTTCTATTTCTTTATGGCGGACCTTGAAATGCCGGGTCTTTCTCTGGTGGGCATGGTTCCCGAGGATGTTGCCGCCCAGGGCGTAGAAAATATTACCTTGCTTATCTTTTGGGTATTTGGGCTTCTTCTTGTACTTTTCGTCATTGGCTTTGGCTACCTCTTTGTCTCAGAACGCAAGGCTAAGGAAAGCGATGAACTGAGGCACGCCAAGTTCCTGGCCGAAAAGGCGAGTATGGCAAAAAGCCAGTTCCTGGCCAACATGAGCCACGAAATCCGTACGCCTATTAACGGCATCTTGGGTATGGATACCATGCTGCTTAGGGAATGCAAGGATCCACAGCTAAAAGAATACGCATTGAATATCCATAGTGCAGGCAACACCCTGCTTTCCCTGATTAACGATATTTTGGATATCTCCAAGATTGAATCTGGCAAGATGGAAATTGTTCCGGTGGAGTACAACCTGTTCTCTATCCTGAACGACTGCTATAACATGGTGTCCCTGCGTGCCAAGGAAAAGAACCTGAAACTTGAAATGAGGGTGGATCCCACTATTCCTGCGGGCCTGTTTGGCGATGAAGTCCGTATCCGCCAGGTCATTAACAATGTCTTATCCAATGCGGTAAAGTATACGATTAAGGGAGGCATCGTCTTTAGCGTTAACTTTAATCGTATTCCTGCGGGCAAGTTTTCTGCCAACGCTAACGAAAGCTCCATTAACCTGATTATTGCGGTGAAGGATACGGGTATTGGCATTCGCGAAGAGGATAAGGAAAAACTGTTCCAGAGTTTCCAGCGTCTGGAATTGGAACGCAACCGTAACGTAGAAGGAACCGGTCTTGGCCTGAATTTGGTGAAGCACCTGGTGAATCTGATGCAAGGTTCTGTGGAGGTGGAAAGTCGGTATGGCGTAGGTTCCACATTTACGGTAACGATTCCGCAGGTGGTAAAGCGCGAAATCCCCATGGGTGATTTTGAAACCCGCTACCAGGAAGAAGTTGAGCCTGCCAAGGCTACGGTCACCAGGTTCCACGCTCCTCGTGGAAAGATTCTGGTGGTAGACGATGTTCCCATGAATATTCGCGTGATGCGCGGCCTCTTGAAGGAAACGGAAATCCAGATTGACTCTGCGGACAACGGCATGGAGGCTCTGGAAAAAATCAAGCGTAATCATTACGATGTGATTTTCCTGGACCACATGATGCCTGTCATGGATGGCGTGGAAACTCTGTCTGTCATGAAAACCTTGGCTGACAATCCCAACGTGGAAACGCCCGTGGTCATGCTTACGGCCAATGCTATCGTTGGTGCCAGGGATACTTATCTGGAAGCGGGCTTTACGGATTACCTGAGCAAGCCTGTTCGTGAAGAATCCCTGCTGTCTACGCTCCTAAAGTATTTGCCCGTCGATGTGGTGGAACAGAAGGAAACGAACCAGGAATTGTCGGAAGAAGAATCCTTGAACAACAACGAACCGATTCGAGTAATCTCTAAGCCTTTGATGAACGAGGTGATGAGTGAGTCCGCAAAAATTACCACCGCAGAAACAAGGCACCATACGTCTGTTGAAAAGGCACCGGTAGCGTCGCAGTGTGATTCTCCTTGCTTAAACGCCCTGGGTTCTACAGGCTTTGTAGATCTTTCTGTGGGATTGGGCTACTGCATGAATGACGAAAGTTTCTATATCGAGATGCTGGAGGAGTTCTGCTCCGATATCAAGGAATCTTCCTTGACGCAAGCTCTTGAAGCCGGTGATTTTGAAAACTACCGCATAGTGGTTCATGCCCTCAAGAGTACTGCCTTGACCATCGGGGCGGTGGACTTGTCCAGCCAGGCGAAGTCCCTGGAGTTTGCCTGCAAGGAAGGCAATTACGAGCTGGTCCGTGAACGTCACAACGAGTTGATGCTGCAGTACCGAAACTTTGTGAAAGTGTTGAAGGAGATTCTAGATGGAAGAGCAAATTGACGTATTGAATCCCGATGGAACTCCCGCCGGTTTTGCCCGCGGACGCACCGAGGTTCACGAAAAGGGCCTGTGGCATCGTACGGTTCATATCTGGGCTTTTGACCAGGCTGGCCGCATTCTCTTCCAGCTACGTGCCCGCGTAAAGGAAAACAACCCGGGGCTTCTGGATACTAGCTGTGCGGGCCATATTTCCGCTGGAGATGATAGCCGTAACGCCGCCGTACGGGAATTGCGGGAAGAGCTGGGCGTCACGAAGCGTCCCGAGGAATTGGAATATCTTTTCGAATCTGGACACGAGAGCGTGTTGAATGGCGGTGCCTATCTGGACAACGAGTTCTATGACGTTTATCGCATTTTCTTGACGGACGAGGAGGCTGCAAGCCTTGTTCCCCAGCCCGGCGAAGTCGATGATTTCGTTTGGATGACCCGTGAAGAATTTTTCGCCAAACACAAGCTGAATCCAGAGAAGTTCGTGGACCATCCCGATGATTTCCACTGGCTGGAAGGTATCTCGTCACGCTGAACTTGCGAATCACGCTCAACGTCACGCTGAAATTGCGAAGGATTCAGGAAGTTTTATGTATAAAGATGTTGCGTTAGTCCTTGAAGGTGGTGGTATGCGCGGGGCTTACAGCTCCGGCGTGTTGGACGTGCTTCACGATGCAGGTCTGAAGTTTGGCGGTTACGCCGGAACTTCTGCAGGGGCGACGCACCTTTGCAGCTACCTGTCGGAGCAGCGGGAACGCAACATGCGAATCGATACGGTCCATTCCAAGGACCCGCGGTACAGCGGTTTCAAGTGGATGTGGAAAACTGGAGATTATTTCCCCCGGGAATTTTGCTATGTCACCATCCCTCGGGAGATCGATCCCTTTGACTACGCCAAGTTCGAGGAGAACGCGAAGGTGACGCCCTTCTACTGCGTGACAACCAACGTAGAGACCGGCGAGGGCGAATACCTGCTGACTCAGGAAGTGGACAAGGGCGATGGCCTGGAGTGCGTTCGTGCGTCGGCGTCACTTCCCCTCATGAGTAAAATCGTGGAACTCCGCGGGAAGAAACTTCTGGATGGGGGCGTTGCCGACAGCATTCCCTTTGAGTTTATGGAACGACAGGGATTTAAAAAGCAGGTAGTTATCCTCACGCAGCAGGACGGCTATGTGAAAAAGCCCAACTCCATGATTCCGCTGTTCAAGCTAGTCTACCGCAAGTACCCGAAGTTTGTTGCTGCTGCGGCAACCCGACATATCCGCTATAACGAAGCTACCGCAAAACTGAAGGAATACGAAGCTGCGGGCAAAAGTTTCGTGTTCCGCCCCAGTGAACCTTTCCAAATTTCCCGCCTGGAAAAGGACGCAAATAAACTGGTGGAACTTTACAAGATGGGACTTAGGGACGGCAAGGTGCAGCTACCCAGGCTGATGGAATTTTTGAATCAATAAATCAGTATATTTTGGAACGGTATGATTAATAACCCTAGTTTTGACCTGATGGCGATTAACGTGTCCAACATGTTGGGCGTGTTGCTGCTGGGCGTACTGTTTGTTGGAAACATCTGGCGTTTTCGTGAGCGCTCATCAGAAAATACTTCCTTGATGTTGTTGATGTTTTTTGCCTTCACCAACTGTCTGGTGGACCCGATGGTCTATGCCGTAGATGGAAAACCTGGCGCATTCAATCGCTTCTTGATATATGCGGGAAACAGCTGGTTGTTCTTTGCCCAAATTTCTGCGGCCATCGCCTGGGTGTATTTTTTCTGTGTTCATTTGAATGGAGCCGTTTCAAGAAAACAACATCTCTTCTTGATATCTGTCCATGGGGTTTCACTACTCCTGCTGATTGTTAATTTGTTTGTACCTATTGTTTTTGAAGTCTCCGATGCGAACGTGTATATAAGAAAGCCGTTGTTTCTCCTGTATGCCGTAGCCAACTACGTGATTTTGCTGGATTCTATTGTAGTCTATTTCCGGACTCGCCTTCGTGGTGGCTCATTAAAATTTTTCCCCTTGTTGGTCTTTGTTATTCCAGTGGTCATTGGCGGCATCGTACAGTCCATGTTCTATGGCGTTTCTGTGACCTCTGTGTGCCTGGCCATCTCTGTTGCGGGTATCCTTGCAAGTCTTCAGAACGAGCTGATTTATAGAGATGCATTGACGGGGCTGTATAACCGCACTTACCTGGATTATCTTCTTAAGCTGTATTCCAAGAAGCCGAACAAGGCGGTTACGGGTATTATGCTGGACTTGAACGCATTTAAGGCCATCAATGACACCTATGGACATTCTGTAGGTGACAAGGCTCTGGTTACTGCAGCTAAGATTCTACGAAACATTGTCGATGATCTGGGGGTTGTCATCCGCTACGCAGGTGATGAGTTTATCGTCTTGATTAACAGCCAGGAGGATCGGGCCATTGCATCTTGTATGTCCGAGATCCGCCGCACGTTCCAGGAATACAACCGCGTTTCCGGTGAGCCCTACAAATTGGCGGTTTCTATGGGAAGTTGCAAGCTGGACTTTGAAAAGTTCAATGTGGATGAATTCATCAACGAAATTGACAGGCGTATGTACGAAGACAAGAAAGTCTTCTACGCCGAGAATACACAGTATGACCGTCGCCGACGTTAGCGCCTGACGGATGTCATAGATTTTTTTTATTACTATCTATAAGCCGCACCTTTTAGTGCGGCTTATTTGTGTACTCGCGTTTCGATTATGCGGTTCATTTTATATCGCTAGATATAGGAACTAACTATATTTTAGCCATAAAAATAGCGGCGGTTCCGTCGCAAAAAAAAGGAAAAATTATGGCAAATCTCGAAACTTTGTGCGTTCAGGCTGGCTGGACCCCGAAAAAGGGCGAACCCCGCGTTCTCCCCATTTACCAGAGCACCACTTTCAAGTACGACACTTCCGCCCAGATGGCTGACCTGTTTGACCTGAAGGAATCCGGCTACTTCTACACTCGTCTCCAGAACCCCACCAACGACGCTGTGGCTAGTAAGATTGCCCAGCTGGAAGGTGGCGTAGGTGCCATGCTCACTTCCTCCGGTCAGGCTGCAAACTTCTACGCCGTGTTCAACATCTGCGAAGCTGGCGACCACTTCATTTCTACTTCCGCAATCTATGGCGGTACCAGCAACCTCTTCAGCGTTACCATGAAGAAGCTGGGCATCGAATGCACCTTCATCGACCAGGACGCTTCCGACGAAGAAATCGAGAAGGCTTTCCGCCCCAACACCAAGTGCGTTTTCGGCGAAACCGTTGCAAACCCCGCCGGCAAGATTCTTGACCTGGAACGTTTCTCCAAGCTTGCTCACAAGCATGGCGTTCCCATGATCGTGGACAACACTTTCCCCACTCCCATCCTCTGCCGTCCTTTTGAATTCGGCGTGGACATCGTGACCCACTCCACCACCAAGTACATGGATGGTCACGCCATGGCTGTGGGTGGCGCTGCGGTCGATCGCGGTAACTTCGACTGCGAAGCCCATCACGACAAGTTCCCGGGTCTCACCGAACCGGATCCGTCTTACCATGGCCTTCGCTACACCGAAGCCTTCGGCAAGCTCTGCTACATCACCAAGGCTACCGTGCAGCTCATGCGCGACCTGGGTTCTATTCAGAGTCCGCAGAATGCGTTCCTGTTGAATGTTGGCCTGGAAACCTTGTTCCTCCGCATGCCCCGCCACTGCGAAAACGCCCTGGCAGTTGCCAAGTACCTGAAGAATCATCCCAAGGTGGCATGGGTTGACTATGCCGGCCTCGAAGACAACGCTTCCTATGCTCTTGCCCAGAAGCAGTTCAAGGGCGGCCTGCCTTGCGGCGTGCTGACCTTTGGCATCAAGGGTGGCCGCGATAAGTCCATCCAGTTTATGGATTCCCTGAAGCTCGTCTGTATCGTGACCCACGTTGCCGACGCACGCAGCTGCGTGCTACACCCCGCAAGCCACACCCACCGTCAGCTTTCCGATGAACAGCTCATCGAAGCAGGCGTTGCTCCAGATCTTATCCGCTTCAGCGTTGGTATCGAAAACATCAACGATATCATCGCCGACCTGGAACAGGCTCTGGCACAGGTATAACAGGTGTGAGGGCGGCCTTTGAGGTATGAGGTCGCTGCTCCCGCGTCATGCCGAGGACTCTCGGCATCGGCTGAAAAAAATCCCGCGACGTTCAATCGCGGGATTTTTTTTGCATTTTCGAATAGCGGTGTTCTACTTGATTTTTTCCGTCAGGGGGAACACTTGCATGTTGACGCGGTAGACGCGGTCGATTTGCTTGTCTTCAGCCACAATGGACATAATGCGGTGGCGGCATTCTGCCAGTTCCTTAAGGATTTTGTCGTAGGAACCTTCGGAAATTCCCAGGGTGAGTCCTGTAAATTGACGTTCCTCCAGAGGGATGTTGTCCAAAGCGTCCAGCGCAAAGGTTCCCATTTGGCGGTGCATGTTGCGTACTGCCAGCGGAACAAAGTCGGCGACTCCGGAACTGAGGACTTTGTCTGTCTGGATGTAGTTTCCGTTTTCGTCTTTTTTAAGCAGGCCTGCCTTCACCAGGAACTGCAGGGTTTCCGTAACTTCGGCTGCAGTAATCTTTTGCTTGCAGGCGTGGGCCATGTCCAAGGGTTTTGCTCCGGCCATGACAGGAGCCAGCTCGCGGATCACGGGATTTTTCCAGGAGTCAAAGAAGGCGAACTCCTCGGCCCCCATGATCTTTACGTTGTTCTGGTTGGCCACTTCCTGCATGGTGTCGATGGCTTTCTTACGGTCGGTATCGTTCTTTGCGTGGTCGAATGCGACCAGGGCTCTAAAGAACTGCTGTTCATAACCTGCCAGGTGCATGGCGTTAATAACCTTTTCTACGGCTAACGCACTTAGGCTCTTTTTGCCGTCGCAAACCAACTTCAAGTAAACTGGGGAACCAAAGCCCGCCTGGGCGGCGAAATCGCGCCAGGTAAAGGCGGATTTCTGCTTGTGTTCTTCGTAGTAGTCCCGAATGAACTGACGATAGTCTTTATATTCGATAATCGGTTTCATAATTCAGAATCCTGCGAGAATTACTTGATGGAACATCCGTTGTACTTACCAATGCCTGCAACATATACCGCACCTGTTGCCGCAGAATTGCTGCCGTTAAAGGTGTTGATGCTGGGGCTTATGGCGATGGATGCGGAATTTTTTGCAGCTTCCAGGGGGTCTATTTTATAGTCGGTATTTTCATTGAGTTCTTCCCACTTGAAGTTGGCGACAGTGAGTTCCATGGAGGCAGGGAGCTTTGCGAAGTTGAATGTGTAGTTATTGTCTGCTCCAGTTTCGATGAACAGGTTCATGACAGATGTGGATGCGTAAATCACGCATACGCCTTCCCAGTCGGAAATATCGGCGGTTAGGTATTGAGAGCTTTTGGGAGCTGTCCAGAATCCGAATCGAATTTGTGAGTAGGGATGTTTTTCGTCCAGTTCGTAAGTGAACTTTGCGCCCTTGGCCTTAAGGAGTTCTTCTGCAATTCCATCGCTATTGTACCTGACGAAGTATTGGCTTGTGATTTCTTCGCCGTCTTCATGGTAGACTTTGGCGGAACTTGCGTTATTATCTTGATCTAGCATCAGAATGGAGGAATATCCAAGAAGATCGTCGGGATCCAAGGTTACGACGGAATCCTTGGCACCATTCCAGAGGTTGGCTTCAAATTCTTTGTCGATGGAGAAATCGTTCAAGGATGGTGCAACAGCGGTGCCATCTTTGCATACGAAATACTGGTCGCCAGATTCGCTCTTTATAATTTCGCCGTCTTTTTTACAGGAGGAGGAAGCACTGATTTGCAGGTACTCCTTTTTGGTAAGCAAATTCCACTTTCCTTCTCGGCAAATCAGGTAGATGTTTTGATTGGGACTGGCGTATAACTTGCCCTGGTCGGCGGGAGCTGCAGTGCATGCGCCGGTTTCCATTTCTGCTTCGCTCAGGAGTCTCCAGCCACCAATGTCACATGCATATTGGTCGCCCTTGTGAGAGCTTGCTGTATTATCGTAAGAAACAATTTCGCCATACAGTTCCTGGGTACATTCGCCAACTTTTTCTTCGGGGAGCATATCTTTCCATGTTCCGTCGTGGCAGATTAAAACGTCTTCAAAACGCTTGCCATCGTCGGCGGCGGAGCAAAGTCCGTATTTCTTTTCGTCTTCGGAAATTTCGCGCCACATGATGGTCTTATCTGTTCCTACTTCGTCGCACACGAAGGTCTTTTTGAAGTTCTGGCTCAGTTTGTTTTTTACTTCTGCAGACTTGCCGATGTTTTCGGAGGTGCAGTTGCCGATACCGAAGTGTTCCGCCCAGTAGGCCGTTACAAAATTTTCAAATTCCGGGATGTCAGAGGAAATCTTCCAGTCCAGAATGTTCTTCTTGACCTTGTCTAGATTGAGCTGGATAGCTTCATCGGCGATGTCTGCCAAAATTTGCTTGTCGTCAATGACCCCATCCTTTTCCAGATCCTGGGCGATAAGGGCCAAGCGTTCGCTGAATGCTCCTTCGCTTGCTTTGCCTTGCATCAAAACGGACAAGGCCAGCAGGGCGCCGTCGTTTTCGGACTTGCCAAAGATAGAGAGGTCTTCTGCGGAGGAAGCCTTTTTTAGATCCATGCCGAAGGCGCTGAGGATTTCCTTTTCAGCCTTGGCCTTGGCTTCGCTGTAATCCATTTCTTCTTCAAGAATCAAATGCTTGACGCGATCGTATTCCAGATGGGTAAGGAGGTTCACGTTAGCGGTGCTGCGGTCGGTCAAATCGCTCAATGCGTTCAACTTGATGGGCGCTGTGGATTTTACTCCGGTATTTTCGTTGCGGTAGTAACCGTCGGCAATAAGCAATGCGAAGTTGGAAGAAAGATCCTTGTAGGAAATTTCAAATTCGCCCTTGTCATTCTTGATCTTGTCGGGGAAAGAACGTCCGCTTAGATCAAACGTCTCGCCGTCGACCTCGTGCAGGGTGATGGTGGAGCCCACAAGGAAAGGTCCCTTCTGGGATACGCCGGCCACTTTACCGGTGTAGGCGACGATGCCGTCTGCTTCTTCTACAACGCCGGAGTTATTGGTCCCGGAATCTCCGCAAGCATTGAATAGGCTTGCTCCAGTGGCGAGAGAGAGGGTGGTTAAGGTTTTGCTGAAAAGCGTCTTCATATGTCCTCCTATGTTGATTACGGATACAAATATAAACACTTGTATTCCAAAAGTCAAGAAAAATGGGATACAAAATAAGGAATTTTTTATAAAAATTTGTTAATTATGTGTTTATAAGTGTAATTTCTGATAAAAATGGGATACAGAAGCGGCGCGTTTTATAAGGAAAAACGAAAATTTGTCGATTTTTGGGATACGACATTTATTTCTTCTTGTATTCCGCCATGATCATGCCGGTGACGATGGCGGCGGCACCTGCAATGGCCACAGCGGAAATATGTTCCCCGATGGTGATGGCAGCCGTCAGCATGGTAATGAGGGGGATAGCAAAGATGTAGTTGGAGGCAAGAACGGTCCCCAGCTTGTCCATGACCTTGTTCCATATCAAGTAGCCGAACAGGTTGCTGAAAATGCATAGGCACAGGAAATTGCCAATGACCACAGGCTCCTTGAAGGTTTCCCAGGGAATGACGTGGGGGTCCATTGCGAAAATGGGCAGAGACGTCAGAAATCCGTAGAAGAAAATTTTGCGGATGGCAAAAAGCGTAGAATACTTGCTGCGGACTTTTTCGGTGCTGTAGGCATAAATAGTCCAGGCGATAGCAGAACAGAATGCCAGCATATCTCCCACCGGCGAAAGTTTTAGGACGAATTTCCCGTTTAGAACTACAAGTACCATTCCAATGAAAGTAATGAGGGAGCCTGCAATCTGACGGGGGAGAAACTTTTCCCGCTTAAAGATGAAGATTCCCGCCAGCATGATAAGCAGCGGGTTGGTGCACACAATCAGCGAGACGTTGCTGCTCTGGGAAATGGTGAGGGCCGTGTTTTCCGCCCAGAAGTAGACCGTGCATCCGGTGATGCCGCCAAGCACAAAGAACAGTTCGTCCTTTAGGGAGTTCGACCGGAATTTCAGATGGCGCACCCCTGCAAGCAAGAGCATCAGGTAGGTGGCGGCAAACCGGATGGTGAAAATCTGCACCGCGGAAAATCCGTGGTTGATCAGCACCTTGGTGCTCACAAAGCTTGTGCCCCAGAATACGATGGTCGCGATGGCGAGAATATGCCATATGGCCATGGATCCGGAGGATGTCTTGATGCCCATTTTCACAGGTTCAAATATAGAAAATCGGGGTACAGGGCTGAAAAAATATTACATTTGTTTTTGTATGCTTTTACGTGCCTTCATTATTTACCTGCTTTTGATCGTGGTCTGCTGTTTTGGCGATGCTCCAAAAGATATGCCGCTGAATGTCAATAAGAGCGATCTGGACATATTCGCCCCTTATGTAGAAATGGCTAGGCGAACTTTCCCTGAGGTAAAAAAGAAATTTGTCGCAGGCGTTTACCAAAAAGAAGGGCGACAGTTATTTGTTCAGGTACTGATTACGGATGGTCAAGGCGGACGTGAATTACCCTTCGTAAAGGTACTCAATTGTCAAGGAGATTCTTTTAAGGGAACAATTGCAAATCAATTGCTTGGCGTAAAAGGATACGCGATGGGAGATATGCTCACCTTTAAGCAAGAGGACATCCACAATTGGGTGGTGGTCGACGCAAGAGGAAATGAAGAAGGCAATTATGTTGGAAAGGCTGGGGATGCATACCAATATGTAAATGTGGGACTTTTCTTTGAACTGGTGTATTCAAAAGGACGTTTTGATATAAAGTATTTGTATTCCATGGTGGGAGATGACGTAAATGTTGATGGCATCTTGCCCGCGGAAGTTATCGAGCAGGCGAAGAACAATCTGAAAAGCGAATATGTGAAAAAACTTGAAGAGGGAACGGTGTTTGAAGAAGGTGTTCCTTTTTATTCCTACTGGGTATATGATTTTGTGAATAAAAAACTTCTGGTAAAGTGATACTTCCCTTCCAATGAGTAAAAACGCCAGCGCCTGTTCATAAGCGCTGGTCTTTTTTTATGAGAAAAAGTGAAAAAAGCTGAAAAATGAAAAAATTCTATTTTTTCGGTAACACTTTTACTTCCCTATGGTGTTTTACAGGTATGAACAGGCAAGATATTGCAGACAGAGTGGTTTTTTCAAAGGTTTACGAGACCTTCGCACCTATGGTGATGCGTCGTTGCCTCGCGCTCCTGAAGGATGAAGCCGAGGCCGGCGATATGATGCAGAATGTTTTCCTGAGAATCTATGCCAACAGGAACACCCTGGATCTTGCGGCTCCCTCAAGCCTCCTGTGGAATACGGCCACCAGACTTTGCCTGAACCGTATCCGCGACAAGAAGCGTAGAGGCCTGAATGTGGACTGCAGCGAAATGCTTTTGCAGATTGCCGTGGCCGATGACGAGCTGGACGCATACGAGTCCGCGGGACTTCTCAGGAAAATATTTGCGAAGGAGCCTGAATCCACCCGCACCATGGCGGTTCTGCATTTTGTGGATGGCATGACCTTGGAAGAAACCGCAGAAGCCGTTGGGCTTTCTGTAAGCGGTGTCCGTAAACGTCTCCGCACTTTGCAGGAGAAGGTCAAGAACTTGGAGGTAAAGTAATGAATTCCAGAAAGAATGGTCCTGTATCGGACTTCAAGATGGAGCAGTACCTGATTGGTGCTTTGCCCGAAAAAGAAATGAAGGAACTTCGTGATCGCGAGGCTTCCGATGAAATTTTTGCAGCGCGGGTCCGGGAACTGCGGGAACAGAATAAAAAGATCCTGGCAGCAAATCCCTTTGAAAATCTGGTTCGGGATTTGGACAGAATTGATGCAGCCAATGGTTCCGTTCCCACTGCTGCTGCTGTAGGTGCCACAGAAGCTCGCGCTTTGATTTCCCGCTTTAACGTTCTAAGGATTGCCGCCGCCTTAGTGGTGGCTCTCGGGATTGTTTCTGCGGTGTTTGTAGGCGGCAAGGAAAGCGTGATCAAGTCTTCCGAGACGGTTTCTTCTGCTGGTTTGGATGTTGCCATGGCCACCGAAAATTCTGACACCCGTATAAAGGGGTTGGAAGCCCGAATGGAAGTATGGAAAAAATCCGAAAACGGAATTATCCAGCTGGAGGATATGTCCACTGCAAAGGAAGGGGACGAAATTCAATTACGCTACTCCGTCCCGGAAAAGTGCTTCGGCATGATTTTCAGTATGGACGGTAACGGCGCCTTGACGGTTCACATGGGCAATGATAACAAGGCCATTGCGCTGGAGCCGGGCAAGATGGTGTCCCTGCCTTACGCTTACAAACTGGATGACGCTCCTCATTTTGAAAAATTCTTCCTGCTGACTTCTGAAAAGGAGTTTGCGGTTTATGCCGGCAAGCTGGATGAAATTCTAAAGCAGGACGGCCTCAAGACCGTTACCTTAACGCTTCGTAAAAATGGGGGAGTATAATGTTTAGGAGTGCTGTAAATACCTTTATGGGTCTTCTCGGTTTGACTTTGGTGGCCTTGTTGTTTGCCGTCGCAAATAGTCACGCCGCCGAAAATACCATCGACCGCTACGTCATCGCCATCAGCGCCAATAACGGTGGCAAGAATCGCCCCATGCTTCGCTATGCGGAAAGCGATGCTAAGTCCTTTGCCAATGTACTAAAGGATATGGGCGGTGTAAAATCCGAGAACCTGATTATGATTCAGGAACCCAGCGTCAGTTTTTTGAATTCCCGCATGGATGATCTGGATAGGATTCTTGCCTCAAATAAAGGTAAGAGCGGCCGAGAAGAAGTTCTGGTTTATTACAGCGGTCACGCCGACGAAAAGGGCCTGCGCCTGGGTAACGAAGTTTACGCCTGGTCTGAATTCCGCAAGCGTGTGGATAACCTAAACGCCGATGTAAAAATTGCAGTCATCGATGCTTGCGGTTCCGGTGCCATTACCCGCGCTAAGGGTGGTGTGTCGGTACCTGCTTTCATGATTGACCAGAGTAGCGACATGAAGGGATACGCCTTCATTACTAGCAGCACCCAGGACGAATCCAGTCAGGAAAGTGACAAGCTTCGTGGCAGTTTCTTCACCCATTCTCTGGTCAGCGGCCTTCGCGGGGCTGGCGACTTGAGTGGTGATGGGAAGGTCACTCTTTCTGAAGCTTACCAGTTTGCCTTCAACGAAACCCTCCAGAAAACTCAGAGCACCATGGGCGGCGCACAGCATCCTAGCCGCGACATGAATCTGGCGGGTACCGGCGACGTGGTCATGACGGACTTACGCAGCATGGGTGCAGGCGTTTCCTTCGAGAAAAATCTGGAGGGCCGCCTGTTCATTCGAGACGACAAGGGTTCCCTGGTGGCAGAACTTTACAAGGCCGCCGGTCGTAACATGTCCCTCGGGCTTCCCGCTGGCGCCTACGAAATCCATCTGGAAAAATCTGTAGCACACAAGGCCGCAAGCATCAACTTGTCCAACGGCAAGATCGAGAACGTGACTCTTACACAGTTTAAGGATGTGAAAGTGGAAAAGACGGTTGCCCGCGGTGAAATCAAAAGCGAACGTTCCTGTGCCGCTGGCGATTCCGTTATATGTTCTCTGGATTCTCTGGACCACAATGCAAGTTTCCGCACCACCTTCAATGCGGTGGACAAGGATGACGCTCCCCGTAAGGGTTTGCAGCTAGGCTTTTTCGCCTCCATCGCAAAGGACTACATGCTTGGTAGTCAGGTGACTTTCATCGTAAACGTTGCCAAGAAGGAAATGCACGGCATTCAGGGCTCTGGGACTCTTAACATTGCCAAGGAGCATATTGAAGGGGCTCAGATTGCGGCTGGCTTCAACTATGCAGGTAGCTTTGATGGATTGCAGTTGGCGTCATTCAATCTGGCCGTAGGTAAGTCAAGCGGTACCCAGATTGGCAATATGAATCTAGCCTTGGATACTGTAAGTGCGGTACAGATTGGCGCTATCAACTATGCAGGTTATACTCCCGTCCAGCTGGGCGCCATCAATATCGCTGCCGATGCTGGCGTCCAGGTTTCCGCCATCAACATCGCGGGGGCTGCAAAAGGCCGCCAGTGGGGTGTCATCAACATCTGCGGCAATTGCGAAAAGACTCCCGTCGGTCTCATTAACATCATAGGTAACGGTGTCTGGAGTCTGACAGGCTCCTTCAACGAAATGGGCGGCACCGGCGTCAAGCTGGACCTGGGTACAGCCTATTTCTACACCAGCGTTGAAACGTCCCGCAATTTCAAGGAAGGCCACTTGTTCAAGAGCTATGATGATGTCTGGGAAAACGGTATTGGCGTTGGAACCCACTTTGGCATGTACGGCCACCACTTTGCTCTGGAATACATGTTCCTGAACGTAGCCGATAAGTATAAGGGCCAGTATGGCGTAATCAATGAAGACGAAAAGTTCGCTTTCCATCACCGTGTCCGCCTGGGAGCGACTTCAAGGCTGTTCTCCGGTGTAGGCCTTACAGGAGGCATGTCCCTCAACCTGCTTTCCGAAGGCTTTGCCCACAAACTTCCGCTGAAACCTCTAGGCGACTACCACGAAGATGTCTCCCACGAAGGTCATCAGGGAAGAATCTGGCCCGGCTTCTACGCCGGTCTCACTGTGGGTCGATTCTAATTCAAAGCTTGGGATTTAATTTCCCATATTGTTGAAAAGTTCCACCGTTTCCTTGATCTTGTTGGCAGTGGCGGTTGTACTTTCGAAGATGGTGCGAATTTCGCCCTGGATCTTGTCGAACAACTCCAAATTGCAGAACAGGTCGTCTCGGGCCTGTTTGTTCTTCAAGTAGATGTCTCTCAAGGTCAGGAGGTACTTGGTTTGAATTTCCAACTGGGTGTTAGCTTCCTTACGGCATTCGTCCAGCTGTACTTTTTTCTGCTGGGCTATTTCGGGATCGTTTTCCTTGAGGATGTAACTAGGCAGTGTGGCGAAGTCTTCGAACTTTCCCGGGGTTGTATTGTTGTAGGAACTGCGTAGGCCGATTCCCTTGACGGAAGAGTCAATGGAAATGGTACAGCTGGAGGTTCCATGATAATTGCAGCGGACGCGGGTTTCCACCTTGCGGAATTCGTTATAGGGATTGAAGTCCTCGTCGGATTCCACGTAGTGCAGGGGAACGTACAGCGGGGTGGATTCTCCGGCAATGGTAACGCGGTAGGAAAGGCAGGGCTCGTTGTTGAACATCTTGGTTTCGTACAGGTTGCAACTGCTGTGAAGTAGCTGCTTGACCCTCTTGTGGAGAGCCACTGCATCGTAGGGTTTTTCCTGGACTTCCGGAATGTCCTTCAGGATTTGCTTGCAGACGATTTCGTTAAAGTTTTCCGTAATGACCGAGTTGGATGCTGCCTTGCTCCAAATGCCTGTTCCCAGGAACAGTGCGTCTGTAAACTTGGTCTCTGTTCTCTGGTTAAAGAACGCGATGGTCTTGATGATGTTTGTAAGCGCCATCCATCGACGGATTGAAACGTAAATTCCGCTCTTGTCGCAAAGTTCTGCAAGACCAGCCACGATAGCTAGCGTTTCTGCAGACAAGTTGACCTTCTTGATTTCTGCGAGCCAGGCCTTTCGTTCTTCGGGTGCGATGGTCAGCCCAAGTGGTACACGCACGTCTTCCAGCGAACTTTGGTTCTGCAACAGGGAACAGAGGGCTGCCGGCGAAAGGCTTTCGGGCAGGGCGATGGTCAAGGTGATTCGGTCTGCAATTTCTGCACGGCTCAACACGCTTTCGGGACGCTGGTCGCTGGTAATCATCAGCGGGGCGTTTTCCCTATCCTTCAAGGCGGTCTGGACATTGTCCTTGGATGCCTCGTCCAGCGGGTTGAAGTTGGGGAACACGATAATATCAAATGCGCTGAGATTGTTGGGGAAGGTCTGCTGGCGTACACCCGCCTTTAAAACTTTCGGGTTCTTGAATGCGCAGGCCAGCCTCTCGGTCAGCAAGCTCTTGCCGGAACCGGAGCGTCCAAAGACGTAAAACGATTCGCCATTGATGGAGGCCAAAAAACCTAGCTGGATACAAGCTTCGCGTTCAGGTATACCTGTGTACAGGACCTGCAGTAATTCCGAAATACGTTTTGTGAGAGTCATAAAATGTTCCCATCCTTCTACTGAAAATATAACAACAACGGAATGGAACTATTTTTGCAGTCAGGGCGCTTGTGGTCTCTATCTTGAAAAATTAGAGAATAATCTTTTTTCGGATATCCACCTTTTGCCTTGCCACGAAAATTCGCGGATTTTCCAAGATGCCGCTTGAAAGCCTAAAGGCGTCCTTCTCGGAAATGATGATGTTGTCCTTGCCGTTCTCTTGGAGAATCTCATAAACTTTTTTTTCAAAGTTTCGGTCATGGTCCGGGCGGATGACCGTCTTGTAAGGAATCAGTTCTGCCCGTCTCAAATCGTTTACAAATCGTTTAGGGTCTCCCAGGCCGCAGATGGCGATGGACCTGCCGTACAGCGGGAACTCCCCATGGGAGTTTGCAATGCTGTCTATGCGGAATACTACGTCGGGATTTATTCCGTAACAACGCAGTACCGAGGTCTGGCGTTCTTCGTGAAAATGGTCCTGTAGAAGACTGCGGAAATTCCCCGCGGGAATAAGCTGCTGGACATCTGTGGGCGGAGTCTCCCAGTCCAGCCGGAATATGGCGTCGGGCTTAAGCCTGCTGTCTTCGAAACCGTCATCGCAGAGGATAAAGTCGGGAGCGTTTTTAGCCTTGTGGTCCAGCTGGTGTGCCGCTTTGTAACGGTTCTTGGTGGCAATGACCTTGGCCTGCCGCAGGTCTATCTGTTCTTCCAGATGGTGGCGGTACATTTGGATTTCGTCGAACGCCTGCTGGTGGCAAAGTACCGCTACTGTCTTGCCCTTCGCCATCAGGTGTTTCGCCAACCAAAGGCAGAAAGGCGTCTTGCCGGCTCCGCCGGCTCTAAAACTTCCCACCACAATAAGCTTGGAATGCTTCAGTGGCTTTCCCGGTCTCAGGAAGACCTTATGGTGTAACGAATAAGCCACCCAGTAGTAGGCGGCAAATATCCGGAGAAAGTATGCACAAAAGCGGTTCATAGAATGTAGGGGCTAGGGACCTGGGGGTACGCTTCGCTTGAGGTATGAGGCCGGAGCTTCGCTCCTAGAGGTTTAATAATGTAACAATCTTGAAACCGCAAACACTCGCAACCCTAGATCCTAATCACTAACTACTAACTACAAACTACTAACTACTAACCACTAACTACTAACCACTAACTACTAACCACTAACTACTAACCACTAACTACTAACTACTAACCACTAATTACTAACTACTAACTACTAACTACTAACCACTAACCACTAACCACTAACCACTAACTACTAACCACTAACTACTAACCACTAACTACTAACTACTAACCACTAAACCCCAAGAAATTTCTCTTCTGCTGCAGGAACAGGTCTGCAAGAACAAGGGCGGCCATGCTTTCTACAATGACGGGGGCACGGACCGCTACGCAGGGGTCGTGTCTGCCGCGAGCTGCAAGAGTTCCGTTTTCGCCGCCGCGACCTGCGGTGTTCTGCTCCTGGCTGATGGTTGCCGTAGGCTTGAATGCAATTTTACAGTAGATGGGTTCGCCGTTGCTGATGCCGCCCAGGGAACCACCTGCGTTGTTGGTCTTGGTGTGGTAGGCGTGTCCATCAAAGAACAACTCGTCGTTGTGTTCGCTGCCGTGCATGCGGGCGGCGGCAAAACCGCTACCGATTTCAAAGCCCTTGCTTGCGGGAATGGATAGCATCGCTTGGGCAAGCAGTGCGTCCAGACGGTCGAAGACCGGTTCTCCCAAGGCAATGGGAGGATTCTTGACCAGGAGGCAGACGGTACCGCCTACGCTATCGCAGTTCTGGCGGGCGTCCAGTACGACCTGTTCCATCTTGGCGCTGGCTTCCGGGTCCGGGCAGCGGACAGGGGAAGCTTCAATCTGTTCCAGAGTCAGGGCGTTCAGGTCCAGGGAACCGCAGTCCACGTTACCGATGGAGTTGACCCAGGCCATGATTTCGGTTCCGGCCACCTGCTTCAAAAGCTTCTTGGCCACTGCACCTGCGGCAACACGGCCGATGGTCTCGCGTGCGGAGCTGCGTCCGCCACCACGGTAGTCCCTGAAACCGTACTTCAGGTCGTAGCACAGGTCGGCGTGTCCCGGACGGTACCACTTTTGGATTTCGGAATAGTCGTGGCTGCGCTGGTCTTCGTTAAAGACCGCAAAGGAAATGGGAGTACCGGTGGTCTTGCCTTCAAACACACCCGAAAGAATCTTGACTTGATCCTTTTCATCGCGGGGGGTGGTCATCTTGTTCTGACCCGGGCGCCGGCGGTTCAGTTCCGCCTGCACGTCTTCTTCGGAGAGGGGGAGGCCTGCAGGGCATCCGTCAAGGACTGATCCTACAGCCTGACCGTGGGATTCGCCCCAGGTCGTCACAGAAAAAATTTTACCAAATGTACTTGCCATATGCCCAAATATAGCTAAAAAACGCGTTTTTTAGCTGAAAGAAGGTTTTTCTTATAAAAATATACCCAATGGGCTTAACATCTTCCAAAAGTTTACTATCTTTTACATACTCAATAGGATACAGTTGTGAAAAAGCTAGGAATCATTATCACTTTATTGCTTACGCTTCTTTGTTCAGAAGTGTTTGCCGCTCGTGATAAAGACCAGGCTATGAGTTTCTCCGGTATTCCCTTTGGAGCAACCCGCGAAACTGTTATCGAAGAACTGATGAAAATGGGCTATCAGCCCTATGGTCAGTCCAGCAAGGCTGGTGAACGAGTAGTCGTTCCTATCTTCAAGTTTGGCGAACTTCCTGTTCAGGTGGACTTCCTTTTCAATTCCAACGAAAAGCTCTACTCCTTTGAAATCCGCACCGGCCGTGTGGAACGTGCCCGCCTTAGCAAGGCCTTCGACGCTGTAGAATATATGTCCGAACAGTTTACTCTCAAGTATGGCAAGCCCTCCGGTGCTCCCGCCATCGATGAGACCTACGCCTTTAAGGACGGTGTCCGTAACTTTTATCAGAAGTGGTACGGAGTTCGTGCTCTGGACGTAAACACCGCAATCGTCTCTGTGGACGGTCGCTACTACACCATCGGTCAGGTTCTGCATCACGGCCTTGCCGAAGAAAAGCAGAAAAAAGAAGCTCCTGTCCGAAAGTCAACGGCTCCGGTTTTCTAGCTAATCCCTTGAAATTTTGAAAATGCGAGTTTTGTGCGGTTTTACTTGGTAAAATCGCTTTTTTGTATTGTAAGGGTTTTTGGCGATAATACAAGTCACTACTGATGCTAGCGGAATTTTTGTTTTTATGAGGCTCTTGCCAGCGGGTTAAAAAATTTGGTACATAGGTTATAGAAGCGGATTGTTTAGATGCGAGTTTCTCCGCCGGGAAAAATTGAAATAATTACAATTTTTTTTTGATTTTGCTATTGACGATTGTTTGTAATTATTATAAATTTGTAATAGTTACAAAGAAAGTGGGCCGTGAAATTTTAAACGAAGCGGTCCGGCAAAAATAATCCGGCGCAACGGACTAATGGCAAATAGACGGTGTGCTTAATCTCGGCAGGAGCCGAAGGAGAATATTATGAAGGTTTGGAAGTGCAAGGTCTGCGGTTATATCCACATGGGTGAAGAAGCACCGGATGAATGCCCGCTGTGCAAGGCCAAGAAGGCTGCTTTTGTTTGCGAAGGCGAATCCGCCGCTGCTGTCGCCTCTAACGGCGCAAAGGTCGTGAAGACCGTCTTCGCAGATGAACACAAGGTGGGCATTGCCAAGGGCCTGGATCCCGAAGTGGTTCAGGGACTCCGCGAAAACTTCAACGGCGAGTGCTGCGAAGTGGGTATGTACCTTGCCATGAGCCGCCAGGCAGACCGCGAAGGTTATCCCGAAGTTGCCGAAGCCTACAAGCGTATCGCTTTCGAAGAAGCTGAACACGCCGCCAAGTTTGCTGAACTTCTGGGCGAAGTGGTCCATGCCGACACCAAGCTGAACCTCCAGCTCCGCGTTGCCGCCGAAGCAGGTGCTACCGAAGGTAAGCTTGCGCTTGCCAAGCGTGCCAAGGAACTGAACTATGATGCCATCCATGACACCGTCCATGAAATGTGCAAGGACGAAGCCCGTCACGGTGGTGCATTCGAAGGCCTCCTGAACCGCTACTTCAGCAAGTAACCGTAAACCGACTGGAATTGTATCCTAGATCCATTTAACCGAGGTATGTCATGAAAGATGCTGCCGCGATTTTAACGAGACACAAGATTAGACCCTCAGTACAGAGAGTCAGCGTGCTTCATTACCTGCGGGGAGTCAAGACCCACCCTACGGTGGATATTATCTACCAGGCGCTTCTGCAGGATAACCCCGGCATGTCAAGGACCACGGTCTACAACACGCTGGAGCTCTTGCGGAACCAAGGAATCGTGACCGCCTTGGACTTTGGTGAAGGCTTCTTGCGTTATGATGCCCAGCGGATACCCCACAGTCACTTTCATTGTGACCGTTGCGGTAAGGTTTACGACATCATGACTCCGCCGCCCAACTGCCTGGGGCTGCTCCCCACGGGCTTTGCCCTGAAGCGGACCCAGCTCTACATGAGCGGCGTTTGTGCAGACTGTATGCAGACACCGGCTGCAACGGAATCTGAACAAAAAGAACTTGATGCCGCAGCCGCCGCCCAACGTCTAGCCGAAGTAATGCATTAGGAACAACCCCTGAAATTCAAAAATCCACCGTTGCACGGTGGATTTTTTTTATGGCTGAGTATTGGAGTTGAATGTAATTTTTGCTATTTTGCGGGCGACAAGAATGATTACTCAAAAATCAAAAAACTTCATCATTTAACAAAAAGGCTTTAGTCAGTCATGATTCGAAAATCTATCGTCTTTTTTATTTTTTGCTCGTTGCTTTTTTCTAATGTATTTGCTAGCGAAATGAACTCTGGAGATGATGGGTGGTATGATGATGTCTCTACCCAGCAAGATTCTGAACAAGAGTTTGTAGATCTTTATCCTGTTAAGAAAAAGACTCAAAAATCAAAAAATAAGGAGGAATTTGAACGAATTGCGGAACGTCAGAAATTTGTTCCCAAAAAAATTACTTGGGGAGGCCATTTGGGTGGCGGAATCTCTAGCCTTATGAGCAAGAAGGATGAAGTGCCTGAAAGATGGCGTGATAGTCCGGATGATTGGTCGTACACAATCTATAATGCCAATGCGGGTGTTTTGATTGCCTACCCATTTACAGAGGCTATTGTCCTTACTTCTGGTTTGGGACTTACCTATAGATCATTGCGGAATGACCATTATGGTTCTCGGTTTACCGGTATCGCTACCCTTCATGATGGCAGTACGGCTATCGTTATAGAGGTAGAAGACGATCACTCATATGAACATGTTTATGCCTTGTCGGTACCCATTGAAATTCGATACATAGTTCAGCCGCAGGAGTTCTTTTGGGCAGGGGTAGGCTTTCAGCCTTCTGTAATTCTGAAACAGGAAGAAGAGTTTTTTTTGTATTATAAAGGAAGCCAGTCGGACGGCACCATCTATACCCGCTTTGGCTCAAATGTCTTTATGGATCTAGGTACACGAGTGTCCTATATCGGCCTTATTTTTGACTTTGGAATCAAGGCTTCTGTCGACATCAATGTGTTTCAAATAAATAAACAATACTCCGCTCGCAGTATGTCTGTTGGAGCCTTTGTTGACTTTTGGATTAACTAAAAAAGGAAAATGATATGAAGAAAATTCTGTTTCTTGCCGTTACGGCACTTTTCTTTGCTGGATGCACCATCGTTAACCCTATGCAAGGCGGTTCCAGCAAGTTTAATGAACTCCCTACCGAAAATTTCAAGATAAAGAACAGCGAACCTATCACTTATGAATACAAGGCTGGTCCCGAAGGCTGTTCTGAAGTAGAATTTCTGAAAAAGTTTGTTGGCAAGGCTAAGAAGAAGGCTGATGGTTCCACCATTCGTGTGGATTATATCATGAATTTGCACATGAATGTTGCCAAGTATGGAAAGAAAATCCTCTTCTTTAATACAGGGGACTCTTACTTCTGCTCTTTCTGGGGTATGGCTGTAGAATACGAAAAAAAATAACAACAAGCTAAATCCTAAAAAAATCCACCGTTGTACGGTGGATTTTTTTTCATCCAAAATCATCAAGCCGATCTGGGGGATAGTTAAGGGGGCATCGGCCCCCTTGCCCTAGAAAAGTGCAAAAGCACTTTTCAGGCCAGGGTTCCATAGGGGCGGGAGCCCCTTTCAACAAAAAACGTCCCGAGAATTCCCATCGGAACCATCAAGACGACTTGGGGGATAGTTAAGGGGGCATTGGCCCCCTTGCCCTAGAAAAGTGCTAAAGCACTTTTCAGGCCGGGGTTCCAAGGGGTTGGAAACCCCTTGCATCATCTTACGTTTTTATGCGGTCTAGGGCGTCGTTGGAACCGATGACGAACAGCACGTCGTTTTCCTTGAGGGGATAGTCTGCGATATTACCGATCTTGGGCGTAGGCTCCAACGGGTCGCGGATAGCGATGACTTGAATTCCGTACTTGTGGGTAAGGTTCAGGTCTTTCAGGGTCTTGCCCCAGAACGCATCGGGGCAGGCCAGTTCCACGATGGAGTAACCTTCCATGAAGGGCAGGTAGTCCAGCATGTTGGGGCGGTTCAGACGTTCCGCCAGGGAGATTGCCATGTCACGTTCCGGATGGAAGATGTCGGCGACCCCCAGCTTTTCCAAGATGGTGGTATGGGCGGGGCTACTGGACTTTGCAATAATATGCTTGACGCCCAGCTCCTTCAGGTTCAGCACCGTAAGTAGTGAGGCCTGCAAGTCTTCGCCAATGCAGCAGATGACGCTGTCCACCTTTGCCAGTGGCAGGGACTGGAGCTGTTTTTTGCGGGTGCCGTCGGCAACTACTGCCTGTGCCACCTGGTTGGAAATATCTTGAATCTTTTCGGGGCTTGGGTCCACCACCATCACATCGTGACCGAGGGCGGTCAGGTGACGGGCCAGAAAATAGCCGGTGTTACCCAGGCCGATAACTACAAACTGTTTAGATGCCATGGGTTAAAAGATAAAAAATCCAGTGGCGGGCTAGAAATTGTTGAAGGAAGAAGCCTTGCTCTTGGTTCTATAGAATATGGCTTTATTCGGGGAATCTCCCTTGACGCACCGGACGGAATAGGCTTGATCCTTGTAAAAAGCCTTCTTTTCCCAGCCAGTTCCTACGGTTGTTGTCCAGAAATAGCCGTAATCGGCGTAATCAGAGTCTTCGTCGCTGGTCCAGTAGACGGTTGCGGAGCCTACATCGTGGAAATCTCCGTTGAACTTTCTAAGCCCATGGTTCTGGCGGGTGTTGTCGAAACGCGGGTGAAAAACCGCATTTGCCAACTCGCTGGAAGTAGGGAGGTGCCACCCGTCGGGGCAGGCGACCTGGGCGGACTTCCAGGTGTAATATCTTGCCTTCTTGCAATGCCTTGTGTCTTCATCGTGTTCGCAGATGGAACCCGGCTCGAATGCCAGGTCTTCGGCCATGATCACCATTCCGTTGATGTCCATGACGGCATAAATATGGCTGTCCCGAGGGTCTATCATGGAGTTGCCTACGGCTGCGCTTCCGGGACCTTGGTGCTTGGCTGCTTCCCTGGAGATGCTGTCGGCTTTTGCCTGGGCGCGGGCGTTTTTTTCTTGTTGGGTCATGAAGGGACTGTCATCCCAGGCGGATGCGCCGGCAAGTACCGCCGGAACAAGAAAGACTGCAAGGAACAATTTCAATTTTTTGTACATCAGTTCTACTTCCTAATCGTGATCCCTTGAAGAATATACAAAATAGAGATTAGAGACTAGAGATTAGAGGCTAGAGATTAGGGGTGTCAGGAATACACTACAGGAAAATAAAAGATGTAATCGCCTAGAAACCGCGGGCACTTGCATCTCGCGGCCCTGACCCCTAAAATGCTCTAACCTACCATGATGTCTTCTTCGGCGTACCACATGCCTTCCTCCTGCTTTTGACCTACGGCGGAAATCAGGAACAGGGGACCCATTCGCCCCACAAACATGACTGTGCAGATGATGATTTTGCCGGGAATAGACAGATCCGGAGTCAGTCCCATGGAAAGACCGCAGGTGCTGTAGGCGCTGACCACCTCGAAGAACACCTTCAAGAAGGAACTTTGCCCGATGGTGCTGTCCTTGGCTTCGGTCTGGAGCAAAATCAAGGTTGCCGTCACGATAATGACGATGGCGACCACAAAGATTCGAATGGCCTTATCCACCGTGGTTTCGGGAATGGTGCGCCCCAGAATCTGGGTTTTCTTGCGGCCCAGCAGGCGGTTAAAGCCAAGAAGGGCTATCACTGCAGTGGTTGTTGTCTTGATGCCACCACCGCAGCTACCGGGATTGGCCCCGATTAGCATGATAATGATGAAAAAGAACAGAGATCCTACGGTGAGGCTTGGGGTGTCTATGTTGTTCAGACCTGCAGTTCGGCTAGTGAACGCCATAAAGACGCTGGATTCCAATTTTTCGCCAAAGGTCAGTTCAGTAAAGGTGTTGTTCCATTCGCTAAAGATAAAGAAGGCGATGCTCACCAGCACGATAATGGCGGTAAAGCCAATGGCGATGCGGGAGTGGAGGGATATTTTACGGAAGGAGCGCTTCTTGAAATCGTACATGTACTGGATTTCTGTGATGGCCAAGAAGCCAAACCCGCCGGCCAGAGCAAGAATGCAGGTGGTAATGTTCATGATGGGGTTCAGCTGGAAGCGAACCATGGAGTCCGGGAACAGGGTGAAGCCCACGTTACAGAAGGAGCTGATGGATTGGAAGATGCTTCCGAAGACTCGGTCATAGAGGGAATATTGGATCAGGGCTTCTTCGGTAAACTGGGTAAAGTATAGTACGGCTCCGATGGCTTCCAGCCCGAACATAAAGGGGAGCACGGCTTTTAAGATGCGGCCCGCGTCTACGTTACCTTCCTGGGTGTAGTTGGCCAGAAGAGCGGACTGGTGGTTGAATCCCGGGTGCATGCCCGCCAAGAGGATAATCACCGTAGAGATGGTCATAATGCCAAGACCGCCTGTTTGCATCAGGACGACCAGGATCCAGTTGCCGATGGTGGAAAAACTGCTGCTAATATCGATGGTGGAAAGTCCGGTGACGCACACGGCGGAGGTGGCTGTAAAGAAGGCGTCCAGGACACCGACGGGTTCACGCTGGGCGAAAGGCATGGAAAGGAGAAGTGCTCCCAGGCTGATCAGGGCTAAGTAACCTGCCACAATCATTACGATGGGATTTCCGGTTTTCTTCTTCTTGTCGACAGTCTTGTCAATGTAATCAAAGGCTTGATAGCGAGATCGTAACATGGGAGCAAATTTAGTAAAATGAGTTGTCGCTCCAATGTCAAGAACAACTTGGGGTTGGTCTTGCCGTGACTCTCTCCTTTAGCTAGATTTGGCGCCGTTATGAAGAATTTGCGTGCTATTTTGATGCCGATTGCCATTATTTTAGGCATTTTGCTGCCTCAGTGTCATGTTCTTTCTCCCATGATGCCGTATCTGATTGGCTCCATGATGCTCTTGACCTTCATCGGGAAGGTGCCGCCCCAGGAACACGGGGTGACTTTCAAGATCGAGGTCCGGGCCTTTATCGCCAGCATGCTCCTGCTTGCCCTCCTGTGGGGTGCTGTGGAAATTTTCGGCTTGCCCCGCGATGTTCTTCTGGGTGGCGCCATCATCTGCCTTTGCCCGCCGGCCAATGCGGCCCCTGCCATGGCCAAGATGCTGGGCGGAAACCCGGTGCTTGCCTTGAAGATTTTCCTGGTGGGACATCTGGTGGCCTGCTTCAGCATTCCTATTATATATGGCTACCTGACGGGCTCCGAGGCGGGTTTTGCAGAAATCGCCCTTCGTATTTTCAATTCCATCCAGCCTATCATTTCTATCCCGCTGGCCATTGCCTTGGGCGTTCGCAGTTTCTACCCCGAGGTGGCTGACAAGGTGGCGAAGTTTTCCAAGTACACTATCTTCATCTGGACCTTCAGCGTTTTCGTGATTTTGGCAAAGGCCAGCTACGATGTTCGCGAAATGGGTTTTGCGGATTTGTGGAATAGCGGCACCTTGCCCCTGCTTGCTGTGGTTGCCTTGATTATTTGCATTCTGCAGTTTGTGCTGGGCTGGTTCTGCGACAAGCTGCATCCCATCGAAAGTTCCCAGAGCATGGGCCAGAAGAACACTACCCTGGTCATCTGGATTGCAAGTCTCTATGCAGGCCCTGTGGCAGCCATCGCTCCCACCTGCTATGTGGTGTGGCAGAACCTGGTGCTCAGTTACATGAGCGCAAGGGTCAAACCCAAGAAGTAGTTGCGCGGGAGTCACAAAAAGTAGCCGCTCGGGAGTCAAAAAAATAGCTGCGCGGAAATTCCGCGCGGGAATTGCAAGAATCGTTGTTTTTAATGTCGCCCTTGGGACGACCTTTTTTATATTCTAGGTATGACTCACGCAGAACTTGTCAAGAAACTTTTCGAAAATCAGGATTTGAAATACAAGGCCTTTCATTTGCCATTGGTGCCGGGATTGGATCAGGATTCCCTTATTGGGGTGAGAGTTCCGCTGTTGCGAAAGATGGCTAAAGAATTTTTCGCTTCGGGAAATTCGCGGGCCGGTTCTGCTCGGGAATCTCGTATGGTCGTCGCGCCGTCTGCAGACAGTTCCGTCGCACAGATTTCGGAATGTTCCATCGCGCCGGCCAAAGGGGCCGTCACGCCGGAGGTCGCCGAGTTCATGGACGCGCTGCCTCACAAGTACTTCGAGGAAAATCATATCCACTCCATGATGCTGGAGCATATCAAGGATTTTGACGAGTGCTTAGCCCGTACGGAACAGTTCCTGCCTTACATAGACAACTGGGCCATTTGCGACGGCAAGAAGCCCCGCGCTCTTTTGAAGGATGTGCCCCGGTTTTTGAAATGCATTCAGGCCTGGGTCAAGTCGGACCATCCTTATGTGGTGCGTTTCGGCATCAACATGCTCATGGACCTGTTTCTTGATGACCGCTATGACCCCAAGTTCCTAAAGTGGGTGGCCTCTGTTGATACCGCCAAGTTCAAGTCGCTGCTGGATGGTTCTGTAAACTCGAAGGCGGCTGCGGCGCGGGTGCCTAGCTCGCCTAATGGATCTGCTGCGGCGATGGTGCCCAACCCGAGGGTGGCTGCGGTGACTCCCGCGGGTGTGACCCTTGCAAATCCCGAATATTACGTGCAGATGGAAGTGGCCTGGTATTTCGCAACCGCCCTTGCAAAGCAGTGGGATGACGCTGTGCCTTATATTGAAAAGCGTAAGCTGGATCCCTGGACCCACAATAAGGCTATCCAGAAATCCATTGAAAGCTTCCGTGTGACTGATGAGCATAAGGCTTACCTCAGGACACTGAAAGTTTGATCGCGTTCGCTTTTTTTGGGGAAATAGGTTACTAAAATAGGATGAAAACCTTGTTTAGTAACCTTAATTTTGAATAAAGTAATAAATAATGCTGCTTTGGATGGAATTAGAGGTTACTAATTGATGAGTGTCAGTCTATTTGGTAACCTTGAATTTCTCGTAGAACCGTTTTCAAGATGGAAAAATTACTGACAAATTAAAAATTGGATTACTAAATCGTACCTAACTGTGTACTTTAGTAACCTTATTTTGAATAATAGCTAGTAATAAAGAGGAATGACTCTTTAAATTGAATTACATTTAGTTCGATGTCTGAAAATCTGTTGTCAAGAATTCGCCATCTGCCAGCGTCCATGCCTAGCGAAAGGGGCCCGCTGAGCGCAGATGTTTACGCCATCCGCGGAGAAACCGCCTGGTGGATTTTTGACGTGGGCGCCTGCGATGAGGCTGCGGATTTCATCAACAGCCTGCCCTGCGAAGTTTCTGCAGGAGACTCTATCGCAGGTGAATCTTCCGCTGGAGAATCTCGGGATGGAACAGCGCGGCGCCTGCATCAGGACGCAGTTCCGTTGAAGAAGAACATCGTCATTTCCCATTTCCATCGGGATCATTTCTTCAACCTGTCGCGGATTCATTTTGACAATCTTTATGTGGGGCGGGAGACTTTCCGACATTGCGACGAAACTATCCGCGCCCTGGTCGTCCGCGACGCATCCCGTGGCGCGTCCTGCGACCGCTCGCCTCGTTCGCAGTCGTTCAGCAGTTCCGTGACGGTTGTAGAATCGCCCCTGCAATTTGACGACGGCATCCGCGTCCAGATAATGCCAATCCCCAGCAGTCACGCCAAAGGCTCCCTGATGTTGACCGTGAGCGACGCTGCACCTGCCCGAGGTTCTGGCGACGCACCTACGCGAGGTGCTGTCGACGCAACCTCCAGAGATGTCTACACCGCTAGCGATTCCATCGCCTTCCTTGGAGATTCCACTTACCCCACGGTAGGTCACGGCGGTCCCGATTTCTACAACGTGCAACTACTCTACCAGCAGATTCAATTCCTGCGAGGCTGTTCTGCCCAGCGCTTTGTCATGAGCCATCGGCGCCTTGTCCCGTGGGAAAAGGAATCGGTCTTGCAGCTTCTGGAAAGCTATTACAGCCAGCGGCAACCGAACAAGAACGTGATTGAAGTCTCCCGATAACAGACCCGCCGAACCTCTTGACCTCCAGAAACGTTACAATGATCTAGTTCAGAAACTAGGTCTTTTTTTTGTCGCTTTTGGGGCGACCTCCGGCCAAATCGCTGCAATTATATTTGAGGGTATCAAACGAATGGAAATCAATCCTTGCTGGAATTGATTTTACAAATCCGCAAGTCGAGGCGATATATATGGAAAAAGGAGTCTTTATGACAGAACAGGAAAAAGCAAAGAAGATGAAGGAAATTTTTCGCAAGGCCGCAAGCAACATGTGCAGGGGCGAAATGGAAAATGAAAAACCGGCCCAGGTAAAGGAAAGCGCAGGGGAAGAATCTCATGGAAATAATCAGGCTTCCCCGAAACCCACTCTGAAGAAGGAGACCTGCCTTCTGGGTGCTATTGCCGGCGATACCATCGGGGCTCCTTATGAGTTTGACTGCAACAACATCAAGACTACAGAATTCCCGCTGTTCAATCGTGCGTCTAGCTGGACCGATGACAGCGTCATGACGGTGGCTGTTGCGGAAGCGGTAATGCAGGGCTTCGCCGGCGGCAAACCCGATGAAGCTGAGCCCGACCCTGTTCTTACTGAAAACGCAATGGTAGCCTCGATGCAAAAGTGGGGGCAGGACTATCCCCATGCTGGCTATGGAAGCAATTTCCGCTATTGGCTGGTTGATAAAAATCCAAAGCCCTACAACAGCTGGGGGAACGGTTCCGCCATGCGTGTGTCCGCAGTGGGCTGGGCTTACGACACCTTGGAAGACGTTGAAAAGTATGCGGAAATTTCTGCCCGCGTGACCCACAACCATCCCGAAGGAATCAAGGGTGCCAAGGCAGTTGCCGCCGCCATCTTTTTAGGTCGAGCGGGAAAGTCCAAGGAAGAAATCCTTGACTACGTGGAGCGTACCTATGGATACCCCATCAGCAAGATGACATGCGATAAGATCCGCCCCACCTATCACATGGATGAGTCCTGCCAGAACACGGTACCGCAGGCTTTCTGCGCCTTCCGCGAGGGAAATTCCTTTGAGGAAGTTGCCCGTCTGGCAGTTTCCTTGGGTGGTGACAGTGATACCCTTTGTTGTATCACTTGCTCTATGGCAGAAGCCGTCTACGGCATTCCTGTAGAAATTCAGCAGGAAACCATCAATCGCCTGGACGAAACAATGCTGGATGCCCTCATCCGCTTTCAGAACTTTGTTGCGGCCCCTTAAGCTTCCTTATTGATGTTCACGCTGGCATAGCAAACGGCGCATCCGCCTATAAGGTTACCAACGGTAATCACCGCCAGTCGCAACAGGGTGCTGCCGATTTCTGCGGCGCCGCCAAATGTCGCGACGTTTTCAGAGACGTTCCCGGCAACATTTCCGGCGACGCTCCCATTCGCGATGCCGCCAGTAATTTCCTTGATGGTGGCGAAGGCGAAATAGAACATGTCTGCGATGCAGTGTTCAAAGCCGCAAAGGATGAATCCCATGACCGGAAGCACCACGATCAGCGGGTTGCTGCAGCGCTTGTAGCCTTCTACCGCAATAAACATGAGCATCCCGCAGAACACTCCCAGAATCAGAAGACTCAGCAGGTTGTCGTTATGCTTGATGGCCACCAGTGCGCTGGTATTTTCTTGAATGTGTAGAAACAATCGGACCGGCTATCCTTTGTAACTGTTCCCAATAGAAGGTAGTTCGTTTACCTGAGTATATTGAAAACATCGGTTTCCACGAGATAAATTACATTTTCAAGAATTGCAACTTTACTTCCGACTATTATGCAGGAAAGTTAATCCATATCTAGGATGGCTTAATCGTTTCCTGGAACTGAAATCTGAAAAAATTCCTGAAGGGGTGGAGCAAATTGATTCTCGGCATGGATTTTGAACTTCCCGGCATTGCCTTTTTTTACAGTTTTGTGATTGAATTAGAAATTGGGATGTGCCGTGATTGGGAATAATACGGCGAATTTCGTTATATTACTGTTTTTTTTTACGCTTGTTCCTGATTTTATTTATATTTGAATAGAAAATAGAGTTTCAGTTCTTGTTCTCTAAACGAAATCTAGACAGTTTCACAATGCGAGGACAAGGCGAACACTCACGCAGGCACGCCGCTTTGCGGTGTGTTTCAGTTTGCAGTTCCAGTTGTTTACTGGTTTTTGGTTGTGTAAACCATGGGCAACAGCCCTTTCGGGGCGTGGGTCGTTTGCGTTTATCGCATTGAGGCTGTCTAGAGCCCCGTTTAGGTAAATGCTATGATCCACGTCCTTTTTTCTAAAAAGGTACAGATCATTGTTGCATAGAGTGATTTCTCTATGTAGATGCTAGGTATATATGGAAAAAACATTTGTGCAACCAGGTTTTTATTTTCAGTGGCATTTCTTGGAAACTTGTAATTTACGTTGCAAGCATTGTTATCAAGAAGGGTATGTTCCTCAGCGTGCGGATTTAGATCTTATTCAAAAGACTTTAATGCAGATTGAAAAGGCTTTATGTGCATGGGACATGATTGGTCGTGTTTCTGTGACAGGAGGTGAGCCCCTTCTTGATACAGATGCTCTTTTTGTGATTCTTGATGGTTTGACTAAGATAGAGCGAGTTACGCACATAGGTATTTTAACGAACGGTACGTTGCTTACGGAAAAACTTGTGTCGCGTTTAAGCCAGTATGAAAAACTAAAGGAAATTCAAATTTCATTAGATGGAGCATCTGCTACTGTTCATGACGAAACTCGGGGTACGGGTAATTTTGATAAGGCTGTTAGAGGACTAAAGCTGTTGAAAAATGCAGGTATCCCCACAGCCGTCATGTTTACGGCAACAAAGATTAATTCTTTTGATGCTGTACCAGTAATTAAACTTGCGGAAAAGTTGGGCGTGGATGCAATTTCTGTTGAACGTTACACGCCTTTTCATGAGAAGGATGATCCTTTGGCTTTAACGGCTGTGGAGACAAAACAAATTTTTGAAAGTGTGGTAGCGGAAAAGAGTGCTATTGCCTCTCGCAATGGTGCTATAAAAGTAAGAACGTCTCGACCTCTGTGGAATCTTCTTTCCTGTTCTTGCGGTGGCGTTTGTCCGGTGGGATATTCCTGCTTGACAATTATGCATGACGGCTCTGTTTACCCTTGTAGAAGATTGCCTATCCTTTTGGGAACAATTCAAAATGATGGATTATTTAAAATTTGGTATACATCGCCGGTTTTGAAACAATTGAGACAACGAGACAAAATTGATAAGTGTTCGTCTTGCGAAAAAAACAATATTTGTGGTGGATGCCGTGCAGCGTCGTTTGCTAATGACGGCAACTTTATGGGACCAGATCCATTGTGCTGGAAGGAGTAAATATGGATAATCTTCTAAAACCGACTTTATCTTCGAATTATATGTTGTATAAGGAAGATGGCGAAATTAAAGAATATTTTTTATTTAATGTTGGTGAAGGAAATGTTTTTCAACTAAATTCGGCCTCTTATGATTTTCTAGAGTTATGTAACGGTAAGAGTACAAGTAAGGAAATTTATGAGGAACTGTCTAAAATGTATTCAATAGATATTTCTGTTTTAAAAAATGATTTTTCTGAGTTGTATTCCAACTGGATTGATTCGGGAATCATTGTAGAACAGTAGCAAAAAAGTTTCTGCAGAGGTTTGTAAAGCAAGTCGAATGGCTGCTTGCCTTTGTTGAAAAAACAAGATAGGAGACCCATCATGAAAAAGTATGAGGCACCTTGCTTTGTTGCTTGCACTGGAAAAGTCATCCAGGATAAACTCTGGGGACGTTTTACTGGTAGCAAGTGGTGCTTTGGTTGTACAAATTGTAACTGCAACTAAGTGCTAAATTGGAGGGGAAGATTTTGTATCCAAAGTCTTCCCCTCTTTTTATGTTTTTGTGTAGGATTTATAAATGCTTTGTTTTGATTCGCATGTTCATGTTGGAAATAGCAAGGTGAAGATTTCGGCTGAAAATTCGGAACTATTCGCTTATAAAGAGTATTCGCCGGTCACTCCTGAGGGATATATGCGCAAGGCTTTGGCGTGCGGTGTGTCGAAAGCTGTCATATTTCCTTTTCCTCTTATGGAAATACCGTTCGAACGACAGAATTCTTATGTAATGAATGCAGCTCAAAAGTTCCCATATTTCTTTATTCCTTTTTTGATTCCGGAGTCCGTGGAAAAAATTGAATTATATCCAAAAGATTTTGCAGGAATAAAGGATCATTTTTATTTTGATTTTCATAATCAGATCAACCGCAATGAAATACTTGAATATGCGCAAGCGTATGATAAGGTGTATCTATTTCATGCTCATTGGAAACATTGGAATGACCGTATAAAGCTGATAAGTAAAAACTTTCCAAAGCTTAGAGTTGTTGTTGCGCATGCAGGTCGTCCTGCTCCATTTTTGGGAATTGATTTGCATTCGCGTTTTAAAGAATTTAAGAAAATCATTCCTGCAAAGGTTAGGGATAATTTCTTCTTTGAAACGTCTACAATCAGAAATAGTGAGTCTATTGTTGCTTTGGTCAATACATTTGGTGATGAACATATTATTTGGGGTAGTGATTTCCCTTACTATTCTGAAGAAGGGGAACAAGTTCTTTCTGTAGAACGTTCGGTCATAGAAAAGGCTAAAATATCAGAGGATGTGAAGGAAAAAATTTTTGAAAAAAATTTTCGAAAATTGTACCAGAAAGGAGATGTATGGGTTCGTCAGGCAATGCCTGAGGATTCTTCAACCCTTATAGAGATGTTGTCACAAATAAGTGAATCTGAACAGAAGTTTCTAGCATTGTCTTTGAAACTTTCGCTTGTAAAAAAGCAAATGAAATCCGGCGGACATATGTTGGTGGCAGAAACATCTTCCGGTAGTTTAGTCGGCTTTTTACGAGGAAGTGATCGGCATAATCGCAGTGTGATGATTGAAGAGGTTTACGTATCTCCTAAGGCGAGAGGTCAACATATTGCTACTAAATTAATAAATGCCATAACGCCTTCGTATGAATCTGCTGAAGTGAAAACTTTTGCTTCAAATGTAGCGATGAATACCACTTTATCCCGGTTGAATTTTATTCCGAAATATTCTCCTAAAGGGACTATGATATCATGGAAACGTTGAGTGATATGAAACTTAGAGTTGCAATAATTCGTGCTGCGGCATCTCTACAAAATATGGTGAATGAGATGCAAAAAAAACACCTTGAATTAAAGCGAATGACAAAGACTGCAACAATTCTGTTAAAAACAGGTTTTTCCTCACCAGGACTATTCGCCTCTTTAGAAAAAAAATGCGTAGAAACTCAGCATAGAGATGGTGGATGGGTGGCGATTGTTGATACGATGTGGAATATCGCCTTTCTTTCTCAAATAGACTCTCAAAAGTATGCTGCAAATATATCTGCAGGAAAAGAATACCTTTTAAAAAATGTTGGGCCCAATGGAATATGGGGGCGTTCTGTTCGTGACTTTGAAAGAATTCCTGTGTCGGGAACGCTACTTTTTTTGCTTCCTGATATGGCTACAGAAGATCGTTTGTTGGCTTTGGAAAAACTTTGGATTAGTGAAAAAAACTCCTTAACCTACAAGGCTTCATATACCCTAATGGCCTTTAAGAGAAATCACTATGTTCCGCAACAAGCTCACCTTGTTAGTGAAACTATGGCTTGGTTGATAAACAATCAAAGATGTGATGGTTCGTTTGCTCCATGGAAGGAACATCCTGTTGCTAGTGATACCTATTGCACTGCCATCGCTTTGTTAGGAATGTTGTCGTATCCCAAATTTGCTGACTCAACCATTGTTGAAAAGGCGGCAACATGGCTGATAGAAACGCAGCTTCCTGAAGGAATTTGGCCCTATCATGAAATAGAAGATGGTGGTGGTTGGGCATTATTTGCTTTGTCATGTATGAAAAATCGAGGCGGAAATTGAAAAATATGGTTTTGTTAGTATATCCTGGTCCAGATAAGATAAAATCTTATCGTTTTGGATATTCTTTATTATTGTTGTATATTGCGTCTGATTTACGGTCTCATGGTTATGCGGTTAAACTGTGGGATTTCTCTGTGGAAAAATACCCAGATTCTTCTTTTAAAAGAGATCTAGAAAGTGCGAGAGCTGTTGTAATGGAAATAGATGCTTTCCCTTTAAAGAGGTCTACGAATCTGTTAAATGCTCGAACAATTGCTTATGACATAAGGACTGTGAGTTCAAAAATCCCAATTATTGGTGTTGGAAAACAGTGTACGTTATTTAATCATTCGCTTGATTTCGTTAATACAACTATTGCGGGCGATTCAGAAACGAAGGTTTCTTTCGTTTTAGATTTGATTTGTAAGGGACTTCCGTATAAAAATTTTTATGATGTTGGTGAAAATTTGGATTTGTCTCAGCTGCCTTTTCCGGCTTATGATCTCTTAAGTAATGATCAAATACATGGAAAGACTTCTAGTGGGCACATGCATTTAGCAGCTTCGGCTTTGCTGGAAACATCTAGGGGGTGTCCAGGGCGCTGTACTTTTTGTCAGCGGAAGGGTTGGTGTGAAAAAATTTCGTTATTTCCTTTAAATGTTATTCAAGAAAATTTTCAGTCGTTGATAGATTTTGGAATAAAAAACATTTGGATAACTGATGAAAATTTTGCAGGAAATATAGAACATGCAAAACAGACACTGAAAATTTTTAAGGACGTTGCTGCTGGAAGACACATAAGAATTAGCATGAGTTCTTGGGTGCATATTTCGGAGGATTTCCTGTGTTTGGCAAAGGATGCTGGTGTGTCTATCATTAGTTTTGGGATTGAATCCATTACGAAAGAAAACCAGGATTTTTACAACAAGCATTATGATAAAGAAAAAGTAAAAAAAATGATTGAGGTTGCAGACTCCTTAGGAATATATACGGTTGGGAATTTTATAATAGGTTCTCCTTATGATTCTCATGATACGGTTGAAGAAAATCTGCAATTTGCAGTGAATAGCAAGTTAGATGTCGTAAATATAAAGACCCTTGATTATATGATGGGATCTGAGCTGTATGACGGCCTTCCTAAGGAGAAACAAACCGAAATACACTTTTTTGCTTGTCGTGAAAAAGGTGTTGCTCAATTAAGTGCTGCAGAAATTAAACAACTTTGTGACAAGTTTATGCGTAGCTTTCAATTGAGTAGAAAAGGTGTTATTGAAAAGAAAATTGCGCTATATGGGCCTCCATATATAGGATGCTAAGATGGATACGCCATTTTATTATGAGAATTTGACTGCATGTCAGTTGAAAATGCTTCAACAAAAAAATGCGGTAATACTTTTTTCTTTGGGAAGCATTGAACAGCACAGTTCTCATTTGCCCGTGGGAACGGATTACCTGTGCTCAAAAAAAAGGGTGGAGGGAATAGCTGCTCGTAGTAACAGCGTAATTTTTTCTCCCCTTCAATTAGGGTATTCTTTTAATCATTCAAGTATGTTTTCTACAATCTCGTTGTCGGCGGAAACGTTAATGAATGTTTTACGAGAAATATTCTTACAACTGTGTGAGCAGGGATGGAAAAGGTTTTTGATTTTTTCTGGACATGCAGGCAATTGGGGCGTGCTAGAAGTTGTAATTCAAAAGGTTCGTGAAAAGTTTCCTCATGCACAGTTTATCATGGCTAGAGGGCTGCCTTCGTTAAGCCCTCAACATGATATGACCAGATTTCTAAAGAATTTTGATCAACATGCGGGAGTTGTTGAAACTGCTTTAATTTCGTATTACTATCCAGAACTATTGGATAAAGAAAATATCCCTCAGGGAAATAGAAATCTTCCGGATATAATAAAAAAACACATATCGTGTGATTTGATAGATGAAATTGATGCTTTGCTGATAAAAGCTTATACGCCACAGAAAACAGAGGACTTATCTTCATATGGACATTGGGGGATTCAAGATCCAAATGACTATGCAAAGGTTCCTGTAGGTCCGGCTATGAAACGATATGAAGATTATTTTGTAAAACTCATTTCTCGGTGGGATGAATGGGAGGGAGAAAAATGACGACTTTATATTCTGATGGTGTTTTTTACGAAAAAAATGTTCGAATAAACCCCTTTTTAGCCCTATGTGTTGATTCGTTAAATTGTGGTACCGCAATTGATTTTGGGTGTGGCATAGGAACGAATGCTTTGTATCTTCAAGAGCGTGGATGGAATGTTTGGGCTGTGGAACGAGAGAGTATTGCAGTCTCTGAAGCAAGAACGCGTATATCGCCTCAACAAGTGTTTCAGGACGATATTCGTGAATTTGATTTTGCCTTGTTGCCTGGTTATTCGTTAATTACTTGCAATTATGTACTACAGCATTTTTCTGTGGAAGAAGCGATATCTTTTTTAAAAAAATCTATAGATAAATTATCTGTCGGTGGACATTTGATTTTATCAATTTTTGAACGCGAAAATGCGATTGACGAGGTTTCCCTTAAAAAACTTCTTAAAGAACTCTCGTGCGATTTAATACAGGAAAAACGTTGGTCTAGGTGGGATTATGACCATGGTCCGGCTCATTTTCATAGGGGGTATGAAAGTTTTTGGATAAAGGTTTCTTAGTAATTTTCACTGGTGTCTACTAAAAATTTAGCTTAAATACAGACTGTCAAACAAATCAAGTGAAATCTCGTTGGTAATATAGAATCTTTAAATCTTGCTATAGGTAGAGGTCGTGTATGAATTTGCTGGCGTCATTTGTAGTGTGGCAGCCGCATTTCCATGTGCGTCCGCCTTCTGCAATGTCGTAGGACCAGCTGCTTTTGAACAAGTCAATTTCTGTATTGATTAAGAATGAGAAGTCGCGCTGGAACTTTTCGGCCTCTCTTGTTCGGTTGAGTCTTGTCGCTTGTCCTTTTCTTGGCGAAAACACAAGTTAGAAGCTCGATCATCCCTAGGATTCACTTTCTAGGGACTTATTGAAAGTTTACTAAGCTTCCTTATTGATGTTCACGCTGGCATAGCAGACGGCGCATCCGCCTATAAGGTTACCAACGGTAATCACCGCCAGTCTCAGCAGGGTACTTGCTATTTCTGCGGCGCCGCCAAATGTCGCGACGTTCCCAGCGACGTTCCCGGCGACGTTCCCGGCAACATTTCCGGCAACATTTCCGGCGACGTTCCCATTCGCGATGCCGCCAGTAATTTCCTTGATGATGGCGAAGGCGAAATAGAACATATCTGCGATGCAGTGTTCAAAGCCGCAAAGGATAAATCCCATGACGGGAAGCACTACAATCAGCGGATTGCTGCAACGCTTGTAGCCTTCTACGGCGATGAACATGAGCATGCCGCAGAACACTCCCAATATCAAAAGGCTTAGCAGGTTGTCGTTATGCTTGACGGCCACCAGTGCGCTGGTACTAATAGTGAGGCGGGTGGCAGCGACTGCGACCGCGCCAAGGCAAGTTCCAATCAGGTTTCCCAGCCAGACTTTGCCCAGATATTTCAAATAATCCAAGGTGCGGTTAGTGGAGAGATACCCCACCTTTCCGGTAAACAAGTCAAATTTCAGCAGGATGATGGTGTAAAGTCCCAGGGAGAACAGAAATGTCCCTGCAATCTTGTTGTCGACGGAAAGGAAGCTCACGCATCCCACGCTAATCATTAGGCCTGCAAATATTGATTTAACCATATCCTAAAGGTAAAAAAATAAATGTATATGTGATATTTCTAACAAGGGGTTTGAGTCACCAATGTTAAATAGCAAAATTAAAGGTATATTAGTAAGGTTGAAATAGGGAAAGGAGGTCTTTCTATGAAAAAATTGCCTTTAGCAGTTGCTACCTCTGCAGTCCTTGCGGGTCTGTGGGGTTGTGATGATTCCAATTCTGTTAGTGCAAACGAATCTGCAAATGCTCCGCAGTCCAGTGCCAACGAGGACACTTCCTACGAGAATGTGGTAAAAGCATACGATGACCTTCGGGTATGTTCCGAGTCTCGTGATGGCCTCGAAATTTTTGTCTCGGACGAAAGTGAAATCTATAAGTGCGTAGATGGTGCCTGGACTGTCAAGGGAACTTCGGCGGACAAGCCTTCAAAGGATGACCCGGCAGACTCAAAGGGCGAAAGATCCTCCAGCTCTACTGCTACGTCCAGCTCCTCTGTAAAATCCAGTTCTTCCAGTGTGGCATATTCTTCTAGCCATCCGGGGAACACGAGTCTTCCGTGTGGTGACCTCTGGTGCGGTACGAAGGGGCAGCGGGACCGAGTGATGACAGGCATGGGGGATGAAACCTCCGGTTACTGGTATTATTTTGACGACAATGAAGCCCCCATGAATGGTTCTTCTCGAATCATCTTTCCTATAGAAGTGGAAAATGATACCAGATTCAACTTTTGGGAAGAATTGACGGAAACCTATGGTGGCATTAAGGCTTCCGTAGTCCTCAGCAGTGATTACGAGTATCCTTTTGCAGGTATAGGCTTTAATGTTGTCGATGACAAGCAAACTGGCGGTGACATCACCGATTGGGGAGGCTTCTGCCTGGTGTATTCCTCCACGGCGCAATTTAAAATTGAGCTGGTTCCTGAAAATGAATTTAAAGTTACGGAATATAACAACTACTCTGCAAACTTGCCTAAGACTGGCGAAGCCGTAGTTGTGGATATTCCCTGGGCCAAGTTTAAGCAGGAACGTGGCTGGGGCCAAACAGTCCCTCTCGCAGATGTCGTGGCTAAAACCGCCGCTATCAAGTTAATATTTAACTTCTCAGGTGACGTCCTTATCCACTCCATTGGCCGTTATGGTACCTGCGATGAATCTATGACCTATGTTCCTAAGTCCAGCAGCTCTTCTGTAAAATCAAGTTCTTCCGCTACGTCAAGTTCCTCTGCCCGCAGCAGTTCTTCAGTAGCTGGAGGTGGTTACAGGGAATACAAATATGTATCTCCGTATATCACAGAAGCTGTAGGGACCCATCCTGCATATAAGACTAGCAAATTGCAATGGGATGGTAATGATGCCGAAGGTCGTGTTCAGACAGGTTCCGAAGAAGAAACTGCTGGTTTTTGGTATGCCTATAGTGATAATAATGCTTTGAACAAGGGCGATTCCAAAGTTTTATTCCCGTCGGATGTGGAAGAAAATGCCTATGGCAACTTCTTCGGACCGCTTGCTGAAAGCTATGATGGCATTAAGGCGAAGGTTGACATCGGTACGGCTTATGAATATGCCTATGCAGGAATTGGCTTCGACCTCTATAGCGAAAATAGAGAGGGCGTGGATATTTCTGAACTAAAGGGAGTCTGCATCGGTTATTCCTCTACGACAATCTTTTACATTGAGTTAGCTTCTGAAAACGGAACGACGGTGACTGAATTAAATAACTTCAAGGCCGCTGTTGCAAAAAGTCCCAGTAAGACATTGGTCAATATTCCTTGGTCCAAATTTAAGCAGGAGTCAGGTTGGGGAATAACCATAAGCCAGGAAGAGGCGCTAAAGTCCATTTCTTCTATTCTGTTTAGATTTAGCTCGTCTGGCGATTTCATAATCTATGAAATTGGCAAGTATGGATCTTGTTGGTAAATACGTTGCTATAAATAACGAAAGTTAGGAGGTTAAATCGTGAATCATAAAATTCTTACTACGCTTGCGTCCACTGCGGTTTTCGCTTGTCTGTGGGCTTGAGGTGATTCCAATTCTACAAGTGCGGATCCTACACCGCAGTCTTCTGCCGCGGTGGAATCCAGTTCCGCTGTAATTCCGGAGGAGCCATCAGTTCTTTCCAGTTCCTCTGTGGCGGATACGCCTGCAAATCCGGAGGTTAGTAGCAGTTCTGCTACAAAGAATCCTTCCGTTGGTGAAGTGGCCTGCGGGGACCTGTGGTGCGGAGAGACTGATACGGAAGGCCGTGTGATTACGGGTTCTCCAGATGAAACTTCTGGCTACTGGTATCACTATGAAGATGACGGATTTTCTCATTCTCATTCTCATTCTCATTCTCATATCCTCTATCAGTTGGGTGTGGTAGAAGGCTATGATAATTTCTTCGGTCCCCTTATCGAACGAGACGGTGGCATTAAGGCTTCCGTAGCTATCGAAAACGATGATGAGTATCATTACGCGGGTTGGGGCTTCAACATCGTAAACATGAATCAGGTAGGTGGAGACATTACCGACTGGGGTGGTCTTTGTCTTGCCTATTCTTCCACTGCTCCCTTCGATATTCGCGTAGATGTGGAGAATCAGACAGAAGCTATGGGTGACGAACACTACAGCGCATCTGTTCCTGCCTCGGAAGCCCTGACCGTTGTGAACCTTCCCTGGGAAAAGTTTAGACTGCCCGTTGGTTCTCCGAATAAGCCCGAGAATATTCTTAAGAGTGTCGCTGCTATCAAGTTGCATTTTGAACAGTCGGGCGATTTCTTCTTGAAGTCCATAGGCCGCGAAGGTACTTGTCCTGCAGCCGTTGTGCCTGAGTCCAGCAGTTCTTCTATAAGCTCAAGCTCTTCTTCAAGTTCCTCTGTAAAACCTAGTTCCTCCGCGGAATCTACCGGGGAGCTTAAAGCATCTTTCCTCTGGAAGGGTGATGATACTGAAGGTCGTGTGATTACCGGTTCTCCCGATGAGACCTCGGGCTATTGGTATTATTACGATGATAACGATTCCCCCAATAACGGAAATTCCAAGATTGTGTTCCCGTCAGATGTGGTAGAAGATGAATTTGGAAATTTCTTCGGCCCCTTGAACGTAAAGTACGGCGGTATTAAGGCGGATATCCAAATCGGTCCCGCTTATGAATATGGCTTTGCCGGTCTTGGTTTCAATATCTGGAGTGAGAATCAGGAAGGTGTTGATATTTCGAAGTGGGAAGGCATCTGCCTGACTTACTCCTCTACAGGTCCGTTCTACATTGAGTTGGGCCCGGAGGATGAGGCCACCTACGAGTACATTAACTATAAGGCAACGGTCCCTGCATCAGAAACCGTTACTACCGTAAATGTTCCGTGGAAAAAATTCCGTATGCCATGGGGTTGCCCTGGCGATTGCTCTGTGGAAGACGTTCTCGATAAGATTGCTCAAATCAAGTTAAGATTTGAAAATTCCAGTGATTTCTTGCTGAAGGAATTCGGAACCCTTAACACCTGCGGTAAGTAATAAAAAAACGAACCCCACTCCTGCGAGTGGGGCTCTTTTTAAAATAAACCCTCAGGAGGGCATCCCGACCTCCCCACGTTTGGGAAAGGGGCTCCTGCGTCCGCAATCGCAAGGCGATTGCCAAGGAGGGTATTAGGGAGGGCGGAGCCTTCCCTTGTCAAAATCAGGCATCCACGACACGGCAAAATACTCGAAGCTACTTTTTGTAAAAAGATAGCAGTGCCTTCGGAATCCGTTTTTCCCACCTTTTTAAGCTTTGAAGCGCGGTCAAGCCGTGTCAGGGAGCCGTGGGCCTAAACTGTACCATAAGAGCGACGAGCTTTAATAATACTGTTAGATCGGGCATTGATCCGTGGGGATGCCTAGCCTTAATATATGTAATAGAGTGCTCTCAAACAAGGAAAAAAAGAACAAAATTTAAAATCAATTTGATTTAAAAGTGAAAACTGTACTATCTGTCCTCGTCGTGCGGGGTAGGGGTGATGAATTCTTCACAGTACTGCGCCACTTGTTCTCGCAGTTTGTTCCCGCGGGCTTTTCCCAGGAGAATTTCAATGTCTTCCAGAGGGGCGGCCATAAAGGCTTCCGCACTCTTGTACTTGCTGAGCACCTTGACGCGAGTCTCGTGTCCTACGCCAGGTTGTTTCAGCCATTCCACTTCCAGGTCCTTCTTGCGCTTGCTACGCTGGTAGGTAATGGCAAAGCGGTGGGCTTCATCGCGGGCGTTCTGCAGGAGCTTTAGGGCGGGGCTGGTACGGTGCAGCACGATACTCTTGCGGTCGTCAGGAAAAACGATTTCTTCAAGGCGTTTTGCAAGACCGATGAGGGGAAGGTCCGTATCGTGACCCAGCTCCTTCAGGATTTCCATGGTGGCATCTACCTGGCCCTTACCGCCATCGCATACCCACAGGTCGGGCATGGGCGTGCCTTCTTCTTCCAGGCGGCGGATACGGCGGGTCATGACTTCGCGCATGCTGGCAAAGTCGTCCACGCCCTCAACCGTCTTGATGATGAACTTGCGGTAGTTGGCCTTGTCCGGCTTTCCGTTCTTGAAGGCCACAAGGCTTGCCACGGTATTGGTGCCGCTCAAGTGAGAAATATCGACGCACTCGATCCTGAAGGGAGTTTTCTTAAGGCCCAACACCTTTTGCAGTTCAAATACGCTCTGGTCGATTTCGCTGTATTTCTGGACTTCGGCCCGCATTTCCACCAGGATCATGTCGGCGTTGGCGCCTGCCAATTTCAGGAACCCGAGTTTTTCGCCTCGCTGGGGAACGTTGAAGAAGACTTTTCGCCCGGCCTTTTCCGTTAGGGTTTCGCTGAGCAAGGCGGCATCTTCGGGCAGGGCAATGTCGGTGGCGATTTCCTTCGGGATAAAGTCCGCTTCCATGTACCAGGTCAAAATCATCTGGCGGAAAATTTCTGTTTCGTCGTCCTCCAGTTCGCACTGCAGGCGGTAATGGCGACGCCCGGTGAGAACGCCTTCGCGGTACTCAAGAATTACGGCGGCGGCCAGGTTGCCATTACGACGTAACGTCAGGATGTCCAGAGAAAGGTTGGGGTCCGACGTATCCGTCTTGGCGTGAATGCCGGTAGACTGCAGCGCCTGAATGGCATCCCGCTTTTTGGCGGCAGCTTCAAAGTCCAGGTTGGCGGCGGCCTCCTCCATCTCCTTTTGCCAAATGCCGATTAAATCGTCCCGCTTGCCTTCTAGCAAGAGGCGAGCCTGGAGTACGTCCTTGTAATAATCCTCTTGGCTAATGAGCCCGGCGCAAGGCGCCTTGCAGCGTCCGATGTGATAGTTTAGGCAGGGCCTCTGGGGCGAGCGCGCAGGTAAATCCATAGAACATTCGCGAATACCGAAAAGCCTAGCTGCAATATCTATTAGTTTGTCTACATAGCGGGAACTCATGTAGGGGCCGTAATACTGGCAACTGTCCTTCTTGACGGAGCGGGTCAGGAAGAGTCGGGGGAAGGGTTCCCGAACGCTAAAGGCCAGGTAAGGAAAGTGCTTGTCGTCCTTCAGAAGCACGTTGTACTTGGGCGTGTGCTTTCGTATCAGGTTTGCTTCCAGGATCAAAGCCTCTTCTTCGGTTTCAGTAATAATCCATTCGATGTCCCGGATGTAGGGGAGCATCAGGGTGGCTGCCCGGTGGCCGTTATGTTCGGAGCCGTCAAAGTAGCTGCGGACGCGGTTCTTCAGAACCTTGGCCTTTCCGATGTAAATGGTTTTACCGCTTGCGTTTTTCATAATGTAAACGCCGGGGCGGTCGGGCAGTTCTTCTAGCCTGCGCTGGATATGTTCATTGACTGAAATCATTGAACTTCAAGATAGAAAAATAGGGTATATTAGGGGCTAGGTTCTAGGGTCTAGGGCAGAAGGATGCAAGTGCTTGCGATTTCCGGAGGTTACATCTTTAAATTTCCCTACGGAGTATTCCCGAAATCCCTAGTCTCTAGTTTCTAACCTCTAATCTCCAACCGCTACACTCAAAAAATATTATCTTATAATCGTAAAGTTTTCAAAGTATTTTTCTATGGAGCAAAGATGAATTTCGAAAACATGAATGTGCTTTCCCAGAAGATCGAAGGGGTCCTGGGAACAGTTCGCGCCCTCAAGGAGGCTAACGCGAAACTCAGCCAACAGTTGGAAACGGCGACCGCCGCACTTCAAGATAAGTCCTTGATGTTGGACGCTGCAGAATCTCGTGCAAACTCCGCCCAGGACGAATTGGCTAGCGTACAGGCTCAGCTGGTGGATTGCAAGGCGGCCTTGGATGCCCGTGCAAATCAGGCAAATGCCCAGCAAGATTCTCTGAATGCCAAGCAGAGTGAAGTGGATGCGCTCAATGGACAGCTAAGCGAAAAGAACGGCATCATTGATTCGCTCAACGGTCAGATGAACGAGAAGAACGGCATCATCGACGCGCTCAACGGTCAGATGAACGAGAAGAACGGCATCATCGATGCTCTTAACGGTCAGATGAACGAGAAGAACGGCATCATCGATGCTCTTAACGGTCAGATGAACGAGAAGAACGGCATCATCGACACACTCAACAGTCAGATGAACGAGAAGAACGGCATCATCGACGCGCTCAACGGTCAGATGAACGAGAAGAACGGCATCATCGACGCACTCAACGGTCAAATTGCCGAAAAGAACGGTATCATTGATAACCTCAACGCACAAATTAACGAAAAGCTGGTATCTCTTGCCAACTTGACCGCGCAGCTGAATGAAAAGGATCAGACCCTGGACGTCCTTCGCGGTCAGAATCAGGTGCAGTCCGAAGAAATCGCCGAGGCTCAGGACCGTTTCAACAGTCTCCTTTCTACCATCGAATCCGAACTGGGCGAACTTTCTGTGGAACGTCTAGAGACCGCTCCGCAGGTAGAAGAACCGTTGGCTCAAGAAGACGTTGCGGTGGAACCCGTGGTTGAGCCGGCGGAAGAACCTGTGGTGGACCAGGTGGCTCAGGAACCTGCCGAAGACGACCTGCCCACTATCGAAGTGCATGGTGCTCGTGAGGAAGAGGAAAAATCCTCTGCTGGTCAAGGAGGCCAGCAAACAAGTTTTTTTCGACTTAATTGGTTAATGGATGACGATCCGTTCGGCGTAGGAATGAAATAATGGCATCAATCGAACCTCTCAGATCAGTAAGCATCAATGTTGCGCAGGAAAGCATTCAGATCCGTACGGACTTGCCCGATATGGAACTGAAGGAAATCGTTGATTTCATCGACCAACGGTTTGAACGCTCTGCAAAATTTCAGATGGATTCCAAGAAGCGGCTCTCTCTGCTGGCGGTGGAACTTACCTCTGAGATTTTCGAATTGCGCAAACAGCTCCGTCGGGCCAAGGTCTACTACGACCAGATGGAGAAGGATATCCAGAGCCTGTCTCTCCTGTTAGACGAAGGCATGAGCCGCGGCAAGTCGGGCTCAGACGGTTCTGTTTGATATTCCTCGTGGAAAGACCCTAAAGAACAAAACAAAAAGCTCCGGTTTCAAACCGGAGCTTTTTGTTGTTCAGTCGGCGCCGACTACCGTCGGCAGGCTTTATGGCTTAGTCCTGGATGCAACGAACGTTGTAGGCTCGTTCTGCGACAGAACCGCTCTGGAATTCGTGGGGACTGTCTTCACCGTAGTTCTTGACGCGGAAGGAAGAGTTTTCTCCGCTCATCTGAATCCAGATGTAGCCTTGTTCCTCGTCCAGGCCGTAGTCGGTGGCCTTGTCGCCGGAAATCTTGAAACGTCCGCCAACCTGCCACCACTCGTGATCGACTGCCGCGTCTAAAGCGAGAACTTCATCTTCCGTGGGCAGACGCCAACCATCGGGGCAAGCCCTGAGGGCGCCGGCATAGGTGTAGAAACCGCCGTAGGTGGCGCACATGTCGCTGCTACTTTCGGTCTTGCAGAAGTAACCGGTACTGGTGGCGTAGTTGATGTTTTGTGTCATCCACTTCTTGCCGGCAATGTCTGCAATAGAGTAGCTCTTCTGGTCGCGCTGGTCGATCATCTGGCTACCGCTAATGAGCGGCGGCGTGGGGATGCTAGAAGACATGTTGATTTCAATCGTCATGGAAGACGAACTGGAACCCTGGGATGCGGAACTATTCCAGCTAGATTCGCATTCTGCACTCCAACAGAAAACGCCACTACTGAAATAGGGATCCTTGTATTCGCCTTTGTCCTGATGGACAACCACAGTGTCTCTTACGATGGTGGTGTCATGGACGGCGGCGCTAGACGTACCGTTGTTGACGGATGCGGAACTCTTCGGCGTAGACGCAGAGGAGTTTGCCGGATTGTCGCTCTTTTGGCTGGAAGAGCTGGCGGTAGCCAAGTCTTCCGGCTGTACGGAGGAGCTAGTGTCGGATGCACATCCCGAAAACAGGCTTACTACACCCAAAATACCCAATAATGCAGTAATCTTTTTCATGAGTGCAAATATAGTTTACATTTCGAGGGGTTACTAGAAAAAAGTTTTTTACTATCTTTGGTTTCACTATGACAGACCTGCAAATTTTTGATACTACCTTTGCCATGACTATTCTGGTTGTCCTGGCTCTTGTTGTTCCTACTGTTCTGCTCTTGGCAAACTGGTTGCTCCACCCCGGCAAGATCAAGAATGCCGAAATCAAGGGCACCTCTTACGAATGTGGTATTGCTCACGTTTCTGGAACTTCCAACGAACGTTACCCGGTTAAGTATTACATGGTGGCAATGCTGTTCCTGGTGTTCGACCTGGAAGTGGCGTTCCTCTATCCCTGGACGGTCCAGTTCCTGGTGGGCGACTGGAGCCTCTTGTTCGTCCTCCTGGGCTTCCTGGTTATTCTCGAAGCTGGCTACATCTATCTGATGAAGAAGGGTGTGCTCAACTGGACCCGCGTTCAGGACTAAGGCGAAGCGAACCTTAAAACGAGTATTCTATCTCAAAAATGACGGTCGTGGATTCTATCCGCGACCGTCTCTTTTATGACCGGCACCGCAGTACGTCACAAATACAACCTACGCTTTGCGTTGCCTCTCGCAATTACGTCGGGCATGAATCCGCAGGAGTTGCTCACGGTATGACCGGCAACGCAGTACGTCACGAACACAACCTACGTTTTGCGTTGCCTCTCGCAATTACGTCGAGCATAAAACTGCAGGAGTTGCTCACGGTCTGACCGGCAACGCAGTACGTCACGGATGCGGTCTACGACTTGCGTTGTACATTTTTTTTGAACAAATGAATGTGGCCGTGGAGGATTTGTTTAGAAGGCGTGGCGGAGATAAACGGTAATTCCCAAATGGTCAAAGTCGATCCAACTGAATTCGGCTCGGGCGTAGAGTTGTTCCTTGAGGTTCAAGGCGAGCTGGCCTCCAAAGCCAAGTCCATAGTGCCACTTGTTGCGAAGCAATTCGCTAAAGTGTCCTCCGGTCTTGCCGCCCTCGAAGAAGATGGTTCCAGCCAGTCGCCAGCCCAGGAACTTTCGCAGTTCCGCCTGAAGGATCATGGCCTGCTCGTCCCTGAAGTATAGGCTTTCCACTCCACGGAACCTCTTGATTCCGTCAGGACCCGCCAGCATGTCAAAGGGAGCATCCCCGCCGGAGCGTTGCCACAGGAATCCGACTGCCATGGAAGTTTCCCAGAACAGTTCAGTAAAGCCGCGGAGGTCCAAGGTCTCGATATCAAAACTGTAGTCACCTAGAAGGTCGCTGTAGAACATCTGTTGCCATTGGGCTAGGAAACCGTGACGAGTCCAGTTGATGTTGTCGCGGGTATCGAACGCAAACAAGTAGCCTGCACCGTTACGCCATCCGGAGTGGGTGTCGGGAGTCTCTAGCTTGCCGCCTTCGTGAAACTCGATGTCAGAATACTCGATATGGATTTCCGCTCCGTACTTGAATTCCTTGGGCAGTCCCACCACCGATTCGATTTCTGCGCCGAAGTAGAATTTCTTGCGGTCGAAGGTGGTGGATACGTCGTAATCCGGGTCGTTGCCCATCCCGAAGTAACTGGCCACCCAGTTCTGGTACCGCAAATCCAGCCACCCGCTAATCTTGTCGTGATACAGATAGAAATAGGGACAGAAGAAAAACTGAAACTGTCCTCGAGTGGATCCGTAGGCGGTTACGTCTATTTCGGAAACCTTGCCGCCCTTTTCGCTGGGCTTAAAAAACAAGATGCCCATGGCGCCATACTGCAGTTCGGTTTCCTCAGAGTAGCCAAGCACGGGCAGTGCCGACCAGCGCTGAAAATTATCGTCCTCCTCTGCGGCGACGGAGATGCCTGTCAGGAGGATTGCAAGGAAAAGTAATTTTTGAATAGTCTTCACATCCCAAATATAAACTAAAAGTAAAGACGAAAAATTCTATTTTTACGATTATGCCGCGTAACCTCTATGAAGGAAGTATTCTTAAGAATATCGGGATTTTTTCTATCCCGTATTTAATTTCCAATTTTCTCCAGACGCTCTACGGTATGGCGGACTTGTTTATCGTGGGGCAGTTTACAGATGCGGCGGGCATTACCGCCGTCTCCATCGGTAGCCAGTTCATGCATTTCCTGACGGTGATTCTCGTAGGGCTTTCTATGGGGACCACGGTTCTGATCAGCCAGGCTGTTGGTGCCAAGCGTCACCGCAGTATTTCCAAGATTTTGGGCAATACCATCACTTTGTTCTGTGTGGTGTCCGTTGTGTTTATGGCGGTACTGCTGTTTGCCTGCCCAAACATCGTCTCCCTGCTGTCTACTCCGCCGGAAGCTGTTTCCGGGACCATCGGGTATCTGACCATATGCTTTTTGGGCATTCCCTTTATTACCGCCTACAATATAATTGCGGCTAGTTTTCGCGGGCTTGGGGATTCCAAGAGCCCCATGTACTTTATTACCGTGGCTTGCGTCTTGAATGTGGGGCTGGACTACCTGCTAATCGGAGCCTTGGGTATGGGGGCCGAGGGGGCTGCCCTGGCGACTGTCGTTTCCCAGACATTTAGCGTGGGGCTTTCCCTCTGGGCTATTAAGTATTCTCGTCGGGTGAATTTTGGGGTATCCCTTTCCCGCCGGGATTTGCGTCCTCACAAAGGCATTCTTTGGAATATTTCAAAAATCGGTATCCCGGTGGCCTGCCAGGACGGCTTTATTCAGGTCTCTTTCTTGTTCATAACCATCATCGCCAACTCTCGCGGCCTTGAAATCGCTGCCGCCGTGGGCGTGGTGGAAAAAATCATCTGCTTCCTGTTCCTGGTACCTTCTGCCATGCTTTCTACGGTTTCCGCCATCGCGGCCCAGAACATCGGGGCCCGCCATTTTGACAGGGCTCGCAGTACCCTTTATTGTGGAATGGTCATAACCACCGTTTTTGGGCTTTTTTGCGCGGTTTTGTTCCAGTTTGTATCGGAGCCGGTACTGGCCCTCTTTACGGACAATCCCAACGTGGTGACTTTCGGGACCCAGTATCTCCACGCCTACGTTTTCGACGTGATGGTGGCGGGTGCCCATTTCTGCTTTAGCGGGTATTTCTGTGCCTGTGGCTTGTCTATCGTGTCTTTTATCCACAATGCGGTATCTATCGTGACGATGCGTATCCCTGGAGCTTATTTGGCTTCCATCTGGTATCCGGATACTCTGTTCCCCATGGGGGCGGCTACCTTGAGCGGGTCTTTTCTCTCCATGGTGATTTGCATAGTCGTCTATATTGCCATTGAACGTCGCAGAAAAAGGCAACAAACGTAATAGATGGTAAAAATTATTTAACTCATTAGGCAAAAAGAGTATATTTTCTTAAAACCTCTTTGAAAGAGGTGTATCCGCTTTCTCGCGATTTTGGAGGCCCTGTTGTCCTATTTCTTGATTTATTACACCATTGCGTCCCTGGTATTTGCCGCATTGGACCTCCTTCTTGCTCGTATGAGCTACCTGAAAAAGGGAATCTTGGGAAAAAGTCTTGCGGCAACTTGCGTCGGGTGTGCCCTGGTGGACTTGACTTATTTGGTCAGCATCTGGTCCGAAAGCGCCATTGTCAATGCATGCATGTCCAGCCTGTATTTTATCTGTGTAGATGTAATGCTGGTGTCCCTGCTGTTTTTCCTGTCCCATTTTACCAAGCGTTCCATGTCCAGGTTGGGGCGTTTTGGGCTTGGCTTTTGTGTTGTTTACACCCTATTTGAAGTCGTCCTGTTTGCCATCAATCCGTTCTGCGATTTTATCATCAGCTATGTTCCCAGGGACACTCCCTTTGCCAAGTACGCCTTTGACATGCACTTTGTATTCTATGTGCATCTGTTCTTCTGCTACGCTATGGTGGCGGCCTCGGTAATATTGCTGCTCCACAAGATGTTTGTGGTGCCCCTGGAATACAAGCGTCAATACCTTTATGCGACATTGGGCCTGTTTGCCATCGTGGCGGTAAACGGCATTTTCCTGTTTATGCCAGGCCTCAATTCCTACAGTTTTGTGGATCTCTCCATTTTGGGTTACAGCCTAGGTGCGTACGTGTTCTACTGGTCCTGCTTCCAGTATTCCGTAAAGGGCATGATGGACCTGTTCAAGATGAGCGTCTTTGAAAATTTGGACCAGGGTCTGGTGCTTTTTGATTATGACAACAAGTTGATCCTTCATAATGACATGGCCCGCAAACTTCTGCCCGGCGTGGACTTCTGTGAACGTCAGCTCATGACGGATTTTTCTAACCAGTGCGGAATTCGCATGGGAAGTAATTATGAAAACTTCGTGATGCAGTGCTACTCTGAAATTGACGGGGTGTCCAAGCCCTTGCGAGCCGATTTTAGGACTTTAAAGAATCGCCGTGGCCGTGTGGTGGGACGACTATTCATGTTCTCCAATGCGGTACTGGCAACGGACCCGCTGACCGGATTTCACAACTGGGATGATTTCTCCTTCCATGCTGAAGAAAACAAGAATGTGGATCGAGAGGATTTCGTGGTGGCCTCTTGCGACATTATGGGGCTGTCCGTCTTTAACGGCGCCCACGGCCTTCACATGGGCGACCAGCGTATTAAGGAACTTTCCGACCTGTTCCGCAAGAACTTCCCGGTTGGCTCCTACTTTATTCGCGGGCAGGACGCGGTCCTGATTTGTCTTTGCTACGGGAAGGACGAATCCAAGGTGCTTGAAATCCTGAAAAAAATCAGTGAAGAATTCCCCTTGCACTTGCAGTACTCCGTAAGCCTTTGCAAGGGCAATTCCGATATGCTGAAGTCCATTGAGATTTCGCTCAAGGGTCTTAAGCAGAAAAAACTGCTAGACCGGGAATCATCCCATTCCGTTATCTTGAACTCTTTGGTACAGGCCTTGCAGGAGTGCGATAGCGATACGGAAGAACATGTTCGCCGTACCCAGTTGATGGGTGCAGAACTGGGCAAGCGTATCGGGCTTTCCGATGTGCAGCAGAGCGACCTTTCCTTGCTGTGCCTGCTCCATGACATTGGTAAGATTGGCGTTCCGCTGGAAATCCTGAACAAGCCTGGAAAACTTTCCAACGAAGAATGGAACGTACTGCGGACCCACCCGGCCAAGGGCTTCCAGATTGCGAACAGCTCGGCGGAACTTAGCGGTATTGCCGACATGATCTTACATCACCACGAACGCTGGGACGGTGCCGGGTATCCCGACGGTCTGAGTCGCGAGTCAATTCCTCTATTGTCCCGTGTCATTGCGGTGGTGGATGCATACGATGCCATGGTGAACAACCGCTCCTACCGCAGCGCCCTTTCCCAGGAAGATGCGATTAACGAACTCAAGCGTTGCTCCGGCTCCCAGTTCGATCCTAACATCGTTTCTGAATTTATCCAGATGCTGGATGAACTTCCCAAGCAGTCTGCAGCGGCCACGAAGTCTCCGGCCAGCGAAGAGGTGAAGGAGTTGATCCGCGAGGAAATTTCCCAGGGTGAGGAATCCAGGAGTTCTCTCAGCAATGTTCACGCCCTGAGGTTTGTCCGCTATATTCTTGACGACAAGAATTACATTGTCTCCATGGATAAGGACTTTGAACGTCTTACCGGCTACACCAAGGAGGATGTGGCGGAAAGGCACATGGCGCAGCTTGACCTTCTGCCTGAAGAAGACCGCATTGAGTATAGCCGTCAGATGGTGGAATACCTGGGCAAGAATCCTCACGCGTTCTTTGAACATCGCATTCTTCGCAAGGACGGTTCCGTCATATACGTCCTGTGCTTTGGACGTATGTATTTTGACTCGGCGGTTCGTTCCGGACGTTCCGAAATTGTGGTTGCCGATGTTTCTGACACTTACTCCCTGCGCGTCATGGTGGATATGGAACGTAGCAAGGTCCGCTTGCAGCAGGAACAGTGGGAAAATGCCTACCGCAGGGATTCCCTGACTGGTCTTCTGACCCGTGCAGCCTTCAAGAGCGATACGGAATACAAGCTCCTGGAAGGCAAGTCCAAGGTAATGCTTTTGATGCTTGACGTGGACGAGTTCAAGAAGTATAACGACACCTACGGCCACCACGAGGGTGACGAGTTGCTGACGTTGATTGGGCAGACGCTCATATCTACTCTGCGCCGTAAGGATATTGCCGGTCGTATGGGCGGCGACGAATTTTCTGCGGCCCTGTTCTTTGACAAGAACTGCACGGACGAATTCATGTACCAGCGCGCCCAGCAAATCTTTGACAAAATCAATATGTCCTTGGGGTCCAACGGTAAGGGTGTGGGACTTTCCATGGGGGCCTGTATTGCAAACGAGACCTTAAGAAGCTTTAACGATCTTTACCAGACCGCCGATAAGCACCTCTATGTCTCCAAGACAAATGGCAAGTCTCGTCTGTCGGTAAACTGCTAGTTAATCCAATTTACCCTGGTAGAGTTCCAGCAGCTTTCTTGCAAGGAGGCTGGTGAACTTTGCGTTGGTCAAGGTGGTCTTTGCGGATTCCAGAGTGTTCTTCTGGATTAGGAAATCTGTATAGGTGATGGCGCCTGCTTCGTGCTGTTCCTTGGCGACAGCCACAGCTTCGCTATCCGCTTCCACCTGAAGGGCTGCGGCTTTCCATTGGAGGTCCGCGCTTAGGGCGTTCAAGTACAATTGTTCAATGCTGTTTTCCAGGGACTTTGTAGATTCCTGCAAGTTGACCTGGGATTCAGATTCGTTAATCTGTGCCTGCAACACCTTGTTGGCGGTAGAACCGTTATCGATAATGGGAATGTTGATTCCCAGGGAGATTGTGTTCTGCCAGCGGTCCTTCAGCTGGTTTCCGTAATGGTCGCTCTGCCAGGCTTGCAGCCCAGTGGAGGAACTTGCCCCAAGGGTTACGGTAATGGAGCTGCCCTTGCCGGCCACCTGAGTGTTTTTCTTGGCGGCGAGAATGGAAATGCTGTCTGCCTTCAGGGCTGGATTTGCATTTATGGCGTCTGCTTGAATTTGGTCCAGAGAGGGGATTGCCTCAAGGGAGTCCGGAGAGGATGCCATGTGGGCGGGGGCCTGCAACGTAATGCTGTCGCTTGCGGGAAGTTCCAGCAGCTGCTTGAGGGTGGTGGAGTAGGAGTTCACCTGCTGCTGCGCCTGGAGGACCGCCACCTGTTTTTGCAAGATGGTGGACTGTGCCTGGGACAGAGTCTTCTTGGTGATGGAACCTGCCTCGAAAAGTTTTTGGTAGTTGTCGAATTCCGCCTGGGCCAATTCCTGAGCTGCCACCGCCGTATGGAGCTTTTCCTGAGCTGCCAGAATATTCATGTAGGCGTTCAAGACGCTTTCCTGGATGGATCTTTCAACCTGCTTTGTATTAAAGAGCACCGCCTGCTTGTTCAGCTGGCTTGCTTCTGTAGACAGGTTCACGGAACCTCCGTCCCAAATGGTCCAGGAGCCGTTGATACCCAGGGAAAGACTGTAGTGGTCCTGGGGATGGTCTGCCAGAGGGCGGTCGTAAAGGGAATTGTTGATGCTTGCACTTACCGTGGGGCTTTTGCCCGCCTTGGCCATCTTGATGGAGACATCGGCCAGCTGTTCCTTCAAACGGGCAGCCTCCAGCTTAAGGCTGGATTTTTTAGCCTGGGTCAGGCACGCCTCTAGAGTCCAGGGACCTTCGGCAAGGATTGCCGTTGCCGTCAGGAGTCCAAGTGAAAGTGCTCGTTTAATCATGCCTTTTAGATGTATGGTAAGTGAAATTCGTTGCCTTGGTGGACAAAATAGAAAAATGTCGTCTAAAACAAAAAGGTCCAGCTCTTCGCTGAACCTTTTGAATGGACGGTATTGGATTTGAACCAATGACCTCTGCCGTGTGAAAGCAGCGCTCTAAACCAACTGAGCTAACCGTCCGATGTGGCAGCAAATATAGAATACTGTCTGTCGGTTGTCAAGGGGCATCTCCCCCTCGGCCCAAAATGAGCATAACAACCAGACTGGTTCATTTTTAGGCGGGGGTCCAGGGGGCAGCACCCCCTTGCGTCAAAAAATTATGAACAGGCAGAAGGGGGTAAACCGTAGGGGGATTTCCCCCTCGGCCCAAAATGAGCTTAACCACAAGACTGGCTCATTTTGCGGCGGGGAGTCCAGGGGGGCAGCGCCCCCTTGCGTCAAAAAAATTATGAACAGGCAGAAGGGGGTAAACCGTAGGGGGATTTCCCCCTCGGCCCAAAATGAGCTTAACCACAAGACTGGCTCATTTTGCGGCGGGGGGTCCAGGGGGGCAGCGCCCCCTTGCGTCATTACAACCTTACAAATACTTGTCTTCGGCGGCTTTGAGGATAGTCAGGAATTCCGTCGGGTTCTTGGAGGCGATGAGGTCCTTGCGGACACCGCCATCGGCCAGGAGACGGCTCACGGAGGACAGGGCCTTCAGGTGAGGACCTACGGTGTTGCCCGGGCTCACAATCAAGATGATCAGATAGACCGGTTCGCCATCGAAGGATGCGAAATCCAGACCGTTTTCGATGGTGGCGGCCACCATGCACATGCGGTCCACGTAGTCAATCTTTGCGTGTGGGACGGCAAGTCCGCAACCGATACCGGTGGAACGACTCTGTTCACGGTCCCAGACGGCCTTGAAGATTTCGTCGCGATGATCCAGCTTGTAGGCACTGCAAAGGGTGTCCACCAGTTCGTTCAGGACCGCTTCCTTAGTGGTGCTGGCGGAGTTGATGATGATGCAATTGTCGACAAACCTCTCAGAGAGACGCATAGCTTACTAGTCCTTTTTTAAATAACTATAAGATATTTTAGCAATTATTTCCGTTTTGGGGAGGGTTTCAAGATTAATGTAGTCTTAAAATATGAAAAATCGCTAAAATTTGTTTAAAAACGCCATTAATTCCAGTTCGCTCTGAATTGAATCCCACTGTTCCAAGGCTGAATCCATTGTGGAAACGTCTATCTGACCGGGGGCGTGGGCTTTGCCGATGGCTCCGTAAGTGAGGTTTGCCCCCTCTTTTAGGGACCACAGGCGGCTGACCTTGCCGGTGTCGCCCATGCCGAAGGCTGCAAACATCTTAAAATGCTTGGCTTGTTTACGGATAAACTTATAAAGACGGCTACAGTCCTCCTGGTCGTTGCTCATGGCGGCAATCTTCAAGCCGGGGGCACCGAAGCGTTTCACGTCCTTTGCCAGTTGTTCCAATTCCTGCTCAGAAGGGATTCGGGCGAAATTATGTTCGGAAATGAGAAGCTGGGATTTTTTTTGAGCCAGCTGGGAAAGCGCCTCGTAGTTGTGGAGACAGTCTCGTTCCAGGTCCAGCCACTGGGGCACCTGGGCTGCGTCAAGAATTTTTGCCCAAAGGTCGATGCGTTCAATCTCGCGGGCGTCGGGGAAGGTTCCTCCGTCGCGTTTCAGACGGATGGTGCCGATCTGCAGCTTGCCGGGTGCGACTTTCTCCACTCTTGCAGAAAGTTCGGGCCATTGCTTTTCGTCAAAGAAGTCGTAGCGGATTTCCAGGGCGGTGCAGGCTTCCAGATCCAGGTGGACCGGGTGCATTTCGTCCTTTTCTGCGGCTTCTAAAATTTCGGGACCGATTAGACCTACAAGATATTTCGTGTCATTCATGGGAATAAAGGTAGCAATTTACAATGAACAATTAACAATTAACAGTGAACAATGAAGAATGAAAAGTGAAGGATGAAGGTTTGTAGAGACTGGAAATTAGAGACTAGAAATTAGAAACTAGAGATTAGGGATTTCGGGAATACTCCGTATGAAATAATAAGGACGTAGCCATCCAAAAATCAATTGCACTTGCATCTTGCGGCCCTAGCCTCTAGATCCTAGACCCTAGCCCCTAAAAATGCCCTAGCCCCTAACTAATGATTTTACAAATTCTTGGGAAGAACCGATAATATGGGTGAGAATGGCTTGTCCTCGCAGTTGTTTACCGCATGGGTGGCTGCAATTTTCTACATTAACGAACGAACAAAATAAAGGATTGCTTTTATGGCAGATTGTAACGAAAAGAAAGAAGCTCAGACCCCGGATATGATGAAGAAGGCCGAGGAATATCTGGCCCAGAACCGCCGTATTTTCCTGTGGGGCGGTGTGGATGACGAAAGTGCAGAACGTATTGTGAAGCAGCTTCTTTATTTGGATTCCCTGAATCACGATGACATTACCCTTTACATCAATAGCCCCGGTGGCGTGATTTCTAGCGGTCTTGCTATTTACGACTGCATGAACGCTATCCAGAGTGACGTGGTCACCGTATGCTGTGGCCAGGCCGCCTCCATGGGCGCCGTACTTTTGACTGCAGGTGCCAAGGGTAAGCGTTATGCATGGCCCAACGCCCGTATCATGATTCATCAGCCCTTGATTCATGGCGAAATCGTGGCTCCTGCCAGCGATATCCAGATCCAGGCCGAAGAAATGCTCCGTATCCGTGGCATCACCGGTAAGATTCTTGCCGAAACTTCCGGCCACACCATGGAAGAAATTGACCGCGACACTGAACGCGACAACTTTATGTCTGCAGAAGAAGCCAAGGCTTACGGCCTGGTGGACATTGTAGAAAGCAAGCTATAATGATTCTGCAGGAAGCCGCGTATCCTACGCGACAAGTACTGCGGTAAAACAACGAGAACCACAATGGGATTTTTTTCAGCCATTAAGAAAGGTCTTGCCAAGACCCGCGACGCTCTTCTGGGAGAATTGAAGGGCATTGTCGGCGCCGGCAAGATCACGGATGAAACTCTAGAAGAATTGGAAGAACATCTGATCAAGGCGGACGTTGGTGTGGAAGCCGCGTTCCTCTTGACGGACGCTCTCCGCGAAAACGCCTTGGGCAAGTCCCTCACCACAGAGCAGGTGTTGGACATCATGCGCTCCGAGGCGGAACGTCTCTTGAAGGATCCTCCTCCTTTTGAACTGAAGGGAAAGCCCCATGTGGTTTTGGTCATTGGCGTTAACGGTGCCGGTAAGACGACTACCATCGGTAAGCTTGCTGCCCGTCTGAAGGACGAGGGTAAGAAGGTCATGATTGCCGCCTGCGACACTTTCCGTGCGGCTGCCATCGACCAGCTGGAAACTTGGGCTGAACGTTCTGGCGCTGAATTCGTGAAACATCAAGAAGGTTCCGACCCGGCGGCAGTCGCGTTTGACGCCTGCCAGGCCGCCCAGTCCCGCGGTTGCGACGTTGTGCTGATCGATACGGCAGGACGCTTGCATAACAAGGACTACCTGATGGAAGAGCTGAAGAAGATTGTCCGCGTCATCAAGAAGGTGGATCCTGAAATGCCTCACGATATGTGGCTGGTGATTGATGGTAATACCGGACAGAACACCATCAACCAGACCAAAATCTTCAACCAGAGTTTCCCGCTGACTGGTCTTGTGGTGACCAAGCTGGACGGTACCGCCCGCGGCGGCGCGGTTTTGTCTATCGCAAGTTCCCTGCAGATTCCTATTCGCTGGATTGGCATGGGAGAACGGATCGACCAGCTGGTTCCCTTCAGCAAGTCCGAATATGTGGAAGGCTTGTTTGAAAATGCCCTGGAAGACAAGAACTAGTCGAACAGGACTTGGCGTAGGGCATGTTGAGTTTTCGTAAAGACTATGCAAATCAGGAGGGACGCTTGGCCGCCCCTTCTTTTGCTTTTGTGTTACGGGCTTTTTTCATTGCCTTGTTCTTTGGTTTACTTGCTGGGTGCGACCGCGATGTAAAAATCGATGAGCACTTTGTGGATACGTTTATTGAACTGCGTCTGGTGGAGTTTGCCCACAATGGCGGGGATTTGCCTGTGTCTCGGCTGGAACGCCAGGAAGTTTTAAAACGCAACGGCTACACTCGGGAACAGTTCTTGAAAAAGATTGACGTACTGATGGAGGACGAAGATCAGTGGGTGCCGTTTATGAAGGCGGTGAACGCTCGTCTGGATTCCATGCTGGTTGTCAAAAATGACAACGCGGTATCCCCGTCGGTTCCTAAAGGCGGGCCTGACCTCCGGAAGACTCCTCCCAGAACATTGAAGGGGGCCGGTGATGATTAGGTCTCTGCTGGTCCTTTTGCTGTTTGCCGCTATGGGGTATGCCGCCCCTGCGTCCACGTCGGGAGAAAGTTCCGGGACGGCTGCCGATTCTACGGTTCGCTGGTTTAAATATTCCGACGCTCTGAAAATCGCAAAGATACAGAAGAAGCTGATTTTTGTGGATTTGTATGCGGACTGGTGCGTGCCATGCCGGGTGATGGACGTAAATGTGTACCGGGACCCGCGGGTGGTGAAGCTTTTGAACGAACGCTTCCTTCCGGTGAAACTGGATGCGGATTCTCAGGAAAAGATTTTATGTGACGGCAAGAAAAAGACGGTACAGCGTTGTTACTACGATGTGTGGGAACTGAAGGCCTTGCCCGCCTTGGTGCTGGTGGCACCTAAGGGCATGAGCATTCTTACGGTGACCCAGTCCATGTCTGCCGATGAAATGGAGTATTTGCTAAACCAGTTCCTTTCCAAGGAACAGGAGTGGATTGTACGATGAGTGAACAGTTTCTTTTTTACGTTCAGGTCGCCTTTTGGGTGCTTCTCTTTTTGGTGGCTCACTGCTACTTGCTGTTTGTGGTGACCCTTCCCTTCGTGAGCGAACTTTTCAAGCGTCGCAAGCCTGACCTGGACGAAAGCGGCGAATTGCCTACGGTCTCCATCTTGATTTCCGCCTTTAACGAAGAGGCGGTCATTGAACGCAAGATCCATAACATCCTGGAAATCGACTATCCTAAGGACAAGCTGGAGGTCCTGATTGGTGACGACGGTTCCGCAGACCGCACCGCAGAAATTGTGGCCAAGTACGCCGATCAGGGAATTACCTTGGTGAAGGCTCCCAAGAATGCGGGCAAGGCTGCCATGTTGAACCGTCTGAATGGAATCGCGAAGAACGACATCCTTCTGCTCTGCGATGCCAACACGATGTTTTTCCCGAATGTTGTTCGCAAGCTGGTACAGCCCTTTGTGGACAAGAAGATTGGTTGCGCCTGCGGTCACCTGATTCTTTCCGACAAGAGCGGTAGCGTGCTGGGACGTGGCGAATCTTCCTACTGGGATCTGGAATCTGAAATCAAGAAGTTCGAAGGAATTCTTGACCGCCTTGTGGGCGGTAACGGCGCCTTGTATGCCATCCGCCGCAGCCTTTATACGGAACTGCCCATCAAGAAGAGCGTCATGGACGACTTCTTCATTGCGACGAAGGTCTTGCAGAAGGGCTATTACTGTACTTTCGTTTCTAGCGCTATTGGTACCGAACAAACGTCCAAGGAATCCAGCGGTGAGTTTCGCCGCAAGGTTCGAATTGGACGCGCCAACTTCAACTTCCTGTTTTCCTACCTGCCTTTGCTGAACCCGTTCCGTCCCTTGACGGCCTACCTGTTCTTCTCTCACAAGATTTTGCGTTGGTTCTCTCCCCACATATTTATCCTGCTGTATGTATGCAGCGGCTTGCTTTTGACTAGCGGTTGGATATACCAGGTGTTTTTCGGCCTGATGACGGCAGGGTTCCTGGCATCTGTTTCCAAGATTATTCCCGCTGGTTACTATTTTCTGTTGATGAATTTCGCTATGCTTAAAGGATTCTTCCTGGCATTCACCCGAGAAAAGAGCGGTGGCTGGGCTCGTGAAGCACGCGGTGATGACGAAGCTTAATTTTTATAAGAATGCGTAGGTATGGAAATGCTGAAAATGAAAAAACTTCTAGTGACGCTTTTTCTGGCTGCGACTGTTTTTTCCGTTCCGGCAAACGCCTTTAATTTTACTATGGACGTTCAGGGTGGTGTGGTGAACCGCGTAAGCGACCTGGGCGAATTCAACCTGAATGTCTTTGGACATTTCTGGTATCCTATAGACCAGATGCTCTTTGTGGGCATTGGGTCCGGCTATCAGGAAATCGACAATGTGAGCCTTATACCTGTGGCGGGCAGCTTGTGGGTCCGTCTGCCCTTTGGCATTACCGTCCTGCCGGTCGCGACTGGCGACTGGGGATATTTGATTGGACACAACCATCAGATGTTCTGGCGTGCGGGTGGCGGCGTAGATATCAAGAACGGGGATTACTCTTCTATCATGCTGATGGGCGGCTACCAGTTCTTGGATCACGAGGGAAAGGGCTACGTGTACTTGCAGGCAGGCATCCTGGTTGAACTCTAGCTATTGAAATCATAGCCGTTGTAATCAGAAGAATAATGGTGGCCTTGCCACAAAATGAAAAAGGCGCGGACTGCATCCGCGCCTTCTGTATACTTTAACCTTTACGCTTAAAGCTATTACCCCTTGGCCAGCAGGTCCATCAGTTCCTTGTCCAGACGTTCCGGGTTGTTGTACTGTGCCAGTCCGCTGTGGAGGGATTCTCCCTTGGAAACGATGCCGAAGTCCAAGTTCTTGTAGTTCCAGTAGCTGTAGCCTACGTCTGCGTCACGGAGGATTTCCATGAAGTCCCGCATCCATGCCATCTGGTACTGACGAGGCACCTGGACGTACACGCCGAATTCGTTACAGGCAACCGGCAGGTCGTACTTGGCACGGAAATCCAGAGCGTTCTGGATACTTGCCTGAAGCTTGGACTTGTCCCACACGCCGTATTCTACATCGAGACGGGTAGTGGCGCCTTCTTCCGGAGCGGCATAGTTGCCCGGCCAGGGACGTTCGATCTTGAAGAAGGGATCGTTGATCCACGCGGCACCCTGATGGGTGAAGGTCACCGGAGTGTAAGTATGGAAACTGTAGATGGCGTTGTCGTCATCCATCGGAGTAAGGGACTCGAACTCACGGGCACTGTTCCACTTGTTGCTGCCCACCACGATGGTGTTCTTGGGTGCGTGCTTGCGGATAGTCCAGAAAATTTCGTCCTTTACTTTGTCCCAAATCTTGGAGTCGCTGCAGGAGGGCTCGTTCAGCAGTTCCATCATCACGCGAGATTCACCGCTATAACGTTCAGCCATGTAGGCCCAGACCTTATTGGTGTCCTTGCGTGCTTCGGCGCTGGTGAAGAATGCCTGTTCCTCGGAACAACCCAGATGGAAGTCGTGACCGGGGCACTTGTGGAGGTCCAGAATCACGTCCAGGTCTGCGGCCTGGATTTCCTTGAGGGCCTTGTCCAGAAGGGCGAACACTTCTTCGTTGGGGTTTAGTTCCTTGCCGTCAAAGACGTTGAAGTAATCCACCGGCAGGCGAACGTGGTTGAACCCCGCCTCGCGGATGCGCTTGAAATCACTGACGTCAAGGAATGATTTAATGTGTGGAACAAGACCCGGAAAACCTACAGGATCTTTTTCCTGAATGCAGTCGACCTGACTGAACCATCCACCCAAATTCACTCCCCGTAGTCTTTCTTTTTTCATTGTGCCATCCCATTAATTGTTCTCGACCACCTGAATTGGTGGTCGATGTTGGAAAATTTTATCCGTTTACGATGTCCAGGTCTTCTTCGGCGATGTTCAAGCCCATGATGACCTCCATATCATCAGGGAGGCCGTCGAAGTCCACGACGAGACCGACCTTCTTGTCGTCGTCCTTCTGCTTATCAAACAGGACGACGTCATAAATCTTCATTTCAATGACCGCTTCCTGGGTAACAGGAATCTTGATGGTCATGCCCTTGCTGATAGGGCCTTCAATAATTTTGCCTTTGAAAACCAGGGTCTTCTGGTCTTCGCCGAGGGAGGTTTTCTTAACGTGAAATACAGCCATTATACCTTAGCCATTTTACAAATGTTTTATTTCGTTTCAATTATCCTCTGGCTTCACAATTTGAAGCCGGCAGAAAAGTTAACTTTTTTACATGACGTTACGAGTTGGTCGAATACCTTTTTTGGTCTGTGCGCCCTTTTTTCATGATTTTTTGGGACGTGAAAGTGATTATCCCGATGTAGAATTTGTGGACGGACCTCCAAGTGCCCATTGTGCTGGGTTGAAAGATGGCTCTATCCACCTGTCACCGGCCTCTTCCATTACCTTTGCTCAAAAACCGGGTGCCTTTGTCTTGTCCTCGGAATTGTGCACCTCTTGTTCCTTTGAAGTCCGTTCTGTTAAGTTATTTTCAAATTTTCAGATAAACTCTCTTGTGGGCAAGAAAATCAGGATGACCTCCCAGAGCAAAACCTCTGTGACGCTTCTTCGCATATTGCTGGAGGAACGGTTCGGGCTTGTGCCGCAGTATGTGGATGGCTCCTACCAGGATGGTGACGATGCTTGCCTGCTTATCGGGGACCAGGCTCTGGAAGAAAACGAACGCGGGCGTTTCCCCTTTAGCTATGACCTGGGAACCCTTTGGCAGGAATGGCAGAAGGTGCCTTTTGTCTTTGGGGCGTGGATTATTTCCAAGTCGGCCCTGGAAGCGGGTACCGTGGACTCCTTGCGCCGTTATCTGGATGCCACCCGGGTGAGTATCGAAAAGTTCAGGGAGGATCCTTCCAAGGCTTTGGACAAATGGCTGGAGCGCTATCCGGTCCACTTGCCTCGAAAGGTGGTGGAGGAGTATTACAGCGCCTTGGATTATCGTTTTACGGACGAACGAAAGGAATCTTTGGGCAGATTTTTTGAATGGTCCAAAAAACTGGGTCTAGTAAAAGATGCTCCCGCCCTGGAATTTTTTCGGGGATGAGTAAGTTATAGCTATATTGCGTTGCCGTGAATCTGTTTTGGTGTGTATGGATGGAAAAACGGGTTTCATATGGTAGAAGAAAAAATTCTTATTGTTGACGATAACGCCGAAGTGTTGAATAACACTCGGAATCTCTTGGAACAGGTTGGTTACAGCGTTATTTGCTGCCATTCAGGCAAGGACGCTTTAGATTTTTTGGACACCGACCGTGTGGACTTGGTCCTGTTGGATATCAACATGCCTTCCTTGAACGGTTTTGAGGTTTGTCTGCGTATCCGCCAGCGTTACGCTCTGGACGACCTGCCGATTATTTTCTTGACTAGTCGTGAAGATACGGACAGCATTACCAAGGGTTTCCACTCCGGAGCTTCGGACTTTATTTGCAAGAGTTCTATTTCCGATGTGCTGTTGGCCCGCGTCAATGTGCATATTCGCTTGGCCCGTGCGTTGCGGCACCTTCGGGATATCTCCCTGACGGACGAAATGACGGGATGCTTCAATAGGCGTCATGGCATGTACTCCCTGAGGGAATGGTTCTCGCGTTCCCGCCGTTATGGGAATCCGTTTGCCCTGATTTATTTTGATGTAAATGGCTTGAAGGTGGTGAATGACCGCTATGGTCATCAGGCTGGCGATTTGATGCTGCGTTCTGTGGTTAATGCAGTGAAGGGTTCGCTGCGTGAGTCTGACCTGCTGTTCCGTATGGGCGGTGACGAGTTCATGATTATCTGTCCGGAAACCGACAAGAAGGGGGCTTTCAGCTGCGTTGAACGTATGCAAAAAGCGGTGAGCGATATAACCATCGTGGACCAGAAGGTCTCCTTTGCTTATGGAATTGCGCATTCCACCGAGGATTACCCGGAAATGGATGACATGCTCCACAGTGCAGATGTGAGCATGTACGAATGCAAGAAGAAAATGAAAGGGAAATGATGCAAGGGGCGCTGCCCCTGTGGAACCCCGCCTGAAAAGTGCAGGCACTTTTCTAGGGTGAGGGGGCTAGGCCCCCTCTACTGCTCCCCCAGAACATGAGAATGAATTCGTGGGGAAATTATCTGAAAAATTTAAGACGCAAGGGGCGCTGCCCCTGTGGAACCCCGCCTGAAAAGTGCTTGGCACTTTTCTAGGGTGAGGGGGCTTGTAATTATGAATTTCAAGTTATGAATTATGAAAATGGCGCAGGTACTCCTGCGCCATTTTTTGATATTCGGGTTTGTTTCGGGTTTATTTCAGGGCGGTGCGTACGGCGTCCAGTAGTTCCGTCAGGCGGCGTCCGATTTCGTCCCAGTTGCCTTCTTGCATGAGCTTGGCGCTGAAGATGCTTCCACCAAAGGCCAGCAAGTTGGCACCAGCCTTAATGTATTCGCCTGCGTTTTCCGCATTCACGCCGCTGCAGGCTAACAGCGGGATATCGCGGAAGGGGCCGCGGAGCGCCTTGATGTACTTGGGACCGCCAACACAGTCTACGGGGAAAATTTTTACGGCAGTTGCGCCTAAGTCGTAAGCTTTCTGGATTTCTGTGGGGGTGAGTGCACCAGGAATAATAGGGGTTTTGGATCCTGCTGCCGTGCGGATGATGTTGGTGCGGGTGTTGGGTGTTACGATGAAACTTGCTCCAGCGAGTAACGCTCTTTCCAAGTCCTTGTCGTGACGTACGGTACCTGCGCCCACGGCGATGCCGTAAGGTTTACATGCGTCCCTCAGGGCGGTAATGATTTCTGCTGCACCGTCGGTGTTCATAGTGACTTCGATAGCCTTCAAACCGCACTTGTGTGCAGTTTGGGCGCAAAGTTCTTCGGAACCGCGAGGGATGTCGCGGAGGATGCCGATGACCGGCATGTCTTTTAGAGATTCAAGAAATTCCATGCCTTAAATATACAAGAAAAACCGTGAGGCGGTAATCAAAAAAAGAACTTTTGAAACTTGGTGTACTAGAACGACAGTAGAACTTTACAGGGTATGAAAAATGCCGACGTTTTACCGCCGACATTTTTACATATACTTGATGCTAGGTACCTTCTATTCAAATCTCAATGCTTCAATAGGATCCAGCCTGCTGGCTTTTCGTGCTGGGTACCAACCGAAGAAAACTCCCGTGGCAAAGCAAACGCCAAAACTGACAATGATGCTGCCGGGTGAAACAATCATGGGGAATTTCAGCGCACTCCCGACGATTTGTGCGGCACCTATTCCCAGGGCGATTCCAAGCAGTCCGCCTAGGAGGCTGATCATGATGGACTCCAGCAGGAACTGCATCAGAATGTCGCGACCCCGGGCGCCGATGGCCATTCGCAATCCGATTTCCTTGGTGCGTTCCGTGACAGAGACGTACATGATGTTCATGATGCCGATGCCGCCCACCAGAAGGCTGATACCCGCGATGACGGTAAGGACCAGCGACAGCATGTCGGAGGTTTCGGTCATAGTCTGGATCATTTCTTCCTGGGTGAAAATGCGGAAGGGATCCATGGGTTTTGTCCACTGACGGCGTTCCTTGAGAATGCTCATGATTTCTTCGGATGCCTGGTCGGAGTAGCCTTCCCCTAGGGAGCTGGCGAACATCTGACGGATTTCCTTGGTGGCGTTAAAACGCCTTAGAACGGTCTGGTAGGGTGCAAAAATGATGTCGTCGTTGTCCTGCCCGAAATCTCCTGTACCCTTGGCTTTCAATGTGCCAATCACCTTCAGGGGAATGCTCTTGTATCGAAGGGTTTTGCCGATGGGATCACCTTCGGGGAAAAGATTCTTGACTACGGTCTGCCCGATGACGCAGACTTTTGCCATACGGTCTGCCTCGTCGTCAAACATGACTCCGTCTTCAATTTCGTAATTGCGAATCTTGAGGTAGTCTGCAGAAACGCCGCTGAGAGGTGTGGGGGAGTTGTTGTTGCCTACGATGGCTTGCCCGCCGGCTGTAACCATAGGCGAAATGGCGCTAATGTACTGGGCTTCCTTTTGAATGGTCTTCAGGTCCTCTTCTTCCAGGTAGGTGGAGCCTGCGTCCATCTGAACGCCGCCACGGCGGTCGCGGTTCGGAGAAATGATAATGACGTTTGTTCCCATAGATGTCATCTGGTCCTTGATGGCCTGCTTGGAACCTTCGCCCATAGCCACCATGGCAATCACGGCTGCAACGCCGATGACAATGCCCAACACAGAAAGGACCGTACGCATACGGTTGCGGAACAAAGCCTTTATTGCAATTTTTATCAGGATAAATAGACTCATTTGGAGGCCACTCCCCGTTGATTTTTTTCGGAAGCGTCTTCGGAATCTTCGTCAAAAACTTCCGGCGGCGGCAATGCTTCCAGGGCAGCCTTTGCGTCTGCAATATTTTCGTTCACCACGTCCTTTTTCAAAAGTCCATCTCGCAACGTAATGGTGCGTCCGCTGAAGGTGGCGATATCCGGTTCGTGTGTTACGAAGGCGATGGTTTTTCCCTGACGGTGCAGTTCCTGAAAAATCATCATGATTTCGTAGCTGGTGCGGGTGTCCAGGTTTCCCGTAGCTTCGTCCGCAAGGATAATCACCGGATCGTTGACCAGGGCGCGGGCGATGGCTACGCGCTGCTGCTGGCCGCCGGACATCTGGTTGGGCAAATGGTTCATACGGTCCTGAAGCCCGACCATTTCCAGAGCCTTAATGGCGCGGCGGCGACGTTCTCCTGACGACACCCTGGAATTGTACAGCAGGGGCAGTTCTACGTTTTCCAGCGCTGTGGTTCTGCTGAGCAGATTGTAGCTCTGGAACACAAAACCAAGCTTCTTGTTGCGGATGCGTGCAAGGGCGTCCCGCTTTAGTTTTTCTGTGTGTTCCCCGTCCAGAATGTAGTGGCCGCTGGTGGGCTTGTCCATGCATCCAAGAATGTTCAGCATGGTGGACTTGCCGGAACCGCTGGTACCCATGATGGTGACAAATTCCCCCTCGTGAATATCAAAGCTCACCCCACGCAGTGCGTGGACGATTTCGTCGCCCATCTTGAAGTCGCGACGGATATTCTGGATTGATAGAATGGGGGATTTTTCCATAAGCCTACTTTAGATGTCTGCTGGTACTGACGGGTTGCATTTTACTTTTTGAAAACCCATTTTTTATATAGAGCAAAGCTTGCTACGACGTAAACTACGTTTGCGACGATATTTGCCAGGTAGGTGGGCTTCATAAATCGGGCGGTAAATTCGTTAAGTCCGGCGAGGAACTGGAAGTTCTCCAGGGCATAGACGCACCCCTCCAGGACGAGAAGATTTAAACCATAAGCGCAGAGGAACACTGCAAGAAAACGAAAAACTTCTGCTTTCTTGGCGTTGCTGCTCTTGAAGTTCCAGACACGATTCATAATATAACTGTTGCACCCGCCGGCGATGAATCCCAAAAAGTTGGAAAGTTCCAGATTCCAGTCCAGCATCTGGTGAAGTACCCAGACTACAAGAAGGGTAATGAGGGTGTTGATAATTCCAATGAGATTGTACTTGAGAAAGTGAAGCATCGGGTGGAAAATAATTATTTTGTGGTGCTATGAATTGGATTGAAGATAAAAAGTGCAGTGCTGAAGAAGCCGCCCTCCTTATAAATGACGGTGATGTTCTTGGTGTTTCCGGTTTCACCTTGGCAGGTTACCCTAAGGTGGTTCCTACAGCTTTGGCGGCACGAGCCGAAAAGCTCCATGCCGAGGGTAAGCCCTTTCAGGTGACGCTTTTCTCCGGGGCCTCTACCGGCGATTCCTGCGACGGCGCTCTTGCCCGTGCAGAAGCGGTCAGCTTCCGCATGCCTTACCAGTCCAATCCAGCCCTTCGCAAGGCCATTAATTCCGGTGCCATCAAGTACATTGACGCTCATCTCGGGAAGATGGGCTACTGGATTCGCACCGGTGCACTTCCCCGTCCCACGGTTGCCATTGTGGAAGTCACCAGCATTTTGCCCGATGGCCGTGTCTGCCTTTCTACCTCCGGCGGAAACTCCGTGACTTTTCTGGAATCCGCGGAAAAGATCATTCTGGAACTGAACACCCGCTTTGGGGATGCCTGCGTCGGCATTCACGACGTGGCACTTCCAGAACTTCCGCCCCACGCAAAGGCTCTGCCTATTGATGCAGCCGGCGACCGTGTAGGCGACACCTTTGCCCGCGTGAATCCCAATCGGGTGGTTGCCATTGTGGAGCAGTCCCGCTTTGACGAAGTGACGCCCTTTGTGGAACCGGATGAAATTTCCCGCAATATCGGCGAACGCATTCTGGACTTTATCCGCTACGAGGAAAACCGCGGACGCCTCCTGAAGGGACTTGCCTATCAGAGCGGCGTGGGTAAGGTTGCAAATGCAGTTCTTTCTGCCATGGCTGCAGACGATCGCCTGAGCAAGATAGACCTTTACACCGAAGTCATCCAGGAGGCCGTTCTCCCGCTGTTGAAGAACGGCAAGCTGGGCATCGCCTCTGGCACGGCACTTACTTTGTCCGAAAGTACCCAGAAGGAGTTTGTGGACAACGCGGAAGAATGGAAGAAACATCTCATTATCCGCCAGCAGGAAGTGAGCAACAGTCCCGATGTCATCAAGCGCATTGGCGTTATCTCCATGAATACCGCCCTGGAAGTGGATATCTTCGGTAACGTGAACAGTTCTTTGGTGACTGGATCTGCTATGATGAACGGCATTGGCGGTTCTGCGGACTTTGCCCGAAACTGCCTGCTGGGATTCTTCATGACGCCCTCTGTAGCGAAGAACGGTACCATCAGTTCCGTGGTTCCCTACGTAAGTCACGTGGACCATCCAGACCACGACACCATGATTTTTGTGACAGAACAGGGGCTTGCCGACCTTCGTGGCCTTGCTGCCGAAGACCGTGCACGCCTCATTATCAAGAACTGCGCCCATCCCAACTTCAAGGAACCGCTGACGGACTTTTTGGAGTACAGCCTGAAGCACGCCAAGGGCATCCACATGCCGCTGGCCATTAACCGCGCCTTCGAAATGCACCAAAAATTCCTGGAAACTGGAAGCATGCTGTAAAAAAGAGCGCAAGACCCGCCCGAAGTTCGCAGATGCAGTGTTTTCGGGGGTATGTAATCAAAAATTTTGTTGGAAATAAAACGGCTCCTTTTTATATTGTTCACAAATGTACCGTTTGCTTTTTTTGATTATGCCCCTCGTCTTTATCGCCTGTAAAGGATCTACAGGTGTCGAAGGCGATTTTTCAGAAAGTTTCTCTAGTTCCTCGCTGGGAGGAAATTTCGGCTCTCAGGATCCCCAAAATCCGGGGGAGGGTAACACCCCTGTAATTCCTGGCATTGACGAGGAACCTGTGGTTGAAGACACGACGCTGGTTGGTAATGCTGGCGACCTGCCCAGCTGCACTGCGGCCAACGAAGGGGAGTCCTTCATGGTGGCTGCCGAAAATACGCTGTATTTTTGCGTAGAAGGCAACTGGCTGAACAACATTGTTGAAACCATCGGCGTTACTTGCGAAAATGGAGTTCTTGCTCCTAGCAACTTGGAACCTGTGGTAGTGCCGCCTTCCCGCTTTGGTCTTGATACTCTTACCGGCGATTACGTTTTCCGCCGCCAGGGTGTTTCCCTTGCAGGCATTGCCGAAAAGGGCCCCTTCCGTCATGGAACGTCTGTGAAGGTGGTGGAACTGGACAGCGTCATGCGTCTGGCTGATTCCGACCGTAGTCACAAGACCTGCGTTACCTCTGCAAACGGTAGCTACGGTTTTGAAGGTCTTGACCTGGTTTCTCCCTACGTCCGCGTGGAAGCTAGCGGTTTTTATAGAAACGAACTGACGGGCGGACTTTCTGCGGACTTGGTGACCCTGACTGCGGTGACCGACCTTACGGAACGGGATTCCGTGAATGTCAACATGCTGACCCATCTTGAGGCTCCCCGCACTTTGAAGATTGTAGAAAATACGGGGAACAACCAGCCTATTCGTACTGTGAAGGAACAGGCCCTCAAGGACATTCTCTACTCCTTCGGTATAAAGATTGATGGATTTAATGACGCTTCTTTTGCACAGGGGCAACAGCAGGGGGGCTTTGGCGGTTTTGGTCAAACCGCTCCGGTGACCAAGTCCATGACTGCCGATGACATTAGCCTGTTTGACGATGGCGAGTTTAGTGCTGCCCTCATCGCGATTTCTGTCATGATGCAGCGCAAGGGCAGCGGCGATGAGATGATTGCCTATGCCAACGGTATAGCAGACCGTATCCGCGGAAATGGCAACTGGGATGACTGGGGTGCCCGTGCGGACCTTGCTGACTGGCTGATGGTCATGGATACTAGCGGTGCTTACCGCACAATCCGCAAGAATCTGGAAAACTTGGGACACGGTGCGGTCCCTGACTTTGAAACGCACCTCCGTAATTTCTGGACAAGTGCCTACCAGTTCCCTGCCTGTAACGCTCAGACTGCGGGAACGGTGACCCACATTGGCTATAGCCAGAGTGCTTTCTTTGTGTCCTACTATGCGGATCCCAACGGTCCCCGTACTCGCTTTATATGCGATGCCGGAACCCACCTGTGGCGTACCGCTACCGATATCGAGAAGGATACGGTTGGGTTGGGTGCCGACACCACCAAGTATGACGGAGCCTTCCGTTCGGGCGTAATCAACCAGAACAAAACCTACGTTTACGAAGAGTCCAAGAAGTCCTGGCGCCCGATAACTGCCGATGACGTTATGGATTTTTCCCCTGTAGAAGACGTGTATGCCTCTCTGGCTGCCGACGAAAAGGTGGTGTTTGTCTTGCGTCATGCTGAACGTACCGATGATACGGGCAAGAACGGTCACTTGACCGAAGGCGGCAAGGCCCAGGCCCAGAGTGTTGGCAAGAAGTTCGTCGGGGCTGGTCCTTTCTATCTGGGATATTCCGGGTACGTCCGCACTAAGGAGACCTGCGAAAACATTGCCTTGGGTAACGGACAAACTAACGTGACACCCGAAGTAATCGATGGCTTGGACGGGGACTATTACATCAAGGATCAGAACGCTTACGGCAGCGCGAAGGCTTCCGGCGGCGGCTCCTTGAACGTCTATACCCGCTACGCCTACAGGGGTATGTATTCCGACGCATTCTACGATCTAGAAAAGCGTAGCAAGGAGTTCGTTTCCACCTATATCTTGGCTAACCAGGTGAAACTCCAGAAGGTGAACTTCTATATCTCCCACGATATGATGGTGCTGCCTCTTGCGGTTTATGCCTCCCAGAAGAAGGTGAACTTGCGTTATTTTGATAACCGCAACTGGATTTACTACTTGACCGGCGTTGCCGTTATTGTGAACAGTGCGGGTCAGGTCCGCTATGTACCGGTCCGCGGTCTTGATACCGGTATCATGATAATCTAGTTTTCCATACTTTGTAAAGACGGATGAATGTGAAGGTTCCCCTGGCGAACGGAGGGACCTTTTCCTATGTAAAATCTCCCTTTTTTGGCCCAAGATCTTTAACCTTTAACCTTTAACCTCTCCGCTAAATACTAAATTTCCATCGTTGATTTTTATCAAAATGTTCACCTAAAAGAATGGATAAAATCCAATATGAATGAAACGCAACAACAACAGGTTGCACCGGTAAAGGGACGTTTCGACGAACAAATCGGCTTGATGTCCCCCACTGATGCTGCTAAGGTTCAGGCTCAGCTTGACCTTACTCCTGGTGCCGATTCTGCCGTCTTCGAAATTGTCGAAGCCCACGGTGGTGGATTCCAGGTGCTTTACAAGACTTATGACCAGTCTGTGATTGCCCGTAATGCCCTCAAGGCAAAGGACGATGCATCTGCAAAGGTGCTTCCCATTGCCAAGGCAACCTTGGGCAAGGAATACTGCGATGGCACCGTTACCGAAACGGGTTGCCAGGGCAAGACGGAAGTCTTCACTCTGGGCAAGCTTGCCGAATTCCAGGCAACTGGCCTTATCGTGGTGATGGCTGTTATTATCGGCCTTTGCCTGCTTTGCTACTTGATGAATTTCGTCATGGCTAAGCTTGGCCTCAATCAGGACAAGGCTCCGGCACCCGCAGTCAAGCCTGCCGCTGCAGCACCCGCTGCCGCCGCCGCTGCTGCTCCCGCTGCCGCCGCACCCCGTACCATTGGTCCCGCCCACTGCGACTGGGATCCCAATGCTAAGAGCGTTCATCCGGGCATGACCAACAAGCAGCTCCAGGCCTTCCTGTCTATCGCTGCTATTGCCGCCCTCGAAGAACATCCGGGCCTTACCAACGACGAACTGGTGGTGATCATGACCGCTGCTGCAACTCAGGTCCTGGGTCAGCCCTGCCGCGTCACCGCATACAAGAATGTTAACTCTCCTGCTTGGACGATTGTTTAAACGAAGTCTAAGACTTAGGAATAACCTTTAAAAATTCAACAGGCTTATAAAGCCAGGAAAAATCAAAATGAAGAAGACCGTACGTATCAGTTTCGAAGGCAAGAGCTACGATGTAGAAGTTGAAGTTCTTGATTCCAATGTTGCCGTTGCTCCCGCTGCAGCTCCTGTTGCTCCGGCTCCGGTTGCCGCTCCTGCTCCCGCTGCTGCTCCGGCCGTTGCTGGTGGCACCGAAGTGAAGAGCCCCCTCGCTGGTTCTGTGTTCAAGCTGAAGGTCAAGGTTGGCGATCACGTTGAAGCTAACCAGGAAGTTGCAATCATCGAAGCCCTCAAGATGGAAAACCCGGTTGTCGCTCCTTGCGCAGGTACCGTGAACTCTGTTTCCGTTAAGGAAACCGACACTGTCGTTGATGGCCAGACTCTCCTCACCATCGCTTAATTTAGCCTACTGAGGTACATATAAATGAGTTCAATCCTTAGCTCCGTTGCCCAGTTCGCTGGCGACACTGGCTTTGCCTACATCACGCCTTCTATGATCGTGATGTGGATTGTCAGCTTCGTCCTTATGTACTTGGCAATCGTGAAAAAGTTCGAACCGCTGCTGCTCTTGCCGATCGCATTGGGCGCTCTTGCGGTGAACATCCCCACCAAGGGATTCTACGATGGTGGCTGGAGCATCGAGGGCATGTTTGTCCCGACCGAAGGC
>JAZRXW010000097.1:0-61522 GCA_045600425.1 Fibrobacter sp.
ATACACCTGAGTTCCCTCGTGGTCCGAGGACCGCCACAGCCTCAATCCCCTACCATTGTCGTAGTGTTGTCCCTTACAGCCACAGCAGCCGCATCTTCCGACGTAGTTTTTGGTCGGATGGACATCTATGATGACTTTATCGCCTTCGTAGGAGATCTTGTCGATGGCAGTGTACTTGAGTTCAAGGAGCTTTTTAACTATACTTTTGGACGGCATCTGATTCTATCCTGTGTTTTGTTTTTTGTTGCAAAAAAACTTTTAGGAATTTTCAGATGCCTTTTTTTTGTCGTTTCCTTGGTTTTTGGCTGATTTTAGGCTATTTTTACAAGAAACGGCTCCACACTTTGTTTAGGAGAGCCACTTTTTTCGTATTAATTGTTAAGGTTTATGCGCTAAGTTTCTGCAAGCGGTATGCAACCGGACTCATGTACCCTAGGCTGCTATGCAAGCGCTTGCGATTGTAAAACAGTTCGATATACTTGAACAAATCCTCCTTGACCTCGTCAATATCTGCGTATGTCCTGTGGTGAACTTGCTCCTTTTTCAAGCTGGCGAAGAAGCTCTCCATCGCCGCGTTGTCGTACGGGCTTAATGACTTGTTCCCGAGTTTCAGAGTTGTAGTTGACTTTTGCCATTGTTTTACCTATTGAGGTTGCGCAATGAAGGTAGTAGCTTAGCTACCCTCTTATTAAACTCCAACATAGTCCAATACTTTACCTATGTGACTTTACATGCTCTAGATTTAATTGATAATTCAAAAGAGAATATCCGGCAAAAAGCTCTTGAACTTGAGGAAAACGTCAAAAAATCTTCTGATACGAATAATACAAGGCAGAAAGTTGACGAAGTTTTGAGTATTTTTTATGACTTTAAATCAAAAATTGCGCCTCGGTTAACAATATTTGATTTGATGGGTACTGATACGGGGTCTTTTTTTGATAATGTTGAAAATCAAATAACAGAAATCGGGGGGAATATTGTAAAAATAGGACGTGATGATGAAGAAACGACAGTCAATAATATAATAAATGTATTTGATCAATTGCTGATTGCAATAAAAAATAAGAACTTCAAAACGTCTAAGAGCGATATCGAGATGTTGACATTAATCGTAAAATAGTTTATTTTATAAAATAGTTAAGGAAACATAAATAATGGATATTGCCAAGCAAATTGTGGATCAACGAATTCTTGGGCTTATCAAAGAGAACCCAGGTATTTTTACGGAATCCGAGGAAAAGAACATTTCCAAGGCGTTTCTCATGTTGGGCGTGTCCGCGTATTTGGACCTTGACATTCCTGACACGCTACAGTACATTACGGAAGGGCGGAATGATGGCGGTTTTGACGCAGCCTATATTGTTGATGGTGCGGACATGCAGCTTAATGTCATTCTTTTCCAATCCAAGTATACCCGAAATTTGGATAGTGATACAAACTTTCCTGCAAATGCAGTTGAAAAGGCTGTAAACACAGTAAAGTGCGTTTTTGATCCTTCCGCGCACATGGTTTTAAACGAGCAAAGTCAAACAAAAGTCAATGAAATCCGCTCTCTCATTCTTGAAGGTCATATTCCATACGTGACTTTCGTCATGCTAAACAACGGCTTGAAATGGGATGAAACGGGTGATAGCTACATCAAGAACACCTTTGGCAATCAACCCCAAGTAAAATTTGTTCACTACAACCATACAGACATTGTAAAATACGTAACAAGCCCTAAAAAAATAAATACGCAACTAACCTTGTCTGGTGCGGCGATCCAAGAAAACTTTAATTACAAACGGGTCATTCTCGGAAAGATTCCCGTAACAGAGGTTTTCTCTCTTTTTGAACAATATGGTGATTCTCTCTTAGAAAAGAATATTCGTCGATACTTGGGAAAGAATGCAGTCAACAACGGGATTGTAGAGACGCTTCTTGACGCCCAAAAGAAGCAGAATTTCTTTTTTTACAACAATGGGTTGACGCTGGTCTGCGAAAAATTTGCATATAATGGATTGCAACAATCCAACTGGATTGTGAAGCTAAATTCACTGCAAATAATCAATGGTGGTCAGACCTGTAAAACGATATTCCAAACGATAAAGGAAAATCCAGCATTGGATTTTTCCCAGATCTTTGTACTCGTTCGAATCTACGAACTTAGCGATGACGAACAGACGATAAGAGATATTACTTACGCCACCAACAGTCAAAACCCTGTTGATCTTAGGGATTTAAAAGCCAACGATGAAAAGCAAACCTTGTTAGAAAAAGGGGCTGCCGAATTAGGATTCACATACAGACGCAAGCGTGATTATAGTACTGCGATAAACGCAATCCCGTCAACGGTCGCGGCGGAAGCCATTCTTTCTGTATGGCGTAACAAACCTCATATAGCAAGGTATAGAAAGAACGACCTTTTTGGTAGCTATTTTAATGAAATTTTTGGCAATATAAATGCCGCTCAGATGATTGTCGCTGTGCAAATTTTCAGATATTGTGATGCGATAAGGAAACATCATTCCGGCGAACCCAATTGTGATGCGATTAGACCGTTTGAAACACACTTTATGTCTAACATTGTGGGTAAATTGCTTCTAGAACAGAAACAGATTGAATACAAGAATATTGACCATAAAAATTTTTACGACATACTTTCGTTCTTTGATGAGAATAAACAAAATTTAATTACAATCGGTGAAACCCTTCTCTACAAAATGCTTAGCGAGTATTTTCAGAAAGAAGCTATCAACGAACTTGACGGAAGAACTATAGCGACTGCATTCAGACGCTACGATTTGCTCGAGCGATACATAACAAATCCCACTTGGTGGAATTCTCACAAATAGAATAAAATTGAATCAGTATAATAAAGACGAGTGAAGAAATTCTTCATTTGAACTGTTCGACAAGAGCGTGAAGGTGTACCTGAACCTCGCCGAAGCCGAAGTCGCGAAGCACTACAACTTCGTGAAGAGTCTTGACGTCGCCGCGATGGAAAGCTACAAGCAGGCTTAAGCCTCGCTAGCGCAAAAATACATAAAACCTGAAGACCTCGGCAGTTCAATGCCGGGGTCTTTGCTTAATCAAGTGAATATTCCGGCAAGAAAAAACCGCCAGTCCGGGATAGAGGAAACCGCAATTCCGACATTTAGGAAACCGTTTTGATAGTTCTATTTTTATGCTCAATTCAGAATGTTGGGGCCGCGCGTGATTCTTAAGCTTGTTCGCGCGAGCCATTCGCAAGCAAGCATATCCAAAGGCACAATGTATATGCGAATGCGAGATGCTGGTCTTATCCAGCCATAAGTAAATCACTAAATGAGAGTCGACTGCGTTTTCAGAGACGCGGTTTCCAATTGACCGGTACGCCGGTTTCCATTACTCCGGTCGCATGGTGTACTTTGCTCCGGTATATTCAAGTTGTCTTACTAAACGTAATCCTTGAAAGGTTTTTACTGCTCCATTTTTTGCATCACAATGTGCACTGAGATTCATATTTTCAAGTGAATCAGTCAAAAAGCCACCTTTGCATGTTGTAAATCTTTCGTAATCGTATAGATTTTTATTCTCCAATATGACATTTTCACATACCAATCCCATCATATCATAGAGTCCAAATGCGTTAGGCTTCAGCATTCCAACTGGTTGAGAATTTTGTTTCCATTCTCCGCATGATTCTTTCTTCCACTCGTCGCTTCTTGCAAATATTGGATCATCAGAATTACGGTTTCCAAACCAAGCATATTGCGCTGCTAAATTGGAATCTTTTATGCCACCCCAAATGTTGGCGTAATTTTTTTTGTTACCGCCTCTAGCTAACGCCATCCATTCGTCATAATAAGGTAGGCGATAACCATTAGCTTTTTTGTTGATTTTTACAAAAATCATATCCCAATCAGCATTTGATTTGAAAAAAGCGTATCCTTTAATGTAAAAATCACTATTTTTTTTGTTGGTTGAAAAATTGTCTGGATTATTGTCTATCTTTAAAGTGTAAACTGGCTGCAAGCCATCTCTTATGCTACGATTATTCGCATAAATAAAGGCATTGTATAGAAATACACGAATTGCAGCAGAATCATGAATATCGCATAAATCATTTTTATTCATCACCTTCTTTTTTTTGATCCAAAAATTATAATTTTCAGGATATTTGTCGTTTGTCTGTGATGGAATTGAATCCCATAAAACTTGGATGAATTCGCATTCTGTCACTTTATATATATCGACAGCAAGAATTTTGTTTATTTTTTCGAATCTTGCAGGGTCACGATCGTGTATTTGCCCGTATTGATTGGTGCTAATATTAACCATTGAATATCCGAGAAGGTGATCCTGCTTTGACAAATCTATATATTTCATTCCAACAAGAATGTTGAATGTGTGAACATTACCCAATTGGGTCGTGTACCAAATTTTTCCGTTTTTTACATATTTTCCTGAATTTAAATGAATGCAATTAAGCTCTTTTTTATATGAGAAATCGTTTCCTTTCCATAGGCCTTCATTTGCGTCATCTATACAGATTGTATAATTTGTATTTTTTTCTATTTCAAGCCAATGAATTGAATTTTTCAACGAAATGTGAATGGTATCTAGGTTGTTGTAAAATTGTTCTAAAACACTATTGTTTTTTTCTATACCGTGATTTGTTTTTGCCAAGGCTTTAGGGCCTTTAGTTTTGTTGGAAGGACCAACCATTGTTCCGTCCATTTCATACAATTTATAGTTTGCAGCAAAAGATGCTGCAATTAAAGTAAATAGAATAATGAAGGTTATACTTGTTTTTTTCATAAATGACCTACTTATCTTTAAAGCATTTCTCACTATTACGAATACATTCCCATTGATTTTCTGTTGCGTATGGAGGTAAATCATTGTGATTTAAACTGTAGCGTTCACTTGTTCCGGTTTTGACAACGAATAAAGGCCTATAACGTATGCGCTGCCCAGAAGGTATTCTCCAAAACATAATATTTCCCTCATCAAAGGCAAATGTATTGTACATACTGGTATATGTTGCCGCGAATGTCGGCTCGTCATCAGCGATGTATAAGTCTGTTAATCCGTATGAATGCCCTATTTCGTGAACAATGGTATTTAAAGATGCATCGCCGTTTAAATGTGCGCCCCAAACAAGTCCGCCTATTACAGTTTTATTTGCTTTAGATTCGTATTCATACATAGTGACTTGGGCCGTTTGTGCATCATCAGGAACAAAAGGAAATACATCTGCATAGACAAAATACATGCACTTTCGGTCAAAAGATTCAGCGCCTGATATAGATGCAAAAAAAGAGTCCTCGTCTTTATTGTAGGTTCCGATTTTCATTTGTACCGGAATGCTGCTTTTGGAGCAATCATTATATAATCTCATGGATAAGAAATTTGCCTTTTTATTGCATATTACATCATCATCTCCGATTCCTATGGGTCCGCTTTCTTCTTCTTTTTGACACAAATTGATGACGGCATTGAGATTTTCATACACTTCATTTGTAAAGCCTTCAACCTTCCAACCTATTCGCATTTCATTTATTCCTAAGGCGAAATGTTTTTCCCGTGCATTCTGACAAGCGTTATTGAAAGCGTTGACTTTGCTGTTATAATCATCTATTAACGGTCCATAATTTGTTTCTGCATCTTCGCGTATTTTTTTGAGTTCGTCTAGTTCTTCTTTTAAGGTTGTGATTTTGCTAGAACAGTTTATATATCGCCCTTCTTTATAAGTACATTCTTTAATGAGCGCATCATTATATTCGTTTACTTTAGTGGTGTAATTGTTATAGGCTTCTTTGTAAACATCTTTTACAGGATCTCTTAATTTGGCGGCTTCGATCAGTTCATCGTATTCTTTCCCGCAACCATATTTATTTGTGTATTTTATTTTTTCATAAAGATCGTTTACGATAGGATATTCTATTTTTTTATGTCCAATAACTTTTTCTCCTTCGTCATCAAATATCTCGATTTGTTTTTTTCTTTTTTCTGTCAAGTCAACCCATAATTTATCTTCAAATCCTTTTTTACTATCTTTGAGATTGACCTCAGATGGCGAGACATCTGTAAAATCTGCTTTAACGACTGCTTGAGCCATTATTGTATTAAATCTTGTCTCTACGGTGCTCCAATTGTAACAACCCGTTTCTCCTTTGTCGTTTAGGCATCCTATGGCGTTTTCACTTCCGAGCTCGACGAATAAAACCTCCCTATCGGGATTTTTGGGGTAAGAAATTACATGCAGATATCTTTCCAATTTTTCGTCACCGTTGAAAACGACATAATCTCCGGCGGATAAAGGAATGTCATCAATACAGTCTGTTTTTTTACATATATCTTTTGCAGAAATAAGGTCTTTCTTTTCTACGTCTCCATTTTCTTTAATTTTGTACAAATGAAAATCTTCAGACGAATTTTTGTCTATTCTAATTTTTACATAGGCTGTTTTGCCTGTTTCTACAGAAAGATACACATCCTTCCCGCGGAATGCAGCTTCTTCATAGTCAAAATTGGAATATGGGTCTCTATCATAACCGTATTCATGCTTGTCTGACTCAAGAAACCACGCTAATGTTTCTTTCCAATGAAATTCTACAACTTCACCGTTCCCATAGGTTTCGAAATCATATTCCCCTTCATAAGGGATAATGTCTTTGATACTTAACTTGTAACAATTTGGATCATTTTCCTCACATCGAGGGGTTGGATTTTCGTTTGAGCCATCGTCATCGCAAGCTTGTAAAAATAAAATGCAGAGCGATGTAAAAAAGAATTTCAAAACTTTCATCATAATAATCTACTTCTCCTTTGCCTCGTAATAGAAGTAATCTGTAACTGCGCCCATGTAAATTACAATAGCTTCGTCATAATTGCCGGCATCCTTTAATCGCTTGGAAAATAAAATTGGCTTGCCTTCATTTTTTGTCATGGTCTGGAAAACGCATTGACCGTTTTCATCTCCATTGCGGAATACGTCAAATTCGACAATGGGGTCTTTGGTGCGTTTGTTACCATCCTTGTCTTTTACCCATAATTTAACATGTGCCTTTTTTAATTTTTTCGTCTTCTTGTTTCTGTCAATTGTCGCTTTCCATACTCTAGCATAAGGTGAATGCCTAAGATAATTTCTATGATAGGCCCCCATTACGGCGCTAATCAAAGGAACGCTAGGCTTTTGAGCGATCACATTACCATCTTCGTCCAATACACCAAATGTCGCGTTCTTTGACGGCATTGCGTTTGCGTAAGGGCCCAAAGCAATTGCGTCATCTTCACGTTCCATATCCACAATGTCGTATTGTGGAGCGAAATTGTTCTTTACGCCAGCTTTCAATAGGTTTGACTTTTGATCAAGATTGATTCCTGCATCGTAATTCATATATTCGTTTTCGCCGGCTGGATTATTTTCGTTTGCGAGTTTGGGGTCGCCGATGTAGATGTTTGTTCCTATGTAGTTTTTCGAGAAAGATGAATTTGTTGCGCTATAGCCGACGACAACTTCTTCTGCACACTCTCCTGTGCATGTTGCCGTTGTATTCTTCCAGAAAATGCTGTTGCCTATAGAGCCTTTAGCCTTGCCTGATATTGCTCCATTTTTTGTCGTAGCGACATTTGCGAAGAATGTCGCATTCCAAATATTCAGGGTTGCGCCATCATTGTTGATTGCACCGCCATTGTTCGCAGCATGGTTGTCATAGAAAATTGCATTGCCGATGTAGGTGTTGCCACCTAAAAGATTTACGGCTCCACCGTTAAGAGCAGTCGTATTGCTCAAATAGATTACATTAAGCATACTGATTTCACCTTGAGCAGAAATCGCGCCGCCATTTCCTTTCGATGTATTCTGTGTAAAGTGAGCTGTTTCGAGATACAAGGAATCACTTGTTGCCAAGGCTCCGCCGTTTTTGTTTGACTTAGACTTTGCGATAACGATGTTTTTCAAAAGCAGTTTCTGGTTGTCGGAATGGATTGTTCCACCATTTTCGGCATTGAATCCATTTTCAAGGCGTAGGCCGATAATGCTGCGTGGAGAACGACCTTCGATTTCCACATGAGTATTTCCACCCAAGTTCAAAAGCGGGAGATCTTTTTCAGAATTCAAATCCCAGATATCACCCTTGTATCCGACCAGTTCAAAACCGACTTTCCAAGGAACTACTCCGTCAGTAAAGTTGTCGGTCACATTCCAAACGCCACCCACCATGTTAATTTCGCGGCCTGTCGCCTTGGCTGTTTCGAGAACGGTCGCAAAGTCGCCCACGGCAGTCGCTGCGGTTGTGCCGTCACAACCCTGCTTGCACTGGGTTTGCGGATTCCAGTAGATGCGGTAGTTTGCACTCTTGGTAAAGCTGAATACATAACTGCTACTGAACGCTTCGGCGGGGAACCCCGAAATCATGTTCCTGGTAAGCGATATGTTTGCGGTTACATTAGAAGACGGAAGTTCGACCGTTGTCGATGCTTCGCCATTCACCTTAAATTGGGCGTTATCCGCATAGACAAACATTTCGATGGCAGATGCGGAAAGCGGCAGTTGAGAAGCATAGCGGAATACTCCAGGCTCAAAGAACGGTCCGAAATGTTCCTCGCTGTGGGAGATTTCGGCTGCCCGAGGTTCCTGAGAAACTGTAGATTGCGGCTCTATCTGGAATTTGCTTGCATACACGGCACCGACAAGGTGCGAACGCGACGGAATGCGAACGAATGCGGACGGAGCGACAAACTTTCCAAAATACAGGCCGTCCGTTCCCATATCGACATTTTCACCGGCGACATTCCACAAGATTTCACTGGGGTTTCCGCCCGTAATGGAGAACGTGTTTCGGTCGCCGAAGCGGACATTTCCCAAGACATTAATTGTAATCGGGCCGGAAGTCAAGTCAAATGCAAACTCGGCTTCAGGTTCCGTAAAGATATTTTGAAATGTATAAGAACCCGATGACAAATGGACCTTGGATCTTGCATTGGCGTAGAACACTCCGTAATTGCCCGGCAGAAGCGTAATAGTTTCATCAATTCCGACCGAGACTGGCGATATCCCTGCAACGATGTTCGGAATTCCGACAACAGGCTTTGATAGAGTAGCTGCACTCTTTGTCTTGGCTACGACACCGTTTTGTTCCTCACACTGGTTGGTATAATGTAAATCACCACTGATGTTCGCACGTTCACGCAAGAAACAATGGCCCGAAGCATCGACATTGCCGTAAATCTTGGAGTCCGCGCCCAATTCAAGACTTTGACCGAATACATCGCCCAAGGACATGGAATAGTCGCGGAAATCTACCATGTCGGCAACGACCACATAACCCCAATCACTTGCAGATGTTGCATAAGAATTGTTTCCGCCTATATTTTGGTTCGAACCGCAGTCAAGGCAATTCAGGCTGACATCAGATAGATAAACCGTCCCGGAATTTTTACCAAGGTTAAATTCAAACCGGGCGTTGCTTACATTGCCCGACTGCATCGTGAAAGTCTTTGTTATAGTCCGTCCGTTTACGGTCGCTGCAACTTCACCAAATTCGGCAAAGGCATCGTAAGGGAAGCCGTCGCGCCCGATGCGAACTTCTACATAGCGACGAGCACTAACACCCTGTAGGTAAAACTTGACTTCGTATGTCTTGCCAGCCTGTAATTCAATATTGCTACGAGTCAGCTGAACATGCCAATAGTCTGAACCGCCATCGGCAACAGAAACAAAACCCTCGTTGAAGGTCGCATACGCCCCTTCGTAGTTGGCGAGACTCCATTCAGAATAAGGAAAAACAGATGCCCATAAATTTTGCATCAAAGCAAAAAATACGAGCACAAAAAATTGTCGGCATTTCTTATTCAAGTTAACTCCTTTGTGCAATAATACGAGTTGTATCACACAAATTAATTTTAAAAACGTGCAAAAGAATAGATATTTAGAATATAATTTTCAATACCAACATCACAGAAATTGAAAAATCTTATAAATTATTTTTTTTCGAAAGACATATATAATACCCTTTGAATCATACAATACATCAGAATACAAACAAAACAATATTCACACGATTCTTTCAAAAAATATTCCATCAATTCGTTATGCAGATTATGTTTTTCATTGACAAAAAATATACGCTTACATACCGTAAAGATTATTGGAACTATTGATAATTTGCAAAACAAGAACAAAGTAATTTTACTGCCATTGTTTGATAAAGATTGTGATTTAGTCATATGTATTGAACCGAGAAATACATATTCAACACAGATATGGAATGGATTGCATATACAGGCAACTGGTTCAGCCCCATATCAGGTTTATTATGCTTTGACACTTCGGAAAAAATGTTTTATGGAATCCAAAGGAACAAGTCAAATCTGTAACAAAGTCACAAAGGCCTTTGACACCATTGAAACCGCTCAAGCCGCTAAAACCACAGAGACCATTAAAGTCCCCAAAATAGCGGGCGGTTTTTATATCCGCCACATTCGTGGCGGATAAGCCCTAAAGGTCTAAGCAAAGAACTCAATCTAAATGAATGGGGGGAGAGTGAAGCGGAATTAATTATAGAATCGATGCTACAGCATTACGGAGCTCAAACGCGCTTCATTGATGTGGTAGACAACCATTGGATTGCTTTATGGATGGGGCAGAATCGTTTTGTTAAAAAAAACAACGGTTACGCAACTTACGAACCTAGAGATTTCGGATATTATGAAAATATCCAAGTCATCATTGAAGCAAAGAAGGCTTTAGAAAAGAAAAATCTAAAATCTTACTTTAAAAATCTGGAATGTATAAACCTGAGCGAACTTTATCAATATATAATTCTTCTTGCCATACCCTATGAAAATGAAGTTTCCAAAGGTTTTTACAAATCAGAATCTTTTGACCAAATAGACCTACGTCAAACACTGCCATCAATATTCTTACGACCACACGCTCAGCACGGGCTTTTAATAAAAAAGAAAGGCGGGGATAACGGGAACCCTCTTTTCTACGATCTATCTTCTCAAGTGGCCTGCATTTTGAGAATGCGCGTGGATAGGGTAAGATCGTGGTTAGGTGAAGGAAATTTAATTTCTCAAAAAAATCTTTTTCCATCCCCAGCATTCGATCTCGGTTACAATATTTTGCTATCCAGAAATGATCTTTTCAAGGAAGACGGCTTTAAAATAATCAAATATTTCGACTAGCCTTTGATAAAAGCAAAACAAAAAATTTTTAGACAATTTTCTAATATTTATACCAAAATTTTCTAAACCCATTTAAGCATTTATCGCATACTCAACAACGGTTCTGAAACCAAATTCCTGTAGAGCTATTCGAATTTCTTCGGGAGACAAGCCTACACAACCGTTAATGATTTTGATGACAGAAGCTCGTCTCGATGTTAGTCCCGGGTCTGTCAGATTGAACGTTTCAATCGTGAATGCAGCGCGTTTCGCATCTTGGGCAGAGAGTCCCTTCGCCACGACAATTTCACCGTTTTCCATATACGAGATAAATCTTTCGACATCGTTTTCCGCGGGCGATATCAGCAAAGCATAGTCTGCTTTCTTGATATGCTTATGATTGTCCTTAAATTTCGCGCCGTAATTTTCGCTTACACCATCGACAAATAAATTGTTCCAATCAAAAGTCAAGTTAGGGAATAGATCCCTTTTGCGAAAATGGTCTATGTGGGTGTCTTTTGAAAGGGGTTCCTCTGTATAGGCACTCACACCGCCCTGTTCCTCGACTAGAGCAGCCTTAGTGTTGTTATACAGGTTCGGGTATTTTTTCTGTGAATGAATTTCATTCCAATCCTTCGGTTTTTCTCGGCGGACAAAATCGTCGAACGACTTCAAGGGAGCCTTTTTCTTAACCGAAATCATACAAGACCCTTTTCGATTCTTTTTTCCTGCAAAGCTATACGTATAAATTCAGGGTCGGCAGGACTGATGTTCTCCTTAAGCCATGCCAGCTGCTTGCGGTACTTGCCAGAGGTGCAATCTCCCTTTTTCAGCAGGCTCCAGACTTCATCAATTTTCTTCTGGACATCGCCGTTTCTTAGGCTTTTCAACCGGAATACATCGTTCAAAATAAAGTCGATTGTCTGACCATACTGGTTTTGTGTCGCGCGAACAGCGACTCCCTTATCAAGCGCGACAAGGGTATCTCCTCCAGAATTTTTCAGGTTAGTCACAATGTGTGGCGAATGCGTCGTCAAAAAGAACTGTGCATGCGGGAAAGTTTTCTTGAGGTGGTCAACCACGCCCATTTGCCATTCTGGGTGCAGGTGTAGCTCGATTTCATCAATCATTACGATTGCAGGGCTTTCAAGCGGTTTATCGCTTTTGGGGGATGCCATCGCCATTTTGCGGGCAATGTCACAAACCAATGCGATATAGGACTTTTCGCCATCAGACAATTGGCCAAAATTGAACGTCTCACCTTTCTTCTCAACAACAAAAGATAGCGGGTCTCGCTTTACACGAAATTTTTCATAACCCGGCAGAAGATTCTTGATCGCGGAACGGACTGCTATAAGTTGCTTGTCACCCAGGAACTTTTTGCCTTGTTCTCGATAGAGTTCGTTTTCCAGATCCTCGCGTTCGCGGAACCACAGGAAAAAAGAATGAAAGTTCACGCTATTGCTCAGTCCGCTGTCAAAGGCGTCCAATGTGCCGAGTTCGTGCTTTTTTCGAACGCGCAAAGGTACTGCATCTACAATCCTATTGACAGAATAGAAACTTACCAAGGGTAAATCATGATCATTACCATCTGAAAAAATTTCCATTTTGGAATCGGCAAAGTCATTCAATTCTGCTCGACTTGCTTGCCTGTCGATGGGCTTCCTGTAAGAAGCTCTTTTTTTGAGTAACGACCAGCGAACCGTGCGATTGTCATTCTTGGACTGTTCCTCAATTTCGATTTCGATAAAGCAATAGGGCTGACCATTTGAAATATCACTTTCATCTAGCTGAAGCCCCTTGCCCTTCGGGCTTTTCAGACGAGCTATATACCATGAGAACAAATACTGCATTGCCACAAGAACTGTTGTTTTGCCTGCACCGTTGATGCCTGCAAACACGACCATTTCGGAATCATCGAAAGAAAGGTCGAGATTCTTGATGCCTCTAAAATTTTCAATTTTAAGATTCTTTACTCTCATGATGCAGCATTCCTAAGAAATTCGAAAAGAACATGACCAGACTTGATTTAATTCTTTTCTCAAATTTACATTAAATTTCAGAATTATGTAGTATATCACAATTATTCGAGCATTTGCTTTGGTAAAGAAAATCGTTTAAATAACAATATTTTGACCTCGATTATCAAGATTGAGAGACAGATACAATTTTCAACATAGTATCTGTTCAACAAGTATTAGTAACACGCTCTATTTCAAGTATTAATTCAGGCTAACCGTTCTTATCAAGCCTTCCTATCAGGAACTGATTTTATTTCATCGGCATTAATAGGTGTATTCTATAGTACACCTCCCTGCATTACATAATACAGATAACATAATAATTTCTTTTTTTTCGATTCATCGTCGTTTTACAAATTTGGATTTAATACATTTATTTTCAAAACACGCAAGAGGTCATTATAAAAAACAATCCTATTATTTGTACTGCTATCCTCCATAGCATTTGCAAAAACATCCATAAGTTTAGGGGGCGGTCCTTACCGGACGGCCTTTTTTGTACCTGCGATTCTCCCCCTGCGCTATCCATTTCAAAAAACTACCCTGCCATAAGTTTCTATCTTTGCCCCCGTATAAAAATCTAAACGAGGTCAATTATGACATTTGAAGAAATCTACGCGCTGGTTTGCGAGCGCAAGAGAACCATGCCCGAAGGCAAGAGCACTACCGAACTGTTTAAGAAGGGTGCTCACGGTATCGGCAAGAAGCTGGTGGAAGAAGCCGGCGAAAGCTGGATGGCCGCCCGTTACGAAACGCGCGACGACCAGGCTCTGGAACTTTCCCAGGTGCTCTACTATGTTGCCTGCATGATGGCAGAAAAAGGTCTCACCCTCGAAGAAGTGTACGCTAAACTATGATTAAGGTAGCTCTCCCCAACAAGGGCATGCTCTTTGAACCTACCCAGGAACTTCTGAAGGCCTGCGGTTACAAGGCATCCAAGCCCTACAAGACTTTGACCCAGATCGACACCAAGAACGGTATCGAATTTTTCTTCCTGCGCCCCAGCGACATCCCCATGTATGTGGGTCGCGGCATCATCGACGCTGGTATCACCGGCATCGACTTCAACGCCGAAGCCAAGAGCCCGGCTGTCAAGGTTTTGGATTTGCCCTTTGGCGCATCCAAGATGTGCGCTGCCGTTCCTAACGAAAGCCCCATCCAGACTCTCGACGAACTGAAGGATTCCACCATCGCCACCTCCTTCCCCAACATCGTGGAAGGCTTCTACAAGAAGCCCATGAATTTCGTGGTTCTGGAAGGCGCTGTGGAAATTTCCGTAAGCCTCGGTGTTGCAGACGCCATCGTCGACGTCGTAGAAACCGGTACTACTCTGAAGCAGGCAGGGCTGCGCATTGTGGGCGAACCGCTGTTCCGCTCTAACGCCGCCCTCTTCTGCAACCCCCAGAAGACCGACCTCGAAGAAGTGAACACCCTGATCCGCAGAATCCAGGGTAAGCTTGTGGCCCAGTCCTACATGATGATCGAATACGACTGCCCCGCCGACGTGCTGGACAAGGCCGTAGCCCTCACCCCGGGTCTGGACGCCCCCACCGTCGCCAAGCTCCACGGTCGCGACTGGTACTCCGTAAAGGCCATGGTGCCCCAGGAAGATGCCAACGCCATCATGGACAAGCTCTGGGACGCAGGCGCACGCAGCATCCTGCTCTTCGGTATCAAGTCCGCTCGTATTTAGAATAAAGAACGGGGCTTGCGCCCCTACAGACGAGAGACGAAAGATTTTAGTAAGGCGGCGTAGCCGCTTCATTAGAGGTGCCAAAGGCACGATATTTCCTTCTCTCGTCTTTCGTCTCTCCTCTCTCGTCTAAACCATGGAATCCATCGCTTACTTAGCCCGCCAGCCAATCCTCGACAAGGATGGCAAAATCTACGCTTATGAATTGCTGTTCAGGGACTCCCCGACCAGCGATACGGCGGTCATTGCCAGCGACGTACTTGCGACGGCACAGGTTCTAGAAAACGTCCTGAACAACATCGGCATTCAGCGCCTGATTGGCAACAACAAGGCGTTCGTCAACTGCAGCCGGAACATGTTACTGGACAACTTGTTCGGTCTCCTGAACCCCAAGTGCTTTGTGCTGGAAGTTCTAGAAGATGTGGAAGTAGATGAATCCGTAGTAAAGGCCATTCAAAGATACAAGGCCCTGGGCTTTGAAATTGCTCTGGACGATTTCATCTTTAACGAAGAATTTATCCAGCGGTTCAAGCCGCTGTTCCCTTACGTCAGTTACGTAAAGATGGACGTGGTAGACAATAGCCTAGAGGACATGACCAAGGCCGCAGGATTTTTTAAGGTTCTTGGCATCAAACTGCTGGCCGAAAAGGTAGAGGACGAAGCCACCTTCAAGCGCTGCCAGGATGCAGGCTACGATTACTTCCAGGGGTTCTTCTTTGCAAAGCCGGAGTTAGTGACCGGCAGAAAAATTGACGCAACCTCGGCCGCCATTCTGCAGCTGATTCTATTACTGCGGTCCAGACCGACGCTGGAAGCCCTTTGCGACAACCTGGACAAAAATCAGGAAATCGCAGCCAACCTGCTACGCTTTGTCAATTCCAGCTCGGATAAGCACAGCAAGATTGAATCCATCAGGGAGGCCATTGTCTGGGTGGGCATGCGTAACATCCACGAGTGGTTGATGCTCATGCTTTACGCCCGCCCGGAAATGGGGATGACGCCGCAGTCTTCCCCCCTGTTCCAGAACGTAAACCACCGGGCAAAATTCCTGGAGACGCTGGCCCGCGAAATCGATCCGGAAAATGACGACTTCTGCGCCAAGGCATTTATGGTGGGTCTCCTTAGCCGTATGGACGCCCTGGTCCGCGCCCCGCTGGAAACCATTCTTCCCGACGCGCCCACCGACGATGAAATGCAGGAAGCATTGCTTAGCCGCACAGGCCGTCTGGGACAGTTGCTGCAGCTGGCAGACGCCGTAGAACTGGACGACTCCCAGTCCATCCAGTCCATCATTACGGAACTGGGCATTACCGCAACTCAACTGAAATTCTGCATTACAGAATCCTACAACTGGGCGGAAAATTAATCATGAACGTCGAGCCGCAAAGCCTTGTCGCCCTCATTGGCGAATTTTCAAGTCTTCCCGGAATCGGGCAGAAGACCGCCCGCCGTCTGGCTTATCACATTTTGGCCAAACGCAAGGACGAGGTGGAACGTTTTGCGGACAACCTAATGAACGCCGTTACCAAGGTGCACCAGTGCCCCAACTGCTTCTCCTTTACAGACGAGGACCTTTGTGGAATCTGCGCCGAACGTACCGGGGCAAAGTCCATCTGCGTGGTGGAAAAAAGTTCCGACATTATCCCCTTTGAACGTTCCGGCGTACACAAGGGACTTTATTTTGTCTTGGGCGGAGTCATCTCCCCGCTGGATGGCGTAGGACCCGAGCAGCTTCACCTGCCAAAGCTTGTAGAACGCATCAAGCAGGAGGGAATCCAGGAGTTGGTTCTTGCCCTAGGCAGCAGTCCCGAAGCCGATAGCACCGCCCTCATGATCGACAGGCTCCTTGCTGGAGTAGATGTAAAACGCACCCGTCTGGCCCGAGGAATTCCCATGGGCAGCGACCTTGAATTTGTTGACGAAATCACCATGCTCCGAGCATTCGAAGGAAGAGTGAGCCTATGACCGACGAAATAAAGAAGCCAGCCAAAGTTCAGCACCCCATGGCCCCCAAGGGCAAGAAGGCCCGCCCGCCCAAGATCCAGACCGCGCAAGCTACAGTCTCTTTCGAAAAGATCAAGATTATCTCCGCCGAATTCGTCAAGGCAGCCACAAACATCAAGGGACTCCCCAGCGAGCGCCTCCCCCAGGTGGCGTTCCTCGGACGTTCTAACGTGGGAAAATCTTCCCTCATGAACGCCCTCATGGGCCGCAAGAACCTGGTGAAGGTCAGTTCCACCCCGGGTAAGACCCGCGAAATCAATTTCTTCAGCGTGAACAAGGAATTCTACCTGGTGGACCTTCCGGGCGTAGGGTACGCCAAGGTCAGTAACACCTTACGCGACCAGATGTCCGATTTTATCCGCGAATATGTAGAAAAGTGCAAGGACCTGAAGGGATTAATTTATCTGGTGGATATCCGGCACGGCGGTCACGAAATCGACATCCTTACGGTGGAAAGCATTCGTGCCACAGGTTGCCCCGTTTTGATCGTGGGTAGCAAGCGGGATAAGGTAAACCAGACGGAATTAGCCCAGGGTTTAAAGAAAATTCGTGAAAATTTCGGTTTAGAGGCCGATCCGCTCTGTGTTAGCTCCCTGAAAAAATTTGGACTTGACTATCTTTGGGAAGACATTCTCGAAGCTTTGAAAAGATAATGCCGCAAGAAAAACACAGAAACTGGCAAAAGATGAGCCTGCCAGGAAAAATATTCCACAACGCAGGCCTATTTATACTGAGGCACCCTATTGGGCAGCTGATAGCTCTATTCTTTAGAGCTCTTGCCAGTTTGTTCTCCAAGAACCGTAGTTTCAAGACAGACTCCCGCAACATTATCATGCAGACCTTCTTCACCGGCGTGGAAATTTTCCCGGTGCTGTTTACGGTGGCTGTATTGTTCGGAACCGTGACCATTATTGAAGTGGTGACCATGACCGGCAAGATGGGTTTCTCCGATTTCGTCGGCGACATGTTGGTCATCGTGCTAATCCGCGAACTGGGGCCCATCCTTACGGCCTTCCTTATTGCAGGTCGAAGCGGGTCGTCTCTTACCACCTACATCGGTACCATGGTGATCAACTCCGAGGTGGACGCACTGGCGACCATGGGGGTAGACCCCATTCGTTTCCTTGTGATGCCCGGACTTTTCGGCGGATGCATCGCCGTATTCTTCATGAACATCGTCTTTAGCACCAGCGCTATCGTAATCGGTTATCTCATGACCAAGATTGCCATTGTGCTAACAGGCAACATCATGAACCTCCAGCTTACCTGGAATTATCTCGTCGATGCAATCCTGGGCGCCATCACCATGACGGACTTCGTCTTTATCGTGCTGAAGCCCATCGTCTTTGGTATTATCATCACGACCAACGCCTGCTACCAGGCTCTGAACATCCCCAAGGATGTTCGTCAGGTTCCCAAGGCCACCTCCAGGTCCGTAATCAAGTCTTTCCTCTATATTGTTGTTGCCGACGTAGCCATGTCTATCTTCTATTTTGTTGATTACATGAAAAGTCTTTCCACGCTTATCTAATGTTCGACGAAGCCCTAAAATTGGAAAACATCCACCTTGCGTACAAGGACTTGGCGGGAACTATATTCTCCAAGCCTCGTGCGCTGGACTTTTTTAGCAAAGAGGAAGACGACCCGCAAAACGAGTTGATCGTGGGCGCAAACCTTACCGTTAAGCAAGGCGAAACAATTTGCATCGGCGGTGGATCCGGTCAAGGAAAAAGTGCACTGCTGCGTATCATCGCAGGCCTTGTCCGTCCCTCCCACGGAAACATCTTCTATTTCGGGGAGTACATTCCTCCCGAACGCCTTACCGCACTTGAAGTGGCCAAACGCCAGGTGGGTCTTGTGTTCCAGAACGGAGCCCTCATTTCTAACATGAGAGTGCGAGACAATATCGCCCTTCCCCTGCGTTACCACCGTATGGGTTCTCCCGCGGAAATCGAAGAGAAAGTCAACATGGCCATGGACCTGATGCGCGTCCACGACGAAGCCATGCTATTCCCCCACCAGCTTTCTATGGGTATGCAAAAGCGTGTAGCCATCGCCCGGTCCTGGGCAATGGACCCGAAGCTCTTGCTTATGGACGAACCGACCGCCGGTCTGGACAACTACAACCGCAGAAACTTGTTGCCTCTAATCGACAACATGCGCACGCTGTTTAAGACCACCATCATCATCGTGACCCACGACCTTTTGATGGCTAAGGAATTGAACTGCAACATTTGTTTCTTGCACAGCAAAACTTTGACACAGCCTCATTCCTTTGACTACTGGCTCAATTCCGATAGCGAAATTTCCAAGGAACTGTTCCGCGACCTGCGAGCCCAAGAATCCCCCATGCCACTTCACTAGGGGTTAGAATCTAGGGGCTAGGGCATTTTTAGGGGTTAGGGTCTAGGGGCTAGGGCAACAAGATGCAAGAGCAAACAATTCCAAGACAAATACACTTCTAATTTCTAGTTTCTACTTCACTCTTCACTCTTCATTGTTAATCGTTCATTGTTAATTGTTAATTATGCACCTCCCTCTCCCCGATGATTTCCACGCCCACCTGCGTCAGGGCGAATTGATGCCCGGCTATGTCCGCGACCTGGTGGCCCAGTTTGGCCGTGCCATCATTATGCCAAACACCGTTCCCGCCATGACTTCTGCGGACTCCATTTCCCAGTATAAAAAGGAAATTCTGGCAGCCGCCGCAGACGTACGTCCGGACTTTGAGCCTCTCATGACCTTCAAGCTGAACCCCAACTATACGGAACAGGACCTGAAGGATATGATGGCAGTTGGCGTTGTAGCAGGCAAGTATTATCCCGCAGGCGTTACCACCAACAGTGCCGATGGCATCAGCGATTTCGAGGCCGTTTTCCCGGTAGTCGCCATGATGGAAAAGCTTGGACTTGTTTTGTGCGTCCACGGCGAGGAACCGGGCGAATTCTGCCTGGACCGTGAACCCGCCTTTATCAAGCGCGTAGAAATTCTTGCTGAAAAGTTCCCCAAGCTGAAGATTGTATTTGAACATCTTTCTAGTGCCAAGGCTGTAGAAGCGGTCAAGCGCCTACCCGCAAATGTGGCCGCCACCTTTACGGTCCATCACCTCATGATGACTTTGGATGACGTCATCGGAGACGCCCTCAGGCCGCACCATTTCTGCAAGCCTTTACCGAAGCGGCCTGAAGACCGTGCCGCTATCCGTGAAGCCGCCTTCAGCGGCAGCCCCAAGTTCTTCCTCGGCACGGACTCTGCCCCGCACCAGCAGGGCAAAAAGGAATGTCCTTGCGGGGCAGCGGGCGTCTACAGTGCTCCGGTTGCCCTCCCGCTCCTGGTTCAGGAATTCGAAAACGCAAACGCCCTGGACAAGCTTCCTAACTTCATCGCAGGTTTTGGAGCAGACTTCTACGGACTGCCCCGCACCACCAAGCAAATCGAAGTCGTAAAAGAAGACTGGACCGTCCCCGCAGTAGTAAACGGTGTGGTGCCGCTTGCCGCAGGCCAGACCCTCCACTGGAAAATCAAGTAATTACTGATTTAAGCAAGAACTCAGGTCCTGTCTGTCGACCAAAAATTATTTAATAGCTCGCGGGTTGCTCCCGCGGGTTATTTTTATATAGATTAAAGAAGAAAAACGAAAGGAGACCTAAAATGGCTATGCAATTACCCAGCGAAGATCAGATTCTTTCTATCCTCCACGACGAACCCATGGTAGGCAGCCGCCTCCGTGCAGCTTTAGGACTTCCCAAAAAACAGAAAGTAGCCTTTAAGCAGCTCCTGGCCGACATGGTGGAACAAGGACTGTTGAAGCGTACCAGCAACAAGGAATACCAGCCCGGCGATGGTGAAACGCTAGAAGAGAAACGCGAAAAAAGACTGAAAAAGGTCAGTGAACAAAGCGATGGCGACAACCGCCGCCCGGCAGCACGCAGCCGCCGCCAGACCACCGACGACAAGAGCACCCGCGTCCGCCGCGGTATCCTCCACCAGGTAGGCGAAGAAGACTGGATCGTCACGGAACTGGAAACAGAAAAAGAATTCGAGATGTGCCACCGCCGTCAGGCGCCGGGCAAGGAAGGGGAAACCATCAGTTTCACCCTCTATCCCCATCCCAAGCGCAAGCACAGCTACCTGGCCAAGGTAGACCACTCCGCCGACCTCATTTCCATGACCTGGAAGGAGGTCACCCAGAAGTTCCAAGATGACGCAAATCTCCCCAAGGGTTTCAGCAAGGAAATTCGCGATTACGTGGCAGGCCTCAAGGCACCTACCGCCAAGGATTTCAAGGGTCGTGTGGACTACCGCAAGACGGTCATTCTCTGCATTGACCCGGAAGGCGCTATGGACCACGATGACGCAATCTCCGTAGAACGTACAGAAGACGGCGGCTACAAGCTGGGCGTCCATATTGCAGACGTAAGCTACTATGTTCCCGAGGGCAGCGCCCTGGACTACGAGGCCATGGAACGCAGTTACACCCAGTACCTGCCCTGGACTGCAGTTCCCATGATTCCTGATGAACTGTCCAGTGATATTTGCTCCCTCCACGAGGACGTGGACCGTTGCGCCCACACCTGCATGATTATTCTGGACAAGGACGCCAATGTCCTGAGCTGGGATTTCCATCGCAGTATCGTTCGTATTACCCGTTCCCTCACCTACCAGCAGGCAAAGAAGCTGTGGGAGGAAGGTGACGAAGACATGAAGGCCCTAGCCGACGTGACCGCAAAGCTGAAGAAGAACCGCACTAAAGATGGTCTTCTGGAATTCAAGAGCACGGAATTTGGCTGTCACTTCGACGAAAAAGGCGAACCCGTCGACATCTATCCCCGCACCACAGACATTTCCAACAGCTGGGTGGAAGAATGCATGTTGATTGCCAACAACTGCTGCGCCAAGGAACTGAAGAAGCGCGGTCTCCAGGGTATTTACCGTATCCACGAAGCTCCGGATACCAAGGACATTATGGAACTGTACTATATGTACCCCAACCTGTTCCAGGGTTCTCCGGTCATGCTCCGGGAACTGGGCAAGCCCCGCAGTGGCGATACCAACTTGAATCCCACCGCATTTAAACTTTACGAACATCTGATTAAGAAGGCTGGGGACGACGAAACTCTCACCAACCGCATCCTTCGCAGTATGCAGAAGGCTCATTACGACTCCAACAGTTTTGGACATTTCGCCTTGAACTGGCAGGACTACAGTCACTTCACCAGCCCCATCCGTCGTTACGCCGACTTATGGTGCCATCGTGAGCTGGCTCGTAAGGGCAAGGAAATTACTGCAGAACGTAAGGAAAGTGTCATTGAAGTCTGCGACTTGATTTCCGCCAACGAAATCAAGAACATGAAGACCGAACGCATCGCCATCAAGACTTGTAGCTGTTGGATTCTGAGAAACCGTATCGGTGACAATTTCGAAGCTACCGTTAACGGAATTGAAGAATGGGGTATCTACGTTTCCATCGCTGACCCCATTGCCGAAGGCCTGGTGCGTTACCGCGACATCGCCGGCGATGACTTCTATGTATTTAATCCCGACCAGGGTCTTGCATTTGGCAAGCGCAGTGGCCGCACCTTCCGCCGTGGCGACAAGGTCATGGTCCAGCTGCTCCGTGTGGATCCGCTCCGCGGCCAGGCAGACTTTAGCCTGATTGAAAAGCTTTCTCCAGAGCCCAAGAAGCAGCGCCGCACCCGCCGTGATGTCGATGAAGATGCCCGCAATTTTAACGAACGCATGGACCGTGCCGAAGCAGCCGAAGCTATGGGTTACCTGAGTCAGCCCGACGATTACGAACCTGCATTCTCTTCCGCAGGTAGTCGCGGTCGCCGTGGTCGTCGCGGATCTGACGCAGACGCACCCAGCTTTGAACGTACCGGTCGCAGCGCCCGTGGTAAAGCCTCTCGCGGAGCACACGGAAGTTCACGAGAGGACGAGCCCCGCACTTCTCGCGGGAAGGGAAAGTCTACAGGCGCCAAGGCCTACGGCGAAAAGCTGGCCAAGGGTCGCGGCGGACGCGGACGTTCCGGACGTAGATAATGGTTTGACAAGTTCATCATAGACTTCACCAAGCTCATGCCTAATCATTCAAAGTTGATTCTTTTTGCTAGTTACCAGACCGGGGATACGCTCCCCGGCTACGTCCGGTTTGCACTGACCCATCTGGCGGAGACCGACTTTCACGTCGTGCTGTTAACCAACAAGCGAAAGCTTTCTGACGAAACAGAACGTTTCCTAAAGGAAAAGAACATCGAACTTTTCCTTACGGAAAACCACGGATTTGACTTTGGAATGTGGCGCCGCTACCTGAAGGTTCATGTCGTAGAAGGGCTTCAAACCCTGGAACGCCTCCTGCTTATCAACGATTCCATGGTGTATTTCCAGAACAACTTCGGCGAATTCATCCGTCGGGCGGAAGCAAGTCAAGCCGACGCAATTTCCCTGACGGAAAACGCAGAAGTCAGGCGACACCTGCAGAGTTTCTTCCTGTATTTAAAGCAACCCGCACTAGGAGCCTTTTACCTGCACCTGATGGAAACACCAGAGCAGGAAACCTTCTATGACGTAGTGCACAAGCTGGAAATTGGTCTAGCCCGAACATTCGACGAGGCCGAAGTCACGATGGAAGCGCTCTACCACACAGAAGCGCCCATTATGTTCGCCTATCCAGAACTGATCGCCCAAGGAGCAGGTTTTGTCAAACGCAAGCTTTTGCAGAACCGTTTCAACTTCAAGGAAAAAGTTCACTTTATCCGCAGGGGCGGCTACGATGCCCTGAACGCAAACTACATCAGCCTCATTGAGAAGGCGGGAACAGCACCCGATTTCCAAATGGACTGGCTCCCCCGCCCCGTGGACAGTTCCCTCAGGCGATCCGCCGACAAACTTTGGGAAAAGCCCTTCCAGAAAGTGGGCTGGCCAATCCTTCGCACAGCCATCAAGACCAAGTACAAACTGCTCGGCAAAAAACTTGAAGGCGACGAATACAAATAAAAAAAGAACTCCTTTGGAGTTCTTTTTTTGTGAGTTTAAGGTACGAGACCTTCTTTTGGAAGGTCTTGTTTTTACTTCACGATTTCCGCGTCCTGAACCTTCTTGCCCTTTACAGTCTTGTTGGAAGTGGCATTGGGGTCACGCTTGATAATCTTGTACTGGGCAATGCTCCATACGTTAGACACAATCCAGTAGAGCACCAAGCCGGAGGGCATCACGGCACTGAACAGGAACATCATGGCAGGCATCATCCAAGTCATCATCTTGGCCTGGGCAGGATCCATACCGGCATTGCCGCCCATAGTCACCTTGGTCTGGAAATAAGTGGTAATCACCATGATGATGGGGAGCAGGGCAAGACCCGCAGGCATAATGAAGGGAATGCTAAATCCGCTGAACACCACGTCGCTACGGCTCAAGTCAGAAATCCACAGGAAGGCGGGCTGGCCACGAAGTTCAATTGCACGACCCAGCACGAAGAACAAGCCCATGAAAATCGGCATCTGGAAGAACATGGGCAGGCATCCACCAGTGCAGCTAGCCAGCGGGTTCACGCCGTTCTTCTGGTAAAGTTCCATAATGGCCGCCTGCTTCTTCTGAGGATCGCTGCGGTACTTCACATTGATTTCGTCAATCTGCGGTTTCAGCTTGCTCATGGCGGAGGTGGACTTCATCTGCTTTACGGTAAACGGAGTCGTAATGCCACGAACGATGAAAGTCACCAGGATAATAGCCACGCCGTAGTTAGGAATAATGCTGTAGAAAAGATTCAAGAGCTTCAGGAGAATCTTGCAAATAAAGACGAACCAGACATCGGCTCCGCACCAACGCCAACCGCTCACAATGACCTTCTCGTAATCCCTGTCTAGAGATTCCAGTTCATTCCAACGCAGGGGCAGAACCATAAAGTTGTAAGCCATGGAATCGGAACGGATTTCATTACGGACAGCCAGCTTGTAAGTGCCGGGGTCGGCATCGTTTTCCAGAACCTTCATGGGAGAAGCAACCAGGCTAGCAGCCACCGGAGTATCGAACTGCATGCTCATGGCAATGTACTTGCGGCGAAGACCAGCCCAGGACAGCTTTCCGGTTTCGTTATCCATCAAGCCATCGGACTTGACCATTTCGCGTTCCACACTCTTGGTGTTATTGTAGATGACTTCGCTAAAGTAGTAGCTGGCGCCGCCAACGCTCTTACCCTGAGGGATCACTTCGGTTTCCTTCATGCCACCCTTCCAGGACAGCTCATAGTTAGCCGGCTGGAAACCCACGAACTTGTTCACCTGACGGACAGCGACGCCATCCTTGGTAAAGCTATAGCTGCGGATAACCTTGCTAGTACCTTCGGTAAACACGAACTGGACCGTAGCTTCATTTTCAACCACGATCTTCTCGGGAGTTTCACCAGCGTCAAAGAGAACCGCACCCAGGTCAAACGCGCCAAGCTTCAGGTCCAGGGCACCCAAGGTGGTATCCTGAATCAATTCCGGGAAAGCACCGGTAGAATCCGGCAGGACCTTGGCCACCACACTCTGGACCTTAGCACCCTTGTTGGTGAGGGTCATGATAAACTTGTCCGTCTCCACCACAACCGTACGAGGAGCAATGACCTTCGCAGGAGCAGCGGAATCCTGAGCAGAATCAGCCACGGCTACAGGAGCCACAACCGGAGCACTCTGGGGAAGAACTGCAGCGGGTGTTTCAGCAACAGCCGCAGCGGGAGCCTTTTTCTGAGCAGCAGGAGCTTCTTCGGCAGGACGCTTCGGTCCGTTCATAAACCAGAAGATCATGACCGCAACAATGAGGATTGTTCCGATGAGTGTGTTCTTGTTCATTTCTTTTCCTTTTTGGGCGGGACAGGGTCGTCACCGCCCTTGCAGAATGGATTACACCTTAAAATTCTAAAAACCGCAAGATAGAAACCTTTGAAGACTCCGTGAACCCTAATGGCCTCAATTGCATACTGAGAACAGGTCGGTTGGAACCGGCAGACTCCACGAAAAAAGTAGGGATGGACAATCTGGTAGAGGCGAATCGGCGCAATCAGCACCTTTCCCGCCCAGAGACTAGCCTTGTCCATTAGAGACATCGGTCCATTCCATTTTCTTGAATATCTTGGCGGCAGTTTCGCGGAAGCGTTCCGAGGTGACCTCGCTCGCCTTGTCGCTTACGATAATCATTGCCCAGACAGGCTTTTTGATATGGGGAACCATTCCCCAAAAAAGCGGTCGCAAGAGACGACGGCACTTATTGCGGTAAACCGCGTTACCGTTCTTTTTCTTTGCTAAAAAGCAAAAACGACAAAGGCCGTCCGGACTTTCTATCCACCTCATCGAGAACGATGAACCGCGGACATACTTTCCATGGACGGCTATTTGCCGATAAGCGGGCTGATTTGGCAGCCTGTACGAGCGCAAGGAGCGCTGGGAAGGTTGAGATTCAAGCGTGGCCACTGGCCCACCTGACTCTTACTTCTTGTAGATGGTATCGCTAACGGTCAGACGCTTGCGGCCCTTGGCACGACGACGGCTCAGAACGGCACGACCCCAACGGTCTTCCATACGGGTGCGGAAACCATGCTTGTTAGCGCGCTTACGATTATGAGGCTGGAATGTTCTTTTCATTGTAGTAACCTTTATTAAAAGTCAAAAAATTTTTCGATTCGCAAAGTTAGAAAAAAAGTCCAATAAATCAAGGGGTGGACAGTGCATTATAGCAACTTTTACAGCAAAAGCAAGACATCCACAGCCTCCATTTAAACTTATCAACACATTATCAACATATATTTTAAGTCCGGACCAGACTGCGAATGTTGTTCTGGCCCATGGACTTGGAGATATTCACCAGCTCGTCAGCCTTTTCAAGTGCCTGCTTAAAGTCGGAAACGCTCCGGTCCCCGCAAAAGACGAAGCCCCCGCATGTAGAAATCTGCACCAGGGAATTCCGTTCAAACTGCAGGGCGGAAATATCGCGACGGATGGCCTCTGCGCGGGCAAAGGCATCCCCTTCGGAATCGGCCTCCAGGACGCAGACAAAGATGCCACCGCCATAACGGGCCACCCCCTCCAAAGAAGTCTTTTTTGTCTTGCGGCGTAGGAGGTTTGCCACCTCCACCAGAACCTGGTCCCCGAAAGCCCTACCATAGCTGCGGTTAATGCCCATCAGGTCCCCCACGTCCAACATCAGAAGGTACGCCCGGTCCCGATTTCTCCACACCAGGTTCCCGATGAACTCATCCAGATAGCGGCGGTTGAACACTCCCGTCAGAGGGTCTCGCCGGGAAAGGTCCTCCAGCTTTTTCAACAGATCTTCCTTGGAAGCTCGTTCCTTGGCGTAAGAACTCATGGAAATCGTCCCTACGGCAAAAAGTGTCACAGAGGTCAAGACCAGAGAGACCAATATATCCAGGTAGGCTTCATCGAATTCCAGCCACGTGACCACCAAATCCTGATGAATCCAGGTCAGGATAAAGAGTCCAATATGAAGACATAGCGTTATGCCGAAGATAATTTTCTTGGCAAGCCCTGACTTGGCGAAGGCAATTAATGCCACCGACGCAATGATATAGAGGGACATTCCGCTGGTGATTCCGCCGCAAAACAGGAACAGCAGGGGGAGCAGGAACCAGGAAAGCATGCAGCACATAACCAGGTAGCACTGGTTATAAAAAGAAGTGCGAACGGCAACCACCGCAATGACGAGGCAGACTACGGCGCACCCTGCACTGCACAGGGAAGCCGCCAGATTCAATTCTTCGTAAATGGTAAAGGCAGCCGAGCAAGATGCCACCAGAAAGACCACCAGCAAAATTGACCAGAACAGTTTTCGTTCCAGGGTGTTTTGATTTTTCCAAAAAGTTCTGACATCGCCCATAAAAACTCCATGCTTCAACAATATAATTTGTTTTCACTGCGGTGAACAGCTATACAAGGCAAATCGACGACTTTTATTTTCGCAGCAGACGGTTTATTGTTATATTTCTACTAGCGGTTGTGAACCGTCAACTTTCTTTGCGCAGGTCTAAAATGGAACTTACTCCTCTTGACATTCGAAACCAGTCCTTCCACAAGAAAAGCTTCGGCGGCATCGACCCCGAAGAGGTGAAGGCATTCCTCGACACCGCCGCCAAGGCTTTCGAGCAGATGTCCAGAGAGCGTACCGAACTGACCGAACGTCTCAAGGTGGCCGAGGAACGCGTAAACTACTACCGTCAAATCGAAAAGACCATCCAGGACGCCGTGGTGACCATGCAGCGAACCATCGACGAGGTCAAATCCACTGCCGAAAAGGAAGCGGAAATCATCATCGCCGAAGCCAAGGCCAGGGCCGTTCGCGAAGTGGAAAGCACTAGACGCGAGGCAGAAGACCTCCGAATGGAAATCGAACAGCTCAAGCAGCTTCGTGCCAACTACTTTATCCGCTGCAGGGCTCTCATCAAGGGTCAGGAAGACCTCCTGAGTGCCATGGAAAACGACCAGCGGGACTTGGAAATCCAGGAACAGCAGTCCCAAAGACAAGTTCCCCCCGCAGGCAACGTCCTGGGCTAAGCCGCCCTATTCTATGCGAATCAACATCAAGGTACACGCCCGAAGCAAGCGGGAAAGCGTAACGCCACAACCCGACGGCAGCTTCAAGGTAGAAGTAAAGGCACCTCCTGTAGAAGGTGCCGCTAACGAGGCGATTTGCGAACTGCTGGCAGAGCATTTCAAGGTTCACAAGCGCGATGTCCGAGTTGTGCTAGGAAGCACCAACAACAAGAAAGTCGTGGAAATCGACGGCATCTAGGCCTTATCTACAAAGTTTTCCTTTGCAATGAGCTGTTCCAGGCCATCAATAGTCTTATTGACCGAATCATAGGCAAAGTCCAATCTGCCGTTACCAATGCGTACATCTATCTTGCAGGGGCAATCACGCTTCTTGTTATAGTCCTGGATGTCCGCCTTGATCCGGGCAATGCAGAGGCTCACCGCCATTTCGTTTTTCACGTTCAGCACCGCAATAAACTCGTCCGCGGAATAGCGGGCCACGTTACCCAATTCGCCAACATTCTTACTGAGGATTCTTGCCAGGTACACAAGAACTGCATCCCCGACATCCTTGCCATGCACCTGATTTATCCCCTTGAAGTCCGTAATATTTACAATGACGCCCGCAAGCATTTCACCATTCTTTCGGGAATATCGCTTGGCCACAGATTCTAGGTAGACCTTGTTCAAGACACCTGTGAGATGGTCGTAGTACACCACGTTTCCCTGGAGGCAAGCCAGCACGCCCGCAATCGATACGGCAAAGCTGATGGGGAGCACGGAAATTCCCAAGGCAAAGGACTGGACCAGCGTCCCGATGACAAAGGGAAACACATATATCCAGACCGGGAAAAGCTTCATGATTCCGCCGCGCTTACGGGCAATCAAGTAAAGACAGAGGCTATCTACGACAAGGCCGTGGTCAATGAACAGGAACAGGTAGTAACCCAGCAGACGCTCATAGGAGTTTGTGGTCTCGTTGATGACAAAGGCGACCGGTATAAAGAGGTTGAGTATAATGATGAAGACACCAAAGGAAAGCATTCCCCCAAGAATCGCCTTGTGCGCAAACTTCAACCGAAATTTCATGTGTTCCACAAGGAACATGAACCAGAAGAGCGACAAGAGCACATAATCCAGATACAGAAGGGAATTGGCGGCATAGCTCACCTTGTTCGAGAAGTTTCCAGGAATTCCGTCAAACATCCAACAGACAATGTCTATGGCACTCCCGGCCAAAGTGCAGACCAGCAAGGCAAAAAGGCTCTTGTTTTCGCAGGTCCTGTCCTTCAGTCTCCACCAGTTACTCGCACAGAGGACCATCACCAGGATAATGGCGATGGAATCCCCGAAATACGATGAAATTTTTAAGGTTTCTAAATCCATAAATGCAACCCGCTAGCCGCCACAACAATCGGTAGCATCCTTAGAATCAAAAGAGACTTCGGCTAAATTCTGCGATAGCTGTTCCAATTTTACGCTTTGCAGATACGAACGGATCAGCAAGTCCAATTCCTTCCATACGGGAAGGGTGACACAGGCGGCTTCCCGACCGCATTGTTCCGCTCCCTCTTCAAGACACGCTACCGGAGCTACAGAAGTTTCCGTCAACTTGAGAATATCCCATACGGAACATTGGGACGGTTCGCATTTCAACTTGTATCCGCCGCCTTTTCCGCGGGAGCCTTCCAGCAACTGGGCCCTGACCAAAGTCCCAAGAATTCCTTCCAGGTACTTTTCCGAAATCTGCTGCCTAGAAGAAAGCGCCTGAAGCTTGACATAATTTTCACGTCCGTTTCGGGCTAAGTCCACCATGACACGCAGGGCGTAACGCCCCTTTGTCGAAATTCTCATACGCTATAACCTCCGCTTATAAAATAATAAAGAAAGGGCAGGAAGCCAGCCCTTTCTTTTAAAACTACTGCTTTTGTATGGAATTACTCGCCCAAGTATTCCACAGCGAAGATCAAAGTGGAACCTCCGGGAATAGGACCTGCACCGCGGCTGCCGTACCCTAGGCCAGGTGGAACAATGAGAATACGCTTTTCACCGGGCAGCATTCCCTGAACGCCCAAGTCCCAACCGCGAATCACACGACCACCGCCCAAGGGGAACTCGAATTCCTGACCGCGGTCACGGGAGCTATCAAACTTGTAACCGTTCGTGAGCCAGCCTGTATAATGAACGCGGACTTTAGCATCCTTCTGAGCAGGTTCGCCTTCGCCCTGCTTGATGATAGCGTAACGCAAACCTTCGGAACCATTCTCGATGGTCAAGGCGGTGGTATCCGGGAAGAAATCCATTGTATTTGCGATTTCTTCGTCAATTTCAGAAGAGACCAGTTCCACCTTGAAGATCAAAGTAGAGTTAGAAGGAATCAGGGAATAGGCAGAGGCGCCATAGCCCATGTTCGGAGAAATGCGGAACCAGCGGATACCGCCTTCACGCATGCCGTCCAGGCCCAGTTCCCAGCCCTTGATCATCTTGCCGTTGCCAAGAATCACGGAGAGCGGCTTGCCGATATCCTTGGAGCTGCCGAACTTGCGACCAGACAGCAACCAACCGGTGTAGTGAGTCTTGAGGACGGAACCGATGGCGGTCGGCTTTCCGGACCCCACCTTCTCATCATAGATTTTCAAGCCCTTTGCAGCGTCTCTCCACTTGAGGGCTTCCACATTCTTGGGAAACACGTCTGGTTCCATGGGCTTTTCCGCATGAACCAGTTCCACTTCAAAGTACAGGTCCGAATAAGCGGGAATGCCTTCCAGGGAGTTTTCGCCGTAGGCCATCTGGTAGGGAACGTAAAGCTTACGAACTTCGCCCACCTTCATGCCCAGAAGGCCCTTTTCCCACCCGGGAATCACAAGACCCATGCCCAAGGTAAATTCCAGCGGTTCGCCGCCGTAGGAATTGGCAAACATGTTCTCGTCTACTTCTTCTGCGGCAGAGGAATCGGAGACCGAGGAATCAGCTGCGGAAGAGTCAACTGCGGAAGAGTCAACTTTTGTCACACCTGCAACTTGATCTGCACTAAGGTCGTTAGCCAAGCGAAGCGAATCTGCGACTCTCAGGGAATCAGCCAGGCGAGCCTTTTCCACAGCAATGGCAGCACTGTCCAAATAGAGAAAACCCTTGTAATGAACCTTAATCAGCTGGCCCACACCAATGGGGTCCCCTGAACCTTCCTTTACCGTTTCAACCTTAAAGGGAATAGCAAAGCAAAGAGAGCTAAACAAGAGTACAAGAAAAATCTTTAATTTCGGCATATAATCTCCTACGCCATAAAATAGAAAATGCTAGTTTTTGTGAGTACGGGAATCACCCAAAACGGAATTGAATATGACAATCATTATCGTTATAGCCATCGTGGTACTCTCCATCATCCTGGCAGCCATAGGCGCCTATGTCGTGATACACAGTTCCAACGAGAACGACGAGCCCAAGCGAGTCATCGATGTATCGGGCCAGTACGCCGTAGTTGTGCGTCCGGCAAGAGAGTCCCTTGCAGCAGTAAAACCTTCCGAGGCTTCCCTCAGGTCCTGGCTTGAAAGCCAGAACATGCCTGCAGAACAAAGAGAAGCTCTTATCGCCCAGTGGAACGCCTCTATGGAAGAAACCATCCGCACCATTGACGAAGGCGACAAGAACGGAACCGCCACCTACCGCATTGAACTTGGTCCCAAGGGCCGCAACTACTGCAAGTTCGTCAGCGAAGACAACTTTATTACCAGAGAGCAAATAAGAAACCACGCCGAAATCCTGCCGCCCTATGTGCTGGGCTGCGACTGCAGGCTCATGCCCAAGCAGCCTTGGGAAAACCCCAGCAAGTCTGGATGGAAGGCAGTGGTCCCATCCCGCGGAAGCAACTACGACGTTCCGGATTGGAGGCATCTTGCGTAAGTCACTACTTTCTGCCCTACTTCTTGCACCGGCTCTGGCATTTTCCGCCGGTTCAGCCATTATCACACTTGAAATGCCCGTTGGTGCTCGCCAACTGGGTATGGGTGAAGCAGGTGCTGCTCTTGCCGATGACGCAACCGCCATGTACTACAACCCGGCGGGACTCGCTTTTGGTCCCCTGGCCGATGAATGGCGTATGTCCTACCCCACCGAGTCCAAGGACGCACCCTACTTTACCCGCATGGCCTCCCGCTCCAAGAACGGCTTCTTTAGCAAGAGTGAACTGTGGGCAGGAACTGCAGAAGGCATCCTGAAATACGACGGCGAAGAATGGGTGAACTACCACTCCATTACCCTACAGGGCAACGCCAAAATCAAGGACGCTGTAAAAGTTTATGTAGGCTCCGAACGAGGCCTCGAAGAAAACCTCCGCCAGGTCAAGGCATTCAACGACATCAAGACCGCCGAAGACGAAAAGCACGTCATCGAAGTCAAGATGCCCTGGAACCTGGTCGTCAAGGACACCATTACCGCGGTTCTTTACGAAAGCCGCACCGAAAAGCTCTGGGTAGGTACCCCTAAGGCTCTCTACCGTTTTGACGGCAAGGCCTGGAAGAGCTACGAAAGCGAGCTGGGTTCTCACCGCATTACCAGCCTGGTCAGCCAGGGAGCCTCCATCTGGATCGGAACCGACAACGGTTTGTTCCTCTACCGCAACGGCCAGTTCGAGCAGAAGGGCAAGGTCCTTCCCAGCCAGAACATCAAGTCCCTGGCCTGGTCCGAAAGCCGTAAGGAACTTTATGTGGCCGTCGAAGGTGCCGGTATCGCAAGACTCGTCCCCAAGAAGAGCGTCAACGACAAGGACCGCTGGAGCCTGTTTAACGAAGAAGACGGCGTAATGGACTTGAATCCCGGAGCCCTTGCCGTGGATAGTTCCGGCCATGTCTGGGCGGCCCACAAGGGCGGTCTTTCTCACTTCAACCTGCGCAAGTGGGAACAAGTTCAGTTTGCAGACAACCAGGTGAACGACATTGCCGTCGACCAGAAGGGCGGCATCTGGATTGCAACCGACAAGGGCGTATGGCGCCACCTGCCGGACTACGCAACCGCCAGCGGTCGTAAGGCCGAACTGGAACGTTCCGAGGCAGAAGCCGAAAGCGGCGACAAGCGTGACGACGAATGGGTTCACTACCATTCAGGAAACGGACTTTCCGTGAACAAGGTCTGGGCAGTCCTTCCCCAGGGTAACGACGTCTGGTTCAGTACTGCAAACGGCATGGAACAGTTCAAGGATGCGGACTACCAGTTGAGCGCCTTCTACGAAAAACTGTTGCCGGTCTTGAACATTCCCGACTTGTATCACCTTTACGGAGGCATGACCATCCCCTTAAACGACTGGGGCACCATGGGCTTCTTCGTGAATTTCGTCTCCTTCGGTTCTACGGTTGCTTCCGACGATATCGACGCTGACGACCTGGTTGCATACAACAGTTCCGAAATTGTAGGTGGCTTTAGCTACGGCACTCGCTTCCCTGGCGACTGGGGACTTGGTCTCTCTATTAAGTTCTTCTACTCGGACCTGAGTTCTGGCGCTTCCACCGGAGAAAAGGACGCTACCACCTTCGGTTACGCCTTTGACGTTGGTATCTTGAAGAAGAACCTGTTCTTGAACGGATTGAACTTCGCCCTGGTTCTTGCTAACATCGGTCCCAGCGTCTACTACGTGGACAAGACCATCGAAGACCCCATTCCTCTGACCTGGCGTCTGGGACTTTCCTACGAGGTATTCGCCAAGGCCGACTACAAGCTGGTGGTCGTTGCGGACTACAACCGCGAAGTGGTGTATGACGATGACCGCGGCAATCCGGAGCCCTTCTACATTGCCTGCTGGAAGTCTATCCTTTATCCCGAACGTGGCGGAGACGGCTTGACCACCGCAAAGAATTCCCTGCTGCAGGGTGTGTTCAACCTGGGCGCCGAATTTACCTACGCCAACACCATCGCCCTACGCGGCGGTTACCTCTACGACCAGACCGGTAAGCGAAACGAATTCGACTTCGGCTTCGGCTTTATGTTGTCCGACATGTTGCAGTTCGATTTCGCAACTATCAAGGAAGTGGGCAGCAGCGACGGCGTTCGCGACGGACAGATGCGTTTCGGTATGCTGTTCAAGTTCTAACTCAAATGGGAAAAGACCGGATCCAATATATTGACGTTGCTAAATTCTTAGCAATGTTGTTGGTGGTCTTTTCTCACGGTTTCAGGGAAAGCGCCTGTACCGCCTTCATCTTTTCGTTCCATTTGCCGCTGTTCTTCTTTTTGAACGGCATGACGATTAATCTTGACAAGTACAGCTTCGGCGACTTTCTCGTCAAGAAACTGAAAGGCTACATCGTACCCATGCTGGGTCTAGGTGTCATTGCGGTTCTGTTCGACCTTTTAGTCAAGACCATTATAAACCAGCCTGTTTCCGGGACCTTGTTTCTAACGGGTCTGGGAAACGTCATCAACCAGGCGAGATATCTCGCCCTATGGTTTTTGCCCGCCCTTTTCTTTGCCGATTTATTCCTTTACGGTTTCAACAAAATCAGCAGGGGAAACCCAATTCTCATGGGCATCGAATGCCTTTTGCTAATGGGCGTCGGAATACTGTTTAACCAGTACCACAACGTCACCTTGACCTGGAACGTAGACACAGCCTTCTTTGGGACGACGTTCGTCTATCTCGGTTACCTGCTCCGCAGACCTGAGTTCGAAAAGTTGTACAGCTTCCTGACGAGGAATCGGATCCTTCCGTTGATTCTTGGCTTGGGGCTCCTTGCGGCAACCTACTTCTTGAGCATGTACATCTACGAAACCGACCAGATGCATCTGGAAATGTACGCCCGCAAGTATGGCCGTTACTACCTGACGCTGCCTTGTGCAGTTTTGGGATCAGCGGGATTCGTCTTTCTTTGCAGAGGCATTACCAATTTTGCGTTGGCGGTTCCTGTGCAGCTTAACCTGGCATTACTCCCCTTCCATCAAGTGTTGGCTTTCCCGATTTTTAGGGAGAAAATCGCCCGCGATTGGTGGGTCAGTTCCTACCCTCTGCCAGCATCGGACCCGAAGTATTTTGGCTTTGTACTGACCATGACCGTCTTCTCCCTAGCCCTGGTCACCGTCGTCCATCTTATACTCAAATATTCACCCATCAGCTTCGTAGTCAACCAGCCTCTTGCCGGATTCTACCGGAAAAAATCAAGGTAAATTGCAGTTTAGACTTGCTTAGCCTAGCTTAGCCAATAGCGAAGTGCCCAAGGCAAATTTTATACGGAGCGTTTTTCGACCCGTTCAAAAATAACCAGAGCGCGTTCCTGGGTGCTGTTGGGAATGGTATAGAAATGCTTTTCCAGCAATTTGTAGCCGTAATCTTCTGGATGGAGCGTCTTCAGTTCATCGGCGGCAGCAGGACCTTTCATAAAGAACACGCGACCGCCAACCTTCAGGGAATTTTCCAGACGGGGGAAGGTCTTTTCCATCAGTTCAAAGGCGCGGCTAATGACACCGTCTACGGGAATGGTCATGCTGCGGCTAGTCACCTTATGGCCAAACACGTCAATGTTTTGCAGGCCCAGTTTTTCGATGACCATGTTCAAGAAGTTTATGCGGTTGGGGCGGGGCTCGCACAAAGTCAAATTGATTTTAGGATTTACAATCTTCAGCGGAATACCGGGAAAGCCTGCACCGCTACCTACGTCAATCATTCGGGCGGGCCACGTTTCAACGTAGGCGTTGATTAAGGTACAGTCCGCGTAGTGGCGTTCCACCATGGTTTCAAAAGCATTAAGGCGGGTCAAATCCTGGTCGTCGTTGTTTGCACGAATCAGCTGGTGGTATTCCCAAATCTGCTGTAGGGTTTCCTGACGGAGCTCCACCCCATAATACTGCATCAGTTTGTCCAAACCTTCCAGAGAAGGCTTTACACGCCTTCCGTTAAACAGCGGAAACTCGGTGCGGGGAGCTTTCATGTGAGGAATAAAGTCCTTGCCGGCGGCGTCTGCGTTACGGGCGGGAATGCGGGAGGGGCCCTTGTCCCAGGACTTTCCAGATTTCTTTGACCAGTTTGAATTTGCCATAGCCCAAAATTAGAAATCAAAAAAAATTTTACGAAAAAACTTTGTGCAAAGTGAGCCTTTACAACGTGTATAGAATGAGGCCCTTATGATCAAAGTTTTACCCTTCCCTATTTTTCTCTTGTTGGCCATCGCCTTTATTTTGAACCGCACATGGGCAACGCCGGAACAAATTACACTTGTGGCCATCGGCCCGGAGGTGCCCGTTTCGGAATCTCAAATTTTTGACTGGTGGGACGACGGTCTCATTTCCGGAGAAGAGGCCCAGGAACTTTTTCAGCTGGTGGAGGAAGAAAATTTCGAAGAAGCATGCCACCTGGCGGAGGCATTGACCTTGGAAGCTTGCCAGGAAAAGCGGACCCCGAGTAACCCCCAAAAAGTCCCAAGGAAAAAAAACGTCAAAAGACCGTCTTTGACACCTCACGGTAGCGTGACCTGGAAAATACGCGTAGACTCTCTGGGAGACGAAGAAAGCCGCACTTTGGACATTCACTTGAAATTCTACCGCTACACCTTGCGGTTGGGAACCCACAGCCAGCTGGCTTACAAGAACGACGGAGCGGAAGCTTACTTCGGGCAAATCGCCTCGAAGGAATTTCACAGCCTCCTGCCCACGGACACCCTATGGGGAACCGCCCTCACGTATCCTATCGGCAAGTTCTCGGTCCAAGGCGTTCTGGACACAGCGTTCAACACCCAAGTGCAGGGCGGTTTTCGCTGGAGCCAGGATTTGTCCACCAGTTTATTTCTATGGCGTTACAGCCAGACGAATTCCGCAGGCTTGCAGCTACACTCCCCCTGGGGAGAAATCGCCGGATGGTGGCAGCAAGGTCAAGACAAGCCCCTCATAAAAATCCAGCTACAAAACAGGACGAAAAAATCAAAGGATCTCCCGCAGGTCCTTTCCTGGAAGACTTCCGCCTACCTGCACGGCAAGAATGTTCCCGAAGCCTCGAACCTGAGCAGCACACTTCTCAAGAATAAACTGTCGGCAAACCAGATGGTTTCTGCGGGTTTTCCCCAGTTATGGAACAGCCTTTTTACGGCAAACCTTCGGGTGCTTGCCCCCCTTGAAAACGACTCTCTGAAAACCCGCCTGAAGGTAGCGTTAGAAAGCGGGCCCAGCCTGCTGAGAATAGCCACCAGCGGGACTTGCCAGGAACTAAACGACAAGTGCCGGCAAATGGACCTGAAATTCAAGGCGACATCCGAAGGAATTGGAGATTACTCCATGGGAGCCACCCTCAAGACCCGCCATACCCGAAATGAAGGATTTTCCGCCCCCCAGGTGGAAACCCAAGGCATTTACCAGCCGTCCAAGGGATTTTTTACCAAGCTGGCCCTGGTTTTTCCAAAGGGCAATCCCCAGAAGCACACCCAAATTCGAACGGAAACCGCCCTGGGGTTAGACTTTTTTACAGCGACCATGATGTTCACGTTCAGAAAAAAGGACTCAAGCACTTTTTACCCTGTACACGGCGTTTTTCAACTAAAATGCCATTTTTAATCAAATTTCGACACTTACGGGAGTCCTAATCCTAGCTGGTTACAAAGCCGTATACCTTGGTATACAAGAATATTGCGATTTTATAGTTTATTCCAACTTGGATTATGTACTTTAAGGATACCCAAACACAAACACTCCCTTGACGCTCTTCGGTTACCTCCTTTTCCCGAAGGGCGTCTTTTTATTTGCGGGTCACAGAAGGCCATTTCTTCGCTGAACGGGCTTTTTTATATTTGCGGGCATGAACTACGCAGCACTTATCGGAGCCATTACCTTTTTGCCCAGTCTGGGTCTGAACATCGCCCTTGCCCTGGGCGCCCCGCTGGGAATGTTCGCCATGAATGGCAAATACCGCGTCGTCCCCAAGGGATTGCGTCCGGCCTTTGTCATGCCCATCATTATGCAGTTTGTGGCCATGTGGTTCCTGCTGACAGCAGGACACGTCCCTCCCGAGGCACTGAGCAACTTCTTGCCCAACATCATTACCATCATCTTCGCGTTTTTCTTTGCCTGCTACATGTCCTTCTATATGGCAACCCTGTTTTTCAGCACCAGCTATAAGGAAAAGTGGGTCATGGGCCCTCTGGCCGTGGTAACTGCCGTTTGCTATTGGCTTACCGCCATCAGCGCTGTGGTTGGGTGAAGAATGAACAATTAACAGTTAACAATTAACAATGAAAAATGAAAGATGAAGGGTGAAGAATGAAAAATGAAGGGTGAAGGATGAAGGGTGAAGGGTGAAGGGTGTTTTTTGGGGCGTTCTGAGCGGAGCGAATTTACAAAGATGATGAATGATGGCGTTGAAAAAAGCCTGGGCGTTGTCTCAGGAGGTAACGGTTCTCGACCGCCGAAGCATAACTTCCAGCGGGACTTGGAATACATTATCCGCGGGTTACAAAAGCGGGGCGAAGTCCCCACGTTGCTGCTTCACGCCTGCTGCGCTCCCTGCAGTAGCCATTCCATCGAGTACCTGTCCCAATATTTCCGCATTACTGTTTTCTATTACAATCCAAACATCGCACCCGACGAAGAATACCGTCATCGCGTTGCTGAAATCAAGCGTTTCGTCTCCGAGTTCAAGACGAAACATCCGGTAATCCTCATCGAGGGCGAGTACGTCCCGAAAAAGTTTTACGATGTGGTCCGCGGGCTAGAAAAGGAACCCGAGGGAGGACGGCGCTGCCGGAAATGTTTCGAGTTAAGACTTTCCGAATCAGCACGAATCGCGAAGGAACTGGACTGCGAGTACGTCACCACGACGCTTACCATAAGCCCCATGAAGGACGCACAACTGCTGAACGACATTATGCAGGAACAGTGCGAAATCTACGGCGTAAAACGTCTTCCGACGGACCTAAAAAAGAAGGGTGGATTCAAGCGATCCACCGAACTTTCCGAAGAGTACCACTTGTACAGGCAGAACTTCTGCGGCTGCGTCTATTCTCAAAGAGAAGCCAGGGAGCGGGAAGCCCGCGCCGCAGCAAAAACAGCAGAAATCCGCCCGGAAGATGCTGTCGCTAAAGCATCTTCAGCAGCGTCACCAGACTGAAAATATCCCAGGGGTTCTCATCCACAAATTCGCAGGGCACATGGGTTGCCGGCAAGATGTAGCTTAAGGTTGTCTTCGGCGCCCCAAAGCATCGCTTATCCCTCATGAGGATTTCGTAAGGGGCAGGCTCCAGACCCGCGGATGTCTCGCGATAACTTTCGGCATTGTGAACATGGTTTCCACAAGAACAGCAAATTCCGCTGACAGAGCGAGAACCCGAAAGTACGGATCCCGCACACCAGTAATTGTAAACGTCACCACCACAATGGGGGCAGCCATGATAAGCGATGCCAAAGCCTTGCTTGTAGTAATTCAGAAGTTCACCCAGGCAAATGTACCTGCCCTTAAACCAGCAGTAGCTAAAGCCCACATTGTTAAACTGCAGGGAGGCAAATTCCCAATACTTCATCACAAAGTCCCTGTGTTTAAGAATCAGCGGCAAATTTTGCAAAAAGATTTCCGCGGCTGGGTCACGGCTTAAGGCAGCAGACATTTTCTTGCGCAATTCATGCTGAGTATGAGCCTCGGCTATTGCAGCTTCGCCAATATCCAGCTTTTCAAAAATAAACGAGCGCAAGCGCTTGGGAACAATTCCATTCTCCGGCATGCGATTAAATTTCGCCAGCAGACTGGAATCCGTTTCCTTGAGTTTTACGTTTCGACTTTCACAGCGCTGCTTGTACAATTCCAGAAGATTGCCGGGGGTATATCCCTTCTCAGCCATTCGCTCACGAATGATCCGAGCAAGTTCAACAGACATATCGACGTGAAAGCCTTCGCAAAACTTCTTTACTGCCTGTGCGTGAGAATCAGGTCCGCTTTTCGGACGAAAATCAAATGATAAAGCCATAAGGCCTCCTCGTTTAGCTGTTTACTTATCCGCCCGCAAGTAAGGTTAAATCGGCGGCTCATTAATTATATCGAATAATCTACAAAAAATGTCAAATAAAAATTAGAGGTTTAATTCAACGCCTCCAAATCCTGACCAATGAAATCCGTTAAAGTCGCCCATGATGTTGGTGACGCCCAGTCGAATTCCAATACCCTTATCAAAGATGTAACCTACGCTCAAATGATGGGTAAAGACTGCGGTAGGCAAGAAACTCCCCTTAGTCTTCACGTAGGGATTTAATGTATCCTCATCGTCATTGAATACATTTTCCGGCCAATAGACACTCCCAGAATAAGTTAGGGAAAGTCGCCCCTCGTAAACAGAAGCATAAATACCCGGAGCAATCAGGTTTGAAGCGAAATGTATAAAATCTGTTTGGTAGTTATAGTCTTCCTCCTCTATAACTCCATTACGGTATTGCTGATTGGCAATTTGCCACCCGAGGGACAAGGTAACTCCGGCATCGAAATGTTCTGTATTAATTCCCGCAGAACCAGCAACGTAAAGAGCGTTGTCATAGCCTACGCTAAAGCCCCAAGTATAAAGCTCGCCTTTGCTTATAACGTGAAGTGCACCATACCAATAGCTGGTGACAACATCATAGAAAAGATTGGCGTACCTATAGTCGTCTTTAACACCAGCATTTTCGAGTCGCCCCGCATACACCCTGTCGTCCCCACTAAAGCGGGCGCCACCGCTAATTCGGACCGCACCTGAATGAGGAGCCATTTCATGACTCGCCCCATGAATTTCAGGAGCTGGCTTCACTTCTACAGCGGCATCCGTCAGCAAAAGGCGTCTAGGCTCGCCTTCAAGACAGCCACTCAGAACGAATAACATTAAAAATAGGAAAAGACCTTTAACGCACAAACCAATACGCATCTAAACCTTTCAAACCTTGCATTTTGAAATATATAAAAAAATCTTAGAGACTCAGCTCAATGCCTCCAAATCCAGACCAAACCATATTTTCAATGCCATCGCCCTGAAGATTGACGGCACCAGCCCGAACCCTCCAACGATCATTCAAACGATAGCTAACCGCAGTGTATATGGTAAAAACCATTGGTACTTTGGAAAGATTTTCATTTTCGAAATCTACATCATACATACTTGCGGAAACATCTAAGCCGAAAGAGCCAAAATAAAGAGATGTATAAAAGCCCAATAGGGAAGTTCCTGTCAAATGCGACGAGCTTTCGACACCTTGAACCATTGGCACGTGATGGAAATTATAATCGATTCCCTCGTACTCATAACTGCGGTTATTAATCCAAGCGCCTGCGGAAATGCCAACTTCAAAATGTTTCGCGTTCAACCCCAGCGACGTAAAGCCATACACACCACTATTAATGCCTAAGCCTAGACTCCATAGCAAAGGTCCCTTGCCACCCAGAAGAATTTCGGCACTTCCATTTATACGACTGTATTCAAAATTATACTCAACATTCACCTGATTTAACACATTGTTGTTTTTCATCACGTTGCGACATTCGTTGCCACACCAAGCCGACATTTCATTATTGATACCATGAATTTTTTGACTTGAAGAAGGGCCTAAACTCACTCCTCCGAAATAGCGAAACTTATATTTAGCATCAAAATATTCTCCGGCACCGCGCATTTCTGGAGCGGGATTCACTTCCATTTTTGCCTTGGAAAGGTACTCAGCGGTAACAACGCAACCGCTAAGCACAAATGCGGCCGTCAAAACGAAAGCAAATGAAATAAGTGAATGCAACTTCATTATTTATTTTCCAACTTTCCACAAACATAGATTATTTAACATCAAAACGTTTTCGTTTCGTCGTAATATTCTAGAGGTTCATCGAGGATTCTGCAGCAGACCCCTCAGCACGGATTATCTGCGAAAGGCATTCCTTAAAAGTTGCTATTTCATAAGGTTTTCACGCAGCGAACGGAAGATCCCAGACCATCTATTTCCACACTTTCTAAATCCACATCATCACGTTTGTTTGACAATCTCGCCAAATAGGCATTATCGCCGCTTGGACTGGACGACCAAAAATACGAACTTCCATAATCAAGACCACCGGCATTGTCAAATACCATTCTCTCGGTTTCACTCGCTTCAAAAAATGCGCCTGCAGGTAACACCGAAAATCCAACACCATCTACACCATTACTAGACTCCCATACCGCCGTAGTTTTCAACTTTGCTCCAGCTCCGATATAGTACCAGAAATTTTCATGGTCTTCTACACTTGATGCTACTGAGGTCAATAAAATTTTCCATTCATCATTGTCCGGCAAATGCCACCCTTCTGGACAAGCCTCCAAAGCAGCATTCCACAAATACAAACGGCCATACATAGCGCACGAATCCGCAACATTATCGTAGCAGAAACTGGACGAATCCAGCAAGATAGAAGATGCCCTGCTAGCATAATTCAGATTCTCAGCCATCCAAATTTGATTTCTGATTTTTACAGTTTTATACACTTGCCCATCGCGTTCATCCGTCATTTCATCATAGTCAACATTAGGATTTAAATAGTTCCACGCCGTCTTCTTTTCTTTATTAAGATCCATCAGCTGATTCACGCATTCCCCAAATTCCTTTTCATTTCCCCAAGAGTAACGAGTCATGACATCAGGAGTTGCATCCGAATAATGCAAGCCATCCGCATTTTCCGCCTTGCATACTGCAGGAGTTACATTCAAGGTGCTAAAATATTCCAGGTGACATTTTGCAGCGCCATTAGAAAGAGTCAGCGATAAATAATCATCAAAGGAATGAACAGAATCTATTTTCAGTTCATAGGTCACACCCTTATAAGTAAAGGTTTCGCTTCTATTATCCTGCTCAAGAATAGTCACTCCGTAGCGGCTAGGATCAGCGGCATGTTCATCGTAAATGAGATCCGCATAAATATCCATACTGGAATCTTCAAGACTTTCATAGAACATCCACATAAAGAGGGATTGCATATAGTTGAAGTTCTCTTTTTCCAGCACACGGATTTCAATGGAACCTTCGCCAAAATTCCAGTACACGGTATAGGCAGAACGAGTTAATTGCAGCCAGACTCCCTGAAGTTTTCCGGGCTCGCCCCCAACGAAAGTAAGAACAGTAACATTACCATAATAATCCGGTTCATCGTTCAAGGCGGTAAGAGTTAAAGTATCGCCCACAAAGTTGTAACGGAATTCACCGCCATCAGGCTTGGATATATAATTCAAGTCTTCAACCCACTGGTAAGTTTCACCCTGCTTGACACAGCCCGATTCCTGGACAAGGCTAATGGAAATTACACCTGTTTTTGTGGTTTCGGAACTTTCTTTCACTTCGTAGGAGCCCTGCGCATAAGTGCGGGCCATGGCAAACTCCTTCTGCAGATTTACGTCTGAGTCATCTGTAGTTCCTGCCACAGGCGGATCCGAGGTAAAACCGGAACAGCCGCAAAAAATGAGGACCGCCGCAAACACAACCCCAAGAATTTTATTAGGCAAATTACTTCTCATCATTCTCCTCCAGTTTCCGAGTCAGGGGAAACATCTGTAAATTGATTCGATAAACCCGATCGTAGTCCTTGACTTCCGACACGATGGATTCAATTTTCTTGCGGAACTTCGCCATTTCCTTTGCCACCCGCTCGTAGGCCGTGCGGTCCAGGCCCATGGTAATTCCAGATATGTTTCGTTCCGTACCGTCAAATTCGTCCAGGGCATCGGCGGCCAGGCGGGCGAACTGTTTTTGCATGGAACGCACCGCCACATTGATGGCAGCCTTGTGATCCGCATTGTCAACAGGATTGATGCCTACATCGGCCTGCTCGTAAGTTACGCGACCATTACTCTCGATTCGTCGCAGAAGCCCCATCTGGACCATTTGATCCAGAGAATAACGCACATCGGCGGCAGGCACCGACGGGCACAGGGCGCGGGCCATTTCCAGAGGTTTCGCCCCCGGCATAATGGGAGCCAACTCACGTAAGGTGGGATTGATCCAGTTGGAAAAATAGCTGTAGGCTTCTCCACCTAGAATGCGGACCTTGTTGACATCTGCAATGCGCTGCATCTCGGCGTAGGCGGCCTGCTTTTTCTCGACGGATTCAGCATCACAGAATTCCACCATACGGCAGAAATAATCCTGCTGAAAACCGGTCAGGCCCATGGCCTTGGCAACACTTTCTGCACCAGCCTTACGCAAGCGGGTCTTGCCGTCGCACACCAGCTTCAAATATCCCGACGACGCAAAACCGGAGAGCTTGGAAAATTCACGCCACGTAAAAGCGGAAGTTCTCTTACGCTCTTCGTAGAACTCCTGCATATACACGCGATAATCAAGATATTCGACAATGGGTTTCATTAGAACCAGTAACCTATACCTAACTGGAACTTCAATAATTTGTAGTAAGAGCCGTAGGGTTCGGAATAATCCATAAAATCAAACACAACATTTCCATCACCATCAAATTCTTGTACTGGGATAAAGTAACTATCCGCAAACTTGTCTGCATCAATTAAATCGTTCACGCGGAAAAGCACACGAAAATCAATGAACAGGCCCGATTTAAATTGATGCCCAACACCCATAGCAACATTCACCCCAAAGCGGCTTTCCTCATCGCGATTTCGGTAAGGTTCATCCCTCCACCCATCATCCTCATTTTCGATTGTCCCAAGCAACAGGTCAAATACAACGCCCGCTTCAAGAAACAGAATGCGAGGAATCCTCCACTGCAAAAGCACGGGAATGTTCAGCAAGAAAGCTTGATTATATTCCCAATGTCCTCTCCCGCAATAAAAGCTTCCCTCACATCTATCATAAGGTTTCTGCTCTTCACCGACATCGTATTCAAGAACATTTCCCGCAAGACTTTCCATGTAAACAAAGAAAATCCTATAGTCCAAACCCACGCCGGAATGCAGGTAAAGATTTTCCGTCAAGCCGTACGCCACATCAAAAGACAACGAACCCCAAGGTCCACCGTTTGAGGGATAATAATCTTCTTTGGAATCCGTGATGACATACATGAGTCCCGCCCCAAAGCGAGTTCCCAATTCCAACTTGTCAAAAATACTTGATGAATTATTGCCCTCGGCAAATGCATTCAAAGGAATCAGCATCACCGCCAGCATGATTATCAGTTTTCGCATAAAAGGACCTCCTAACACTCAAAAAATAGATTATGGGTCGGTTGTCCGCAATATATTCAAGAAACAAAAACTTCCGTTTTTGCGTAATTTCAATACAATTTTTAAACATTCTCGTATTTTTTATTAATTCTATGAAACAAGTTGTTTCATGAAAGAACGAAAAAGCCCCGCGTTTTCTGCGAGGCATTTTCGGCGACGACTTATGCTACGTTGTTGGCGAGGGCAACCTCAAAGAGATTACTTCTCGTAACCGACAGCGTGGTTCAGCATGGGAATCTGCTTGGCGTTAAGCTTTAGCAGTTTCTGCAGGCCGGGCACATCCATAGAGGCGCGGACGCGGGTGTCAATCTTTGCGCCGGCGCAGTAGATGCTGATGTTCTGGGAGACGATACCAGCGTCATAGGCGCCGGTCACGCGCTGGTCTTCTGCGGAACCGCGGGTGAACTTGGAGACGTCACTGACCAGCAGGATAATCACCGGAGTTTTCATGCGTTCAGTGAAGAGGACGCGATGGTCTCCTTCCACAGCCAGATTCATGGCATGGGCCTTAGGGTCATACTTGTAGGCGGCCTGCGTCGTAAAGACATAAAGTTCCACGTCCTGCTGGTTCAAGGCGGAAGGAGCCGTGCGGTCACCAGATTCCGGGCGATTGACGCCGTTAGCAGCCCACAGAATATTTCCGATTTCCTTGAAGGAAACAACCTTCTCGGTGAAGCTCTTGGCAGATTTACGATTCTGCAAGGCCTCCATCACGTCCATGTTCACAGCCTTAGGCGGAGCGTCAAACTTGATGGTCTTCGCCAGTTCCGGCTTTGCGGTGGCGAAAGCAAAAGTGCAGCAGGCCAGGGCGGCGACAACGAGAGATTTGAAGTTCATATTTGTTCCTTTTTATTTCTGACGAGTTTAAAAATCCATTTAGGATAAAAGTATAATTTTTTTGTCACTGTCTTAAAAAGCGTCAATCCTAAAACAAACATTATGCTCCAATTTTTTTATATTAAAGAGCATGAGTGAAAGCACCCAGATTATCTACATGCAGACAAGGCTCGTTCGGCTGATGGCCGGAGAATCGGGCATGTCCATCGCTGCGGTAGCAACCCTGTTCAAAGAGCAGGGGTTTTTCACTATATAAAATAAATGTGGGATTTATTCCATATCGAAGGCGACCAGGCGGTTCTTGAAGACATAAGGCAATACCTAAAGTCAAAAGGCGTATAAGATGCTCGATTTGAATCAGCGAACCACTCTATATCACGGAAGCTTTTGCGAAGTTTCTTCACCCGACTTGTCTAAGTGCGCCAAGTACAAGGATTTCGGTCAAGGATTCTACCTTACGACAGACGAGGAGCAGGCAAAATCCTTTGCAAAGATTTCTACCCGAAAAGCACAGGAGTCCGGCGTTGTTCCCTTCCAGCAGAATTTTGGAGTGGTATCCTCCTTTGAATACATACCGGGCAATCTCCATACCAAAATATTTTTATCAGCCGATGCCGACTGACAGCATTGCATTGTAGCTCACAGAAAAAAGGGGCTTCTCAATCCTCTTGTTCAGGATTTTGATAAATACGATATCATCGGTGGAAGGATTATCAAAAGCGAGCGTATATGGCTGTAACAAAAGAACAAATTCAGGCAGCTATGGACCTTTTGACAGCCATGGTCGTTGAATCCATTTCCCAGGAAGACCATCTTGACGCAGCCGATGTTTTACCCGATTTTTTAAATTCCAAGACCGGGAAAATGCTCTTTGACGAAAGTCTCAAGCTATGGTGCGAAGGCCCTTCACACATCGAAGAACTGTACAGAACAGAAATGCAGAAGGCTCGCGATTAAAATGATTTCTTGTTTTTTGTTTGACTAAGCTTTACTTTAAAAGTTTGCGGACATTCTCAAGGCAGTTCATCTCGGGTAAAAACCTTACCGCTGGGGTTCGAAGGATTGCAAAGCACCAAAGCCTTTACGCCCAGCTGTTTCATGGCATCTTCCAAAACGTTTGCATCAAAAGAAAAATCATCAGGATTCAGCGGAACGTAAATGGGCGTAGCCCCACTCAAGATGGTGTCCGCCGTATAGTTCTCGTAGAAGGGCGAGAAAATCACCACCTTGTCGCCGGGATTGCACACCGACATCATGGTAATCATCATGGCCTCGGTACTACCGCAGGTAATGACGATTTCTGTTTCGGGTTCATAACGCAGCCCGCTGAAATGTTCCTGCTTGCGGCACACCGCCTCGCGGAAATTTTTCGCACCGATGGTCAACGCATACTGATGGGGGCCAGTCTTCGCCACTTCTGCCAGGCGGTTCTGCAATTCCACCGGCGGGTCAAAATCCGGAAAGCCCTGAGACAAGTTCACGGCACCGCAGCCGTTGGCAACGCGGGTCATGTAGCGGATGACGGATTCAGTAAAATGGTTGGTGCGATCGCTTAAAGGTTTCATGGCAATTAACAATTAACAGTGAACAATGAACAATGAAAGATGAAGGATGAAGGATGAAGGATGAAGGATGAAAGATGAAAGATGAAAGATGAAGGATGAACAGTGAAAGATGAAGGATGAAGGATGAAGGATGAAAGATGAAGGATGAAGGATGAAAGATGAAGGATGAAGGATGAAAGATGAAGGATGAAGGATGAAGGATGAAAGATGAAAGATGAAGGATGAAGGATGAAAGATGAAGGATGAAGGATGAAAGATGAAGGATGAACAATGAAAAGTTACAAATAATCGGCGAATACTTGATGGACTTCTCGTATCCTGAATTACAAATCCTTTCCAAACGTCACCCCCTTTTTTAGAAAATAGAAGAACCCACCCCTTTCAGGGCGGGTTCTAGGCTGTGTGGAAAATAAATTATGCTAACGGCTTTACAGCAAATAAGCACTGACCGGAGCGAACTTCGGAACCCTGCTTGCCAAAGACCTGAGTGATAACGCCATCTTCGTCGGCGACCACCGGGATTTCGGTCTTCATACTTTCCAGGATCGCGAGGGTGTCGCCAGCCTTGAACTTTGCGCCCACTTCAGAAACAACCAGTTTCCAGAGGGAGCCTGCCACCGGGCTGTACACGCCTTCTTCGCCATCGGCCAAGGTGACTTCTGCTGCGGGGGCGGTGTCAGCACTGTGGCTTTCGAAGGTGAACTGGCCGTTTGCAATCCAGCGCTGTTTTTCTTCTTCGAAGGCGTTCTTACGCTTGGTTTCGAAAGCTTCAATAGAAGAGGCGTTGTCGGCCAGGAACTTTTCGTATTCGGTGATATCGAAGGAACTTTCCACAATCTTCACATGGAACTTTCCGGCGATAAAGTCCTTGCGCATCTGCAGGAGTTCATCGGCGCCCACTTCATAATACTTGACCACGTCAAAGAAACGGAGCAGGTAAGGCAAGGTGAAATCACTTGTTTTCTTGAAGCGGTTCCACATCTGCACGGTGCGACCGACGAACTGGTAGCCACCAGGACCTTCCATGCCGTAGACGCACATGTATGCGCCACCGATACCTACCGCGTTTTCCGGAGTCCAGGTACGGGCCGGATTGTACTTGGTTGTCACCAGGCGATGGCGAGGATCCAGCGGAGTTGCCACAGGAGCGCCCAGGTAAACATCGCCAAGGCCCATCACCAGATAGTCTGCATTCAGCACGATGTCCTTCACATCAGAAATGGCATCCAGACCGTTGACGCGGCGAATGAACTCGATGTTATTGGGGCAGCACCAAGGTGCGCCGGGGCGAACGGTGGTGACGTACTTTTCGATAGCCACGCGAGTCTGAGGGTCATCCCAAGAGAGAGGCAGGTAAACGGTACGAGTAGGAACCTTCGTGACCTTGTTCTTCTTCAGGTGTTCTGCAAGGTCAGAGAGCTTTGCAAGCATTTCGCCCTGACGGATCTTTGCAATATCGTAATGAATCTGGATAGAGCGAATACCCGGAGTAACGTCAATCACTACATCGGCCAGCTGTTCCTTGACGGCGAGCATCCAGGCATGTGCGGTAAAGCGAAGGCGAAGATCGATAATGGCAGGGCCAAATTCCACCAGCACATAGTTGTCGCCATCGGCACGAACAACGATGTGTTCCATTTCGCTTTCCTTATGGAATTCCGCAATAATAGGCGTTACCACGGGAGCAGCAACAAGAGCGGGAATTGCAGCGGAAGCGGATGCCACATTGGCGAGATTTGCTTCACGAGCCAGGCGAATTTCTTCAGCCTTTTCTGCGGTCAGCGGGATGAACTTCACATGGTCACCGCTACGGAGCTGACCCATCTTCCAAAGTTCAGAAGAAACGATGGTGACGGGGCAAGCAAAACCACCGAGGCTCGGGCCATCAACACCCAGGATAATGGGCATGTCGCCGGTAAAGTCCACGGTACCTACGGCGTAGGCGTTGTCGTGAAGGTTGGACGGATGAAGGCCTGCTTCACCGCCATCGGGACGAGCCCACTTGGGCTGAGGACCAACAAGACGGATACCCGTTCTAGAAGAGTTGTAATGGACTTCCCAGTTGGCAGCGAAGAACGCATCGATATCTTCCTGAGTCAAATAATCAGGAGCGCCGTGAGGGCCATACATCACGCCGATTTCCCACTGGGTCGTAATCTGCGGGAGTGCGGCTTCTGCGGGAATCATGGGTGCGCCTGCAATTTCGTTACCGATGTGCAGAATGTCGCCTGCAGCAAGGGCACGACCGCCGTGACCGCCAAAGCCTCCCAAGGTAAAGGTAGACTTGCTTCCCAGATAATCGGGAACATCAACGCCACCGCGAATAGCCAGGTAGGCACGCTGACCCATCTTGGTAATGCCGAACTTCAGAACGTCGCCATCATGAACTTCCACAGGAGTGTTCTTGGGGCATGCGGCGCCATTCAGCTTTGCAGGAAAATCACCGCCCACCCATGCGATTACGGTATCGGTATGGAAGGCAAGGGAGCATCCGGAAAGAGTCATTTCGATGCCGGCGGCAGTTTCGGTGTTACCCACAATCTTGTTTGCCAGGCGGAAGCTGTAGTTGTCCATAGGACCGCTAGGAGGAATACCTACATCCCACAAATTCAAGCGACCCGGATAATCCTGGATGGTCGTCTGGAGACCCGGAGCCAGAACTTCGAAGATCTTGTTTTCGTACTTGTAGTCGTTTAGGATCCAGGTGGAAACCTTGCCTGTAATAAAGTCGTCCATTTCAAGGACATCCTGAAGGAGCTTGATGTTGGTTTCGAAACCGCAAAGCTTGACCTGCTTCAGAACTTCACGAGCCTTGGCGATGTTGTCTTCGCGATCATCGCCTGCAACAATCACCTTTGCCAGCAGAGGATCGTAGAAGGCGCTGACTTCGGTACCGCGGGAAACCCACGTATCCACGCGGATACCTTCCGGGAACGAAACTTCTGTAAGGAGGCCGCTGGAGGGGCGATAGTTCTTACCCGGATCTTCAGCGTAAACGCGGAATTCCATAGCATGGCCCTTCGGCGTAAACTTTGCACCGATTTCGAAGGGGCGAATTCCCGCAGCCTGTTCAATCATCCAACGAACAAGATCGACGCCAAACACGGTTTCGGTAACACCATGTTCCACCTGCAAGCGGGTATTCACTTCCAGGAAGTAGAACTTGTCATCTTTGGCGTCGTAGATAAATTCTACGGTACCTGCGGAACGGTAAGAAACACCCTGAGCCAAACGCAATGCAGAAGCATGCAAAGCCTTGCGAGTTTCTTCGGGAAGGCAAGGAGCCGGAGTTTCTTCAACAACCTTCTGGTTACGACGCTGCACAGAGCAATCACGTTCTCCAAGGACAACAGCATTGCCTTCGCCATCACCAAAAATCTGGACTTCAACATGGCGGCCGCGTTCTACGTACTTTTCAACAAAGAGGCCTGCATTCTTGAAGTTGTTTTCGCTAAGGCGCTTGATGCGGTCATAGCTTTCGCGAAGTTCTTCTTCGCTGTGGCAGATGGACATGCCAATGCCGCCACCGCCTGCGGTACTTTTCAACATTACAGGATAGCCGATCTTGCCTGCACCGGCTGCGGCTTCGTCAACACTGTTCAAAAGACCTGTGCCCGGAACCAGAGGCACACCAAATTCTTCAGCAAGTTCCTTACTGCGGTGCTTTAAACCGAATTCAATCAGTTGCTTGGGAGTGGGGCCGATAAAGGCGACGCCATTTTCTTCCAAGGTCTTTGCAAATTCAGCATTTTCACTTAAGAAGCCATAACCCGGATGCACCGCTTCGGCACCGGTCTGCTTAATGGCCGCAAGAATGGCATCCACATTCAGGTAGCTGTCCTTGGCGGCGGCAGGTCCAACACGGACAGCCTCGTCAGCCATCAACACGTGAGCGGCAGTTTCATCGGGATCGGAGTAAACCGCAACAGACTTGACGCCCATTTCCTTGAGAGAACGAATGACACGGCAGGCAATTTCGCCACGGTTCGCAATCAGTACTTTCTTAAACATATTTCAGTTCCTTTGTCCACACAACAAGTTATTTCCCTGCCATCATGCAAAGCATCCGGGTAAGAAGGCCATCTGGATTTTCCAGTTCCGTAAGAATCGAAAAATGGTTATGACCTTCTAGCAGGGAAAATGTTCCCGGAATACGTTCCGCAGCTCTAAGAGCCGCAAATTCAAGACTTTGCCTGCGAAGTTCGGGAAGTTCCTCACTACCGCAGACAATGCACATGGGCTTATTCACAAGCCTTGCCCGCATGGGGCTTAATACAACGATTTCCTCATTCATCAAGCGAAGCTTTTCATTTAGGAAGCTTCTAGAAATCGGTTCCAGATCAAAAATGCCACTAATGGCAAGTGCTCCTTGAACGCCTTTTTCGTCAAGAATAGTTGTACAAAGATGCCCTCCAGCAGACCAACCCGACACGTAGATCCGGTTCGCATCAAAACCAAGTTCATTCGCATGCTTACGCAAGTATCTAATCGCAGAACGAACTTCGTAGACGATTTCCGTCAAAGATGCATCGGGAGCCAATGTGTAGCCAACGTTTACCACATTAAAGCCGTTGGCTAAAGGCCCCTTTGCAAGAAACCTAAAGGTTTCCTTGCAGCGCATTTGCCAGTAGCCTCCATGGATGAAGACAAATAAAGGGGCCTCCGCATTGCCACAGCTAAAAAAGTCAAACTTGTTACGCGAATATTTACCATAAGGCAAATCAAGAGAAGAAGCTAATCCCTTCGAGAGAGCCTCACTACGCTCATCAAAACCCTTCAACTGAACAGCACTATCGGCAACGGCATTGGTATTGTCGTAACCGGCGTCCAATTCAGCCTGGGTAAATCCACGGTAAACAAGTTCGCTCATTTTACACCCTACTTGTCAAACACCAACATACGGATTGGAGTCGGATTGTAGTCGTTGCAGGGGTTGTTCAGCTGAGAGCAATCGCTCAGCAAGAACAGGATATCCATATCCACGCGCATTTCGATGTACTTACCCGGACCAGAAATGCCATCGGCAAATTCCAGGCGGCCAGCATCATCCAGAATCACTTTGGTAAAGAAATTCAGGTTGCAAGTCTGATCGCGCTTGCTCATGCCGAAGTTTTCCAGCGTGCGTACGAAGGTATCGCGGCAGCTGTGCATGTAGCGGGTCTTGTCCGTATAGCGAACGCAGTTTCCTTCTGCTGAGCAGCCACTGCCAAGGGTATCGTGCTCACCGCAAGTATCCGCAATCACCGTCAGCATGGGGTTGTTGCGGTTGCTGCGAATCACCGTACCCAATTCAATCATGGTGTTGGCCTGGGCGGTAATGGTGTTGTTGGCATTATAGCGTTCAGTCTTGTCGTGCTGATTATAAATCTGCACGTCGCCGGACTGGTTTCCGCAAACATCAATCATGCGAAGAATCTGACCCTTCTTCAGAGGTAGCATATAGCCGTCACCCGCATTCACCGTCACATCGAAGACTGCGTCCTCAATCTTGCGGGAACTTTCAAGAAGTTTGGAATTCATAAAATTTTTCTCCAAAATTCTAGTAGGAAGTAGACTGTAAAAAGTTTTTCTTGGCGAGTCTAGTGACTCGCGCATTATATTTGTGCGCGACCACGCGCACCATTTTTCACTTACTACTTTCTACTAACTACTTATTAGTCCCAAATCAGCATGCGGACAGGGGTCGGATCATAAGCATTGCAGGGATTATTCAACTGCGGGCAGTTACTTACTACAGCCAGTACATCCATTTCCGCACGCATTTCCACGTACTTACCCGGGCTAGAAATGCCATCGGCAAAGTTCAAGTTGCCCTGTTCATCGAAAGGCACGTACATGAAGAAGTTCAGGTTGTTTACCTGGTCGCGCTTGTCCAGATTTTCAGTTTCCAAAAGAACCTTCAAGAAAGATTCGCGACAGGCGTGCATATAGCGCTTATCCAAAGCGTAGCGGCAGGTATTGCTTTCGCAGGAGCAAGCAGAACCCAAAGTATCATGGTCACCGCAAGTATCTGCAACTACAGTAAGCATGGGATTGTCGTCGTTGGAATAAAGCTTGGTGCCAACACCTACGAGACAGTTTGCCTGACGCTGTACAGTCTGCTGCACGCTATAACGTTCAGAAGGATCGTTAGCATTGATAAACAGAGTATCAACAGCCTGATTTCCCTTCAAATCCAGAATGCGGAAAGTCTGACCCTTCTTAATCAGGTGAAGCCAACCTGCGCCAGCCGGCACATCTTCTACATAAACCGCATCTTCTTCCTTCAGCGAACTCTCAACATATTTTGTATACATCTTATAATTCCTTTTTATTATGCGAGCAGCGCTCGCCATCCTTTAACTTCCTACTAACTACTTCCTACTATCTACTTACAAGTTGTAGTCAGCAGTGTTGATATAGCCGCGACCATTTTCCGGACACCAGGTAAAGCAAGGATCATCCGCAGTGGATTCGTCGCAAGTCAAAAGTTCCACCTTAACGGGCTTGCGCAAATATTCCTTAGTCGGGTTCAGAGGATGCATGCCGGTATCGATAACTACGAGGGTATCCATTTCTGCACGGAGTTCCACGTAGTCGCCAGCCTTGGAATTATTTTCAACAAAAGTCATCTTACCATCGGAGGTCACCACAACCTTGCTGAAGAAGTTTACCAGTTCAGTAAAATCGCGCTTGGTCATACCGTGCTTGCCAATTTCGACCAGCAAGGAATCGTAACCGTTGCGGAAGAAATCATTGTGGGCGGCCTGATAGGTCTTTTCGCCAAAGCGTTCCTTGATGAGGCTTTCGTGGGTGCAGCCGCACAGAGGATCGTGCCAGCCAACAGTATCTTCAACGACGCTGAGAAGGATACGACCCATGTCGCTATAAAGGCAGCAGTTCTTGGCAATGCGACAGATGTGTTGGATTTTCAGAGTATCGCCCAAGTTGAAACGTTCGGTGAAATTCTTGGCGTTGTAGCACATAAGGCTTGCATTTGCACCGCCTTCAATATCGGTAAGGCGAATCTTCTGGCCCTTCTTCACAATGCGGGAATAGTTCCAGCCACCAGCGATAACTTTTTCACACAGTACTTTAGATTCAGACATTTTTAACTCCTATAAAAAAGGTTTTTAAGTCATACCTCAAGCGAAGCGTTCCTCACTACTTCTTCGCAATCATGTTTACAATCTTGAAATCCTCTTCCGGCTCTTCCACCAGTTTAGGCGGGTGAATCAGATGTTCGATATGCTTGCGCTTTTCGATAAATTCCGGCAGCAAGAAGCTGTCCTTGTTACGGGGACGCGGAACGGAATGAACATCCACCATTTCCTTCACCTTTCCAGGATTTGCCTGCAGAGTCAAGATTCTATCAGACAGGAAAACGGCTTCATCAAGATCGTGAGTTACGAAAATGATGGTAATGTCGATGTTCTTCCACACTTCCAGCAAATACTTCTGCATCTGGGAACGGGTCTGAGCGTCAAGAGCACCAAAAGGTTCATCCATCAGGAGCACACGTGGCTGGGGAGCCAAGGCACGGGCAATAGCCACACGCTGCTGCATACCACCAGAAAGCTGTTTGGGGAAGTAATCGCCATATTTTTCAAGGCCCACAATCTGTAGCCACTGTTCAGCAATTTCTTCCGCTTCGCTTCCATGGCCAATGGATTCCAATCCGAACATCACGTTCTTCTTTACGGACATCCAGGGGAACAAAGTGTACTTCTGGAAAACCATTCCGCGTTCAGCGCTGGTTCCCTTCACCTTCTTTCCATCTAGGTAGAACTCACCACCCGTTGCCGTTTCAAGGCCTGCTGCAATTCGAATCAGCGTAGACTTGCCGCAACCCGAAGGGCCAATGATGGAAAGGAATTCACGGCGACGGACGCTAAAAGAAACATCATCCAGAACACGGTGGGTGCCAGAACCGTTAGTTTCCTCGAAGTCCTTTACAATGTGGCGGGCTTCCAGAATAATGTCTTCTGCGGGAGAGATAATTTTAGAGTCTGCCATTGTAACGTTCCTTCAAAGCTTTTTCTTCTGCAGTCAAGCGGAAGCTGAAAACATCATCCTTAGATCCGATAACTTGCTTGATCTTGGTACCCATGCCAACACGGCCATCTTCCCAGGCAAAGATTTTCTTGCCAAGCCAGGCCAGAATCAAGTCGCAGCCAAGGCCAATAATTCCAAGAATCACGATGGCGGCATAGACGTTGTCAAAGTTACGGTATTTTGCCTGCTGATTAATAAACCAGGTAATACCAGAACTTGTTCCTACGACTTCCGCCACAATCAGGTAAGTCCATGCCCAGCCCAAAAGAATTCGCATATCCTTGTACATCTTGGGAGCAATTTCCGGGAGAATCACCTTAAAGAGAATCCTCTTGGGAGACGACCCCAAAGTACGTGCAGCTTCGATCAGGGCTCCATCAGCGCGACGGGTGGTAGCGCAAATCATGGGCACCTGCTGGAAGAACGTACCGATAATAATGATGGCAATCTTCGGAGCATCATTAATACCAAGAATTGCAACCGCCAGGGCACCAAAAACAGGAGCCGGAAAATAGCGGAAGAATTCAATGAAAGGACCCGTCAGCTTTTCAAAGAATGGGATGGAACCGGATAGCATTCCAAGAGGCACGCCCACAAGGCTGGAAAGAAGGAATGCCAGGAATACTATCCTTACGGAATGGAGAATGCTCTGGTAGAACCATACATCCCCATCACGCTTAGGTTCCGTGGTAAACGCCGTAACCAAAGCTTTTGCCACCTGGTGAGGGGCAGGCAAATAGGCAGGATTAGCACGAACGCCAGTCATGGGTTTTGCGCCGGATTCAACAAGATTCTTGTTTTCTTCATCAAAGTTGGCGCGTTCAATTTCGTCACCCGGCATACAGAACATGCTGTCGCCCGCATCCACCACTCGCATCAGCGGGTGATAAATGAAGGGCACATAGCTCACGACGCTCCAGGTCGCCAGGGGAATCACGAAGGAAAGAATGGCCAAAGCCATAGTCCATTTCTTTCCAACGGTCTTTTGAATTCCAATAGGATTTGTCATTTTTTTCCACACAACATTTTTTAGTGATTAGTAGGTAGTAGGAAGTAGTAAGTTTTCATTTGGCGCGGCCAAAGCCGCGCGCCTTTTTGTCGCGAGCGACCACGCTCGCCACTATTCACTAATTACTTCCTACTGTCTACTTCTTCAGAAAGTCCTCAGTAAACTTGGGCATAATGAAGCGGTTCACGTCAACGTTCTTGTCATAGACCTTGTTGTCTACGAAGAACTTGTCGATGATCTTGCTAGAGCCGTAAATAGAGCTGTAACTTTCGCCCTTCTTGAAGTACTTTGCAGATTCACTCAGGCGCAGGAACTTGGTACCATTCATGAACTTGGAGTACTGAGATTCAGAAATACCCACGCGAGCAGCAAGAATCTTTACTGCTTCATCTTTATTGGCCGGGTCGTTCAAGTAAGCAACCACGTCATCCCAAGCAGCCACAACCTTTTCCCATTCCGCCTTATTTTTCATCAAGGATTCCTGAGAAACAACGAGAAGGTCATAGATGATGCCCGGTTCGTTGGCGCTGGTGTAAAGTTCCTTGGAACCCTTCACCTTTTCAAGAGCATTCACAGAATGGGGAACCCAGGCCACCACGGCAGAAACTTCGCCGGATTCAAGAGTTTGCACGGCTTGGTGAGTTGGCATGTTTACAAGAGTTACATCAGAAGGTTTCATGCCGTTCTTTGTAAGTGCGTTAATCAAGAGAGCATGAGAAAGGCAGCCAATTTCGACACCCACCTTCTTGCCCTTCAAATCCTTAATGGAGTTGATTCCCGGAGCACCGATAATCTTGTCGTTACCATTGCTGTAGTCATTAATCAGGATTGTTACATTACGAGCGCCAGTAGCGTTCAGCACCATGGCGTCACCGTTGGCTACGCCAACTGCATCCACCTTCTTGGCGGCAAAGGCATCCATGGACGGACCATAATCAAACCATTCCAGCTTGACATTTACGTCATGTTTCTTGAAAAAGCCCTTCTTGTCGGCAATTTCCCAGGCAGTCCAGCCCGGCCAATCACTATAGGCAATCTTAAGAACAGGCTTTTGTGCATAGACGCAAGCAACTAAAGCTAACACGCCTGCAGCGACAAATTTTGCAATATTCATTTTTAACCTCATAAAAAAAGTTTTTCCGTGGGTCTTTTCGCAAAAAACGTGCCAAAAATCGTAAAATCGCCAATTTTTACAAAATTCGCCATGTTTACAATTTCGTGTTATTTCCGTAAGTTTTCTGGAATTTACAACTTTGTAAAAAGACTTTATAAAGTTCTTTTACTATTACACGTTTCGTAAAATTTTTACTATCTTAAAACGCATGAATAATTCCGTAAAGCAGCAAAACATTGTTAAGGTAAAACGACTCATTCTCCAATACGGTTCCGTCACAAAGCCTGAGGTGGCAGAAAAAACAGGCCTAAGCGTCGTCACCTGCGGAACAATTCTGAACGAGCTTACCGCCAACGGAACCATCGTCGAAAAGCAGCTAATGCTTTCTAGCGGCGGTCGCCCCGCAATGAGCTATCAGTACAATACAAATTCCGGAAATATTCTTTGCGCTTTTATCTATACCGAAAACGATGAATGCTTCTTGCGCTACCAGGTTCTCGACATCCTTGGAAACATCAAGGATGCAGGCGTTTCTCTGGAAAAGAAAATTCATGCAAATACTCTCGCAAAACGTATTAAGGAAATCTGCAAGAAAAAACAGAACATCAAGGTGATTACCTTGGGATTGCAAGGCTGCATTAACAACGGCATCGTCGAATACTCCGATATTTCAGAACTAAGCGGAATCAATCTCGCCCAAGTCATTCAAGAAGAAACCGGCATTACCACGTTGGTGGAAAACGACATGAATACAGTCGCCCTTGGCTATTCCAAAAAGAACAGCGACGAAAAAAACGTAGCAATGCTGTTCTTCCCCAAGGGACAAACTCCTGCAGGCGGCTTCATTGTTGACGGAAACATTCTCCGCGGCACTTCAAATCTCGCCGGGGAACTTTCCTTCTTTCCCTTCGGTTTCGACAAGAAAACGCAGCAGGCCGCTTTTAGCAACATAAAGAAGGCCTTCCCCGTCATAAACCAGCTCGTCATCGCCACCACCGTATTTATGGATCCTGCCGTAATCGTCATTACCGGTGGTCTAGCAGGCGAATTAAACGAGCAGGAAATCTCTTCCTACTTGAAAAAGACCTTAAATCGAAATCAACTTCCCAAAATTGAGATTCGCCCCATGGTAGAAGCCGAGTACATAGCCGGTCTCTACAATATTGGAGCCAACTATCTTGTAGAAGCTTAAAAAAAATCAAAAATTTTAGCGGAACCCATTGCCAAATCTTTTGAAAGGATGTACTTTATAAAAGTATTTTACAAAGTACTTCAACAAACATAGCCGAGACGCCGGTCCTAGAACTGCTGCCAGCTCTGATTGAAACTCAAGAGGAACTTATGGCATCCCTGGATCTTAGAATTTCTAGCCTTCTCCACGCCTACGAAGTAGGAGAAACAACTCCACGCGAAATCATTTGCAAAGTTTGCAAGGCCATCGAAGAAGCCCCAAGCCAGATTTGGATTGCAAAGACCTCTAAGGACCAGCTGGAAAAATACTTGTCCCATCTGGAAGCCTCCTTCAAAGACGGAAAAATCCCAGCGGACAAGCCCTTGTTCGGAATCCCCTTTGCAGTAAAGGACAATATTGACTGCGAAGGAATGGAAAGCACTTCTGCATGTCCCGCCTACGCCTACATGCCTAAAAAATCCGCCTTTACCGTACAGCGCCTGATTGACGCCGGTGCAATTCCCGTAGGCAAGACCAACATGGACCAGTTCGCCACAGGACTTGTGGGCGTACGTTCTCCATACGGAAGCATTCCAAACAAATACGCCCCCGAATATATTTCCGGCGGTAGCAGTAGCGGTTCTGCAGCAAGTCTCGCCTATGGACTTTGCAGTTTTTCCCTAGGTACAGACACCGCTGGATCCGGCCGCGTCCCCGCCGCCTTCAACAAGCTTGTGGGCGTTAAGCCGACCCGCGGTTTGCTAAGCGCCAGCGGAGTCATTCCCGCCTGCAAGAGCTTGGACTGCGTCAGCATATTCGCATTGAATAACGAAGACGCCCGATACGTACTGAACATCGCCGCTGCAGAAGACAGCGAAGATCCCTATTCCAGATGCGCCCCCTGGGTAAAGGGAGACGCTCCCCGCCTCCCCGAAAAATGGACCTTTGGCGTTCCCGAAGAAAGCGAACTGCAATTCTTCGGAAACGAGGGTTACAAGGCGGCCTTCTACCGCGCCGTAGAAGCCTTTGAAAAAGCAGGTGGCACCAAGGTCACCATCCGGTTCTCCCCATTCCTGGAAGCCGCAAGACTCCTGTACGAAGGCCCGTGGGTATTCGAGCGTTACGACGCCGTAGGAAAATTCATCGACGAACATCCCGATGAAATCTTCCCCGTGACAAAGGCTATCATCAGCCCCAAAAGTATACCCCATCCGTCCGAAGTATTCGCAGGATTCCATGCCTTACAGGCAAAGAAGAAAATCGCGGACAAGGAATTCGACAAGGTCGACATCTTACTGACGCCAACCGCAGGTACCATCTACAAGACCGAAGAAGTAAATGCAGACCCCATCAAATTGAATTCCAATCTTGGTTACTACACCAACTACATGAACCTGCTGGATTATTCTGCACTGGCAATTCCCGCAGGACTTGCATCAAGTACGGACCCCAATGCACCTCTCCTGCCCTTTGGCGTAACCATCGTAGGACGGGCTTTCGACGATTTCAAGCTTTTGGACGTTGCAAACAAGGTTTCGCCCCTGCTTTCTGAAAAAATCACTCTGGCCGTATGTGGCGCCCACCTGAAGGGTGAACCGTTGCACTACCAGCTACAAAATTCAGAATTTTTAGGAGCGGCAAAAACCGCACCCGAATACAAGATGTTCGCATTCAAGGATGGCAATATTCAAAAGCCAGCTATGGTCAGCGAAGCAAAAGGCACAAGCTTCTATGTGGAACTTTACGCCATGAGCCCTTCCGAATTCGGCAATTTTGTCGCAAACATTCCCTCACCTCTTGGCATCGGGAAAATCAAACTTTCCGACGGAAGAATGGTATCGGGATTTATGGGAGACACATCCATCCTGTCAAAAATTTCTTCCGATGACGTTTGCGATATCTCCGAATATGGAGACTGGCGCAAGTATATCCATAAGTAACTACACGAAATTCCTTGTTATTAAACAAGCCTAGGGATTTGTCCCTAGGCTTTCTGCATTTCTAAGCCTGATTTTCCCTGATTTCACACGATTTTTTCACTTTATTTACTTTTTTTCAAAAAAATTACTCCAATTTGTAGCATTTTCGTCAAATTTGAATGTATTTTAAATTCGCAAAAACAATTAAACAAACACAAGGAATAAAAAATGAAGAATTATTTCGATCTCTCCGGCCAGGTTGCAGTTGTCACTGGTTGCTCCACTGGTCTCGGCGTTCAGATGGCCAAGGCTCTCGCTAATCAGGGTGCAAAGATTGTTGCAATCGCTCGCCGTAAGGAAATGATTGA
>JAZRXW010000098.1:0-35067 GCA_045600425.1 Fibrobacter sp.
AGCACCAGTTTCAGCACCGACCTCATGGGCTTCCGCGTGACGCTCCTTGAAGAAGATGAAGCAGAACTGCGCAGTGTGTTCACCACCATCCACGACGCCATCATCGAGTACCTGCATAGCTAGCATTCGCAAGTACTACGCACTTTGGCGAATGCAATTAACAATGAACAATTAATAATGAATAATTATTTAGCAAGGCGGCAAAGCCGCGACTACCTAATTGTTAATTGTTACTTGTAAATTGTTAATTCTTCGCGAAGCGAAGAGAATATGAAATCTTTCGACCTGCAGATCAAGAATGTTTCCAAGAGCTTCGGTTCCAAGACTGTTCTCAAGGATATTGACGTTTTAATTAAGGACGGCGAATTCGTCACCTTGCTGGGACCTTCCGGTTGCGGCAAGACAACTCTACTCCGTATTATCGCAGGTTTCGAGAAGGCGGACGCAGGCGAGGTTATTCTTAGTGGCGAGGTCATTTCCAACAAATCTCCGGCACACCGACCCATCAACACGGTATTCCAGAGTTATGCGTTGTTCCCCCATCTGAACGTTTTCAACAACATTGCATTTGGCCTCAAGAGCCGCAAGGTTCCCAAGGACGAAATAGAAAAGCGTGTGAACGCCATGATGGAAATGGTGAACATCACCGACCTTAAGAATGAAATGCCAGCCACCTTGAGCGGCGGACAAAAGCAACGTGTAGCTCTCGCCCGCGCCCTGGTGAACGAGCCTGATATACTTCTGCTGGATGAGCCTCTTTCTGCCCTTGATGCAAACCTTCGCAAAAAACTCCAAGTTGAACTGAAAGAAGTCCAGAAGAAGACCGACACAACCTTCATCATGGTGACTCATGACCAGGACGAAGCCATCGCCGTTAGCGACCGCGTGCTGGTGATGTACAAAGGCGCCATCGTTCAAAACGGCACTCCCGAAGATGTTTACGAACATCCTGTAAATCGTTTTGTAGCGACCTTCATGGGCGAATGTAACATTCTAGAAAGCGAGCGAATCGCAAATAAACTTGCAAATGTCGCATTTGGCGAACTGGTTCTGGAAAAAGACCCGAAGTGGATCACCAACGATGCTGGTAAATGCTGCGGCGGCATCGCCATTCGCATGGAAGACATTCATGTATGCACCGAAGGAGAGTCCTTCGAAAACAATGTCTTTGACGCACGCATCCTGGAACGCATCTTCCGCGGCGATTACTGGGAACTGATTGCAGAGCTGCCCGGTGTAGGCGCAAGCGGGAGCCTGAAGCTTCGCGTCATGACCGACCCCGACGAAATCTACAACCCGGGTGACCAGGTCAAGCTGTACATGGAACCGCAATATTTGCAAGTTCTTGACGATTAACCTCAGTTCCTTACCGAACATGCAGACTATGCAAACGGAAGTTTTTGAAGGTAAACTCACCACACGCAGCCACATGCGTAAGTTTGGAGCTTTGCTTACAGGCCCAGGCATTCTTTGGTTGTTGATTTTTCTGTTACTCCCCACCATTTTTCTGATGGTACTGGCATTTGCCCAACGCGGTGCCTATGGAAGCATCAACTGGGATTTTTCCATTGAGAATATAAAGCGTCTCATCGGTTTCAGCAGTTTTGGCTGGTCTGCAGACAACTTGCTCATTCTTTGGCGTAGTTTGAAAATAGCAACCTTCACCACCATCCTTTGCGTTGCCTTCGGACTTCCCATGGCCTTCTGGATAGCAAACCACGGCAAAACCATGCGGACATTCTTGTTCATGCTAATTATGGTTCCTAGCTGTACCAACCTGGTAATCCGAACCTCCGCCTGGATGCTCCTTCTGGGGCCAGACATGTTTCCTGCAGAAATTGCGAGATTCTTCGGAATTATTGGAGAAGGAGATGCCCTCTACCCCGGTAGTTTCGCGGTCTACATCGGCATGGTCAGTTCCATGTTACCCTTTGCAGTACTCCCCCTCTACACCAGCGTGGAACGTTTAGACTGGAGTATCGTGGAAGCCAGCCGCGACCTGTACGCAGGTCCAATCCGCACGTTCTATCACGGAATCCTCTCTCAGATGATGCCGGGCATTATTGCAAGCGTCATCTTGACACTAGTTCCAAGCCTTGGCATGTACGTTATCAGCGACCTACTGGGCGGAGGAAAATACATGCTGATCGGCAACCTGATTCAACAACAGTTCGGTGCAGCCATGGACTGGCCCTTTGGAGCAACCCTTGGCGTAGTCTTAATTGTCTGCAGTGTCGTGAGCCTTGTTATTTTCCAAAAGGTGGGAGGAAAAAACTTTGTCTAAGAGAAAACTCCCCCTTATTGCCACCATAGCGTCCATTATCGGATTCATCCTTTTGTATCTTCCCCTTTTATTAGTGGTAGAGCAAAGTTTTAACGCAAGTAAACATGGACAAAGCTGGGGTGGTTTTACCCTAGACTGGTACACAGGACTTTTGGACAACGCAATGGTTCACACCACCACAGCCAACATGTTTATCTTGGCTGTGGTCAGCACCCTTATTGCCACTGTTCTTGGAACCCTACTTGCCATCGGCATTCACCGAACCCCATGGGGAAAGAGAATGCAATATTTTTACGACATGTCCATTAATGTGCCTGTCGTAACCCCAGATATATTGATGGCCATTGCCTTAGTTTCTGTTTTCGCCCTGTTTCGCCGCTGGACAAGCGTTTTCGATCCCGGCATGCTTACTATGGTTATCGCCCACGTTACGTTGGAAATAAGCTTCGTTGTTCTTGTAGTCCAAAGTCGTCTGGTAAGCATCGGAAAGGACCAGATTGAGGCTGCCCGAGATCTTTACGCCAGCACCGCCGGAGCTTGGTTCAGGGTCATCCTTCCCCAGTTGACGACAGCAATAGTCTCGGGAGCCTTACTTGCCTTTACACTGTCCCTAGATGACTTTATCCTTAGCTTCTTTACAAGCGGTCCCGAATCCCAAACATTACCCCTATATATCTACGGTTCCCTGAAAAGAGGTATTTCCCCTCAAATTCAGGCTCTTTCGACCATCATCATTGGTTTTACTCTTTTTGTAATGTTGCTGATGGTATTTAAAGGCATCCGCAAAGAACGTAAACTGGCAAGAAAAAAATAGACAATCTTGGACAAAACTTTACAACGTCAACTCTTTAAAATGGTTGACGTTTTTTTATAATTAGGGCAATAGTTAAACACACCTTCCAGAAGACAACAATATGAAAAAACTTTTTATTGCAGTCTCCCTTTTGATAACCGCCTGTCTTTTTAGCGGTTGTGATGAAGAAAAGTCTAAGACAGAAACAGCTCGTCCGGGCAAAGTCACTGTCATGATTTACAGCGAATACATTGATCCCGACATGCTTACTGATTTTCAGAAGAAGACCGGCTATAAGCTCCAGTTGGAACTGTACGAAGCCCAGGAAGAAATGATTGGCAAACTTCAAGCCTCCGGAACAAGCCAGTATGACGTAATCATCGCAAGTGACGTAGTCATCCAGCAGATGATTCACCTGGACCTGGTGGGAAAAATTGACACCAACAAAGTGCCAAACCGCATCAATGTGGCGGACCAGTTCAAGAACCCCAGCTACGATCCTTCAAACAGCTACTCACTCCCCTACCTGTGGGGTACAACCGGCATTCTTTATCGCGACAAGGATATCGACCCTATGAACGTGAGCTACAGCATGCTGTTTGATGCCACAAAGACCAAGGGCAAGTTCAGCCTTTTGGAAGAGAGCCGTTCCATGCTTTCAATGGCATTGCAGGCTAAGGGCTACAACGCTAACAGCATAGACCAAAAAGAAATCAACGAAGCTGTAGAACTCATCCTGCAAGCTAAGAAGAATCCCCACTTCCTAGGATTTGACGGTTCCGTTGGCGGCAAGGACAAAGTTCTTTCCAAGATGGACTGGGCAGCAATCGTATTCAACGGCGAAGCCATGGCAGCCATTGATGAAGACGCTGAATTGCAGTTCGCCATTCCTACAGAAGGATCTTTCATGTGGGTGGACGCCATGCTACTCAGCAGCAAGGCTCCCAATCCGGAAGGAGCCTACGCCTTCATGAACTACATTCTTGCCGCAAAGATTGGCGCCCAGCTGGCAAAGTTCATCAACTACGCCTCTCCCAACAAGGCATCCCTTGAAGTCATTGACGACGAATTCAAGAACAACCGCGTGGTGAACCCCTCCAAGGAAGAAATCAACCGCATGGTATTCCTGAAGGATGCCGGCGATGCAGCTCGTCTATATGACGAAGCCTGGACGATAGTTAAAACTAGGTGATGTTAGGTTAGGTGATAGGATAAAGGATAAAGGATAAAGGATAAAGGAAGGTCTCGACATTTGTCGAGACCTTTCTTCTATTCGCTTTAAACTTTCCGCTTTCTGCTAATTCGCTTTAAACTTTCCGCTTTCTGCTAATCCGCTATTCTTCGCGGGTCTTGATTGGAAGTGGGGCAAAAGGCAAATCAAGGTCAATGCTGATGGGGCAATGGTCAGACCCCATTACCGAATCGTGAATATCAGCGCTCACCACATTTGGTGCAAGAGCGGCGTCCACAAAGGCATAATCAAGGCGCCAGCCCACATTCCGTTTACGAGCCCCGAATCGATTACTCCACCAAGAATATTTATCCTTCAGGTCAGGATGAAGCAGGCGGAAGCTGTCTACAAAGCCATTTTCCACATACTTGTCCATCCAGGCACGTTCAATGGGCAAGAAGCCGCTGACCTTTTCATTTTCCTTGGGACGGGCGATGTCGATTTCCTTGTGGCAGGTATTGTAGTCACCAACTGTTACAACATGCTTTCCCATACTTAACCAGCGCTTGCTGTTTTCAAGAAAGGCATCGTAAAAACGGAGTTTAAAATCCAAACGGTCATCACCGGAGCCCCCATTGGGGAAATAGATGCAGTTCAGCACCCAGTCCGGATAAACCAGCTGAAGAACGCGACCTTCGTCGTCAAACTCCTCCACGTCAAAACCGTAATTGACATGGTCCGGTTCAATTTGCGTAAGGACTCCAACCCCGCTGTAGCCTTTTTTACGCTGGCAAGGATTCCAGAAGCTCTGGTATCCTTCAGCCTTCGTAATGCTCTCAGGGATTTGATCTTCCTCAGCCCGCACCTCCTGCAAGCAAAGGATATCCGGTTTCGTCGTAGAGAACCAATCTTCAAAGTTCTTTTTTAAAGCAGAACGAATACCGTTTACATTCCAACTGTAAATGTTCATTTGTAACCCAATCTTAATTCCGTGCACAATTATAGCTTTTTCTGCCAATCTTCAAATACATTCAGGAGCTTTTTGTTTTTCATCATTTCTTAACAGGGGATTTGTCCGTTTTTTTATATAATGTTTATAAAAATTTACATCATTCAAACAGAGTTCACGACAGTTTATCAAAACTTTTGAACATTCTCACAAGAAAAAAAACACATAACCAAATGAATATGTTATATTTAAACTCATGAAAATGAAACTTTTGCTTATCTCTAGTGTTGCTGCGCTTTCTTTCTTGGCCGGCTGTGCCGGTTCGTCCAATGGCGACAATCTTGAAGTTCCTACAAACCTTCCGCCTATCTGCCGAGACATCGACTTCGTTGCCCAGCCCGATATGCGAGAAATGTGCGGAGTCCGTACGGTTCGTAGCAAGGCTTATAAAAACGTCCCCCAGCAGCGCTACCTGATCAAGCCCCAGGAAACCTCCATCGTCAAAAGCGGAAACAATATGGAACTGCGTTTCCAGAACTCCCTGCCCATTGTGCTGGACGGACCTATCAAGGATGAATTGATTTTCAACCAGGAAAAGCGTCTTGAAAAAGTAAAGAACACTTACGATTATCACGAAATCTACAACAAGGGTTCCGAACGAATTCGTATCTTCAAGATGGGCATCCCCACGGATATGGGAACCTCCTACGACTTCTGCTTCCGCATTCCCGAAAGAAAGGGTAACGACAGAACCCGTAGCAAGGCCATGGGTAACCACATCGAAACTATGAGTTGTGCAGACTTTGAACAGCTTGTAGCAAAGAAGAATAAGTAATCCATCGTTTTCATCGACTTACTTACGAAGCTCCCTCAAAGGGAGCTTCTTTTGCATTTACACCATTTCTTTTACGTTGTCTTTTTTTGCTAAATTTGCAATCGAAAAAATTTAAATGCTCTAGGAAAAATGGCGACCGAAAACAAGTACATCCACAACGCCCTAAGACAGGTTCATGTCGAAACCTCCTGTACATCGCTTGCGGGGTTTTCCATATCGGGCTTAGCCACCTACTTGCAAATGCCTGAGCTAGACTTTTGCATCGACATGGGCGAATGTCCCCTATCTGCAACTTCCCTTAACCACGTATTCCTGACCCACGCCCACGGAGATCACGGTCGATGCCTCATGCGTCATCACAGCCTCCGCAAGATGATGGGTGTGGAGCGAGACAGTGTTTACTACATGCCCGACTTTAACGTGGACAAGGCTAAAAATTGGATTCGTGCAGAAGCAATTTTTGAAGGTGTAGACGAGAAGAAATTCCGTTTTCCAAACATAGTCCCAGTTTGTCCCAACGAGCTTACGTTCCTGGATTACCGCAAGGACTTGGCCCTGGAAGCCTTTGAAGTAAAGCATTCTATCCCAGCCATGGGCGGAACTCTTTACCATTACAAGAAAAAACTGAAGGATGAATTCCTGAATTGCACTCCGGCAGAACTCATAGAGTTTCGCAAGAACAAGGTGGAAATCACCCGTGAAGTTTACAATCCTCTAGTCAGTTTCATGGGAGACTGCATGGGAGAAAGTTTGTTGGACAACTATCGAGTATTCCAGTCCAAGGTTCTGATTACGGAATGCACCTTCCTCTCTCCCGAAGATGAATCCATGAGCGTGAAGAAGGGACACAGCCACATCAACGACATCGTCAAGGCTCTCAACGAAATGGGCGACGACGTGAAGTGTGAAAAGATTATCCTGAGCCATTTCTCCATGAAGTATTCCGACAAATACATCAGGGACGTCGTCGCCAAGAGTATTCCCGAAAAATTCAGGGATAGAGTGGTGGTTTTGTTGTAGTGAAGAATGAAAGATGAATAGTGAATAGAGATTAGAAACTAGAAATTAGAGACTAGGGGTATCGGGAATACACTGTGGGTAAAATAAAGATGTAGCCTCCTTGAAGTCGCAAGCACTTGCATCCCGCCGCCCTAACCCCTAGAACCTAGTCTCTAGCCACTAATAAACCTCTAGGAGCGCAGCTCCGACCTCATACCTCAAGCGAAGCGTACCTCACCCCTAGTCCCTAAACCAGCAGATGAACGTAGTGACAAAGAATCTAGGAACAGAAAGATTATGAGCGAAGAAGTAAAAAACGAAAACGAAGAAGTCGTCGAAAAGGAAGTGGTCATTCCTGAATTTTTCCGCGACCTGAAGGAAGACGAAAACGCCAAGGCCCTTTGGCACTATGTATTCCGCACTAACGGTGACCGTAAGCCCATCGCCACGCCGGACGGTCTCCCCCACAAGCTGGACTTTGACTGGAAGGACATGTTTCCCAAGCACAACGACCACATCGAAGTGGAAATCGGTTCCGGCAAGGGAAGTTTCATCGCAGACTACGCTGCCAAGCACCCGGACTACTACATCATGGGTAGCGAATGGGACTACACCTGGGCAACATTCGCCCAGCGCAAGATGAACAAGGCCGGCGTTCTCGAAAACGCCAGCATGCTTCGCGGCGACGTATTCTACTTCCTTCGCGATTGCGTCAAGGACAACACTGTGGACGCCTTCCACATGTATTTCCCGGATCCGTGGCCCAAGGAACGTCACCACAAGAACCGCCTGTTGCGCTCGGACTTCCTGGAACAGGTGGCCCGCGTTCTAAAGCCCGGCAAAAGAATTTTCTACTGGGGCACCGACCACAAGGAATACAACGAAGTGGCTTTGGAAGTCTTCGACAATTTCCCCGGCTGTAAGGTACTGGTTCGTAACGAAGCTGAACCTACCGAAGGTATTATGACTGGTTTCGAAAAGAAGTACCGCAAGGAAGGCCGCCCCATCTACCGCAGTATCGTGGAGTTTGAGAAATAATAAGAGTGAACAATGAACAGTTAACAATTAACAATTTTATAATGGCGGCTATGCCGCGTGGTTTTAATTATTCATTGTTCATTGTTCATTATTAATTCCAAGTTGTCATCTTTTGACATTCGTATTTTTCTAGTTTATTTGCATTATGTTAAAGTCACTTTCTATTAACGGTTTTACACTTATTGCGCAAGCGGATGTTCCGTTCCGCAAAGGGTTTACAGCAATCACCGGCGAAACCGGTGCAGGTAAGTCTGTTTTATTAAAATCCCTTCGTGTTGTCTGTGGGGACAAGGCCCAGGGTAGTTTCGTCCGTACAGGCGAAGACAAGGCCGTCGTAGAAGCTGTCTTTGACGTTTCTGGCGAAGCGGAAGTCAAAAAAGTTCTAAGCGAACTTGAACTGGACGATGGCAGCGACGAGTTAATTATCCGAAGAGAAATTCTAGAAAACGGAAAGGGTCGTGCCCGAGTAAACGGTTCAATAGTCAATCTCTCCGATTTACAAAAACTGGGCGATGAGCTGATCCAGATGCACGGACAAAGCGAGCAAATTCTTTTGCGAGACACCCGTACCCACGCCCACATGCTAGACGAATATGCGGGTAACGGAAATCTTCTTGACGAATACTCCAAGCTTTGGAGTACCTGGAACGAAATTCAAGGCAAAATCGCAGAAACAGAAGATCGAGCAAAGAACCTTGCTGCACAAAAGGATTTCTTGAAGTTTCAATTTGAGGAGCTATCCAAGGCAGCCTTGAAAGAAGGCGAAGAGGAAGCCTTAGAGGATAAGGTCAACAGCGCAAGCAAAAGCGAAGCCGAGCACCGTCTCCTAGATGAAATCCAAGGAATGTTAGCCAGCGAAAACGGTCTGCTGGATATGGTACAGATTCTTCAAGCAAAGATGCGTACCCTAGCTGCAAAATGTCCCGACTATGAAGAAGACCTGAAGGCTCTAGAAGAGGTTTCCGATCCTTACGAAGGGATTTGCAAGGACATACAGCGTTTACGTCCCTCCGCCGCCTTGAGTGCTACTGAAATTGATAAAGCAAATTCTCGAATCGCTCAAATACAAAAACTGAAGCGGAAGTACCGTACCGATGTAACGGGACTCATAGCCCTTACAGAACAGCGTCGTGAAGAACTTGATAGCCTTGAAAATTTGGACGCCGATTTGGAAGAACTAGCCCGCCAGGCCAAAAAGGCCTTTATCGAGTTGGAAAACATCGCCCAAAAGCTAACCATAGCCCGTACAGAAGCCGCCAAACGTTACGATCTGGCAGTTAGCGATATTCTGCACACATTGGGAATGCCTAAGGCAGAGTTCACCACCTCCATAGAAAAACAGTCCCTCAGCACCAACGGTGCAGACCGTGTGGAATTCTTGTTGGCCCCCAACCCCGGTGAAGGGAGCAAAAGTTTGCAAAAGGCCGTATCCGGCGGTGAACTATCCCGCGTATTGCTGGCCATCAAGAGCGTTATGGCGGAATTGGACAAGGTTCCTCTTCTTATATTTGACGAGGTGGATTCCGGAATTAGCGGCGAAGTGGGAAACAGCATCGGCATCGCCCTTCGCAACTTGGGCAAGCACCACCAGGTATTGACCATCACCCATTTGCACCAAGTCGCAAGCCGAGCCGAAAACCAGCTGGCGGTCAGCAAAAAGGAAATCGACGGGCGAACTTTCACCTCCGTAATAGAGCTGGATGAAGACGGAAGAATCCAAGAAATCACGAGAATGCTTGGCGGAGACTCAGAAACTGTTCGTGAGCATGCAAAACAGCTTCTCGAGGAAAACAAATAGTTGCTATATTGAAGGCATACTGGAGATATGTCAATGACTGAAGAAAAGACATCAGATGTAAGACTCCGCACCCGTGTATGGAGCGTCCTGCGCGCCCTGGTGTTTGTTGCCGTAATCATCTTTATTTGGCAGGGCATGGCAAAGACCGCCTGTGCTTTTGTCCTGATTGCTTTAGCCATGGGTTGGGTGAACCTTTACCAGCTTCGTTCTCAGGAAGTTGAAAAGCCCTATTATAGACTCTGGCTGAACGTTATCGATGGAGCACTCTCCTTCATCGTCTTGACAAGCATCTTTATTCGCGACCTAACGCAAGGAAATCAAGTTGAAAAGCTATTGGCTGTAGGCTGCGTATTCCTCCTTGCCCGCCTTATCGCCCACACCCTATTCTCCCTAGGAGTTCTTCGCGAGGGAAAACAGCTTCCTCGTAAAAGGCGATGGAGCAAGCTATCCAATTTGGCAATCACCATCACTATGGCGGTGTACCTTTTGAACTTGGAAGATTACCAGCAAATCTGCATGGTGTCCTCGATTCTCCTGATCACAGCTTCTACGGTGGCATACGCCTATTGGTATTACAGAGATCCGGCTCACCGCAAGCCCCTTTCCATTGCAAGTCAGCTGACCATGAGCCGCATTGTGCTTACCCCCTTCTTCCTTTGGGTATTTTTCTACGACAATGACTTGAACTACAGTAACAATAGCCTCGTATTCAAGATTCTTTCCCTCGTGATGGTCCTTGGATTCATGCTTACCGATTTTCTCGACGGTAAATTGGCCCGCGCCATGGGCGAAGTCAGCACCCTCGGAAAATACCTGGACCCCTTCAGCGATAAAATTTCCAACATGACTATTTTCATGTGCTTCATTGCGACGGGATACGCTCCGGTCTGGATGGTCGCCGTGATTTACTTCCGCGAATCCAGTGTGGAAACCTTACGCACCTTGGCAGCAAGCGAAGGCCTGATTATGCCGGCCCGCCGTAGCGGTAAATGGAAGACAGCCCTCCAGGGCATTGGCATTGTAGCAATTCTTCTCGGAGCAATTGATCCGGTCCGAGCCCTGATCCCAGGATTCAACGACATTTGGCCCACATTCCCTCCGATTGTAATGGGCATAATTACTACAGTCACCGTACTTAGCGGCATAGATTATTTTGTGGCAAGTAAACACATTTTGAAAAAATTTGTCTAATCAACGAACTTAAAAAAGTTTCTTAAAAGCCCTTGACAAAGTTCAAGGGTTTTTCTATATATGGGTCACAATCGACGCGGGGTAGAGCAGTTGGTAGCTCGTCGGGCTCATAACCCGGAGGTCGCAGCGTTCAAGTCCTGCCCCCGCTACTAAAAAAGAGAGAATCAAATTGATTCTCTCTTTTTTTTACCACCTCATCATTCAAGAATTTCTATTTTCTCCACCGTGATGAAAACACCCTCAACAAACAACGAACGCCTTTTAGACGAAGACAAACTCCACTATATTCCCGCCCTAAAGATAGTGAGTATTGTCTTTGCGGTAATCTGTACTGCATTTGTTCCAATCAACATTATGCAGAACGAGCCTCAAATCGCAATGTTCAACGGAATCATCGCGATTTTCATGTACATTAGCTTCGGGACCATCGTAAAATTTAACACTCTGAAAGTTGCAGAGCCCTCTGTATTTACCATGCTGACCGCCATCAGTATAACCTACCTTGTAACCGGCGGTCACGAAGGCTTCGGCATTACCTGGATTTTGCTTATCCCCATCTTGACGGTATATTGCCTGCGACTCAAGGCGACAATCCTGTACCAGTCCTTCATGTTCCTGCTTTTAATTCTAGCACTGCATACACCTCTCAAGGATTTCTGCTACCCGTTCTCAGAATCCGTAATGGTCCGCTTCCCGGTCATCTTCCTGGCAGAAGCCGCAGTCGCTATCCTCCTAAAAATAAACATGGTCAAAAGCGAACGGTACAAAGACCAGCTTATCCAACAGAATATTCTTTTCAAGGAAAAAGCAGAATCCGCCAACAAGGCGAAAAGCGATTTTCTTGCAAAAATGAGTCACGAAATCAGAACCCCGATCAACGCAATTCTTGGCAACGACGAACTGATTCTCCGCGAATCCAAGGAAAAGGATTCCTTGGAATATGCAAAGAACATCAAAAGTTCCAGCAAGACCCTTCTAGCACTTATCGACGACATTCTCGATTTTTCAAAAATCGAATCGAGAAAGATGGACATCATTCCTACAGAATACAAACTTGCAACCTTGATTCACGATGCCTACAACATGGTTGCAATCCGCGCGGCCGACAAGAATCTTGAAATCAAGACGGACATTGACTGCACAGCCCCCAACACACTCTTTGGCGACGAAGTACGAATCCGTCAAATTTGCACGAACCTTCTTATCAATGCAATCAAGTACACGCCCACAGGATTCATTGTCCTGAAAGTTCTCGTGAACAAACGCGATGGCAAATCCGCCAATTTGGTTATTGAAGTCAAAGACACTGGAGTAGGTATTTCCAAGGAAAACCTGAATCACATCTTCGATACATTCCTGCGCCTGGACGAAAAGAAGAACAAGAACATTGACGGAGTCGGGCTCGGACTTGCAATTACAAAGCAGCTTATAGAACAGATGAAAGGAAACGTCGAGGTGGAAAGCGTCCTTGGAGAAGGCTCCACGTTCCGCGTCACACTGCCTCAGATTATCGTTGATGAAGCTCCCATCGGAGATTTCAAGATTGCCACTCGGCAAAACGAAGTAACCTACCAGGAGGAGTTCCGCGCCCCTCAAGGAAAGATCCTTGTAGTGGACGACGTATCCATGAACTTGAAAGTATTTGCGGGGCTTCTGAAAAGAACTCAACTTCAGGTGGATACAGCACTTAGTGGAGCAGAATGTCTCAAGCTTGTTGCCCAAAATAAATACCACATGATTTTCCTGGACCACATGATGCCGGAAATGGACGGTATCCAGACGTACCACACCATGCAAATCATGTCCAACAACAAGAATAAGGAAACTCCGGTCATTATGCTCACAGCAAATGCCATCGAAGGCGCTAAGAACGAATACTTATCCGAAGGTTTCGCAGATTACATTACCAAGCCCATCCATTACGAGCAGCTGGAAAAAATGATCCAGAAGTTTCTGCCCAAGGATATTATCGAAACGAACACACCATAAGGAATATATGTCCCGACTTTCCGAATCCGAAGCTCTTGATTTATTTTTGAATGCACCGCTGGACGAACTTTGTGCACGTGCCAATGCCGAAAAGGAACGCCGCCACGGAAAGGCGGTCTATTGGGTAAACAACCGCCAGATAAATTATACCAACGTCTGCGTATTACACTGCAAGTTCTGCGCCTTCAGTAAAATCAAGAAGGACTCCCCCACGGCCTACGACTGGGACTACCCCACTATTCGCGACAAGGCTGCTTTCGCAATTGAAGGTGGTGCACGCGAACTCCACATTGTAGGCGGACTCCATCCGGACCACCCCTTTGATTACTACATCGAGATGTTGCGCAAGCTCCGTCAGGAATTCCCCAAGGTAAACCTGAAGGCATTCACCGCAGTAGAAATTTGCCACTTCGCAAAAATTTCAGGTCAAACGCCCCTGCAGATTATGCAGACGTTAAAGGAAGCTGGGCTGGATGCACTTCCCGGCGGCGGTGCCGAAATTTTGCTTCAGGATGTTCGCGATCAGATTTGCCCGGGTAAGGAAACCGGCGAGGAATGGCTGGACGTCCATCGCGCCGCCCACAAGATTGGCATTCCCACCAACGCCACCATGCTGTTCGGTCACATCGAAAAGCCGGAGCACCGCATCGCCCACATGAAGATGTTGCGTGACCTTCAAGATGAAGCGCCCGGCTTTTTCGCATTCATTCCGCTGGTGTACCATCCGGAACATAACGCCCTGCACAATATTGTCCCCAAAATGACTTCCCAGGAAGACATTTTGCGTACTGTAGCCGTTGCCCGCTTGTTCCTGGACAACTTCCCCCACATCAAAGCTTACTGGATCCAGATGGGTATTGAAACCGCCATGAAGGCATTGCACTCCGGCGCAAGCGATTTGGACGGAACCATCATCGAGGAAAAAATCACTCACGCCGCCGGTGCCAAGGTTCCTGTAGGAATGAGCCCCGCCCGAATGAAGGAGCTGATCTTAAACGAAGGTTTAGAGCCGGTGGAACGCGACGCCCTATACGAGCGATTCTCTTAAAACATAACACATTCAAAATTTCAAGGAAGGCTCTAGCCTTCCTTTTTTTACAAATTTTGATTTTATAACGATATAATAGCAGAGGCTTTTTATGAAAATTCTACAATTCTTAATGGTTACGGTTCTTTGCGTTCAAACATTTTTCATTATGAAATTGGTCAAAACAACAGAAGCCCAAAACGAGTCCATCAAGGAGATCGCTATCGAAATGACCAAAATGAGCGCATCCAAGGAAGACTCTCTGAAAATAGCCTTACAGGCACCGAACGACGCAAAAATTCAACCTCGTAATTATCCCCCCATGGATTTCGTAGAACTTCTTGAGGAAATGACCGGCAGACGACATACCGAAAAACCAAAAGATTTCAAGTGCTGCACCAGCATGCGCGCAGGTGCCGCTCCCGACACTAAAATCATTTGGTACACCGATTTTACTGAAAATATCAGTCTGGATTTTTATCCTTTCATCAAAAAGGGTGAAGGACGTTTGGGAAAAGTAAACATCAGACTGGACGACATCCCTACCAACCAAGTTCTAGACACCGTACTAAAACCCGTTCCCTGGAACATTTACGTTATGGGGCCCAACGTACACCTAGTTTACGACATTTTTCTTACAACCAGTTTTAACTGGGAAGACTATCGCGATTTCGGGGAATACCTCGAAGAAAAAAAATGGGCAACCCACTTAACTGCCCTGGATTCCAACGAAGTCAACTGTAGATCCCAATGGTACGAAATACAGCTCCCTGCTGCAGGCAACAAAAAGCATCAACCTTTCTGGATGGGAGTCTACAAGGAATACGGAAATCGTTCTGGAAGCGTTCTTGTCTGGATTATATTTGACAAGCCCGACAGAAACCTCCTTCGTTGCGTCATCAATAGCGACAACTACACGAAGGAAGAAGAAGAATACATGAAAGAAGACGAACCCTTCGTAAAACTTTATTTTTGATGAAGGTCTCTCATTCGACGGACCGCCTCGGCAAACGTATTCGGTTCTTGCAACAAACTAATGACAACCCAGCCGTCTTCGTCAAAGTCGAAGAAAAAGCCCGGCTGTACAAGGACATGTTTTTCCCGTAACAGACGAAGAGTAAGTTCCTCGTCATCTTCACCCAAATGGAGAACAGCATACCAGCCGCCCAGAACCTTGGGGCAATACTTATTTGGGAATGTTGCCTGCAGAGTCTGCCAGTTCTGTTTGAGACGGGCAGTCACCTGCGATTCGTATTCTGCGGCGCGGGTCAACAACGGTGAGGCCAAAGCCTGGGCGCAGGAACTGGTACTGAGGTAAGCATCTTCCACAAATTCCAGGGCCGCACGAATTTCTTCAAAGTTCTCACGAGGGGCATAAAAAGCCATCCAACCAAACTTCAACTGAGGAGCACCCACAGCCTTGCTCAATCCGTTTAGCCAGAAAATCGGGCACTTGGGTCCATCGACAGGAGCAAAGACATAATCGCCGCCCCCGCAATCGATGAAATCTTCATCCAAGACTTCGCCGGAGGCATTTCCATTCTCGTCCCTCGGGCCTCGTCCCTCGAACCTCGAACCTCGCGCCTCGTCCCTCAAATACAGCCAGCTACGTTTGACGTCATCGCTAAAGCCGTAGTCGCCAAAAACTTCATCCACCACAAGAATTAGGTTGTTCTCTTCGCAGAAGCAAACCACTTCGTTCCACTCCTGCAGGGAGACGATGTGTCCCGTGGGATTGTGTGGAGAAACCAACAGAAGGATGCGGGCATTTTCGGGAGCGGTCAGCAGGCTATCCGTGTCTATGACGAAACGGAAGCTAGATCCTTCGACTTCGCGCTTAGCGCTTCGCTCAGGATGACACTCAGAAGAAGGTTCAGAATGACATTTCTCCACATCTTCACGCAAAGCTCGCAAAGGCCTCAAGCCTCGAGCCTCGGGCCTGGAGTCCTTTTCCCGAACTAGTTTCAAGAAATAAGGAGCGCACTCCAGATGTTCCAGCTGAGCTAGAGTATCTAGCAGCGGATAACCCGGCATAGGCGTCAAGATGACATCTCCCGGATCACAGAACGTCTTGAACAAGACCGAGTAGGCTTCGCTGGTACTGGCGGTAACAATCACCTGATTGGGAGTGAAAACACCTCCCCTCTCGCGGTAATACTGCGCCACTGCTTCGCGGGCTTCACTCCAGCCCGACGCGTCCGGAGACCAGTGGCCGAACTGTTCGCGGGCAGAATCTACAGCGGAATCTAATTGGACCGGAAGTCCAACCCGTACAGGGGAACTGACGGTCATGTCTATGAACGGAGCGACACTTCCATTAGCAGCATTTTTTGTACCTGCGGCACATTCCTGTGCCACCATTTTTTTCGCCTTTTCCAACTCCTCAAAAAAAGGACTTGGAGTCAAGTCCTTCGGTAAACGCTTTGACAGCTTGATGCCCTGGATTGCCACGTCGCTACGCTCCTCGCAATGACACCAAGTTACTTGCTCTTATGTTTCTTGATGAAGCCCACAAGAACTGTAGAAATTAGGATTCCTGCAGGCAAGAAAACAGCAATGGAAAGGAGAATGAGTTTCTGGAAATCGCTCATTCCCTTCAGGGCTTCCTTGAAAGATTTCAAACGGGACATCAGGCCGGCCTTTACCGGACCCGGCTCCTTCTTGACTTCAGTATCTTCGGCCAAGTCCTCGGAACCGGCAAAGCCCTTGGAACTGGGCAGTTTCCCACGCAAATCAAGAAGGGCGTTCTTAATAGGATCAACAAAACCGTTGGCCTTGGCGACCATGGCTTCCTTATACCTTACAAAGGGACGAGTCAATCTGCTAATCATAATTATAGCGTAAAGCGGAAAGAAATATCTTTAATCTTTAACCTTTATCCTTTAACCTTTATCCTTTATCCTACTTATACAGCAAGTTCACGCCACCGAAGAGGGCGCGCATGTTGGCCTTTAGAGTATCGCTAGAAACACCGCGACCTTCCACTTCCTTGTTGTTGCCCTTCAGCACAATGCGGCTAAGACCGCGACCGGCCCACAGCTTGTCCTTTTCAGGTACCACAACCTGACGGTACTTGATCAGCTCCACCGGCATACCGATTTCACGCATCAAGATGAGGCCAGCTTCGATAGGACCTTCGGCAGTCACGGACTTGACCAAGGCTTCACCATCCTTCTTGAAGTGGAAGATAAAGCGACCTTCGTCAGGAATCACTTCGATGTTGTTGAAAATCAGGCGGCCGTTGACGTTGACGCGCTGTTCGCGGAACACGTCCAGAACGCGTTCAGCGCTCATTTCGCCTTCCTTTTCGCTGTAGCTCTTGAGGATAGGCTGCAATTCGGCGGCTTCGGCCAGGCTCATCTTGTAACCGAACTTGGTGATGATTTCGTACACTGCCGTACGGCCACTCTGGCTGGTAAAGCTGAGGGAGTCGTTCTGGTTACGACCAATGATGGAGTAGTCGATGGGGCGATATGCGCCCTTCTTCATGTCCTTGGTCTTGGAGGCGCCATCCTGATGGATGCCACTGCGATGGACGATTGCTTCAGCACCGATCAGCGGAGCGCGGGTATAAATGTTCACACCGGACCACTGAGAAATCAAGATGGCGGTTTCGTAAATCTTGTCCAAGTGCAGGCCGGTGTCCACACCGGAGTTGTGCAAGCCCAGAGCCACTTCGTAAAAGTTGGTGTTACCGCAACGTTCACCCAGGCCATTCAGGGCAACTTCCAGCTGGGTTGCACCCACAAAGAAGCTTTCCACAGTAGCTGCAGTTGCCATGCCCAAGTCGTTATGGCAGTGAACAGAAATGGTCACGTTCTTAGGCATTGCATCGTACACCTGCTTGATCTGGGAGATGTACAGCATGGGGCGGTAACGTTCCACGGTATTGGGCAAATTCAAGGTGGTTGCACCTGCTTCCACCACAGCCTTCAAGACTTCGATAACGAAATCCATGTTCTCCAGGCAGTCGCCAAAGTGTTCGCAGCTGAATTCCACGTCACCCTTGTCGCCGACTAAGGACTTCGCCAGCTTCACGCAATCTACGGCGCGTGCCTTCACCTGTTCCGGAGTCATGTGCAGCACATGTTCCATAGAGAGGGGGCTAGTTGCCAGGAAGGTATGGATACGAGGATGAGGTGCATACTGAACAGCTTCCCAGCAACGCTGAATGTCGCTAGGTACACAACGAGCCAAACCCGAAACCACAATTTTCTGGGCAGTTTCGTCGCCAGCGGCAGCCATTTCGGCAGTAAGCTGAGCCAGTTCCTTTACAGATTCGAAATCCATTTCAGAAGATGCAGGGAAACCTACTTCGGCACCCTGTACACCCAGCTTCAACAGCTGGAGGTAAACGTCCTTCTTCTGGGCGTTATTCCAGGGCTTGGGCAAAGCCTGGTTACCGTCACGCAGAGTGACATCATAAAAGAACGGTTTTCTTGCCTGATCGGCACAATCCATCATGCATTTCATTTTTCATCTCCTGCCGGCATCCACACGCCGCAAGCATTCAAATTTTACGCGTCAAAAATAGAAAATGACCACAAAAAAGAAGACCCGCAACGTTATGGAAGCGGGTCTTTATGGGTTAAAATCCTTGATTAACGCTTAGATAATAGCCTAGAACCTCGCCTCAGTATCACGAAGAGCGATGCAAAGCAAAAGTCGTAGGTCTAGGATCTTTTTCATGCCTCTGAATATACAAAGATTCTTGAAGAAAAACAAGAGACCGAGAAATTGAAATTTTTCAAAACGTTGAAATTTTAGGCTTTTCTATATTGTAAGACATGGAACACGAATACACCATCAACGGACGAATCTTCCCAGAAGCGACACAAGTTGCCACTCCGGAAAAACTTCAGCAAATTGCATCCAAAATTTCTTGGGCAGAGCAGGATTTTGATAATCTTGGGCTCAAGATAAATTTCAATCCCTGCGATCTTGGCGAAGATGGCGAACCAAAAAAAATCATGGCAATGTTTTCCATGAAAAGTGCTGACATTGATGGTGCTCAACTGGAACAAGCATGTTTGAATTTATCTGTCATTTTCGGATGTACTACCATGCTCTGTAAGGATCACGAAGTGTACGGTGTTGCAAATGTATTCAACGGCGGTTCCGATTATGAAGTGGTTGATGAAGATTGCGACTTGTGGATCTACAAAATGGGGACTAAAGTCCTTCACGAGCACACGAAATACTGGAATGAGAAATTTACCGAAATGGAACAGAAATCTCTATAGCCAAATCTATAATTTCATCTACTTCTGTAATTTCATAAAAAACGGGAAAATTTACATTCCACAGGGGTTTTCCAAAACAAGAATGCCGCTTTGAGTTTTTTATCTTTGACCACATGATTTTACTTGTGGCAGAAAAACCGTCCGTTGCAAATCAGCATTACAGACCTATGCTGGAACGTTTGGAAGGTGAAAAATTCACCCAGGGAGATGGATGCCTTATCGGGCAGAACCATTGCATCACCTGGTGTGTAGGCCACTTGATCACCCTCGCTCCACTGGATGCCTACCCCGGCTTTGAAGGCGGATGGCGACTGAGTAACCTGCCTTTGCTTCCTGAAAAATTCCGTCTGATGGAAATTGAAAGTACCCGAAAGCAGTTGGCTGTGGTACGAGACATGATGAGCAAGGCTGACGTTCTTGTAAACGGTGCCGATGCCGGCCGCGAAGGTAACCTGATTTTCGATTTAATTCTGGATTACACACCGGATTTCAAGAAGAAGCAAGTGAAGCGCCTATGGGTCAACAGCTATGTGGCAAAGGACCTGGACAAGGCCTGGAAAAATCTTGAAGATGCCACAGAACGCTTGAACCTGAGCTATGCCGCACGACTGCGCCAGCGGGCAGACTGGATGGTCGGTTTAAACGCCACCCGAGCCTATACGCTTACAGCGGGCCGTGGCAAGATGATTTCCGTAGGTCGCGTACAGACCCCTACCTTAAACCTCATCGTTGAACGTGACACCATCGTAGAACAGTTCAAGGAACTGTATTACTACAGCGTGGTGGGAACCTGGAAAGGCTTTCAGGCTCAGCTCTTGCGCCCCGATAGAGACGCTCCACGTGTCACCCCTTCGACAAGCTCAGGGCAGGCTCTGAGCGAAGCGCAAAGCGCGGAGTCGAAGGGCCCAGCTTTAAAAGTTGCAGTCTTCGAAAAAGAGGAACCGGCTCAAGCCGTGGTGGACAAATGCGCCCCGCCGGAAGAAGCCATCATTGCAGGCATTGACGTCCAGCAGAAAAAGCAGTTCCCGCAAAAGCCCTTCGACTTAACAGAACTGCAGAAGGAAGGTAACAAGCGTTTTAAATACAGTGCCCAGCAAGTCCTGGATTGTGCCCAAAATCTTTACGAAAAGAAACTGCTGACCTACCCCCGTACCGATTCCGCCTACCTGCCCGACACCATGAAGCAGGAAGCCTACCAGCTGGCCCAGCGTTTGGCAACACCGGCTCAGCAAAAGATCATGCGCCCCGAAAGTGAGAACTTCGTTTTCATCAACAGCAGCAAGGTCACCGACCACTTCGCCATCATTCCCACCGGGGAACAGCCGAACAACCTTCCCGAAATGGAAGAGAACATCTACAACCTGGCCAAGGAACGTTTTATCCAGGCGTGGCTAAAACCATACGTCTGGAATGAAATGGAAATAATTCTTCGCGCACCTTCGGAGCACGAGGAAATTAACAATGAACAATTAACAATTAACAATGGAAACTCGGAAGTTTTCCGTCTTAAGCTCAAGCAGAACGAAGACCTGGGTTTCCGCGCCCTGGTAAAGGAAGAAAAGAAGAAAAAAGGTTCCAGGTCCGAGGCTCGAGCATCCAGTAATTCAGACTCAGCCGATGCCAAAGGCGACGATTCCGGCAATTCCGACGACATTACCAATATCGTGGAATCCTTCCCCGAATGGAAGCTGGGCGACAAGGCTCCCTTCGACAGCATTGAACTGCAAAAGAAAAAGAAAAGTAAACCAAAGTACTACACCGAAGCAACTCTTCTTGCTGCAATGAAAACAGCAGGTAAGCAAATTGACAATGAAGAACTAGCAGAAGCCATGAAGGACCGCGGTTTGGGTACGCCTGCAACTCAAGCAGGAATCATCGAGACTCTTAAAAAACGCGGTTTTATTGAAGCACAAAAGAACAATCTGATTAGCACCGCCCGGGGCCGCGAAGTCATCGCCCTTATGGACGAAAAAGTCAAGTCTCCTGAAATGACTGGCGAATGGGAATACAAGCTTTCCCAAGTGGAAAAAGGAAACTTGACTCCAATAGAATTCCGTGACGGCATCATGAACTATGTCCGGGAACTGTTCGCACAACTTCATGAAAAATACGGTAGCCAATTTGAGCGAGAAACGGTTACCGATGCTCTGCCCTGTCCCAAATGCAGCCAACCTACAGAAATTACGCCTTGGGGATATGTCTGTAAGAATCCAGATTGTGGTTTTAAGGCTGGCCACACAATCGCCGGACGCACCCTAAGCCACATAGAAATGGGAAAGCTTTTTGCAACGGGCAAGTCCGATTTGCTGAACGGTTTTATAAGCAAAAAAGGAACAAGTTTCAGCGCCACCCTGGTTATGGCAGAAGACGGAAATATCGGATTTGAATTTGGCGACGAGCCCCGCAACGCTACTCCCACCAACTTTATCTGCCCCAAATGCGGTAAGCCAGTTTTAGACTCGGGAAATCGACTGATTTGCGAAGGTTCCAGCGGAGAAAATCCAACCTGCGATTTTATCTTCTACAAGACCATCGCAGGTCACATTATGAGTGATGAAGAAATCGCAGAACTCTTCAACGGTGGCACCACCCATGTCATCACGGATTTTATAACCAAGAAAGGTCAGGCATTCAGTGCCAAAGTGGTGTGGGATAAAACTTTCAAGACGACTTTTGCATTTGAAAACGATGGCCATTTCCACGGATCCGAAACAAAATTCAAGTGTCCTCTCTGCAAGCACACGCTGGAAGAAAACAAGAATGCCATTTTCTGTACAGGTAAAGTACGTGCCTTGCAGTCAGAAGACTCCGTTGAAGTCCAACCCGACACGCCCCTACAATCCATCAACAACCAACCTCTTGTTGATTGCAAGTTCACGCTGTTCAAAACCGTAGCCGGCAAGAAACTCCGTGCAGTCGACATCAAGGCACTCCTCTCCGGACAAAGGACTGAACTAATTTCCGGATTCAAGAGCAAGAAGGGAGACTCCTTCGACGCATACCTAAAGCTAGAAACCGATGGAAGAACAAGTTTTGAATTCGTACGTCGAGAATACCCCTGCCCCACATGTGGAGGACTCCTGCGAAAGCTAGATGGAGGTTACCAATGTATGCAATGCGGGTACGGCATTCCCCAAGTATTCTACCAGCGAAAATTTTCCGACGAAGAAGTGGAAAATCTTCTCAAGAATAAGTTCTCCCCCGTTCTTGAGCCCTTCAAGAAAAACGACACCGTCTTTCGCGGAGCCCTTCAGATCAATGAAAACGGCAAGCTGATCTTCAACAAGCTTACCGTAGAAATCATTGAAACGAGGAAATAACCCGTTTCATATTATTAACCAAGCCGTTCCCCAAACAAAACGCTGGCATAGGCAACAGCCACAGCAGCGGCAGCAACCGCACTGCCAGAACCCACCAGCATTGTGGCAAAAACGATGGGTGTCAAAGCCATCAGGAATACAAATAGAGTATCGTTGGTGGAGAGATCAAAAAAATTATGCATAACACACTTCCTTTTTCTTTTCATTACATCAACAAATATAGTGTTTAAGTATGTCAAATTATGACATTTAGCATATAAAAAAAAAGAAACCTACTTACCGTAGGTTCCTTCTATTTTCCAGCAGTTTCTGTACGTATTATCTACAAAAAATTGTTACTTAGCCCCCACAGGAGCAAAATCCGCAGGAGTCTCAACAGCAGATTCAGCTGGAGCCACTGGTTCTGCTGCAGAATCGACCGGTTCTACGGCCGGAACGGTCTCAGACTCAACAGAGGGGACAACTTCCGGCTCTACGACAGGAGCCACAGGTTCTGTTGCAGGAACTTCAGGAGCGTTCTCCACAACAACAGCCACGTTCTTCTTGCCTAGGATTTCGTTATAGAAATCAGGAGCAAATTTCTGGATATAGCCCATTGCAAAAATCACCAGCACAATCAAGGGCAAAATCCACTTGATATAGAAGCGAATCAGGCCGTTGCTCGGGAATTTCATACCCTTACCAGTATTAACCTCTTCATAGAAATTTTTCTGGCCCCAACCATAACGTGCGTTACAAAACACCACAAAGAACAAAGAGCCCAGAGGCAACAACGTATTGGACACGATGAAGTCTTCCAAATCAAGAACGCAACTACCATCGCCAAAGGGAGTAAATCCGGACAAAACATTAAAGCCTAGAGAACACGGAAGAGACAGGATAATGATAGCTACAATATTCCAGCCCACCACTTTCTTACGATCATAGCCCTTTAGGTCCATCCAGAAAGAGATAATATTTTCAAACACAGCCACCAGAGTGGAAAGAGCCGCAAAACTCATAAACAGGAAAAACGCAGCGCCGCACCAACGTCCCGCAGGCATCTGGGCAAACACATTTGGCAATGTCACAAAAACAAGTCCAGGACCTGCGCCCGGCTCCAGATTAAAAGCAAAGCAGCTAGGGATGATGATAAGACCCGCCAACAAAGCAACGATGGTATCTAGAGAGCAGATATTCACCGCTTCCTTGGCCAGGGAATGTTTCTTGCCAATGTAGCTACCGAAAATAGACATGGAACCAATACCAATACTCAGGGTAAAGAAAGCTTGTCCCATGGCAGCAAAAATCACTTCTGTGACACCCTGTTCCTGCAGACGAGCAAAGTTCGGCAACAAATAGAACTTTAACCCTTCTTCAGCACCCGGCAAGGTGACAGCACGAATTGCAAGAACAATCATAATGACGAACAGCAAAGACATCATAGTCTTGGTAACACGCTCCACGCCCTTTTGGAGGCCAAGAGAAACAATGCCCAAACCCAGAATGGTCGCAATCGCCATCCAGCCCACCTGAACACTGGGGTTACCCAGCATAGTCCCAAACTTTTCGCCCACCTGTTCGGGAGACAATCCGTAGATGTCGCCTTCCACCGCCATGTGATAGAAGTAGTACATCATCCAGCCACCCACAGTCGTATAGAACATCATGAGCAAGTAGTTTCCCGCAATCATCGGATACTTTGCCAGATGCCACTTGGAACCCTTCGGTTCCAATTCTTCAAAAGAACGGCCAATGCCACGCTTACTTCCGCGGCCAACAGCAAATTCGGCAATCAGAGCGGGCAATCCCAGAATGACCAGGAAGAACAGATAAATCAAAATGAAGGCGGCACCGCCATACTGTCCCGTGATGAAAGGAAAACGCCACACATTGCCAATACCAATGGCGCAACCAGCCGCAATTAAAATAAAACCCAGTCGAGATGCAAAATTTTCTCTTTCTTTCATTTCCTAGCCTTTGTTCTAGTTGTACGAAAAAATAACATGCGAAAGATAATAAAAAGAGCGGTGAGTGAAGATGAACGAGTTATGAGTTATGAGTTGTGAGTTGTGAGATTTCCGAAATTTTTTCTGAGCATATCCTCTACGCGTCATCCTGAGCCGAAGGCGATATATGAAACTAGGAACTTTAGTTCCTTAGTTGAATTAGGTTCGAAGGAGCAGAATCTAGCAGTCACTTTCCTATGATTTTTGTATATTTACCGCGGTAAAATTGCAATTTGGCGGATAAAATGAGCGAAAATTACAAATACGGATTTGTGACGGATATCGAAAACGACTCTTTTGAAAAGGGTCTAAACGAAGACGTCATCCGTCGAGCCAGCGCTCTCCGCGGCGAACCTCAGTTCATGCTGGATTTTCGTCTGAAGGCCTACGAAAAGCTATTGACCATGGAGCAGCCCAACTGGGGCGAGCTGAACTTTGCTCCCGTGGACCTGCAGGACATCGTCTACTATTCCGCCCCCAAGAACAAGAAATCACACGAAAAGATCGAAGACGTGGATCCGGAACTTCTGGCCACCTTCGAAAAATTGGGAATTCCTCTGGACGAACAGAAGCGCCTGGCCAACGTGGCTGTGGATGCCGTGTTCGATTCCGTCAGTATTTATACAAGCCACAAGAAGAAGCTCATGGAAATGGGCATCATCTTCTGCAGCATTTCCGACGCCATCAAGGAATACCCGGAACTGATTGAACAGTACCTGGGTAGCGTAGTTCCCGCAGGCGATAACTACTTTGCCGCATTGAACAGCGCCGTCTTTGGCGACGGAAGCTTCGTCTACATTCCGGCAGGCGTCAAGTGCCCCATGGACCTGTCCACCTACTTCCGCATCAACAACAAGGAAGCAGGCCAGTTCGAACGCACCCTGGTTATCGCCGACGACGGTGCCGAAGTCAGCTACCTGGAAGGCTGCACCGCTCCTGAATTCAGCAGCAAGCAGCTGCACTCTGCCATCGTGGAACTTGTGGCCAACGAAAACGCCAAGATCAAGTACAGCACCGTGCAGAACTGGTACGCCGGCGATCGCGAAACTGGCGCAGGTGGCGTCTACAACTTTGTGACCAAGCGTGGAAAGTGCGCAGGCAAGAACAGCCGCATCAGCTGGACCCAGGTGGAAACCGGTTCCGCCATCACCTGGAAGTATCCCAGTTGCGTGCTGGTGGGCGACAACTCTGTTGGCGAATTCTACAGCGTAGCCTTGACCAACGGACACATGCAGGCCGACACCGGCACTAAGATGATCCACATCGGCAAGAACACGCGCAGCACTATTATTTCGAAAGGTATCAGCGCCGACAACAGCAGCAACGCCTACCGCGGCGAGGTTTCTATCCGTAAGGGAGCCGCAGGCGCCCGCAACTACACCCAGTGCGACAGCATGCTGGTTGGTGACAAGAGCGCCGCCCATACGTTCCCGTATATCACGGTGGCAAACCCCACCGCTCAGACGGAACACGAAGCCACCACTAGCCGCATCAGCGAAGACCAGCTGTTCTATTTCGAGAGCAGAGGCATCAAGCGTGAAGACGCCATTCAGGCTATGGTGGGCGGTTTCTGTAAGGACGTGTTCAAGGAACTCCCCGGCGAATTTGCAACCGAAGCAAGACAGCTGCTGACCCTGAAGCTGGAACACAGCGTCGGCTAATCGCTCCCCCGCGTGTCATCCTGAGCGACCCTCTGCGTGTCATCCTGAGCACCCCCTCCGTGTCATCCTGAGCGTAGCGAAGGATCTAGCCGTACCAACTCAACATGTCATCCTGAGCACCCCTCCGCGTGTCATCCTGAGCGCAGCGAAGCATCTAGCCGTACCAACCCAACATGTCATCCTGAGCGTTCCCTCTGCGTGTCATCCTGAGCGTAGCGAAGGATCTAGCATTATATTTCGGCACTGTCATCTATTGACATTTACCTGTAAGTACTTTTTTTCGCATGAGAAAATACTACGTCTACATCATGTCCAGCACAAACAATGCCAGCATTTACATAGGTGTCACAAACGACATTCACCGTCGTTATCAAGAACATAATGCCGGAATAACTCCTAGTTTCACAAAACAATACCACGTTCACAAAATTGTTTATTTTGAAGAACATTCAGAAATAAAAGATGCTATTTGCAGAGAAAAACAATTAAAGGGGATTAAACGCATTAAGAAAAATGCTATTATAAACGCAACAAATCCCGAATGGAAAGATCTCATGGCAAATGAATATAAAAGCTAGATTCATCGGTCACTACGTTCCCTCAGAATGACACTAGCACGTCATCCAGAACGACCCTTGCGCGTCATCCTGAGCACCCTCTGCGTGTCATCCTGAGCGCCCCCTCCGAGTGTCATCCTGAGCGTAGCGAAGGATCTTGCATTTTTTCATTCAAGATAACACCAGCAAACAACGAGGTTTTTATGAACGTTCTTTTCTTGATGGCAGACGGTTTTGAAGAAACCGAATTCGTCACCCCCTTCGACTACTGGCAGCGCGGCGGTTTGAATGTTGCTCTGGCCTCCATCAGCGACAGCTTGGACGTCACAGGCGCCCACGGCCTTTCCATCAAAGCTGATCTGCTGCTCAGCGACATTACCGCAAACGGTAGCCTAGGCCAGTTTGACGCAGTCTGTCTTCCCGGCGGCGGACCCGGAGTCAAGAACCTAAAAGCATCAACAGCCGTAGCAGATGTTCTCCACAAATTTGACGTCGCAGGCAAATGGATTTTCGCAATCTGTGCCGCCCCCTTGGTTCTTTCCCAGGCAGGTCTTCTCAAGAATAGAACCTGTACCTGTTTCCCCGGCTGCGAAGTGGAACTGGACTGCAAGCAGTTCCTTACAGACCGTGTGGTTGTAGACGGCAACGTCATCACCAGCCGCGGCGCAGGCACCGCTGAAGAATTCGCCTTTGAATGTCTAGCCCAGGCAACCACCCGCGAAAACAGTAAAAAGATCCGCAACCAGGTGGTCGCCCGCTAATCCTTCCCCACACATATTGGGGAACATCCCTATTCGTCGTATATAAAAACTAGCCCATTGCTTTCTTGTTGAAAGCTTCGGGAGTAGTAAATGTCGGCACGATTTCGTGCAAAGCAGCAATGGCAACGTCGTCCTTATTTTCAAGGGCGGCGTTTTTCAACTTCCACAGCTGATTAATGAAAGACGGATTTATCTCGATCTGTTTTCCAATGAAGATTAACTTGTTTCGGGTCTTCTCAAGCCCTTCCTCATTCATCAGAAGTTCTTCCTTAATCTTTTCACCCGGGCGAAGTCCGGTAAACTTTATCTGAACATCTTGATAAGGAACCTTACCGTACATGCGTATCAGATTTTCAGCAAGAGTCACAATCTTTACCGGCTGTCCCATATCCAGCACAAATATTTCACCGCCATGAGCAAAGCTAGCTGCTTCTAGCACCAGATTCACTGCTTCCGGAATCGTCATAAAATATCGAATAATATCAGGATGCGTTACAGTGACAGGCTTCCCCTGCTCAATTTGACGTTTAAATAAAGGAATGACAGAACCGTTACTGCCAAGGACATTTCCAAAGCGGGTCGTCACAAATTCTGTTTTTGCGTCTTGCTGTTGTGACATGAACTGCACAATCATTTCGCAACAACGCTTAGACGCACCCATAACATTCGTCGGATTCACCGCCTTGTCAGTACTAATCATCACAAACTTACTCACGTTGTACTGCAATGCAAGAGTCGCCATGTGGAACGAGCCAATCACGTTGTTCTTGATGGCTTCCATAGGGTTATTTTCCATCAAGGGCACATGCTTGTGGGCCGCCGCATGGAATATCACATCAGGATGATACGCCTTAAAAATCTGATTCATACGGAAATAATCTCGAACGCTGGCAATGAGAGTTACCAGGTTCAACGAATTTCCATACTCCATGACCAGCTCCTGCTGGATTTCGTAGGCATTGTTCTCGTAAATATCAACAATGACAATCTGCTTCGGACTATACTTGGCAATCTGCCGGACGAGTTCACTTCCGATACTACCACCACCTCCGGTGACCATGCAGACCTTGTCCTTAATAAAGGAAAGAACGCCCATGTTATTAAACTTAATAGGAGCACGCCCCAGCAAGTCCTCCACCTTAATATCGCGAATCTGCCCCACAAAGCCCGATGGTTTTTCATTCTCGGAAGATGCGTCAAGAAAACTATCCACGAAGGGTAGAATCTTTACAGGAAGATGCGTCTGGCTACACAAGTCAAGAATGACACTTCTGTCAAATGGCGGACAGCTGGGAATTGCAAAAATGATTTGCTCAATATTTTCGCTCTTTGCAATCTTTGGTATTTCAGAAGTTCCACCCGCGACGACAACGCCGTTAAAAGACTTTCCTATCTTATCCCGGTCGTCATCAATGAAACATACAGGGTTTATCAAATCTTGCCTGTTGGTTCCATTTCGCCCGCGGTTGGCACGCAGTTCCTTCAGCAAAATCATGCCAGCGCTTCCGGCACCGATAATCATGGTTCTCTTGGCCTCGGCCTCCCGATGCCCAGTCGCCACCAACGTAACAAAGGTGTCTTTGAACAAAAATCTAAAAAGGAACACCCCTACCGCAGCAAAGAACCCGTGGATAATCGCAAATTCCCAATACAAGTCTCCGCGAATCAGGAACACAAATATACAAGCCAGGGCGATTCCCATAAGAACACCCAATACACAGACCAGGTAATCCTTACGCCCAATATAACGCCAAAGCTTGTTGTAGGCGCCCACGAACATCAAGGTACTAAAACAGCAGAAAACGCTAAAAGCAAAGAAAACAAACAGATTTGGACGAGCGATTCTATGGGCAAAAAGAGGTAATGGGAAATTCGCCAGCAAACCGGCGACCGCCACAATGAATGCGTCCACCAAGGCCAGCACCCGCTTGCGGTATCTAAAACTTCTTACTAACCCTTTCAGTTCAATCATACAATCTACACAAACTCGCCATTAGACTTTTTTCTTACGATAGCCGTAGTAACCGTATCCGCCGTAATAGCTATAAATCCCTTCACGTTCGCAGTGGTTGATTACGAAAGCCTTGGGAGATTCGTTCAAACGATCCACCTTGCTCATCGCTTCCTTGATTTCGTCCACAGAATGACGACCATAGTGCAATACATAGAGGGAGAAATCAACAAAAGGCAAAATCAGTTCTGTATCGGCCACCAGGTTAATAGGCGGCGTATCCACAATGATTACATCAAAGGTTTCCCTAGCCTTCTGCAGCAAGTTCTTGAAATTGTCACCATGGAGCAAATCTGTAGGAGCCTGCATGGCATTTCCGGCCCCCAGAACGAACATTCCGTTCAACTCTGTTTCCGACACGCATTCTTCAAGGGAGCTCTTTCCTGCAAGAATTTCAGCCAAGCCCTGACGATGCTTACTGGAAACCACGCCGCGACGCATATCGGCATCAATCAGCAAGGCTTTCTTACCCGAATTGGCATAAAGGGCCGTCAGATTCTTGGAGATAAAGGACTTGCCCACATTAGCCACGAGACCAGCCACCATGACAACCGGCTTTTCACCAACCACGGAGAATTCCACCGCGGTAAACAAACTGCGCAACGCTTCGCTAGCAGGATCTTCAGGAGCAAAACAGACCAAAGGTAGAGTCGGGCGTTTCTGCTTTTTCTTCCGCAAATCCCGATTTCTAGACTCGGGAACCTTGGCGTAAACGCTTATACCCGTTTCACGTTCAATTTCAAGAGCGTTACGCACGCCATTCTTCAGCATTCTCATGAGGAACACCAGAAGAATACCCACCATCAAGGAGGCGGCAATAGAGCTAATCAGAATTCTAGACTTCTTGGGTTTTGTCTGGTCTGTATCTTCCACCGCGTAGTCGACCACACGGACCGTTCCAACTTCTCCTGCACGAATCACACGCAGCTGCTGGATGTTATTCTGCATCGAGGTGTACTGGGCGTTATTCAGAGCCACCTCTTCCTGCAAGCTCAAAACTTCCTGCTGGGTCAGAGGCATCTTTTGGGCGGAATGCTTCAGCTTGGAAAGTTCCTTGCGGACCTTGGCCAACTGCTTTACAATAGTCTGCACTGCAGGATGTTGCACTTTGAACAAGCGAGTAGCTTCCTGGCGTTTCTGCTCAAGAGTCAAGATCTGATTGTTCAAGTCCTGTTCTTTCTTGAGTAAAGCCTGGGTTTCGCCGGACATATCCACAGAGCCGATGCGATGGCGATAATCAGCCAAACGCTTTTCGGAAGAATCCAGTTTCGCCTTAACTCCGGGCAGCTGATTTTCTAGGAACTGCAGGGTCTTTTCTGCTTCGGCACTACGCATTTCAATATTCTGGCGCAAGTACACATTAGCAACAGTATTCAATACAGCCTCTGCACGATCAGGATAGCGATGACTGTAGGAAATACTAATAACACCAGTCTGCTTGCCTCGTTCAGCAACCCTTAGCTGACTAGCAAGCTTACGAGCGGCTCTCAGCGGCGTAGTTACAGATAAATTAAACTTTTGACCGGATTTTCCCTTCAACCGGCTCACGAGGATAGTTACAGAATCGCCGTCAAAAAGGCCTCCGGCTTCCACACCCACGTAACCACGAATTACAGCCAAGCCGTTCGGACCAAAGACATCATAAACAGAATCATTGACAATTTTGGCAGTCCAACCAGCACGATGTTCCGCAGGCAAAACCAAACTTGCAACGTCCATACGTCCTTCGCGATGGCGAATGCGGTCCATAAAACCAACAGGTATAGCGCTGTAGCAAAGAGCCTCTGCATCAACAACATAGCTGAGGACCATACGGCTCTTGATCATTTCGATTTCGGCATCGGCAGGGCTAGCCATATCAAGCAGCATGCCCATCTCGCCCATGGCTCTTCCAGCCTTGTTACCCTTGACATCAAGCTTCAGAAGAGCGTCACTACTGAACTGGGGACGAATCCAATTCCCCATAAAAACGCCAATGACAGCACCAATCAGGGCAAAGGCCAATAGCATATAGCGTTTTTTCCACAACAACCCAAAAGCCTCGGTAAGCGTAACCGCATTACCGGGCTTAGAACCTTGCAAGCCAGCAAGATTAATGGTTGTAATGGGAGCAGGAGTCTGATTTTCTTCCTTCATTTAAAACTCCCAACAACTCTTCTTTAAAATTAGATTGTTCAACGGCACCCGAACTAAGCCTGGCGGTTCTTCCCCGAAACGTCGATGAATCCGAATTCGTCGTCGGATTCCTTGAAGTCATCTACATCGCTACAACCGGAACAACTCAGCAGACTAGTCTGAAACTTCATATCGACAACTGACATCTTAGGAGCTTTGTATTCTTTCTTAATAGTCATATCATCCCCTACTTGATAATTACCTTAATGCCATTGTTGTAATAGGTTCCTCTGGCTGTAGGCTTGCGATAAAGTTTACGTCCCTTCAAGTCAACCCAGTTGTCCTTAAGCATTTCACCAGTACGGATATTCATCGTACCAAAATGAGTGGACAGCGTTCCACCAAGGCTATCATCTTCCAGAATACGCACTTCAAGCGTATCAGGAATTTCATCAACAATATCATCATCAATGGAAGCAATGGATTTCTGAAGAGTATTCGTCTTCATGCACTTCAGGTAAGCACGCATAGGACGGATCTTGATACCAGCCTTACCCTTAACGAATTCACCAGCCTTGATATCATTAACATCACGAGCAGCAAACCCGAAAATACGTCCCAGTTCGGAGTTGCCTTCTTCCCAAATTTTATACTCGTACGTTCCAATAAAGCTCCAGCTACCATAACGGTCACTGTAATCAACCTGTCTAGTATTCGTCGTAGAGTTAAACGTGGCGGTCGTGTTGTAACCCAAATCCGGCGAAAAGCCTTCCAAGTCGGTCTTCGGAGTCACCAGATAAGGGACATTAGCCTTCATAACCTGCGGATAAGGGTGGTTGATATAAACAACCCAAGGGGCTCTGACCCACTCATTACCATCCCAATTCTTGGTAACCTTAACATATTGAAAAACTTCCAAAGCATCCTGTTTGTATCCCAAAGGTTTTTGCACACCGCTTGTACCTACATCAAAAGGCAGCATGATGGTTGTTGTAACACCCTTTTTATAGGAACGCTTCACATAAATAGAGTCAACCACTATATCTTCCGGAATAGACAAGGTTTCCATCGATTCTCCATCAATGGTAGCCACAACCCAGTCCACCTCACCAGGAACCCAGCCAGTCTGTTGATTCGTCTTGGAGACCTTTATGGTGTCAATAGTCACAGGACCATAAGTCGTTGCAGCCTGGGCACTGGCAAGCCCTGCTACGAGAGAAAATACTGTTGCCTTGAAGATTTTATTCATGAGTAACCTTCTTTTAAATCATTTTCACTTTGTAAATATAAAATTTCAATAAAATAGTAGCAAGCAAGCTCATTCGAATAAAAGCCTTTTTCGCCCAATTTTCAATAAAAAGGTGATTTTTGATGTGTATTTTCGCATAACAAAAACGTATATTGTACGGTGAAATTCTTTAACGGAGCTCACACATAGCTATGTCAACTCTTTTTGCCGTTATAGCCCTCATTCTCGTTTTTGTAATCGTCGTCTTAGCCGCTAAATTAAAAAAAACTCAAACTAGCGAAAAAAACGCCCTTGAGCAAGCCATGAACGCCCAGGAAAAACTCGAAATATTCAGGTCCATGGGCAAGACTTTTTCGTCAGCTTATTTCATTAATTTGTCAAAAAACACCTTCCAAGACATCGTGAGTAGCGAGCTCATTGACAAATACATCAATAAAAAAGAAAATGCTCAGGAATGCCTCTACCAAGCATGCAACGTCTTGATGGCACCTGAGTTTACCAACGAGATGATTCTTTTTACAGACCTTTCCACCCTCGACGGGAGAATGGAAAACAAGAACACCATCTCCTGCGATTTCATCGGAATTGAAAACGGCTGGAGCCAGGCATTTTTCATCGCAGGCGAACGCCATAAGAACGGCTCACTGAAAAACGTTTTCTTTGCCACAAGAGCTATTCAAGAAGAAAAGGAACGAGAAGAGGCCCAGAACAGAAATCTATCTGCAGCATTGACGGTTGCAAAATCAGCCAACAGAGCTAAGAGTGCATTCCTTTTCAACATGAGCCACGACATTCGCACGCCCATGAACGCCATTACAGGATTCACGGAACTGTTGGAAAAGAATTTAGATAACAAAGAAGTCCTTCTTGATTACATTCAAAAAATCAAGTCATGCAACAAGCATCTACTCACTCTTGTGAACAACGTTTTGGAAATGGCCCGAATCGAAAGTGGACGCACCATCGTAGAAGAGGAATACTGGGACATCCGTCTGTTCAACGACACATTGACCTCCAGTTTTAACGAAACCGTTAAAAAGCATGGACTCCATTTTAAACGCACGACCATTATACAGCATCCCCATGTGCTATGCGACACTACCAAGATTCAAAAGATTTTCCTGAACCTTTTGAGCAATGCAATCAAGTTCACTCCCGTCGGCGGAACCATCAGCTTCGACATGACGGAAATTCCATCCGACAATGAAAACATCGCCTTGTTTAAGACGGTCATTGAAGATAACGGCATTGGAATGTCCGAAGAATATCTCAATAACATCTACGACGAATTTTCCAGAGAACATACCAGCACAGAAAGTGGAGCAGACGGTCTCGGTCTGGGTATGGCAATCGTCAAGAATCTGATTGATTTCCTGAAGGGTACTATCAACATTGAAAGTACATCCGGAACGGGTACCAAGATTACTGTGACCCTGCCCCTAAAAATTGCTTCTCAACAAGACATCGAATCCCCGAAAAAAGAAGCAGAAGCGCTACAGGTTAGGGACTTTAGCAACAAGCGAGTTCTTCTGGCAGAAGACAACGAACTGAACGCAGAAATCGCCATGGCGATCCTGAGAGATGTAGGCATAATCGTAGACCGGGCAGAAAACGGCAAGGAATGCGTCGAGATGTTAGAGAAGGCCGAAGCCGGCCACTACGACGTGGTCTTGATGGACATCCAGATGCCCATTATGAACGGTTATGAAGCCACCCGCGAAATAAGAGTCTTGAACGACCCGAGAAAATCGGAGATTCCAGTAATTGCCATGACGGCAAACGCCTTTGACGAAGACCGTCGCACCTCCTTGATTGCGGGAATGAACGCACACTTGGCAAAGCCTATTGACGTAAATGAACTATTCAAGACTTTGAACCGCTTCATCTAGGCAATTTTAGACGGGTGTTTTTACTATCTTTGACCCGTTCAAATAATTAAACCCTAAAAAGGACTCAATAATGAGCAAGAATTACAAGATTGCAGTTCTCCCGGGCGACGGTATCGGTCCGGAAGTGATGAAGGAAGCTGTCCGCGTTCTGGACGTTGTTTCCAAGAAGTTCGGTTTCGACGTGAACGCCGAATGGGCA
>JAZRXW010000099.1:0-35483 GCA_045600425.1 Fibrobacter sp.
GAAGTACGCTCCGTCTCACGTGAAGGTTTCCCACTGCCTGCCCGCTCACCGCGGCGACGAAATCACCGACGAAGTGATGGACAACCTTGACCTGAACATGAGCTACGAAGAAGCCGAAAACCGCCTCCACGCCCACAAGGCCGTGCTGTGGCAGGTGATGAAACCGACTTCCGAATTCGGGAAATAAGACTTCGCAAAAAACTACTGCAAAAAAAACGTGTGACGTTTTTTGCCGCGCTCGACAACGCCTCCTTCATAGGAGGCGTTTTTTACCCGCACATTAACTTTCGTGCGATTTCAGCAACAAACTTTCTGGAATCGTCCGCATACATGATAGGGTCCATACGGATTTTTTCTATCAAGATTTTTGCGGCGGGAACCCCGATTTCCAGCGGTTTTGATCTAGACTGTTTCGTCTTTGCAGCAAAACGCTCCATGATTTTTTTGGCCGCACAAAGCCCATCCAAAAATTTTTGCAAGCTTTCGATGGTTTTGTCAAACGATGAAATTGTAACAGACGAAGGTTTCTTGTCAAGCACATCATAGACGATGCGATCTACGGCAAAAGTATCCCCAAAATATGGTTTCAAGGCATTCGCGGACAATAGCAAATCTTCGCATTCGGCGATCTCTGCCATCAACTCTAGACGAAAAGCCATATATTGCGGAGTTACCGTAGGACAATCCAACTTAACTGCCAGAGCATCTTCGTCCAACTGATTCTCATCGCTGTACAACAAAGTGTAAAATACGCCTGATGATTCCACAAGCCGCAGCCGTTCGCCATAGTGCATCAAATCCCAAAGAAGTTTAAGCTTGTTCAAGCTATTGACATTTCTTTTCCCGCTATACAGCCCAGCATTCCATTTTAAGTCAAGCGCCGTAATTAATCGGACTTCCGTATCAAAGATAAAGGAATAATCCTGCATTCTGTTTTCTGAGTAGCCCTGCACCGGTTCAGCCTTTATCACCAGCGTATCCCGCAATACCTTAACGTCAATGCACGGGTTCCCCCTCTCAAGGGTCGGCGGACCAGGGAACAACCAGTTGGGCAAATCTAGCCAGCGATCCAGCAATGCGTCAAAAACCATTTTTTGAGATCCTTCGTCTGGCGGAATATAGCTAGCAGGAGTCAATCGCAGGCGAATCGCATTTTTCTTGACAGTTATGGTCTTACCTTCCAGGAATGCAGTCAGCACCGGATAATTTTCGGTTTTAAATCGCCCACTTTCGAAAGTTCTCATTATCTTTTCTACGTTGGCATTCGTGAATAGGAACGGGTTTGTAAATTTCACAGCGCTTCGGCGAAACACTTTACGTTTTCCCGATTTCAAAGCCATCTCACGAAGCCAATCCAATTTTTTAAAAGGTTCCCTTTTGTAGATATCCGACCCAGGACACTCCAATTTCAAGAACTCATCTTGGCAGGACTTGATGCTATGACGCAGACGGATCGCGCCTTTGTCTAAGTCGGGGAATTCATTTGGCATAGAGCCTCCTTGCTCCATATATAATCCCTTTCGTCTTCTGAGATTGTCAAAAAAAAATTATACTTATTTCCATGAGTTCTCCCCTCCTTGCCCTTATCATCATCATTGTCTTCCTGGCTTTTATTTTTGCAAAATCCAAGGGAAAGGCCCCGCGAAAAAAAGACCAATACAACAGCGAAGGTCGACGCAAAGGGTTCAAGGATTTTGAGCGGGAACGAACCAAGAGAAACCAAGGCGAGAGCGGTCGTGTTTACGAACTCGGCGGTTACGGCATCACCCGGGCAAGCACCCGCAGCGAATCCCACTTCACCCCCTCCGGAAAATTTAACGATCAGCGAATTAACAACGACCCCCGAGGCATCTTCGGCGAATCCGCCATGGCGGCATTGACAGCGCGGGTCTGCGACTCCGATAAACGAAAGTACGTGCTAATGCGAAATCTCTACATCCCCAGCCGGGGCGGAACCACAGAGATAGATGCACTGCTGCTTCACCAGTCTGGAATCTATGTCCTGGAAAGCAAGAATCTATCTGGAGAAATCAGCGGAACCCTGGAGATGGAACGCTGGGAACAACATTTAAACGAACGCACGGAGCACACCTTCCACAACCCCATACGTCAAAACATCGGGCATATCCTGGCCTTGCAGCACCATCTAAAAATCAGGCGGGAACACGCTCACTTTATCTCGGTGATCGTCTTCAGCGACCGATGCGTCTTGAAGAGAGTCCCCGCCAATAACGACCTCTGGAATATCGTCCACTGCAGCGAACTGCAAAACGCCCTGCAGGGGCTGATTTCAAGCCGGAAGACCATTTACAGCAAGGACCAGCTGGAAGATTTCTACTGGCAGCTGGCACCTTGCATGAATGTTAGCCAAAGCGTCAAGGACGAACACAACAGATACATCCAAAACACCCACAGAGGGTAAACCCTAGTCCTCTTCCCCGAGGCACACCCCCTGTTCCCAGGCGCGTTCGGCATCGCACTTGGGATATTCAAATTCTCCGATAACCTTGCCAATATATTCCTTCTTGGCGCGGTCGATTTCATCCCAGTCGGAACGCAAGACATAAATCAGGAAGCGAATCGCTTCGTGAAGGGTTCCACCACACTTCTTGTCATCGTAGAATTCCTCATAGCCTTCGCCGCTATAGACGGTGCAGTTTTCATTCAAGTCTTCCCGGAATTCCTCGTCAAGCTTGTCCAGCTCTTCTCGGGAGAGGGCTTCGGCAGCTTCTTCGCTTTCAGCCCCGCTGAACATCAGCCTGTTGTAGATGCTTTCGTCCGTCTTGAAAATCATGGGAAAGCCCTCGAATTCTACAGCAGAGAGAAAAACCGGCTTACCCGACTTTGACTGGAATTCAATTTCCAGATTGACGGTGTCTGCACAGAGACCGCAAGCGGTGAGACCACACTGAATATTCTTGATAATGAACTTGGCCATATAGGACTCCTGTTTTTGAACTCTTCCAACTGAGGTTCCGCAATTGTCACAATGCGTCAATCGCGTCCCTACACTAGACTTATCGGATATCGGGGAGTTACTGTCAAGAATATTTTTGAAATTTTTATTTTGAACGCATTTCCTTTACAGCTATTCTTGCCTTGCTATATTATATTTCAATCAGAGAAATTTTATGAAACAGATTATCAAGAAGACTGAACTTAAGAACGGCATCGTCGTCATGACCGACTACATGCCTCACGCTTACTCCGTAGCCGTAGGGGCATGGATTCCTCGCGGCAGCCGTCACGAAGCCAAGGACGAGATAGGCCTCTCCCACTTTTACGAACATTTGGTATTCAAGGGAACCGATAACCGCAGCGCGCTGGACATCGCCCGCTCCGTGGAAGACCGCGGTGGAAATCTGGAAGCCTACACTACCCGCCAGGAAACAGGCTTTTACGCACAGGTAGAAAGCGGTGACCTGAACCTCGCCCTGGATGTCATCGCGGACATGCTCATGAACCCCCGCTTCGAAAAGAAGGAAATGGAGAAAGAGCGTCGCGTCATCATCGAGGAAATTCACAGTTACGACGATATTCCCGAAGACATCGTAGGCGACGTTTTTAACGCAGTCCACTTCAAGGGATGCGGCATCGCCCATTCAATCACGGGGACAGTCAAGCAAGTACAGGCCTTGACCCACAAGCAGATGCTCGCCTACGGCGACCAGGTCATAAACCAGCTTCCCATTTACGTCTGTGCCGCGGGCAAGGTCGATCATGACGCCCTGGTGGATCAGTGCGTCCAGAAATTTGCGAAAAAGAAATCCGGACTTTTCATACCAACAGACAACTACAAGGCAAACAACAGCGTCAAGGTCGTTCAAAAACAGGACATCACCCAGTCCAACCTGTTCTGGGGAATGAGTTTTGATAAAAGCCTCATGGACGAGCGGGCACGTTGTGCCATGTCCATCTTTAACATCGCCATGGGGGCTGGAATGGCCAGCCGTCTGTTCCAGAGAATCCGCGAGGACAAAGGTCTCGCCTATTCAGTCTACTCCATCGCCGACATCTACAAGGACTGCGTGGACTGGGGAATCTCGCTGGCGACGGAACCGAAGCAGTTGAAGTTCGCGCTGGATTTGAGCGTCGCCGAAACCAAGAAGTTCCTGAAAAAGGGCTTCATGAAGGACGAGCTGGAACGGACCAAAGCAAACATCATGGGAGCCATGCACCTGGGGGCGGACAATCCCGAAAAGCGGGTGCTGCGCCTCGCGGAACAGACTTTGCACCTTGGAGAGTTTCACACCATGGAACAGTCCGAAAAGACCATCAAGTCCCTTGGAGAAGAGGAAATCGTCTCTACCGTCAACAACCTGTTTGCGCACGCCAAGTTCTCCGCCGCCGTCGTAGAACCCAAGAGCAAGAAAAAAACGGAACTGCCGGTAGAATTCTTCTAGTTTATCTATTGCGGGAAAACATTCGTTAATTCAAGATGCAACGTACAGAGTACGCCCGTTCCACCTTGTTGTTCCCGGAATAGATACCAGTTCTATTGGAATAAACATACCAATCAAAAGCATTTTCTTCATTGGCTTCCGTAGATGACCAGTAGTGTGCGCTTTCATTGGACGTGCCATAAGTACCGTAATACTTATTCTTGAAACGAGTACCGCTAGAAGTTGCATTGAAGCCGACAGCATTATTGCCTTCAGCCCAATCCGTAGATCTCAAGGCTGCAGCCTTTTCTGCCTTTGCGATGAAACCATTTCGTTCTAGAGATTGTTCAAAAGTTTCCCAATCAGATTTACTCGGCAGTCTCCAGCCAGAAGGGCATGCAGTCAATGCGGCGGACCAGGTATACAACCGACCAAATTTTTTACAGTTGGAGGGTTTGTCGTTATAACAGTAGGAATCATCCACTACAACATTGAGATTTGAAGCCATCCACACTTGGTTGCCAATAGTAATCGTTTTGAAACCACCGTGCATCCCCGCTTGGAATGCCGTAGAATTCTTCACCTCTTTTTTTACAGGTGCGGATGATTCCTGAGACATTTTTTCAAGGGCAGCAGCATGACTATCATAAGATTCAGCGGAACTTGCGCTAGACCAATCGCCACCTGCTTGACTCCCCAGCAACACAATGGCTACAATAAACAGGATGACACCAATGATAATAGAAACCACGGAAATTTCTTCAACAGGTTTTTCGTCATCAAATTCACCCCGAGAATAGGCAAAAGCTTTACTGGTAAGACCAGGATAGTCTTTTGTTTTAGAAACTTCGTTTAACCTTGCTTGAAGATGCTTAGATTGGAGATGTTTTTTTATTTCATCTATTTCATAAAACTTGCTCATGCTACACTCCCGTTAAAATGAAGATGACTTGTTAGGACGGAATTTTGCAGTTAATCCCATGGAATATGCGACGGCTCCAAGGATTGCAAATATGATGAAGCATACTCCTAAAGGGGCAAGGAAAGCATCGCCAAACCACCACCAAAGAACGCTAATGGGAATGCCAAAGATGAGTTCCAAGATGCTTCCAACAAACAATCCCATAAAGAGTCTTGAAGTCACTCCGCGTAACAGGTAGGAGGAAATACAAAGCATAAGCCCCGAAATACCGGCAATGCCAAAGGGAACATCGTAAAAAACATTTCCAATAAAGCTCACAGCAACAAGAAGGATCAAACCGAAGATTCCACCAAATACTTTTTTTGAGTTACGTTTCATGCTGTGGTCAGCTTCTCTTTGAGCCTCTGACCACGCAATGGAGGATTTTGCATTCTGAATTTTTTGCTGAATTTCTGCAGTCTGTTGAGCTAATTCTTCATAGAATTGTTCGTCTTCCTGTTTCAACTCTTTCAGCTGTTCAAATTTCGCTTCATTCTTTGGACTTTTATCAAAAGATTCTTTGTGAGATTCCTTGTACGAAGCGAGACAACTGGGGCAAGCCTTTATGACCGTTTTGCAAATTTCATTATAAAATTCACCATTATCGTCATAATCAGTTTGAAAAGAACCATGGGCAATATCTAATGCATTCTCACTATCAAATTTTTCATTAACAAAATACAGTATAAGATCTTGCTCGCGCACATAATTTTTATGACAGAAAGCGCATTCCTCAATCTTATAACCACAAGATCGACAATACTTCTTACCATCAACAGTTCTTACACGATCTTGCCTTTCGCTCCGACCACAATGACAACAATCAAACCAAGGTAAGGTTGCGTCAAGCATTTCCTGATGATGACGTTCCTGTTGTTCCAAAAGTTCTTGCTGGTGACGTTCCTGCTGTTCCAATAGTTGCTGCTGATTCATTGCAGCAATTCTTTGATTTTCTCGAGCCTGTTCAAGTTGTCGTTTCTGTTCATAGCGCCTTTCGCGTTCCTCTCTATCCCGAGCCTCTCTTGAAGCTTGTTTTTCGTTTCTAATCGCTCTAGCACAATTCCAACAATACCAAACTCCATCAATAGTTTCACCATGAGTGCCGTCAAGGATTGACTCCTTGCCAAATCGGTTATGACATCTACCGCATACATTTATAGACATAATGATTCCTCTTAACTAGTGACTATTTATAAATTTTACCAAGTTACCTAGAAATTGAATTGGAACTAAAAATCAACGAACAAAAGCTCACTTGCCAGGAAGCCGCCATAAATGTAAACAAAAAAAAACAAAGTCAACCCCTTTTTTGACTTTTTTCAAAAACAGTTGAAAAAAATGACCCACCGACTAGGGGGCGCTTTATCAACAAAAATACCCCGCTCCGAGGAGCGGGGTAAATTTCTCGCGTGCGATGAAGCTATACGCTAATTTAAGCTTGCGCTTAAATTATGCAGCCTTCACAGTTTCCACGACCTTGGCAAATGCTGCAGGATCTGCAACAGCCATATCAGCGAGAACCTTACGGTTCATCTTGATGTTAGCCTTGGAGAGCTTGTAAATGAACTGGCTATAGCTGATGCCGAATTCACGAACTGCAGCGTTCAGACGAGTGATCCACAGAGAGCGGAAGTCACCCTTCTTGTCGCGGCGGTGTGCGTAGGCATACTGACCAGCGTGAGCAACTGCGTCGATTGCAAGACGGATATTGGACTTGCGACGACCGTAGAAGCCCTTAGCGGCCTTGAGGATATTTTTGCGGCGTTCGCGGGAAGGAACTCTGGTTTTTGCGCGTGGCATTCTAACACTCCTTATGCTACAACAAGCAGACGCTTGACGTGGTACAAATCACACTTCTTGATAAGAGCACCCTTACGGAGGTTGCGCTTACGCTTGGTGGACATCTTGGCTTGAATGTGGCGCATACCAGCACGCTTGAACTTGACGTGGCCGGAGCCGGTCAGGCGGAAGCGCTTCTTGGAACCGCTATGAGTTTTCATCTTAGGCATTTTTACCTCTTAGGTTATATAGTTAAGCCTCACCTGCTGCCTCGGGCACGGTTACGGGCTTCGGTGCCTGGTCCTGCTTTTTTGCATTACCAGCACCACGTTTAGGACTGTAGATAGAAAGCATTGTGTTGCCTTCGACCCTGGAGTCCATTTCAAGGTCGCCAAAGGCGGCCAAGTCTTCTTTTGCACGTTCCATGAGGCGCTTGCCATAGTCCATGTGGGCCATTTCGCGACCGCGGAACTGCATAATAAGCTTTACCTTCATTCCATCCTGAAGGAATTCGCCTGCCTGCTTAATGCGATACAGGTAGTCGTTTTCGGCGGTCTTGGGGTGCATCTTAATTTCCTTAAGCTTCACCACATGCTGCTTGGCCTTGGCGGCCTTAGCCTTCTTGACCTGCTCGAACTTGAACTTCCCGTAGTTGATGATTTTGCATACGGGAGGCTTTGCATTGGGAGATACTTCCACCAAGTCCAGTCCGGCGTCCTTTGCCATCTGGAGAGCCTTTGCGGTCTCGATGATGACAGCCTCGCCTTCCTCCTTCACGAGACGGATAGGAGAGATGCGAATATCTTCGTTAATACGGATTCCGTCGCTCTGACGGTTGGGCATTTGACGGCCGCGGGGTGGTTGTAACGCCAAGTTCTGATACCTCAGGATGAATGTTTTCGTTTTTGTGAGCGTAAAAATAGAAAGATTTTTTCAAATCTCCAACAACTTTTTTAATTTACCCCTTTGAAAACCTTATTTTTTTTGTATAATTGGTCTCAAACGCGGCGGTAGCTCAATGGTAGAGCCTTAGCCTTCCAAGCTAATGGTTGCCGGTTCGATCCCGGTCCGCCGCTTTTACAAAAAGGTTCCTTCCCCTGGAAGGAACCTTTTTTAGCACCCTCCCCCAACCCCCTCCTCAAAGGAGGGGGCTTTTTTTTATGGTTTTAAGGGTTTTATCCCAACTTTTCAAAGGATGTCGGCATAATTATAGTCCTTAACACAGCGAATGGAAAATCCGTCACTCTTTGGCAAACAAATGTCAAAGCGAACTACACCACAAGCTATTGACGCAATACAGACCGTATTCGGATCATCATCGGGCGTTGCGATATGGAAAATAGCATCGTTTGTCGGGTAACCTCCCCCATACACGATAGTTACCACTGTTGTATTGCCGTTAACTTGAACGTTTTGTATGTGTTCGGGTACGGCACCCCCAAAATCATAGACCACTTTATCTGACACTCCAGTGAAACCGTCCGCTCCACCAGAACCCGAAGGAATCACTGAAAAACCAAAGGTATCGGTTCCGTTGCAGTACCAACCTGTTTTGGATAAAAGTTCTTTCCCCGGTGTTCCATTAACTTCGTTGATCAACATATCCCATTCATCCCGCCTAGGCAAATGCCATCCATTAGGGCAGACTCCCTGCGGCATTATAGGCTGAGAGCAGCCCATTTCCTTACCGCACATAGTCGGGTAACAAACGTGACCATAGCCACATGTTTGTGGGTTTACTGTATCGTTTGCGAGTTTCACGGAATCAATGGCGGCTGCCCACGTATAAAGGCGGCCTGTGACATCGCAATTCGCGGCGACATTGTCATAGCACCAGGACTTTCCCTTTAAACTCGGAGTCGCAACAGAATCGGAGTAATTCAAATTCTCCGCCATCCACGTCAGTTTTCCAATCGTGACGGTCTTGTAAGTTTTCCCGTCACGCGAATCGGTCAAGGTTCCGTATGAAATTTCTGGGTTCAGGTGTATTTCCTTGGGCACTTCCCAACTCCAGCCAAATAGGCTCACCCAACCGCTTGCCGCACAATAGTACTTGTTGGTTTCCACAACCTTGCCTTTGATTATTTGACCAATCTCAGTACATTTTTCGCCATAGGTATCCTTTTCCAGGTCATTGGCCCCATGCCATAGTCCATCCTTTTTGCAGATAAAGCGCATTTGCGTGCCGTAGGTTGTACTATGCTCGTTTGCTGTCGCAAGTACCTCGCCCACACGGTCCTCATTACACGCGCCAAGGCCGTAGTTCGTGTACCAGAAATTTTTCACATACTTTTCTATATCACTTACGGCGCCAATTCTCCAAGCCATTATATTGGTTTCGAGACTGTCTAGACTTTTTATTCGCGCCCAGTCTGCAATTTTAGCCCTTGTCGCACCGTCACTCCATTCACCGTCTTTTTCGAAGTCCGTTGCAATGTCAGTCAGGAGTTTTGAAAGTTCTTCCTCGGTACGGTCGCCTTGCAAAAGCACGCTAAGGGCAAGGAGTGCGGTATTTCCATCCTTGTCAGCAAAGATGCTTAAATTTTCCGCAAGGTCTAATTTATCTGCAATATCGAAAGCCTTTAGAATTTCTTCTTCAGCCTGTTTCTTGGCCGCAGAAAAATCCTTGCCAGTGTTTACAAGATAAACAACTCGCTTGTATTCCAAATGCGTAAGCACGTTAATATTGGCCTTTTCTCGGCTACTAAAATCAACAAGCGCGTTCAAGGTGATTTTTTCACCTGATTTTGTTCCTGTAACCTCGTTACGGTAATAGCCAGAAACTTCCAACAGCGCATACCGAATTGGGTCGGTAATACCGGAAATACTGAACTCACCCCTGTCGCTTACAACTTCTCCCTTGAACGTCTTGCCGGTTTGTGCAAATGTAATACCATCCAGTTCATAAAGGGTTACACTGGAGCCTTTTAGGAAGGGGCCTTTTTGCGCAAATCCAGAAATGCTTTTGCCCTCTTTCGCAGAAGATGTATTTGGGGTTTTAGAGTCAGATGAATGGCCGGAATCAGAATCGCTAGACTCAGCATTCTCATCTGCTTTTATCCACTCGCCCTTGATGCAAGTGTAATATGCACTGTCTTCCGTTACAAAGACTGTTTTCCCTAAAAGAGAGTCCGTGCACTGTTCCAGATCATCGGTGCCGTTTACCTCGGGCACTTTCGCGTTGGCGTCTACACCCGAATCACTGTCGCCCCCACAAGCGACCAGCGTAAACAATAAAACCATGAATACAGAGGCTAGACTAACGGATAACATAATTTCTTTCTTCATAGTTAATCCTCCGAATCCTCTATACAGCGGATAGAAAAACCGTAGTTCTTGTTTCCAAGGGAAAAGAGATAATCTTTTAAATGAACAAAAAAACTCATGCAACCGGCTTCGCTATTTTTTCGATCTTCGGCTTCCCAAAAACTAGCTTCAGTGCCTGCATTGTAGAAGTATCCGTCGCTATACCTGTGACCTGCGGGGAGTATCGAAAAACCGGAGCTATTTGTGCCATTGCCGTCGCCGCTCCAGCCACTTGTAGATTTTAGCTTTGCACTTTTCTTCCCCGAACCATCGACTGTAGCGATTAACGTTTTCCAGTCCTCGGTTTTGGGCAAGCGCCATCCGTCTGGGCAAATGCCCTGAACCTTTGCGGGTAGTTTGCAGTAAACACCATAGCCGCATACTTGCGGATTTTCCTCGTCGCTTGCAAGTTTCATGGAATCAATGGCGGCAGCCCAGGTATAAAGGCGCCCCGTCTCATCGCAATTTGCGTCATCATTATCGTAACACCACGAATTTCCCTTTAGGCTCGGGGTTGCCGACGTGTCGGCATAGTTTAAATTCTCTGCCATCCATGTTTGTGTACCGATAGTGATAGTTTTGTATGTCCGCTTGTCACGTGCGTCCGTGAGCGTTCCGTATTCCACCTTTAAATCAGAACTATCACTGGATTTTTCTTCACTGCTACTAGAATCACCCTTGCTATCGCTAGATTCCTCTTTACTGCTACTGCTAGGTTCGCTATTGGCTTCCATCTTTAGCCATTTTCCCCTAATACATGTGTAATAGGCATCGTCTTCCGTTACAAAGGCTGTTTCGCCCCAAAGGGCGTCGGTGCATTCTTCCAGTTTATTGGCGGATTCTACCTCAGGTACATTTGCATCATCGTCTGCCGAATCCACACTTACGGTACAGGCGACAATACACATCAATGGTAAAATCAGTAATGCCGAGGCGAACCCAACAATGTTTATCCGGTTCATAATACACTCCATGGCGCTCAGGAATGGCCCAGTTTGTCCATTTGATTGTTTACACCTATTCTGAATATATATCTTTTTTCGCAGAATGTAAATTTTTTCTAAATTTGCCCCTGTAAAAACGGCCGACATGGAGGCAATCATGTTTTTCGAACAAGCCATCGCACACCAGATTCCGGGCTACACCAAGGAGGCCGATTCCCTCCACGGCGAATCGCTCGCCATGCTCAACTACAAGGACGAGCTGAAGGTCAAGAACGACGCCCTCGAGGAATTCTGGGACAAGAACCGCCTCGCCGGCAACCCGCAGAAGGTGATTGCAAGTCCGCTGCCTCGCGCCTACCGCACCACCAGCAAGCGCCGCGTGGCTATGGTTCCGGGCAACCTGCAGTTCGACCGTCAGGACTCCATGCTGGAGCCGGAAGAACACAACAAGATTTACAACCTGCTGTTTGAAAAGCTAATCACTCCGGCATACAAGCCCTTAGCTTATGCTTTGAACTGGATTATTATCCGCGGCACTTACCGCTACCGTGTGGTGATTTTCAACATCAAGAAGATTGATGCAACCATCGTCCGTAAGCTGAAGCAGATTTCCGAAGTTTTGCAGAAGAGCGAGTTGAATGTAACCGCTGCACACGCCTACGTGGACACCACGGAATCCGATTACTATCTGGAAGCCAAGCGCCCCACAGAAGGTCTGAACTTCAAGCAGCTTTTTGGACCTCGCGAAATGTCTCTGGACTTGGGGCATTTCCGCCTGAAGTACCCTGTCACAGGCTTCAGCCAGATTAACGAAAGCCAGATACACAACTTGATCAAGGCAGCTAGCCGCATGATGGGCCTGACCAAGGACGACAAGTTCCTGGACTTGTACTGCGGTTACGGTCTGTTCAGTTTCGCCCTGGGTGAAGCAGCCAAGAGCGTGCTGGGTGTGGAATGGGAAGGACCTTCCATTGAAAGTGCAAAGGCCAGCGCTAAATACCTGAAGAAGAATTACCGTTTTGTTGCAGGCAAGATCGACGAAGAATTTGTCCAGTTGCGTTTGCCCCGCCCGGTCCCGGGTGAACCTGAAAAGATTTTGCTGGATCCGCCCCGTAAGGGTTGCGAACCGGGAGTGATTCACGCTCTTGCCATGCGTAAGCCGGTCCGTGTTTGTCACGTTTTCTGTGGCACCGACGAGATTCCAGCCTCCCTAAAGGAATGGGAACGTTATGGCTACCGCGTCCGTGACATTCAGCCACTGGATTTGTTCCCGGGCACCCCGCACCTAGAAACCATCGTCATGCTTGAGAAGAAATAATTTAGGGGGCTTTGCCCCCTAAAACCCCTTACCGGAACTTGCTTGGCAAGTGTCCGGGTGCGAGGGGGTATCCCTCAACCTCCCCTTTGGGCTGCCTACTTTTTCAAAGACTTCAATAAGGTATCTAGGCGTGCTGTAAATTGTTGGGCACCTAGGTAACTCAGATGATTTGTATTGAACGCCATTTCATCGGTGTAGTCATGAAGACCGTCCTTATTTTCGTCAAATAGGATTGTCCCCATCTCAGCCACACTGTCAATAATTTTTTGAGCGACATCTCGTTTGGGCCCAAACGAGCCAAAGACTTCCGTCTTGCGGTATCCAGGATTTCGGGGAGTGATTGCAGCAACCACTTTGACACCGCGGGAATCTGCCATTTTCACCAGCGATTTAAAGGCGGCTAGACTTTCTTGCAAAGATTTGGAGTCGTAAGTCTGCGTTTCCACGTTAGATTCCAAGCTAGCAACGTTCCAAGAGATTGAAGGCAGCAGGAACGAGCCTTCCATATACTGCTGGGAAAACAGATCCATGGGGTATTCCTGCTCCAAGCTGTTGTCTGCAATTTGATCCACGGTTTCATCTGTCAGGTGGCGTTGGTCATACTGCATGCCGGGCGAGTAGCGTTCCAGCTGGGTGAACATATCCTGAACAGAACGGAATAGCAACCCGGGCGCAAGTTCCACAACAAGCACTTTTATTTTCGGGGCATAGGGCAGAATGTAATTCTTGACCAAGTATTCAAACAAATGGATATCGGTTAAGGTAACTCCCATATTCAAGGCTTTATATGTCTTGATGGAATCGTCGATAACAGCATCCATCAGCATGGAACTTCCTAAGGTAATTACCTCCACATCGTCGTGAACTTTCCAGAAAGACTGTAACTTCAGCCCCAGTTCCACAGAGGAGAACGAGAACGGATTGGCGGCATCATTCTCAAAATAGACACCGGCACTATCAAGATTCACCTGCAATGATTCGCTGGAGGCCAGAGGTTTAATCCACATGGAGGGATGCCAAAGTTCACCTCCATCCACAACAGGGACTACACTGCTGTCAGACAAATCTACCAAGGCTATTTGCTGGTGGGCTCCATCCACATTTGTCAAGGACGCAACTACCCAATGATTTTTTTGTGTACTTGCGGTTGTATTCACCCACTCCGTATGATCAAAGGAGTAATCGCCCGACACCGGAATCATCTGGACCAGTTTACCGGAGCTGTCCGCCACGAGAATCTGCTCATGGATTCCGTATTCATCTTTGGCAAATTCAATTCCGGGACCATCTCCAAAATCAAGGAACAGGGTCCGTTTGGAATCATCCATAGCCAAGGAAACGTTACAGGCCTGGCTTCCGTCATACCAGATGGAATCCTTTGCTTTACCGCCTTGTACCATGCGAGCCCGCAGTTTTGAAAATCCCGTTACCGCCAGACGGTTGTCTAGGCTTACGCCCCCGTGATAGGCTCCGTCAAAAAGTTTTTCGGGTTTACCAAACGTTCCCTTGGAGAAGGGTACCTGCCAGGTACTTTCCTTCAGGAAATCTCCGGTTTTATTGTTCCCCGCAGAGGTCGCGTACACAATGTATGTCTCCCCATTTTCCGCTAGACGCCAACGAGGAACTACGGCGGTTTCCACATCAAGCTTTACCAGGTTGTTCCCAGCCTCATTCAATTCCCGAACGTACAGAGACGACTTTTCCGAGGAGCCTTCCGTAGAGGTACAGAAGGCGACATAGCGTCCATCGGGAGAAATTTCCGGATGAAACACGTCCAACGTATCGCTGATTTCCTTAATGGCCGGCGATGCCGCACTGAAGTTGATATATACCAGGTTGTTTGTCTGGTGATTTCTAAAGGCAAGCTTTGCCTTGCGGGCCTGCAGCAAAGAAAGCAATTCCGTTTTACTCTTGAGAGAGACCACAGGATCGCTCATGGCAGAGCCTTTTCCTGACATCCAGATGGCATCAGGAATGGCACCCTTCGCCAGGCGAAATCCAACGTAGTTCGTCCTCGAAGAATAAAATACGGGATAGGTGTCCCCTCGTCCATAGAGGGTCATGGAACTGGGAGACGCATTAAAGGAGCCACCCTTCACAACGCAAGAACCAAGGGAACCGCCGTCCACAGCGCCCACATAGTTTTTTACAGTGGTATCCCGGAAGGCTCCTTGCCAGTCATTGACCCATTCCTGCAGGTTTCCCGCCATATCGCAAAGAAGTTCATCTTGACTTTTGTAAGAGCAAACTTCATGAACTTTTCCGCCGGAGTTGTCTCCGTTCCAGCTGTTTTCCGGATTCCATTTCTGGCTGGCCGCCAAAATCCATTCCGCTTCCGTAGGTAAACGAAATCCTTCTGCGTCCGCCTTGAAGGCAAATCCATCTAGACGAACGCAATGATGTTCCGAGTCGAACTCTGCCGCTGAATATGTATAGCTGGTATCTAGTTTACTTGCGTTACTTTTTGCGTTGGCATAAAGCACCGCGTCGTAAAAAGTCAGGTCCGCCGCAGGGATGGAATCCTTAGAGCAAGCAACCTGCAAGCCGTAAGCAGGCTTCATCAAATCGTTGAAATCGCTACAGAGAACTTCGTGGCGGCCTATGGAAAAATCATAGGACAGTTCCACCTTCATCTGGGGCGTTTCTATGGGGCGAGCCCCCATGTGGTTTGTTCCAAGATAAGTTGACGCTCCCTCGGAATGAACCAGGACCATTCCCTCCATTTGATCCTGTTCCATCTTGACCGCAAAGACAGATTCCCCTTTAGCACTCGAAGAAGAGTCCGAACAGGAAATTGCAAACAAGGCTGCAAGAAGGATGGAGGCTTTTACAAAATGGTCTGTCATCAGTTTTTTAAAATAGCTATTTTTGTGATATGGAGAATTTTCCCCCGACCGTAAAAGAGCCTTTGTGGACTCGGAACTTTGTGACAGTGGCGGCAGCAAATTTTTTGCTGTTCTTTAGTTTTTATCAGTTACTTCCCGTTCTTCCCCTATACATTTTTGAAAAGTTCCAAACCGACAATTCTACCGCAGGCATTATCATTTCGCTGTACACCATCGGTGCTTTGTGCTGCAGGCCTTTTGCGGGATTCCTAGTGGATTCCTTAAGCCGAAAGCCTCTTTACTTTTGGACATTCTTCGGATTTTCCCTTTGCTTTGTAGGTTACTGGGCCCTGGGACTTTTACCGTTACTTGCCGTGGTCCGATTTATGCACGGCGTATTCTTCGGGATTTCCACTACGGCAAGCAATACCGTCGCCATCGACACGTTGCCTTCCAGCCGCCGTGGAGAAGGTATTGGATATTTCGGCATCAGCGTGAACCTGGCCTTTGCCACCGGCCCCATGACCGGCATGTTCTTGTACGAAGGTTTTGGAACAGACATCGTTTTCGCCATCTCCGTCGCCCTATGTGTCATCGGTCTTGTCCTGGTAAAAACACTCAAGGTTAGGCCCCGTCCGAAAGTGGCTCATCCGCCCCTTTCTTTGGACAGATTTTTCCTGACCCGCGCCATCCCCCAATTTGCGAACTTCATCTTCGTGGGTTTTGCCTACGGTCCTGTGACCAACTACATCGCCCTTTATGCAGAGGAACTTGACATCGGCGGAAGCGGATGGTTCTATGCACTGATTGCCGCAGGCCTCATCATGAACAGAGTGTTGACCGGTCGTCTCATTGACCGGGGCTGGCTTACCCGCCTAATCGGAATCGGCATGACCTTGAACATTCTGGCCTACTTGCTTCTCGCACTCTGTGGTTACATGCCCTACGGCCCTGAAGATGCGGCTCCGATTTTCTTTACTTCAGCGTTTCTAATCGGCATGAGCCTTGGCCTGATTTTTCCAGGTTACCAGACCATGTGTGTGAACCTGGCAAGGCACGACCAGCGTGGAACCGCCAACAGCACCTATCTTAGCGGATGGGACATCGGCATCGGCGCAGGCATTCTGGTCGGCGGTTCCATGGCTCAACATTTTGAAATGCACCGGCAGGTGTTCTTGGCATGCGCAGTGGCGCTGATTGCCGCCGACATTATGTACTTAAGCTATACTTGCAGGCATTACCGCAAGAACAAACTAGAAGGAAACTAGAGATGAAAAAGTCTTTTAAAATTCGTACGGCATTGTGCGTCGCAAGTGCAGTCCTTGCACTTGCAGCTTGCGCCCCGCAGGAATCCACACCGCAAACAAACAAAAATTCATCTGACAAAGCCGTTTCTCAAACTGCAGATGAGGCTACCGCCAAGCCTGAAGCAGAAGGAATTGTCACACAGGCTGTCACCAAGACCATCACCCTCGCCGACGGTTCTACTGTCACCTGGATCCAGGATAACGCAGGCGAAAAACTGAACCCTCGCGAACTGTTCAGCGACGCAAGCGATTCCCTTTACAACAGCCTAAACTTGCCCAACGGTATTCCCGCAACCGTCAGTACCTACTTGCTGAAGGCCGACGGCGAATACGTTCTCTTTGACGCAGGCCTTGGCGCATTTGGCGGCCAGATGCTTGCCCACCTGAACGAACTGGGAGTAAGTCCCGATGACGTTCAAAAAATTTACTTGACGCACCTTCATGTAGACCACATCAATGGTCTGGTGAACAAGACCGAAACTGGCTTTGAAAAAGTTTTCAAGAATGCCGACGTATATGTGGGTCAGGTCGAAAAGAACGCCTGGTTCAACGATATCGAAAAGAACGACTTGCAGAAGGCCATTCTTGGAGTCTATAACAACAAGCTGAAACTGTTCGCCTTCGGTGACACGCTTCCCCACAATGTTATCGCCATGGACGCTGTAGGACACACTCCGGGCCATACCGTTTTCCAAAAAGGAGAACTGCTGGTCATTGGCGACTTGATGCACGGATACGCCCTCCAGATTAACCATCCGGAAATCAACTCCAACTACGACATGGACAAGGAAAAATCCATCGAAGCCCGCAAGCGTATTCTTGCTTACGCCAAGGAAAACAACCTGACCATGGCCGGCATGCACCTGCCTCCTCCGGGATTTGCGAAGTAATTCTAGGTAAGTGCTGTGATGAAACCTTGGAAACTTCTTGACACGGAATATCTGGTAAACGCCCCTTGGCTTAAAGTTGCCAAGGAAAAATGCGAATTGCCTAACGGGAAAATCATTGACGACTTTTACACCTTGTGGCAACCGGACTGGGTTCTGATTCTTGCCCGTTCCAAGGATGGTAAATGGATCATGACGGAACAGTACCGTCACGGCACCGGAAAAATCGCTTTGGAATTTCCCGCAGGAATTATCGACAAGGGCGAAACTCCGGAGCAAGCCGCCATCCGCGAACTGCAGGAGGAATGCGGGTATACAATTAACAATGAACAATTAACAATTAACAATTGTTCGCGGGAAAGGAACGTCGCCTATCTTGGTGCATATCCTGTTAATCCAGACCGACACCGCGGTAAATTCCATGTGGTTTTCATCGATGGTGTGGTTCGTGCTGGCGAAACTAGTTTCGATGAGACCGAGGAAATCGAATCCTTCGAAATGTCAGACGGAGAACTGCAGAAAAAAATGCTTGACGGTACCTTCAGCCACTCGCTACAGATGGCGGGTTATTTCAAGTGGAAGCTTAGCCAGAAGTGAGCAGCAACCCGCAAGACATATCCTGGCAGGAACTGCCCCGGCGATTACTGCAAACGCCAATTCTCGTCCTGGGATTAAACGGCGTTCCCGGTTACGCCCTCTTTCGGCATTTCAACAGGCTGTTTGGCGGAACCGACGAAAGCGATGGCACCAGCGGGACGATCCATCCGGCGAAACGACATCCCGACGCGCCGGCCCCGCTTATAGGCATTCGTCCCCATAAGCATCCCTGCGTGTACGGTTCAGATGTTGTCGCCATCGACGCAGAAGATACAGCAGGCCTGACCGCCCTCTTTGAGAAATACAAGTTCAAGACTGTCATTGACGCTAGCGGCAACTGTGCGCTGAAAGCCTGCGAGTGCGACACTCCGCGAAGCCGCTTGTTAAACTGCGAACAAGGTGTGGATGCCGCCCAGCTGGCTGCGGAATTCAACTGCGTCTTCGTGAGAATTTCCACAGACATGGTGTGGAGCGGTAGCGAGGAAACCGCACATCTCCGCCCCTACAGGGACGACACGCCCAAGGATCCCATTCACAATTACGGCAAGCACCAGCTGGAAGCGGAAATCGAGATTCAGCGGATCAAGCCGGACGCAGTCATGTTACGGGTACCGCTCCCTATGGACTACGCCCCCGGGGGATGTGCAGGGGCTATCGACTGGATTAGCTATCGCTTTAGACCGGGTCGTCCAGCAACCCTCTATACCGATGAATACCGCAGGCCCATTTATGGCGGTGACATGTGCCGTGTGGTCCAGTACATTTTAGAGCATGAGTTTCCCGCAGGTATTTACAACTGCGGTGGTCCCCGTCGAGTGACCCTCTATAACGCAGGCCAGCTGGTAAACGCCATCGGGGGGTACCCTCCGGAGCTACTACAGGGCTGCCCGAGAATTGAAGCGGGTCCCATGCCCCCGCGGGTAGGCGACCTGGACATTGACAGCAGCAAGCTCTACAGCTTGCTACCGCCGGGTTTCATACGTCCTTGGCCCGCTGACGAGGCAATCGTCCCTACAAGTCGGGACTGGCACAAAACTTTCGGAAGAAACTGTCCCGACAAGCATAAAGTAGGCAGTGAAGAAGCCATCTATAGGCTTCTGGTTCTTGGCGAATCTTACGAGTGAACACCAGTTCCCGCACCCCAAAAACGTCTTACCCGCGATGGAACGTAAAGGATTTCCCCTGGATTTTCTTGCTTTCGTAAGTACAATCGTCCGCCTGCTTGTACAGGGTTTCAAACATAGATTCTTCGTGGGCAAAAGTAGCACCCAAGCTTACAGAAATTCTGTAATCTTCATGTCCGGCAATGCGGGTTTCATCCAAGATTGAGAAGAATCTCTGGATTACGCGAGCCCCCACTTCCTCGGTTTTCACATCTGTTGCATAAACCACAAACTCATCGCCGCCCAGTCGCATTAGCACATCATTATCGCGGAAGGCCTTACGCAACGCCTTTGCCGTAGCGATTATCACCTCGTCTCCCGTCTGGTGACCAAAATTATCATTGACGCTCTTGAACTTATCCACGTCAAAAAGACAAAGCATTCCTTCGCGATTATTGTACAGAAGTTCCTTAATTTTTGCGGTACCGGCCTGACGGTTGTAAAGTCCCGTCATGGCATCGGTTTCTGCCATAGTGGTCAACCGGGCTTCGCGATTTTTTTGATCGTTAATGTTTTCCACCACGTAAATCACGCGGTTCAGTTCTTCGTCGTCGGAGTGTCTTACCGCAATAAAACGGGCACGGCACCAACCAAAATTTACGCCCATGAATTCATGGGTGATAGTTCTCTTATTTTTTAGACGGCTACGAAGGGTTGTTACATCAATAAATTCCAGAACCCCATTTAAAAATTCAGGAGCCGTGGTCGCCGTCATCACATCAGTCAAGTTTTTCTTGAAACCAAGCTGTTCACTGGAAATTGCTTTTTGGATATACTCATTGGTCCGCATAACCGTATACTTATCCGTATTCAATTCCGCCTGTGCCATGGAAACGTAAATATCGGCAAGGGACTTCCACTGCTGTATTTGCATTTGGCGTTCGTGGCCATTCACTTGCTGTTCTCTATGTTCAAAAATAAACCTTTCCAGCAAAGCTTTTTTCACATAAGATCCAAGGACAATCCCAAGGGCGGCAAAAATACCCAAGTCCACAAATTCTTGTTTTCGGATAGCCACTGGCTTCAAATCCGTCAGCAGGTAAATGGCAACAAAAACAACTACCGTCGCCAAGGTCAACAAATTCACTCGTCTAGGACGTTCTGCAAAAAACTGAGGAACCGCAAGGAATATGGCAAAGAGCGTAATCGTCAGCTGATCGGGAGTACACATAAAAGTAAGGTACATACCCGTGGCATAAAGAGACGCTTCAAACGTAAACAACAACGCCGGAAGAATTCTAGGATGCTTGAAAGCGACAAAACGGTTCAAGAAAAAGACAATGCAAGAAAGAGCAAATCCTGAAAAATACCCAATAACCTTTTGAGTGATTCCGTTAATATCGGAAAACAAGCCCGCCAGAGAGGCAACGCCAAATCCAACCATCGCAAGGATGGAAAACGCCTGCAAAGCAACTTGATTACGCTTATTGAGCGCCACCTGGACCTGCTTGACCTCCTTCGGGTCAACCTGTGCATTTACAAAAAAATTTACACTCTTTCTAAACATATTTCCATCCTACTTTAAGAGTGTTCCCGCATTTCTAAATACTTGATAAATTCGTTGAGCGGCAACGGTCTTGAGAAGTAGTATCCCTGAATGTAATCCACTCCGGCATGAATGAGGGCATCCAGTTCTTCCTTCGTTTCAATTCCTTCGGACACCACAGACAGGCCCATGTCATGAGCCATCTTTACAACGGAGTAAACCACATGTTTTGCCTTCTCCGACTTAAAGAACGCCTTGGTCAAGTCATAGTCCATCTTCACCACAGATACGGGCATATCCACAATATACATGAGGTTGGATTCTCCCTTGCCGAAATCATCTAAAGAAAAACTGCAACCCTTGGCAATAAGTTTCGCCATATTGGAGAGCAAAATTTCCTTTGCGCTGAGGGTCGCCGACTCCGTAATTTCAAGATTTATGGCGTTAGGATTCACCTTATATCTTTCCATGACACCCGAAAGTGTTTCTGCAAGATTTTCCTGTTCGCACTGGAAAACAGACAAGTTGACCTCAATATATTCAACTCCCAGCTCCTGCATTTTTCCAGAGGAAATAAACTCACAGGTCTTTTCAAAGATTCGCTCCCCCAAGGCGATAATGCTGCCGGACTTTTCCGCCACCGGAATAAACAACCCTGGAGGAATCAAATCTCCCTTGGCAGTCCTGATACGGACAAGGGCTTCTGCCGAAACAAACCTTTGGGAATGAGTGTCATAAATGGGCTGCAAGAACACTTCCACACGGTCTTCCTTTAATGCCAGGAGAATTTCATTTTGCATTTTTTCCTGCATCAAGAATGACTCCAGCACATCCGGCGTAACTTCATTATCCAAAGTGATTTTTCGTCCCTTAAAACGTTCAAACAGATAGTGAACAAAAGGAACGACCTTTTGTGACGAACCCACATCCAGAGCGTTCCTGGAACAAATCACCGGAGTCCTTTTATAATGTTCCAGTTCGTTCTTTAGTTCATTCCGAGTCCATTCCACTATAGAACTATAAAGTTCTTCTTTTTCCGTAATCAAAAGGAAGTCGGATCCTATAAGTTTAAAGAGGTACACTTCCTTCTGCATCACAGGATTGTGAAGGATTCGTTCCACCATAGTTTTCAAATCAGCCAAGTTATCTTCTATGGAGAATTGAATCATATAGAACGGTTTCTTTCGTCCGAAGAGTTGACCAAGATACTGTTCTAGAGCGTAGCCGTTAAAACACCCAAGTTCACGGACAAACTCGCCATCCTGATTTTCGAGGGTGGCATAAAGGATAAGTCCTCCCAAGGAAGCGGCAAAGCCGACCAGCAGGAGTTCTGCATCCAAGAACTGAATAATTGCGGAGGCAAACCACAAACTTATCCAAATCAAAAACGCAGACAGGCGTCGAGGCAAGATTTTTTTTCTCTGAAAAATGGCAACCACAATGATGATAATGAAATCTACACCACAAAACAAATAAGCAAGCAGTGCACCAGGTCCCTCGGTATAGGCGATGCGACCTTCGGAATAAATATACAGCGGAGCAATGTAGATGACAACAGCTTCTATAGCCTTCAGAAAAATAATCTTGTTGGCGTATTTTCGATGTTTACGTTCGCCAAGGACATCATAAAGCAAATACAAAAGTGCAGTACAGACTTCAAAAACCAACAAGACGATATAAGTCTTACAAACGCCAATGACAAACAGGTCCGGAAGGCTATCCTGGTATTTTATGCAGATAATGGACGCAATATCCATGCTTAACAAGAACGTCGCAAACAGAAGCATATTCTTGAACAGCTGAGACCCATAAAGATTCAACTGCTTTTTGGTAGAATACAGCACCCAAAGTAGAATGCAGATCACTAGACCGCAAAATTGACATTCAACATTCATAACAAAACCGTCTCAAATTTAATCACATATTAAGAAATTTCGATGCAGTTGTTTATCCCCATACTTGTCTTCGGCCCCATCTAAAAGCTCTTCGGGCTTATACCCTGAACGGATTTGCAGTAACCGAACCGTTTTGGCCGTTTCGTCATAACTAAAATCAATACGGAACGTGCGGTAGGCCAAAACACCTGTTCTTGCGTTTTCATCCAGAGTCAGGCGACGACGGGTTCCGTCAAAAACACCATTGCTAAAGCCTCCGCGACTCAGTTGGACCCGGGCAAAGCTCATCAGGTCAAAATCGCTGTTTTCGGAAATCCACTGGTGCTGTGTCAAAAACTTCTCGGAAAAGGACACTTCCCATATTTCGCCATCTTGTTCATCGACCCACCCCGCCTTTGCGTCGGGAAACGCGTCCGCCATGGGAATGTAGGGTTTTATGTCTAGGACAGGAGTTTCATTGAGCAGGTCCGCTTCATCTACAAACAAAGTAAGACCATCTACTTTAAGCAGGCGAACACAACTTAGCCCTATGGGATTTGGGCGATAGGGAGAGCGGCTGGCAAAGGTTCCCACCCGGTCTTTTCCCTTAGGCGGAACAGGCGGCCTTGTAGTGGGACGCCATCCCTCATTTTCGTGAAACTGAAAAACAACCCAGATGCGTTCAAAGCCATCTAAGTCTCGCAGGGCCATCTCAAAATTGCAACCTGCATTTAGCACAATGCGACCCGGGTGTCCAGCAAACAGGCGGCCCTGTCGGGGAGCCTCGTACTTGTAAACAGCATCGCCAAAGAATGTGCCAATCGGATTTATTTCCATACGGCAAAGATAGTTTTTTATATATTTCGTTTGTATCAATTTTTTTAGGGGTTATCCTTGAAACAATCTTTTTTTAGCCGTTTCGCTTTAACATCTTTTTTTTCCATTCTGTCCTTGAGTTTTCTTCTGACAGGCTGTCTTGACGGTCAAACCAAAGTCAACATGGGTTCCGGCAATAAGGGCGGTTACTACTACAAGTACGCCAAGAATCTCGCTTACAAGGTCAGCCAGGAAAATCCAAACATTGTCATGCAGGTCAAGTCCACTGCAGGAACCAACGGAAACATTCGTCTCCTCAAGCAAAACTTCATTAATGCAGCCATTGCTCAAAGTGATGTCTTGAACGACGCCATGCTAGGGCTTGGGGAATACAAGGATAAACCCACCAAGAACATCACCGTATTGGGAGCCCTCTATTCGGAAGCCATCCAGATTGTGGCATCGGACACTTCCATCCACAACATTTATGACTTGGCAGGCAAGCGAGTCTCTGTAGGTGAAGAAGAATCCGGAGTCATCCGTAACGCCAAAATCATTCTGGGTGCATTCGGACTTAGCTTTGAAGACATTAAAAAAGAGAATATGGGCTTCTCTGAATCTGCAGCCGCCCTCAAGGAAGGTCGCATCGACGCCTTCTTCTGTACTGCAGGATTTCCAACACCTGCGATTAGCGAACTTTCCGAGTCCAAGGGTATCCAGATTATCTCTATCGATTCCACAGACATCGCCCGCATTGAACGCATGCACAACGAATTCTTTACCGTGACGATTCCTGCAGGAACTTACAAGAATCAAGAAACTCCGGCCTACACGTTTGGCGTTAAGGCGGTTCTTGTGGCCAACAAGGCCTTGTCCGAAAGTGTAGCCCAGAAACTGACCGAAGCCATATTCACTTTCGAAAACGCCCCCTCCTTGGAATACGCAACATCTAACGTTCCCGTACGATTCCATCCAGGAGCAATTCGCTACTACGAAAGCAAGGGCCTCAAAATCACCAGCGCAAAGTAAGAGAAGAGATGTTTACCTTATCCCTAGACATGTATCAGACATTGGCACTTGCTGTTGCCGTTCTTGCCTTTGGCACCTGGTTCAAAAAGAAAGTTCGTCTCCTTGAAAAATTCTGCATTCCATCTCCTGTGGTTGGCGGCATCATTTTTGCAAGCCTCTCCTGCATTTTGCACTCTCTTGGACTTCTGGATTTTTCCTTTGACGAAACTCTAAAGAGCGTCTGCATGGTGGCATTCTTTACCTCCGTAGGTTTCCAGGCCAACTTAAAGGTCATTAAGAGTGGCGGAATCGGATTGGTCATTTTGCTGTGCTGCGTCCTGTCCCTGATTCTCATCCAAAATGGCGTATCCATCGGTCTGTCCAAACTGTTGAACGTAAGCCCGCTGGTGGGACTTGCAACCGGCTCCATCTCCATGGTGGGCGGTCACGGCACTGCGGGAGCTTTCGGTCCCGTGCTGGAAGATTTCGGCATGACTGGCGCAACCACCCTCTGTACGGCAGCAGCCACCTTTGGCCTTGTAGCAGGCTCTTTAATGGGCGGTCCCCTAGGTCGTCGCCTCATTATCAAGAACGACTTGCTAAAGACTGCAAAAAACGAAGACCCCGCCGAACTGAACGAAGAAAAGGCAAAGCAGAAGCGTTCTGTCAATCGATATGCCAAAGGGGTTTACCAGCTGGCCATCGCCATGGGCTTAGGAACCCTCATTGCAAATTTCCTTTCAAAGACTGGCATCACCTTTCCCGTCTACATTGGCGCCATGATTGTGGCAGCCATTATGCGAAATATCTCAGAACTTTCCAACAAGTACAATGTCCACATGGGCGAAATCAACGACATCGGGGGAATCTGCCTTTCCCTGTTTTTAGGAATCGCTATGATTACCTTGAAACTTTGGCAATTAACCACCCTGGCCCTGCCCTTGATTATCTTGCTTTGCGCCCAGACTCTCATCATGTTCCTGTTCGCCTACTTTATTGTATATAACGTAACAGGTCGCGATTACGATGCTGCGGTCCTTTCAGCAGGCGTTTGCGGTTTTGGCATGGGAGCAACCCCCAACGCCATGGCCAACATGCAGGCATTGACCAACAAGTATGTCCCTGCCGTAAAGCCCTACCTGCTAATCCCCATCGTGGGAAGCATGTTTGCAGATTTTATGAACAGCCTCTGCATTACATTCTTTATCAATCAGTTCTAATTAGCGTAAAGGATAAAGGTTAAAGGATAAAGGTCTATTCTTTACACTTTAAACTTTCCGCTATCTCCTATTTTTCTACATTTACTCGCGATGAAAGACAAAGCAAGAAAACTCATTGAAAAGTACGAGGAACTGGAATCCGAATTGGGTAATCCCGATGTCTTGGGTGACCAGGCTCGATATAACAAGATTCACAAGCAGTACAAGGGTATCGAAAAAGCCGTAATCAAGGCCAAGGAATACCTGCAGATGCTGAACGACCAGGAAGAATGGAAGATGGCTCTGGGCGATTCCGACCCGGAAATGGTGGCCATGGCAAAGTCAGAACTTTCCACCATCGAAAAAGCACTTCCCGATCTTACTGACGAATTGCAGATTCTCATGGTTCCAAAAGACCCTTGGGACTTCCGTAACGCCACCATTGAAATTCGTGGCGGTACCGGCGGTGATGAATCCGCATTGTTTGCCGGCGACCTGTTCCGCATGTACCGCGCCTATTGTGAAAAGATGGGCTGGAAGATCACCATCCAGGACCTGAGCGAAGGTACCGTGGGCGGCTACAAGGAAATCCGCGCCTACATTGAAGGCGACAGCGTTTACGGCACCCTGAAGTTTGAAAGTGGCGTACACCGCGTGCAGCGCGTTCCTGAAACAGAAACACAGGGCCGCGTCCATACCTCTGCAGCCACCGTGGCAATCCTGCCCGAAGCAGAAGAAGTGGACGTGGAAATCCGCGAAGCGGACATCCACATGGACACCTACCGTTCCAGCGGTGCTGGCGGTCAGTACATCAACAAGACGGACTCCGCTGTGCGTTTGACTCATATTCCTACCGGCGTTGTGGTCAGCTGCCAGACTGAACGTTCTCAGCTCCAGAACCGCTTGCACGCCATGGAAATGCTTCGTTCCAAGATCTTGGACGAAGTCATCGCCAAAAAGGAACGTGAAGAAGCCGCCAGCCGTAAGGCTCTGGTGGGAACCGGCGACCGTTCCGCAAAGATCCGCACTTACAACTACCCCCAGAACCGAGTCACCGACCATCGTATCGGCCTCACGCTGTACAACCTGGACCAGGTGGTGGCAGGCGACCTTCAGGAAGTCATCAACGGCCTCCAGATGGCTAACGCCCAGGAAAAATTGGGCAAGTTCCAGGCTTAATTCCGCAACGTTCAAGGCTAGATAAGGAAGTCGCTCGCAATGGCTGCACCCGCAAATAACGGTCCCATGACGGTTCTTGAAATTCTGAACCGCACTAAGGTCTTCTTCGAAAAGAAGGGCGTTCCCGACCCGCTGTTGGACGCCCAGTACATCATTAGTCACGGGCTCAAGATGAAAGCCCGCCTTGACCTGTACATGAACTTCGAGAAACCCCTGACCCCTGCGGAACTGGACCTTCTCCGCCCCATGGTGGCACGCCGCGCCAACCGCGAACCCTTGCAGCACATTATTGGCGACACAAGCTTCCGCGGCTTTATCATCAAGTGCGACCCTCGCGCCCTTATCCCCCGTCCCGAAACCGAGATGCTGGTGGACATGGCCAGGGACCGCCTAAACGCACTTTCTACAGCCCGTGGCGATGCCGAAGACGCAACCTGCTTCGTGGTTGAAATAGGAACAGGCTCCGGCTGCATTTCCATCGCGACCGCCAAGGAAATTACAAACGCAAAGGTTCTGGCCTGCGACATTTCTGACGACGCCCTGAGCCTCGCCCGTGAAAACGCAGCCGCCAACGAACTGACCGACGACAAGCTGACCTTTGCCAAAAGCGACCTGCTGGAAGCCGTTTCCGCAGAGGCACTTACCGCTGCAGGCCTCGCCGCCGACCAGAAAATCGACTGCCTGATTGCGAACCTCCCCTACATTCCCGATGGCGAGAAGGAAAAGCTCCAGCCCGAAGTGGCAAACTTTGATCCGGCTCTCGCCCTCTTTGGCGGTGCCGACGGCCTGGACCTGGTCCGCAAACTGCTGAAGCAGACCGAAGGTCGCCTGAACTCCGGAGCTTCCATCCTTCTGGAAATCGGTTCCGAACAAGGCGCCATGCTGGAAGCGGAAGCGATAAACTACCCCTGGCTTACCTTCACCGGCATTCACAAGGACTACTGCGGCAACGTCCGCTTCGTAAGCTACAAGGCGAAATAACCCGCCCAACTCCGAACAGCACAAACCTAAAACATTTACAAAGCTTTGAAGACCGTTTTAAGGACGGTCTTTTTTTAATCTGCGTACTAATTACATCTTTTCTATATGATTCACCATGAATTATATGGCAGGTAAAAATTGCAAGTAAATGAAAAAAATTCTTTTAAGGGCTAATCTTTGCTATCTTTAAGGCATTCCAAAAAACCTAAATTTAAAGGGATTAGCGATTGGAAGAAAACGACACAAATCTGCCCAAAAAAAGGAAAAACATGAAAGTCTCCATTCTTGCTCTATTCGTCGCTTCGCTAGCCCTGCTTTCCGGCTGCGCCAAGACCATGATGCTGAACGATCCCGCTCTTTACGATCAATACCTCACCAGGAGCTACAACCAGCCCCACGACGCATGTTACAACGCAGTTATCAGGACCTTTAACGACAGAGGCGTCGAACTCACCAAGGCCGACCCCATGGAAGGCAGAATCGTGACAGAAAGACATGTTGCCGCCATCTACGCCAGCTACGGAGTGGTCGGAACAATATCTCATCGTTACTATATCGACGTAAAGGGAAACAAGGAGCAATGTACCATCAAAGTCACGAAGTACAAGGCTTGGAAGGGAGACAACGAGGTTCCTGACGTTCAAGTAGATGCAGTCTACAGTTACTATTGGGCTCCGCTGTTCGGAGGTTTCGAAAGTAATTTCGAAGAGGACGAAGACGAAATCCGTTCTGGCGACGACATTTTGGCGGTCCTCAACCAGCACCGTCCAGAATTTGACGACATACACCAGAAATACATGAAAAAAGCCAAAAAGAACTTTGAGGGCATCGTCGCGCTGAAATTCACGATTGCACCCGCCGGAAACATCATCGACATTTCTATCGAGAAGACAACAACTGGAGAACTTGAATTTGACCAGCAAATCAAGAAAGCAGTTAGCATGTTGAATTTTGGGGCGATTTCTGGAGGCAACAAGACAGTCATCATCCCGATTAGCTTTACAGACAAGGAAACGGATTCCAGCAAGAACGGCGGACGTAGAGTCAAGGGCGACGGAAGCGGCGGCATCGGAAATTTGAAAGCGAGCGAACAAGTCGATACGCAGCAGAGCAGCGATGTCAAGGTCACGGGCAACAACCGTATGGCGGCGGATATAATGAAGGTCGTGAAGCAACGTACACCCGCACTCAGGAACATCTACAACAGGTACCTGGAAAAGGACCCGGCCTTCGAGGGTAAAGTTGTCTTAAAATTTACCATCGGTGCAAACGGAAATGTCCTTTCCATATCTATCGTATCATCCTCTACAAACAATGGCAAATTTGACAATGAAATCAAGAAAAAGGTGAGTTCCTGGAATTTTGGCAAGGCCGAGGGTGGCAATACAACAGCGACAATTCCGTTTACCTTCGCAGAATAAAAAGAAGCACGATGAGACAATTCCTGAAAGCACTTTTTCTTTTGCTGTTTTGCGCCTCAGTCGCTTCCGCAGCCTACGTCGCCGTACTCGAGACAAGAATAGACCCGACTATAAAAAAGAAGGTCGAGCTTTCAGACCGTCAGTACCTCACCAACGTTTTGCGGGAAGAAGCCATCAGGGAACTTCCCGCGGAGCAAAACTACACCATCATGACTCGCGAGAACATCAGCGCCATGCTCCCGCCGGGCAAAGCCATCGAAGACTGCGAAGGTAGTTGCCTTGCGGAAACAGGCAGAAACATCGCAGCCGACTACATTTGCCAAGCTCATGTTGGAAAGTTCGGTTCAAAGCTCACAATTTCAGCGGAAATCTACGAAACTGCAGGCAACAAGCTTGTCGCCAGTTTTAACGGACAAGGCGCAAACGTGGAGGCACTTCTGAAGGTCATCAAAGATAATGCTCCCGAATTCTTCCGCAAGGTAAAGGATGGCGTTCATGAAATTTCATCAAGTGGCATAACAGACCAAAACGACGAAATCGAAGAGGATGAAGAAGAGTTCTATCTTAACAAAGTGAACATTTCAGATAATTCTGAATATCGCGAGACTCGCCCTCGTTCCTCTAAGCCCATCGGCAGCGTTCCCTCCACGAACAATCCATTAAGAAGCGGTTGGCTTCGCTGGGGAGCAATCATTGGTGGAAGCACATTACTTACAACAGGCATTGTACTTTGGGCTAATGGAACAACCGATATTGAAGGAGGGCAAACCAAAAGTGCAGTGGGCATCGCCTTGAGCCTCATTGGAGCCGTCGGCATAGGATTCGGATTCATTTTCTAGAAGCCTTGAGGTTTATTTTGCTCCAATCCTTGTCAAAAACACCATTCTATTTTCTTGCGTTCTTTCTTCTATGTTCCTGTTCGAATAACATGGACATGGACGATGACATCCTTGACGAATATCTTATAAGGCAATCATCCTTCTATATCGACAAGACGGACAATGAATATCTGGAACTGTTATCCCAGTCCTTTGGCATTAGCAAGGACAAGGTAAAAAAGGTCCAGAAGCACATCATTTCCAAGAAGAACCAGGCCACGGTGGAGCGGGATTACGACCGCGCCATCATCCAGAAAATCGAGGCACTCAAAAAATCCAACAAGGACGACCGCCGCCTAGATTTCGTATACAACATCCTGGCTCCGTATCTGAGCACCCTCAGCCGAAACGAGTCCCTGCTGGTAAAGGAAAGCAATCTTTTTCAGGAACAGGACGTTGTTGAACTTTTTGAGAAATTCTTCCCCGGCGGCGGTAATAGTTTCGCAGATCTAGTCTCATCTGCACACGGTTATTTTAAAGGCGAATACTTCAACATCAACAAACAGCACAATGTGAATAAGGTCCTGATGCCCTACGGCCTACTGCTGGATTTTGAAATTGAATCCTGCGCCAACGTCATGAAGATTCAGGACACCATCCTTGTTCCCATGGCCTATAAGGGCGATTCTGTGGCTGTACTGAAAACAAGGCGCATCATTCCGGGCCTGCTACCGTCAAAAATCGGCTACAGCTCTGCCGCTACCTATTTCGTAATCGTAATTGACGACGCCGTAGAAAAACAGGTCGAGAAATTCACCAGGGAGCTGAAGGCCGATTTCAGCAAGTATGGATCAAAGAATGACCTCTACAATAGATATTGGCGGCTAATCGGTTTACCCAAGTTCGATATATTTAAGGCCAACGAAATCTATTCCAAGCTCCTGGAAAAGGATTTCGGCGGTAAGTCAAGAGAGTTTATCAAGTACGCCCAGGAAATGGAGACCGTCATTCACGAGGCGAAACATCAGGTGGATGGCATTGAACATCCCGAGTTGACGCTCAACCTTGATATCGAATTTTCAGCCCACGTGACTGCTGCGATTTTTAGTCCGGCACCCCATGTGGCACTGCTCTCGGCGATACAGCGCATGGACAACTTCGGGATTTCCCTGGGAGACACGACCAGCTACAAAGTTTCCAGACAGCTTTGGGAACTGGCCATCAAGTCGGCAGAAGACTCCACCTACTCCGAGCAGCAACTGAAAAGCGACCTGATTGAAATTTACAACAGCTACCGGACAATCCGAGAAAAACAAAGCTTCGAGAAACTTGACGATTTCCGGGATCAAGTCGTCTCAAAATTATTCAAATAAATCCGGGCGCTGTTCCTGCTCCTCCAGCTGGATCTGGTGGAGGACGGCTCGCCCCTGGGCCAGGCTTTCCTGGACATCGATAATACGCTGATTGGTGGAACCGCGGAACTTGATATCCATGCAGCGCTTCGCCATGACGAAAGGTCCGTCTATCAGGATGTCCGCAAAACTGAGCAGTTCCAGCATTTCCGGCTTTTCGTCTTTCATGGCCATGAGGCGTTCGTAGGTAAAGCCGGTAAAAATAACCAGGTTCATTCCCCGCTCCTTGATTTCGCGAGCGAGGGGAACCAGTGAAGAAGCCTGGAACATGGGATCACCACCGCTAAGGGTGATGCCGTCCAGAAGAGGGTTTTCCTCGATCATGGACAACAGTTCCGTAAGGCTTATAAAGTGTCCGCCCTCAAAGTCATGAGTCTGCGGGTTGTGACAGCCGGGACAATGGTGGGAACAGCCCTGCGTAAAGATGGTAAAACGAATTCCAGGTCCATCTACAAAGGACTCAGGTTCGATTCCTGCTATGCGCAGGCGGCCCGTTTCCAAATCCTCCGGCATAGGAAATTAGTTTTCCTGAGAAGAGTGTTTAACGCGGTCGTTCACTTCGGCAAGCTTAGCGTTGTTGAAGCGATCGATTGTACCTACCAAGTAACCGGTAATGCGACGGATGCGTTCGAAGCCGACACCTTCACCATACAGAGACTTTTCCTTTTCAGACATCTTGTTTCTCCTTAACAGATTTAAACCTTAACTTAAGTCCTTCTCCTAACCTGTTAATCATCCTTAACGGATACCGAGGAATGCGGGCATTCCCGGGAATTTCTTGCGAAGTTCCTCGATCTTCTGAGGATCGATGGAGTGACCTTCGCGACGGCCGCAACGGGGGCAGACGTCATTGATAACGCCAACGTAACCGCAGACAGGGTCGCGATCCACCGGGTGGTTGATAGAACCGTAGCCGATGCCAGCCTTTGCCATGTAGCGCACGATCTTTTCGAAAGCGTCCAGATTCTGGGTCGGATCGCCGTCCATTTCAATGTAGCTAATGTGACCAGCGTTGGTCAGTGCATGATACGGAGCTTCCAGTTCAATCTTCTTGAAAGCGGAAATCTTGAAATACACCGGTATGTGGAAAGAGTTGGTGTAGTAATCGCGGTCGGTAACGCCCGGGATAATGCCAAAGCGTTTCTTGTCCATACGGAGGAAACGACCGGAAAGGCCTTCTGCCGGAGTTGCAAACAGGGAGAAGTTCAGATTCAAGCGCTTGGATTCGTTGTCGCAGAAATCGCGCATGTGCTGCAGGATTTCCTGGCCCAGCTTGTGGGACGTTTCGGACTCGCCATGGTGCTTGCCGGTAAGGGCCACCAGGGTTTCTGCAAGGCCGATGAAACCGATGGAAAGGGTGCCGTCCTTCAGGACATCGCGAACTTCGTCGTTCCAGCCCAGCTTCTCGGAACCAATCCAGATACCCTGTCCCATAAGGAAGGGGAAATTCTTGACGCGCTTGCGGCTCTGGACTTCCATACGTTCCAACAGCTGATCACGGACGAGAGCCAGCATACGGTCCAGTTCCTTGTAGAACAAGTCGATGGACTTCATCTTGAGAGCAATGCGAGGAAGATTGATGGTGGTAAAACTCAAGTTGCCACGACCAAAAGTGATCTCGTTTTCAGGACGTGCGGTATTACCAATCACGCGGGTACGGCAGCCCATGTATGCAATTTCAGTTTCAGGGCGACCCGGCTTGTAGTATGCAGCATTGTAGGGAGCATCCATGAAGCTGAAGTTGGGGAACAGGCGCTTTGCGGAAACGCGACAGGCCAGCTTAAACAAATCGTAGTTGGGATCGCCGGGGTTGAGGCTTACGCCATCCTTCACGCGGAAAATCTGGATGGGGAAAATTGCAGTTTCACCACCGCCCAAGCCTTCTTCCGTGGTGAGAAGTAGGTTCTTCATGACCATGCGGGCTTCGGGATCGGTGCACATACCATAGTTGATGCTACTGAACGGAGTCTGGGCACCGGCACGGCTGTGCATGGAGTTCAGGTTGTGAACGAAAGCTTCCATAGCCTGGAAGGTAGCCTTGTCAGTCTCTTCGTATGCTTGCTTTTCAGCAAACTTCTGGGCACCCATAACCACTTCAACGCTGAAGGTCTTGGAAAGTTCGCGGGCTTCGGTCTGGACAAACGTTTCGTTGGGAACGAGAGTTGCCACCATGCCCATTTCGCACATTTCTTCGTGGAGCTTCTTCACGATGGGGCGAAGTTCTTCTTCTTCCTTACCGGTCAAGAGAATCAAGGCCTTTACCATATTGTTCAGGTAAGCCTTGCGGTAGGTAATGCGGACACCGTCGGCCATAGCGTAGTCGAAGTTAGGAACAGCCTGACCACCGTGCTGATCGTTCTGGTTGGACTGGATAGCGATAGCGGCAAGTGCTGCGTAGCTACGGATGTCCTTTGGTTCACGAAGATGGCCGTGACCGGTATTGAAGCCATTCTTGAAAAGCTTAATCAGGTCAATCTGGCAGCAGGTCATGGTGAGGGCGTAGAAATCCAAATCATGAATATGGATGTCGCCTTCGGAATGTGCGCGGCTGTGTTCCGGCTTCAGCATCATCATGGTGTAGAAATGCTTTGCGGATTCGGAACCGTACTTCAGCATGGTACCCATGGCGGTGTCGCCATCGATGTTTGCGTTTTCACGCTTCAGGTCGGATTCCTTGGCGGAGCTGAAGGTAATGTCGCGCAGCGTATGCATGAGGCGGGTGTTTACTTCACGAACACGGGTACGTTCTGCACGGTAAAGGATGTAGCTCTTGGCGGTGTCGCCGTAGCCCGCTTCGGTAAGAGCCTTTTCTACTGCGTCCTGGATGTCTTCGATGTCGGGTTTGTTCTTGCCTTCCGCTTCCAGGCGACCCACCGCATAAGCGGCAACCTTAAGAGCTGTACTGCTAAGAACGTCATCGCCACCGAGAAGATCCAGCTGAGACTGGGAAGCCTTAATTTGTTCTTCAAGTTCACCAGAGGCACGGAAAGCCTTGATAATAGCGTCGGAAATTTTCTCGATGTTAAACGGCATCTCGCGGCCGTCACGTTTCTTAACAGCAAAAATCATCACTCAATCCTTACGACAAAGCGTTCAGTTTTCCATCACTGCCGTTTTTTGTCCATAAAAGTTCTTTTTGTTCTATTCCACTACATCTTGTGTTAAAGTTTAGACTGCCACCACAAGATGTGGCCCATAAGATAATAAATGATACGGACTTTTGTATAGAGGAATTCATATTTTTGCTTAATTTTTTTGAAGCGAAGACACATATTTGTAAGTTTTTAAAAACATAAAAAAGAGAGTTATCAACAGCCACAAATTTTCCAACAGGAAATCAACAACTACTCAAAAGAGCAGTTTTAATTTAACTCCTTAAAGAATAACAAGTTACGTTTATCAACAAGAATTTTTGGAAATTTCGGGGTTATCTCTTGACAAAATATCAGAATTTTTCATCCCTAAGGGAAATCTTGCGCAGCCGGATTCGCGTCGAAGTGTTTTCTACAAAAATTTTCCAGTAGTAGACTTCCGCCCAGAAGGTTTCCGCCAAATCAAAACGCCAGTAACTTAGGGATTTCTTGCGCTTGCCAAACCACCAGTAGAGCCATTTGAGGCGTCCGCCACCCACATGGCGACCAAAGTTGCCGCCCTTCAGAATTTCCCGCAGGAGCCACCGCCCGCGGAATTCGTCGGGCTTACAGAGCATAAAACCATCATCAAGGCAAAGCGATTCACGAAGCAGCCACATGAGGGCCCCCGCAATTTTCCGCAATCCAAAGCGGTTCAAGTTCGCCATCAGTTCGCGGCGTTCGCTTTC
>JAZRXW010000100.1:0-26572 GCA_045600425.1 Fibrobacter sp.
CGACGAAAAGTTCGGCATCGTCCGTGGCCTCATGACCACCGTTCACGCTGCAACTGCTACTCAGAAGACTGTTGACGGTCCTTCCATGAAGGATTGGCGCGGTGGCCGTGGCATTCTCGAAAACATCATTCCTTCCTCCACTGGCGCTGCTAAGGCTGTGGGTAAGGTTCTTCCTCAGCTCAACGGCAAGCTCACCGGTATGTCCCTCCGCGTTCCTACCTCTGACGTTTCCTTCGTTGACCTGACTGCAGAACTCAAGACTGCTGCTACCTACGAAGAAATCTGCGCTGCTATGAAGGAAGCTTCTGAAAAGTGCGTTTGCGAAGGCGGCCTGAAGGGCATCCTCGGTTACACCGACGAAGCTCTCGTTTCTACCGACTTCCGTAACGACTCTCGCACCTCCATCTTCGACGTCAAGGCTGGTATCCAGCTCGACCCGACCTTCGTGAAGGTTTGCGCATGGTATGACAATGAATGGGGCTATTCCAACAAGGTTTGCGAAATGGCCAAGGTCATCACCGCTAAGTAACAAATTTAGCTTAACAGCTTAATTAAAGACTTAAAAGAGCCCCGCTGCTAGAAATAGCAGCGGGGCTTTTTTTTATCCTTCGTAGTCTTCGCCGCCGCCCCAGCCGTCTAGGTCCTGGTGCGCCCTTCCGGGATTGGTGTTGCCGAAAAGTTCGTCGACACCCAGGTCTTCCTCTTCTTCTTCCGCTGTTTCTTCCAGTTCTTCTTCGGGAAGTTCTTCGTTTTCGGGGATGTTGGTATCTAGTTCTTCCTGATCTTTCTTCTTTCGAGCCATAAATAACTCCTTCCTTTAAATGTCCTCACGGATATTATCGCAAGTAAAATCCCTTCTGTAAAAAACAAATAGAATTTTTTTGAAGTTATCTATAAAATAATACTCTAGAATAATATATCTTACTTGATGGGATATATGGAAAATGTTTACTATTCAATAATCGGCATTATCGCCATAGTGACGCATATTATTATCAACTATGACGTTCTGTTCGAAAAGTCCTTCAGGGATATTGACATATACCGGTCCTACCGGCGGTTTCTGGCCGCAACGTTCTCTTTTTATGTAGCGGACGTTCTGTGGGGTTTTATCCGCGTGGCGGGTCATCCGACGCTACTGTATGTAGACACCATATTTTATTTCCTTGCGATGGCCTTCTCGGTGGTCTTTTGGTGCCGCTATGTGGCGGAATACCTAAAGCTGAACGCAAGCTTTACCAAGATCCTCAACGCCTTCGGGATGGTGTATTGTTTTTTTGAAGTTGTCGTCCTGGCCGTTAATCATTTTCAGCATATTTTCTTTTGGATTGGGGACGATTGCTCCTATCATATTTATACCTTCAGGTATATAGCCCTGGCGTTACAGGTGTTCCTGTTTGCTTCCATCGCCTTGGCCTCCTTGTTGGTGGCTATCAGGTCTGCAGCCGAAAACAGGCGGCGTCACATTGTCATTGTGGTTTTCTGTTTTGCCATGATGATGGTGGCCTCAATCCAGGTCGTGTATTCGCTTTTGCCCATCTATTGCATCGGCTTGATGCTCGGGACCTGCCTGCTTCACGTGTTTGTGCAGGGGGATGAAAAAAGGATATACCGCCGTAAACTCCAGGAACGTTCCGAAATCATCGAAAACGCCGGTTACGGGCTTTGGTCCATACGGATTGATTCGATGGGGAATGGCCATATGGAGGCGGACAATATCCTCCAGAAAATTCTTGGCGTTTCCAGCATGCAGCTGGAACCTCGGGAACTGTACGACTACTATCGCCAAAAACTGCGGGATGATTTAAAGAATGTGGAACGTGAGGATTTCAAGTCCATGGTGGGGCAGGGCACTCAGACCCGACTCCTTTGCTGGAATCATCCGACGAGGGGCTGGATTTACCTGAGGGCTACCGGAAACATTTCTGTTTCGCGAAATGGCGATATGGTCATGTCGGGCTACTGTGCCGATATTACGGAACAGAAGGTCGCCGAAGATCGTCTGAACGCAAGCTTCGAAAATGCAAAGATTCAGGCGGAATCGGCTAACAAGGCTAAGTCGCTCTTTCTTTTCCGCATGTCCCATGACATTCGGACCCCCATGAACGCCATTACCGGCTTTACGGAACTGCTTGAAAAGAATCTGGACAACCAGGAAAAAGCCCGTGACTATTTGGAAAAAATTCGTAACTCGAATCAGGTTTTGCTGTCTTTGATTAATAACGTTCTGGAAGTGGCCCGCATTGAAAGTGGCAAGGTCACCCTAGAAGAAACTCTCTGTCCCACAGGCTCCGTGACGAAGGAGATTGTCTCTATCTTTGCGGAGCGCATGAAGCAAAAAGACATCAACTTTGTGAGTTCCATCGATACGCGGACGGAGTACATCTTTATCGACTTGGTAAAGCTGAAGGAAATTTTCTTGAACCTCGTGTCCAACGCCTTTAAGTACACACCCTCTGGCGGAACAGTCTCCATAGACGTGAAGGAACTGCAAAGTTCCCAGGAAGGTTTTGTTAAGTTCCAGACTCGAATTTCTGACACAGGAATCGGTATGTCTCAGGAATTTTTACCTCACCTTTTTGAGCAGTTCAGCCGCGAGAAGACTGTCACCGAAGATAAAATTGAGGGGACCGGCCTGGGCATGCCTATTGTGAAAAGTCTGGTGGAACTGATGGATGGAACCATTGATGTCGAAAGCGAAGTGGGGAAGGGCACGACGTTTACCCTGACGTTCACCCACCGGGTCGGACATCCCGAAGAAAATTCCGCTGAAAATAAACATCACATTGATTTCGAATTCCTGAAGGGCAAGAAAATCCTGCTGGCCGAAGACAATGACTTGAACGCAGAAATCGCCATTGAAATCTTGAAGGAAGTGGGAATTCAAGTGGAGCGCGCCGAAGACGGTGTCATCTGCGTAGAAATGCTCCAGAAGAAACCCGCCTTCTATTACAACATGATCTTGATGGATATCCAGATGCCCAATATGGATGGCTACACGGCGACCAAGACCATAAGGGCTCTGGATGACCCCAACAAGAATGGAATTCCTATTGTGGCGATGACTGCCAACGCCTTTGACGAGGACCGCATTAATGCCCTGATGGCGGGCATGAACGAGCATGTGGCAAAGCCCGTCAACATCAATTTGCTGTTAGAGACAATCCAGAAAGTCTTGAGAAAGGGTTGTTAATTACAGAGCCATGGGAGGGGGCGTGTAAATCCATTTGCTGCCGTCGCAAAAGAATTCACAACCGCTTTCGCTTTTGTGATAGCCGTCCACGGCGATGCTGCAGACAGAGCCTTCCACTTTGATGTTATCAACGGTTACGTTCTTGCATCTGGTTTGTTCTGCAGAACCATCCGAAAATCCACAGTCCATATCACCTACACAAGCGCCAGGTCTGTAACCGATGATGACCCATTTCTCATTCTTGCATTGGAATTCATACATTTCGTCGTAACGGGTGTCGCCTTCTTGGTTGATGCATTCACCACCACGCCATTCGCTGGAACTGCTGTACAGGATGTTGTTGGAACTGCTAGATCCTTCACTACCGTTCAGGATGACGCTGGAGGAAGAGTTCGCGGCGTTGCTGGAGGAAGAGTTCGCGGAGTTGCTACTGCTAGATCCTTCACTTCCGTTCAGGATGACATTGGAGGACGAACTGCTAGATCCTTCACTTTCGTTCAGGATGACATCGGAGGACGATGACTGCGTCGGATCTACCGGCACAGAATCTTCTACAGGTGCCGACGTACTGGAGGAATCGTCTCCGCAGGCCACATGGGCAGTAACCATTAGGACCGAAAACAGTCCCAACGCAATTTTCTTATTCATATTTCTTTCCTTATTTAGATTGCCACGCCTCTACGAGGCTCGCAATGACATGTGTTATCACAGTAAGTTCTTGTTCTCCCACTCCGAGGAAACGTCAATGGAATTGGGCGGGCGACATTCCATGGTGTAAATTCCGTCCGGTTCTATATACTCAATCTTTGGACTGCTGGACAGTTCTCCACAGTACCGGAAAAGTATTCCAAACACTCTATCTTTATCTACATATTCGCAGGAATGAGAACGGAGCGCAATTACGGTCAACTTGTCGTTTTCAATATTTGCTAGGATAAATCCCGTTTCTGGAGTGTAGCCGCCATCCATACCGAGCGGAGATACATTCAGCAAGTAGAAAGGGCAATATTCATCGTCTGCATTAGGTGTTTTAGCAAGGGCTTCTATTGTCTTTGGGAACAACATTTCAACATAGGACATGTCCATATCTTTGTGTAAACCCGGCGTAATCAATTCGTAATAGACCGGAGTCGCATCTTCACAATCATCCGACGCTCCGCCACACTGTTTTTCATACACCAAGTTATAAGCAAGGACATTGTCATCAAACTTCGTGTTAACATCGTTCACATACTGCTTGATGAAATTGTCAAGAGTCTTCGGCTGTACACTATTACTCGGCGGAGTAACCTGCGGTTGATAGTCGGAATTGGAATCGGGAGGTGTTTCGCTACTGGAGGAACTGCTAGATCCTTCACTTCCGTTCAGGATGACATTGGAGGAAGAGCTCGGGATGACGTTGGAGGAACTGCTAGATCCTTCACTTCCGTTCAGGATGACATTGGAGGAAGAGCTCAGGATGACGTTGGAGGACGAGCTCGGAATGACGTCGGAGGAAGACTCCGCAACGACGCTTGATGAAGAAACGTCCTCGACTGCAATCTGGTTGGGTTCCTCGGCGGTTCCCGCGACGGAACTGCTATCGGAACAGGCGCTGAACAGACCCGAAACCAGTCCAAAGATTCCGGTTAAGTATACTGTGTTTCTGAAAATCTTGTTCATATCACACTTCCTTCGCGTTTTTCGTCAGGGGGAACAGCTGTAAATTTAATCTGTAAACCTGGTCGATGTTCTTGTCCTCGGCGGCGATGGCGATAATTTTACGGCGGCATTCGTCCAGTTCCTTTACGATTCGCTCATAGGAATCCTTGGATACGCCCATGGTGACGCCTGTAAAGTTTCGTTCCTCTTTTGGCAAGTCCAGCGAGTTTGCCGCAAGGCAGGCCATCTTGTAATGCATGCCGCGAATGGCCAAACGGGTGGCTTCGGGAGAGCCCGTAATGGACTTTTCAGCCTGTTCGTAAGAGTTCTCCGAAATTTTTTTCAAAAAACCGTTTTTCGTCAAGAAGCCTAGCGTGTCACGAACTTCCTCGGCAGTGGTTTTGGGGAGGCACTTCTTTGCCAGTTCGCCTGGCGTCGCTCCCGGCATCATGGGAGCAAGTTCGCGAAGCACCGGATTTTTCCAGCTTTCGTAGAAGTCGAAAAGATCGCTTTCCACCACACGGACCTTGTGCGCCTTGGCCAGGGCCAGCATTTCGTCAAAGGCGGCCTTCTTCTTTTCATCAGAAGTCTCTTGGCCGAACTTCACCATTACCCTGAAGTAGTCAATTTCAAAGCCCGCCAGTTCCATGGCCTGAGCCACGCGCTCCACGCCGATTTTACTCAGGTTGCTCTTGCCTTCGCAAACCACCTTCATGTAGGAAGACGAGGAAAATCCGGCCTTCTTGGAAAACTCCCGCCAAGAAAAGCCATGACGCAACTTTTGCTCCTCGTAAAAGTCAAGCATGTACTGTCGGAAATCGGTATATTCAACAATAGGTTTCATCAAGAACAAATATAGGTAGGGTAGATTTAAATTGCAAATATTATATGCAACAAAAATATTGAAATTTTAGAAAATATGCAGAAAATTAAATATTTTAAACTCCTTTGCTTTCTATATGCAACGTTTTGTTGTGTATAGGGTTTGGGGAGCTGAATCAATGGAGAATATCAAGAGGAATATTTTAGGAAATGACATAATGTGTCAAAAATTAGATGTATATTTATTTGCGTAACAAGACTCACCAAAGTAGGATGTTGCCCTGTGGAGGTCAAAATGCAAAATTTGTGTCTTAAAACTGTGATTGCGTTATCTCTTTCTGCTTCTCTTACGTTTGCAGGGGATTTGATGAATCTGTTCCTGTTTGGCAGAAATACGGCGGGCTACCGATCCGCAGAAAGGCAAACAGAAGAAAATACCCGCAACTTAAAATACGCAATAGACGAATTAGATGACGACTTGACCGAAGCCATAGAAGATGCCTCCGATGAAATTGTTCAGGCAGTCAATAAAAGTAAACTTCCAAAACATGACGCGACTCTCTTTTTTAATGGAATTTTGGAATCCTTTAACGAACGTTATCCCTGGGAACTGCAGGGGTACGCACATGCCATGGTTGCAACAGCAAAGCGCTACAAAATGAACCTGGTGAAATTGAATCGCATTTTGGTCGAGGACGCCATGATGGAAGGTGGAACCGCATATACCGAGTCTGAAACGGATGCGGTCCTGTTCCAGAATTTAGGCGAGCTGGGCTTTTATTTGAAAAATGGAAAATATTACCTAGATGGTGAACCTGTGAATATGGGCACTTTTTCCAAGAAAGCAAAGACAACCAAAATTTATCAAAATCCAAATTCCATAGATGTCAGGCCCAAGGCTGAGATTAAGAAACTGGATAGTTCCAAGGTTCAGGTTACAGCAAGAATCAATTTGCCGGATGGGCTGTATTCTTTTGTTGAATTTTGCAAATATGGCGGTGATTGTATACGATCTGAAAAAGCTTTCAAGGATAGCGTTTTAATAGATACGCTTTCTTACACATCAGCAGGACAATACCACATAAAAGTGGGCGTGAACGGTCTTCTATCAGGCAAGGGCGATGTTTATGAAGTCCGCAACAAGATGGCTGGCCCTTATATGGATAATAGAGGCGGATGGGGCAGGCATATTTCCTACAAATCCAAAAGCATTGATTTGAAGTGAATTGAAGAAATTGACCAAAGCCCATTCACATTAACCTGCTACTAGAGACAATCCAGAAAGTATTGAAATCTGAAAGGAGTTTTCTGAGTTAGATTGAATTAGTCTATTAAAGAGGACTCTTCGAAAAAATTATATTATACAGGAAGGTTTTGGACTCTACAATTATTCTTTCATCCGGTATTTTTTATATGTCTAACGAGAAGCGCTTTGCCCAGGTCGGCACCAATATTGCCGAGAAATCTGCACTTATTTGGAATGTGGCTGATACACTCAGAGGTCCGTTCAAGGCTCACGAATATGGTCTGGTAATCTTGCCCATGACGGTGATTAAGCGCTTCCACGACTGTTTAAAGCCGACCCATACAAAAGTTCTGGCCCAGTATGAAAAGGTCAAGAACCTTCAGGTTATCGATACTTTCCTGACAAAGGTTTCTGGTTATCAGTTCTATAATGTTAGCAAGTTCGATTTTGAACTGCTCCTGGCCGATGCTGAGAACATTGAATCCAACTTCCGTGACTATGTGAACGGTTTTTCCGAGAACGTACAGGACATTTTGGCGAAGTTCGAATTCGACAATGTCATCAAGCGTATGGTGGAGTCCGGCACCCTGTACCAGGTGGTTAAGGAATTCAACTCCGATAAGGGTTATCTTGGACCGGATAAGGTCAGTGCCGTAGACTGTGGTTACATCTTTGAAGACCTGGTCCGTCGATTCAGCGAATCTTTTGGCGAAGAAGCTGGTGCGCATTTTACAAGCCGTGACATCATTTACTTGATGACGGATATTCTTCTTTGCGACCAGAGCCTGGAAGATGGCAATGTGACTGTGTATGACATGACCATGGGCACAAGCCAGATGCTCAGCTGTATGGAAGAACGTATCCACGACCTTAACAGCAATATTGACGTGAATTGCTTCGGTCAGGAATTCAACCCCAGTACCTACGCTATTGCCAAGGCGGATATGCTGATTCGTGGCGGCGATCCGGACAACATGCGTTATGGAGACACCCTCAGTGATGACCAGTTCGGAGGATTCACCTTCCAGTACATTATTTCGAACCCGCCGTTCGGTATCGACTGGAAAAAGGAACAGAAGGCTGTGGAAGCTGAAGCCGCCAAGGGTGATGCCGGGCGATTCGCAGCCGGTCTCCCCAAAATCAGTGACGGTCAGCAGCTGTTTGTATTGAATGGCCTCAGCAAGTTGAAGGCTGATGGCAAGATGGCTATCATTCAGAATGCAAGCCCCTTGTTCAGCGGTGATGCAGGCTCTGGCCCAAGCAACATCCGTCAGCATATTCTTGAAAACGACTGGCTGGATGCTATTGTCCAGTTGCCCAACGACAGCTTTATGAATACGGGCATTGCCACCTACATTTGGGTGATTAGCAAGGATAAGCCCAAGAAACGTGAAAACAAGGTGCTGCTCATTGACGCTAGCCATTGCTTTGAACCTCGCCGCAAGTCCATCGGTAGCAAGCGTAACGATATCAGCGATGCCTGCCGAGATCTGATTGTAACGGCTTATGGCGAATATAAGAATGGCGCTGTTTACGGTGATTCAGATGGCATTTATTGCGAAACAAAGATTTTTGGAACCGAGGATTTTGGCTACAACAAGATTGTGGTGGAACGCCCGCTTTTGGAAAACGGCAAGCCTGTTCTGAAGAAGGGTAAGCCTGTTGCTGACGCAAGCCTTCGTGATACCGAAAACGTGCCACTGACCGAGGATATCGACGTTTATTTTAAGCGTGAGGTTTTGCCTTACGCACCTGACGCTTGGATTGACAAGACCAAGACCAAGGTCGGCTACGAAATCCCCATGACCAGGTATTTCTACAAGTACCAAGCACCCGAAAAAGTCAAGGACATTGAAAAACGCCTTAACAAGATTGAGTCTGACATTACCAAGTCCCTGAAGGAACTGTTTGCTTAGTGTCATTCTGAGCGGAGTGAAACGTAGTCGATAAATGAAACTAGGAACTTTAGTTCCTTAGTTGAATTAGGTTCGAAGGAGCAGAATCTAGAAGGTTTTTGTATGAGTAGAAATATGGTGGACTCCGGCGTGGAGTGGATTGGGAAGATTCCTGAGGGATGGTTGGTATGTCCCATAAAACATGTAGCATCACTTTATACAGGTAATAGTGTAAAAGATGAAGACAAGGATTCTTATACGGACCCTGTCGATGCAAGACCGTATATTGCAACTAAGGACATTGATGTAGTATTGGGATTAGCAAACTACGCTAATGGACAGTTTGTTAAATTAAGTGATACATCATTCAAAATAGCCCCATCAGGAAGTACACTCATGTGTATAGAAGGTGGTAGTGCTGGTCGGAAAAAAACATTTTTGACGCAAGATGTTGCATTTGTTAACAAGTTATGTTGTTTCTGTGGCAATGATAAAATTGAAGGGGCTTACTTATACAGATTCCTTTCTTCACCTAATTATGAGGAAGAATTCGCATGTCATGTTTCTGGTATGATTGGTGGAGTGAGCGTTTCTGAATTGAATAATATACCCTTTGTTATACCCCCAAAAGCAGAACAGAAGAGAATCTCTGATTTCCTTGATAAGAAATGTTCTGCGATTGATGATGTGTTGGCGAAGACTCAGGAATCTATCGAAGAATACAAGAAGCTGAAGCAGGCTGTGATTACCGAGGCTGTTACCAAGGGTATCCGTGGCAAGCGCCCCATGAAAAAAACAGGATCAAATTGGTTTAATGATTTGCCTGAAGGATGGACATTACCTAAAGTTCGTTCAATGTTGTCTATGGGTGTTATTGATGGACCTCATGAAAGCCCTGAATTAGTTAATGAAGGGATTCCTTATATATCAGCAACAGCTATTGAAAATGGAACTATTAAATTTGATAAAATGAGAGGTTTTATAACGGAGGAGTATTGCAATGTGTGTGATAAACGTTATAAGCCTCAATTACATGATATCTTGATGATTAAACTTGGTGCGACAACAGGTCAAGTAGCTGTTGTTGAAACTGAAGAACGATTCAATATTTGGGTTCCCCTAGCAGCAATAAGATGCAATGAAAAGTCCTATTATCGGTATATGTATTATGTGTTTCAATCAAAGAATCTTATGGTTCAAATGGAATTGATGTGGACATTTGGAACACAACAAACCCTTGGGGTCAAGACTATTGAGCAATTAAGGGTCCCATGCCCTTCTTTTGAGGAACAATTGGAAATCGCAAACTATCTCGACAAGAAATGCGCAGCTATCGACACCCTGATTTCTAAGAAGCAGCAGTTCATTGAAGAACTGACTGCCTACAAGAAGTCCTTGATTTACGAATACGTCACCGGCAAAAAGGAAGTCCCTGCCTAGGGGCTTGGCGATTCTGTATAAAAGAATGTATTTTTACGATTGACTATGGATTTGAAAACGTTTAAAGATGTCCTTGCTATCGGTGAAACTGTCGCCGTGGAGTTCAAGCGTGCGGGTGGCCGCATCGAAGACGATGTGTACGAATCCGTGTGTTCTTTCTTGAACCGTTTTGGTGGCGATGTCTATTTGGGTGTTCTTGACAATGGATCTGTAGAAGGTGTTCCTGAGAAGGCCGCCGTCGATATGGTCAGGAATATCATCAAGGTTGTGAGCAACCCTGTCTTGTTCCAACCAACGACTTACCTTGATCCGGAAATTTTAAAGTTTAAGGGCAAGACCGTTATCCGCATTCACGTGCCCCAAAGTTCCGAAGTTCATAGCTTCAAGCGCGTTGTCTATGACCGTGTCAACGAATCTGATGTCAAGGTCTCTGCAACGGAACAAATCGCGCAGATGTATATTCGCAAGCAGGGTATCTTTACCGAACTGCGTATATTCCCGTATCTCAAGAAAAAGGACCTGCGCCTGGATTTGCTTGATAGGGTTCGGCTTCTGGCTGTAAACAACGCCGGAGGCAGTCATCCATGGAAAGCGATGGACGATGATTCTCTGTTGAAAAGTGCCGGTCTCTATACGATGAACTTTGATTCCGGCAAGCCAGGTTTCAATCTTGCGGCAGCACTCCTGTTGGGTCGCGACGAGGTTATCCATAGTATTTGCCCTGCATATAGGACCGATGCCTTGTTGCGTCGTGAAAATGTCGACCGTTATGACGATCGCGACATTGTGGATACAAATCTTATTGATAGCTATGACCGTCTTTTTGCATTTGCTCAAAAGCATTTGCCCGACAAGTTCTTTGTGGAAGATGCCTTCCGTAAGAGCTTGCGTAATATCATCGTTCGTGAAATGATTTCAAATACACTGATGCACCGCGAGTTTACAAGTTCGTTCCAGGCGAAGTTCGTCATAGAGCGGGGTAGGATGTTGGTTGAAAATGCAAATAGAACTGTAACGCAAAGGATTATCACTCCTGAAAACCTTGAGCCCAAGCCCAAGAATCCGACTATCGCCGGCTTCTTCAGGAATATCGGCTATGCAGACCAGCTTGGCTCGGGTGTCCGTAAGCTGTTCCTGTATTCAAAGCCTTACGGCGGTGCCGACCCTACATTCACGGAAGATGACGTGTTCAGAATAGCTGTGTCGCTGGATGACGTTTTGGGTACGTCCGTGAATGAGGGAATGAGTAAACTCCAAAATGAGCCTCAAAATGAGCCTCAAAATGAGTCCCAAAATGAGCCTCAAAATGAGCCCCAAAATGAGCCTCAAAATGAGCGTCAGAAAAAGATTATTGAGTTAATAAGAGAGAATGATTCGATCTCTATAGCAGACCTTTGTCAAAAGACATCTGTGGCAAGAGAAACTGTAAAAAGAGATTTGCGTAAAATGGGAATCACATGGCAAGGACCTTCAAAAACCGGTCATTGGGTGATACCCTAAATGATACTCTAAAACGACTGGTGGTGTGTTAATGAGCTTTGATTTTTCCAATGAACATCGTTTTGAATCCGACATCGAAGCATCCCTTATTTCTGATGGTGGCTACACCAAAGGTAATGGCTCATACGACCCTCATTTCGCCTTGTACACTGATAAACTGATTTCCTTCGTCAAGGCCACTCAACCTAAGGAATGGACGCGCTTTGAGAAGATGACCCCGGTAAAGACCGAGGAAAAGTTCTGCCAGGCATTCAGCGACTCCGTAGAATCCTTTGGTATGCTTGAGATTCTTCGTAAGGGCTTCAAGCATCGAGGTGTTTCTTTCAAAGTCTGTTATTTCAAGCCGGAATCCAGCCTAAACCAGACCGATGCCGATCATTATAAGGCAAATGTCATTGAAGTTTATCGTCAGTGGTACTATTCCACTACCTGCAAGAACTCCGTGGATATGGTCCTCGTAGTCAACGGCATTCCTCTGTTTGCCATCGAACTGAAAAATCAGTATACCGGTCAGACCGTGGATAACGCCCAACGCCAATGGATGTATGACCGTGACAAGACTGAAAATTGCTTCGAGTTCAATCATCGTGTTTTGGGCTTCTTCTGTGTGGACCATTCCAACGTATTGATGGCCACTGCTCTAAATGGGGGAAAGACCTTCTTCCTTCCTTTCAATCAGGGTAGCAACGGCGCCGGAAATGATGGTGGTAAGGGTAATCCGCCCAATCCTAATGGTTATCCCACGGATTATTTCTGGAAGAACGTGTTCCAGAAGGATTCTATGATGGATATCCTTCAGAAGTTTATGAATTTTGATGGAAAGCGCTTGATATTCCCTCGCTTCCACCAGTTGGATGTAGTTCGTAAGTTGATTAAGGATGTTCATGAAAATGGAGCTGGTAAGAATTACCTGATTCAACATAGTGCTGGTTCCGGCAAGTCTAATTCCATCGCCTGGACGGCCTACCGCCTTGCAAGTATCCATGACAAGGATAACAAGCCTGTATTCCGTAGTGTTGTTGTGGTTACCGACCGAACAATCCTTGATAAACAGCTCCAAGAAACAATCAACGGTTTTGATCACACCTTGGGTGTGGTGGAGACTATCGACGATAAGAAAACCTCCAAGGATTTGCTTAAGGCATTGAATGAAGGCGTACGTCTTATTGTTACCACCTTGCAAAAATTCCCTGTTATCTACAAGCAGGTGGAAGACGCTCCTGGTCACAACTATGCCGTCATCGTTGATGAGGCTCATAGTTCCCAGACTGGTTCTGCAGCGCTGAAACTGAAAACCGCCCTGGCAGATACCGAAGCCGCCCTGAAGGAGTATGCCGAGATTGAAGGCGTTGAAGAAGACAAGATTGATAAGGACGATAAGCTACTGAATGAAATGATTGCTCATGGCAGGCATCCGAACCTCAGTTTCTTCGCCTTTACCGCAACACCCAAGGACAAAACCTTGGAAATGTTCGGTATTCAGCAGGAGGATGGTTCTTTCCGCCCGTTCCATGTTTATAGCATGTGCCAGGCTATCGAGGAACATTTTATTATGGATGTTCTTCAGAACTACATGACCTACGCAACCTGCTACAAGATTGCTAAGTCCACAGAAGATAATCCGGATGTTCCCACAAGCAAGGCCGCCAAGATTATCAAGAAATTCCAGGAACTACATCCCTATAATATTCAGCAGAAATCCCAGATTATCGTAGAAACATTCAGGGAAACCACCAAGAAACAGATTGGTGGGCGAGGCAAGATGATGGTTGTTACCAGTAGCCGTCTTGCCGCAGTGCGCTATTTCCATGAATGCAAACGCTATATTGAACAGAAAAAGTACGATGATGTGGAAATCCTTATTGCGTTCTCTGGAGCCATTAAGGATGGTGAATTCGAATATACCGAGACTAGCCTTAACAAGCGCAAGGACGGTTCCACCATCAAGGAATCCCAGACCAAGAAGGAATTCCGTGAGAACTTCAATGTATTGATTGTGGCCGAAAAATACCAGACCGGTTTCGACGAACCTCTGCTACACACCATGATTGTGGATAAGAAGCTGAAAAGCGTCAAGGCTGTGCAGACCCTTAGCCGCCTGAACCGAATCTGCGAAGGTAAGGACAGTACCTTCATTTTGGATTTTGTCAATACCGAAGAAGAAATCCGTGAAGCCTTTGAACCGTTCTACCACAGAACTGAATTGAAGGAAGAAATCAATGTCAATGGTTTGTATGTCGTCCAGAAAGATATCGCCGCCTATGGCGTGTACGACAAAACCGATATTGATGCCTTCATCAAGGAATATACCAAGAAAGGCGCTCAGGATAAGGATGCAATGGGACGCATTACTTCTATCCTCACACCGGCAGCGATGCGGTACAATGCGCTGAATGCTGATGACCGCTATAATTATCGCCGTTTGCTCCGTAGCCTTGTTCGTTGGTACGGCTATTGTAGCCAGATTCTTCGCATGTTCGACAAGGACCTGCATAAGGAAGCCGTGTTTGCTGGATACTTGGTTAAATTGCTTCCGGCTGAAAAAACTGTGGATTTGGACCTTGATGGTAAACTGAAGCTGGAATACTATAAGCTGAAGCAAACCTTCTCCGGTTCAATCAGCCTCAGCGATAACATCGGTCGATATGACCCTCAGGTAATCAAGCCCAAGAATGGTCCTGCTGATGAGCAAAAAAGTCCGTTGGATGAAATCATTGAACGCATCAATGAAGTCTATAAGGGGGATTTCGGCAAGGGAGACCGTGTTGTGGCTGGCGACCTATTCGACCGTATGAAGCAGGATGAAAAACTGAAGGCTGCTGCCCAGACTACGGATCCCAAGATATTTGCAGAATCTGTATTCCCCAAGGTGTTCGATAAAGTCGCAACTGATAGTTACATGGATTCCCAGGATGCCTATACCGGCCTGTTCGAAGACAAGGCAAAGTACAAGGCATTTACGAATGTGATGGCTGAGATGATGTATAGGTTCTTTAGAAGTTGATTCACAAAATACTAGCCTCTAAAGCTCTGAATTGAATGAATAAAAAATAGACCCTTTACTTCTTTGTTATTTTTGATATATGAATACTTCAATGGACCAAGAATTTAAACTTAAACTAGAATCTATTCGCCTAAAGAATTTTAGGGCTTTTAAAGACGCTGAAATCAAAAAGATTCCAAACTATTGCGTACTCGTTGGCGCGAATGGGGTTGGTAAGAGTACGATTTTCTCGGTATTTGAATTTTTAAAAGACGCTATGGAGAGCAATGTTAGCACTGCTCTTGGCAAGTTAGGTGGAAGTCTTGGTTTTAGGGAAGTTCGCAGCCGGGGGCAGAAGGTCCCATAGAAATTGAACTAAAATTTAGAGTTCGCGAAAAGGCTCCCTTAACCACGTATTTCCTTGCAATTAATGAGCAAAATGGAAGAGCGGTTGTTGAAAGAGAGGTCTTGAAGTATCGTCGTGGCAAAATTGGACAACCTTGGTCTTTTTTGGATTTTTCTAACGGAAAAGGCTATGCTATCACAAATGAACTTGAAAAGGTTGAATCGGAACAAGATTTGCAACGCGAGGAGCAAACACTAAAATCTCCGGATATTCTGGCTATTAAAGGACTTGCTCAATTCAAAAAGTTCCCTGCTGTTATGGCTCTTGGTGAGCTGATTGAAAATTGGCATATCTCGGATTTTCATATAAACAGAGCTCGGTCAACTCCAGAAACAGGCTATGCAGAGCATTTGTCGAGAGAAGGAGAAAACCTACCTCTAGTTATACAGTATTTGTATAATCTTAAAGATGGTAGTTTTGATAAAATCTTGAAAACGCTATCTCAGAGGGTTCCCGGTGTAAAAAAGGTAGAAGCAAAGACAACAGAAGAAGGCCGTGTATTGCTTAAGTTCCAGGATGGTGCTTTTGCAGATCCGTTCCTTGCTCGTTTTGTTTCAGATGGTACGATCAAAATGCTTGCATATCTTGTACTGCTTTTTGATCCCAAGCCGCATCCAATGCTTTGCGTGGAAGAACCTGAAAATCAGTTGTATTTGAGCCTCCTTGAAGAACCCTCTGCTAAGCGAATGTCTTACCAAAAAATTTAAAAATGGATATAAGGAACCTGATTTAATTGCTTCCCCTGCGGAGGAACTAAGCAAAATAACGTCAGGGGAATATCAAAAGATTGCTGGTTCAGCAGCTATTGCACCCTATTTAAAATTGGACGGCTCCAATGCCTCAACAAGTTTCAATGTTCTTGTTGATGGTATTAGAAAGCTTGTGCAGTAACCAAAGTATAGGACGACAATAGTAAAAGAGCCGCGGAAGGGGTCCTTCCAACGGCTTTTGTTTTAATTGAGAGTAAAAATTACTCCCACTCAATGGTTCCGGGGGGCTTGTGGGTGACGTCGTACCAGAGGGAGCCGGCGCCTTCTGCTTCGAACTTGCGCCAGAGTCCGGCCAGCATGCCCTGGTCGATTTCGGCGAAGTTGGCGGTCATGGCTTCGGTGGAGTTCACCGGACGCATGACGATGCAGGGCTTGCCAGCGGTGCGCAGCGGAACGGATACCACAGGCATCTGCCAGATTTCTTCGTACAGCTTGTTTTTCTGCAGGAAGGTGGTGCAGATGTCGTCGAACTTACGCAATGTATCGAAGTTCTCGCGGGTGGCGTACTGTTCCACAAGCTTCGGGTCTTCATCAGCCACGGTACCGATCTGGTAGATCACGCGGTTGATGGCCTTGAAACGGTTTGCAAGTTCGGTGGAGAACTTTTCGCAGTCCTTCCAGGAGAGGCCGGCGGTCGTCAGCAGGAACGGCTGTGCATAGGTACGGCCATCGCCCTGAACGCCAACGCTCTTGATGGGGAGCATGCGGCCAGAAATGTTGTTTGCCTTCAGGTAGTCGGCGAGGCTGCCGCCCTGAGAGTCCTTCACGTCGTCGAATGCGACCATGTCGTCCTTCAGGACGCCATCGCTGCAAAGCAGGCGGACGCCCAGACCCGGGCCCGGGAAGGGGTGACGCCAGACGAGATTGTGGGGGATGCCCAGTTCTTCGCCCAGGGCGCGGACTTCGTCCTTGTAAAGGTCTGCAAGGGGTTCAAGCACAAGGCCCTTTTCCATCAGGTCCAGAACTTCCTGGACGCGGTTGTGGTGGGTCTTGATCTTGTCGGCGTTCTTGGTGCCGCCGGATTCAATGGTATCGGGGTAGATAGTGCCCTGAGCCATCATCCACTGGTTGGGGTCAAGGTTCAGCTTGGCCATTTCCTCGTCCTTGACGACAAGGAATTCCTTACCGATGATGCCGCGCTTGGTTTCCGGAGCAGTCACGCCAGCCAATTTAGCCAGGAAGTGTTCGCTGGCGTCGCGGATCTGAAGGTTGTTCATGCCTTCGGCCTTGAGGAAGTCCATGATCTTCTGGGATTCGCCCAGACGCATCATGCCGTTATCCACATGGAGACCCAGTACCTTTTCGGGGCCCAGCACGCGGTTCAGGAGAACGAATGCCACCGTGGAATCTACACCGCCGGAAACCAGCAGGAATACCTTGCGGTCCTTCACCTGTTCCTGGATGCGGGCAGTAATGAGGGGCAGGTAGCTCTTCATGTTCCAGGTCTTTTCAGCGCCGGTAATGTCGATGAAGTTTTCGAGAAGCTTCATGCCGAACTTACTGTGGGTGACTTCGGGGTGGAACTGGATGCCGTAGATCTTGCGTTCGTCGAATGCGACAGCTGCGATTTCGCAGTCCTTGGTGCTTGCCACGATGCGGTAGCCTTCCGGGAGCTTTGTCACCTGGTCGCCATGGCTCATCCACATGGGGGAGGCCTTGGGCAGGTCCTTAAGGATGGGGCACTTTTCGTCGCCAACGATCAGGTCGGCGATACCGTATTCCTTTACCTTGCCCGGTTCAACGTGACCGCCCAGCTGCTGGGCGATAAGCTGATGACCGTAGCAGATACCCAGCTTGGGTACCGGCAGGTTCAAGATTTCGGGATTGTATTCCGGAGCGTCGGCAGCATAAACGCTGGAGGGGCCACCGGAATAGATAATTCCCTTGACGCCTTCCAGTTCGGAAACGTCGCAGTTGGGGGAATGAATTTCGGTGAAAACGCCGAGGCGGCGGACACGGTTTGCGATCAGGTGGGCATACTGGCCACCAAAGTCCAAAACGGCAATAGTATCTACGTTTTTCATACAGCGGTAAAGATAGAAATTATCCTAAAAACTTTAAGGCCACGAAAAAAAAACAATTTCATTTTTTGTGGGGAATGATTAGAGTTCTTGTTTATTGATTTATCATGATTATGATATTATATTTTATAATAGAATGAGAAGACCTTATGCCGGAAATTAGACCTATTTCAGATTTGAGAAATCATTTTGCGTCGTTGGCAGAAACTGTGCATAAGTACGATGAACCTATGTTCCTCACAAAAAATGGAACTGGCGACATGGTTGTTATGTCCATGGAATGCTACGAAAAGCAGATGGCCCAACTTGAGGTTTATGCTAAGTTGGCTGAGGCTATTTCTGAGATAGAAAGCGGAGCAAAAGGCGTCGATGCTGAACAGTTCATCAAGGATTTGATGAATGGCTAAGGCCAAATCTTATAAGGTCCTAATGCCATATTTGAAAAATTCCTTGAGCAGATAAAACTACTCAAGGAATTTCCTACAGTTTATCCGGTACATTCAGATCCGTTCTTAAGAATGATTCAATACCGGGTTTTCTCTATCGACAACTATCTAGTTTTTTACGTGTTCAAAAATGACGAAGTTCAAATTCACAGGGTCATTTTTGCAAAGCGTAACTACATTGATCTGTTGAAACTGAAATAAGATTGGACATCCGGCGGGCCAGTTCAATCAATGTCTGTACGCCAAAGCCGGTAGCACCATATTCAGAATACTTCCACTTCCTTGTCATATAGGCGGTGCCGGCAATATCCAGATGTGCCCAAGCGGTATTTGCCGGTACGAATTCCTTGAGGAAGAGGGCCGCAATAATGGCGGGCGCACTGCTACCGGTATTTTTCAGGTCGGCGAACTTATCCTTGATTTCGTCGGCGTATTCATCTTCCAGGGGCATGCTCCAGAACTTTTCACAGCAGGCCTCGCCACAGTTGATGATGTTCAGTGCCAGCGGGTCGTCGTTGCAGAAGAATCCTGCGACGGCAAAACCCAAAGCACGGGTCATGGCTCCTGTCAGGGTGGCGACATCAACAATGTGGGTGGCGCCAATGAGACCCGCTTCTGCAAGTCCGTCCGTAAGGGCTAAGCGACCTTCTGCATCGGTGTTGTCAACCATGACCGTCTTGCCGTTCTTTGCGGTAAAGATTTCTCCCGGAAGTACGGACTGGTTCCCGATGGCGTTTTCTGCAAGGCAAAGCACTGCACTGACCTTCAGGGGCAATTTCAATGTGGCGATTGCCTGGATGACTGCAAGCGCCGTAGCAGCACCAGCCATGTCGCTAATCATTTCGGGCATTGCCTTGGGTGTCTTCAGGCAGAGTCCACCGGTATCAAAACAAAGTCCCTTACCGACAAGAACCAAATGGTCTTCAGAAGTTCTCTTTTCTCGCTGGGACTTGCCGCGGCTGGATGCCCCCTTGGTGCCATCGTAAGAAAGAGTCACCATGAAAGGCGGGCGGGAACTTCCCTTGCCCACGGTAAGGATTCCCATGAAGCCTTCCTTTTCCAGCTGCTTTATATCGCGAACCTTGATGGAAAGGCCCGGGGTGTATTTGGCGATGGTCTTTGCGTTTTCCACAAAGTCTGCCGGGGTGAGGTCTGCGGAGGGCGTGTTCGCCAGGTTCTTCACTAACGTGATGGCGGTCTGCTCCACGGCTACGTCTTCGGCAATTTCCTTGAAGGCATCCGCGTGTTCGCCTGCGACAATTTCGAAGGTTACGGTGAACTTTTTTTCCTGTTTGCTCTTGTAGGCGTCGAACTTGTAGTCTGCGTAAGATAGGCCGTGGGCGATTGCCTTGAACTGTTCATCGGCGGCATCGGCAAGCATGATGCTTACCGTAGGAATCTGGCGTTGTGCGGCGCGCTTCGCCAGGCGATAGGCAGCCATGCGCAGGTGATCCAAAGAGGATATTCCCCGTTCCTTTGCCGCATTTACAAAAAGAGTTGCCTTGCCGTCGATTTCAAGAAGTTCCAAGTCTTCGAAGGGACCGTCGGTCATGCCCTTCAATACGGACTCCACTTGCTTTTCACCAGCGTCTGTAAGGACGTCGGAAAACTGAACGGACTGCTTTACGAAAAGGAGGGCGGAAACGTTTGCTTTGCCCGAGGCGTTTTTTACGATGGATAGTTTCATAAGGTCTCTACCTTGATTGTTTAATCTTTTATATGCGTTGTGTTCCCGCTACTCAAAACAACGGGTTCCGTTCAACCAATTTTCAAGTTCTTCTTCGGTATAATAGTCGTCGCAGTATTGGTAGTCTGGTCGGACCGCTCCACCGTCGTTGGTTGAAAAATACATGGCAGGGACGATGCCAGCCAGGGCGCCTACGCCTAGGCCAACGCCTTCTGTAACAAGTGCCGCGGTGCCGCTGGCTGCTGCCCATACGATACCTGCAATGGGAAGTGCCACGACGGCTCCAGCACCGCCCATTAAAACAGGCCAGAACAGCGCTCTGTTACGTACAAAATAAGAACGTTTGGAGCCCGGTCGCATTTCTTGGCAGACCCGCACATTTCCGCGGTCGATGGCCGTATAGCGATTGACGGAATCGGGATTGCGGATCCAGAGGGTCTTTTGGGCTTCGTTGTAGCAGAACTCCTCGCTTTTCATTAGGCGGGTGCTGTCTCCGACCGTCATGGCAAAGGTGATTTCTGTGTGGGTTTCTCTAGGCTTATTGGCAAGGGTGTCGACCAAGATTTCCGTAGACTTGATTTGAGCTCCATCGCTGGAGGCCTGGACCTCTGCAAAGGTCTGTAGTTTCGGGGGCATGGTGCAACCCGTCAGGACAAGGAGGCTAAAGAGGAACGAGAGGGCTAAATATCGCATATAGACAATATAACATATTAGAAGAAGTTTTATGCATTTTCGTTTTAAAATGGAAATTTATCCTACAATTTAAACGGGGCTTGTATTTATTTTTTTGAAAAAGCTATAATACATGGAGAAATTCGGAGGCTTTATGAATGTGAAGTTGAAAGGTCTTTTGTCTATTTTTGCTGCGTCTGCCGCTTTTGCTGCGGAACCTATGGCTGCTGCTGAACCTGTGGTGTCTAACGATCCGGCTGTAGTTACTGCTGCTGAAAGCGTTCCTGTGGCTGAATCTGCCCCTGCAGTTGAAGCTCCAGCTCCAGAAGCCTCCGTCGAAGTAGCTGCTCCCGCGGTAGAGACCGCAGCGCCGGTGGCTGAACCTGCCGCTCCTGCAGTTGAATCAGTCGCTTCCGCAGTTGAACCCGCCGCTTCCGCCGAGGAAGACTTTGCTCCTCATGTCGTACGAAATGGTGAACCGGGTCCCAAGGCGGAAGAACCTAAGGCCGAACCGAGTGTTCCTGCAGTTGCCGTAGAAGAACCTGAAGTTGTTGCCCCTACGGCTGTCCGCCAGGTTTATTACGAGAGAGTTCACGTGGGTCCCGATGGAATTCCTGTCCGTACCATCTATGTGGCTCAAGCACCCCAGAAGGACTCCACCTCCCTGGATGATTTGATGGGGCTTGTTCCCATGACCTTCAAGATTGGCGCTCAGGCAACAATAGGTTCCTATTACATCAGTGACTCGGACAACAGCTGGGACGGGGCTTCCTTTGACGGTATGTCCTGGCGTGCTGGTATTAGCGCTATCATTCCCTTGAACCAATACACGATGGGTATTAAGCTGGGTGTTCTCTACGAACAGAGCTATGCCAGCGAAAACTACTACATCGAAAAGGTTCCTACCTCGTTCCGCTTTGAACAGAAAAAGTTGGATATTCCGGTCCTGTTCACCTTCAAAGCTTCCAACTCCAGCTTCTTCTTTGACCTGGGTGCCCAGATTTCCATTCCTTTGCAGGATGAACTGGAAGTGTCCTTTACGGATAGCGAAACTTCCAAGAAAATCAAGAGCAGGTTGGACCTGATCGATAATGATTACCGTAACCCCATAGATTGGAGTTTGGTTTTTGGCTTCTCCGTCATGGCTAACAAATATCTATCTCTTGATGTCCGGGCCGATGTGGGTCTTTCCAATATCTACGAAGGCACCTTGGATTATATTGGCTTGAACTTGGATGCCTCAACCTTTGGAATTGGCGTGACCGTTTACCCTTTCTAGTGAGAGTTTATGATTGAATTGCTTCCTGCTTTTGCTGCGGTCATCATTGGCCTTGTGGTTCTCGTTTGGAGTGCCGACAAGTTTGTAGATGGTGCTGTGGGTATCGCCAAGTTTTGCGGGATGTCCACCCTTTTAATTGGCATGGTCATCGTGGGCTTTGGAACCAGCGCTCCCGAAATGGTTGTGTCAGCGCTTTCCGCCGTGCAAGGCAATCCGCAGCTTGCTCTTGGTAACGCCTACGGAAGTAATGTGGCTAACATCGCCCTGATTCTTGGTGTGACTGCCATGATATCGCCTATCGTGGTAAAACGCTCTGTACTGAAACGTGATTTGCCTATTCTTATTCTGGTGACCGCCTTGTCCATTTTCTTGGTTGCAGACGGTTCTGTGACTCGTACCGACGGCTTAATTTTCTTGGGTGTATTTGCAGCCATTATGGCGTGGAACATTTTGAGCGAAAAGCGTAAAGGTGCTATAGAAGAATCGACTGATGCAGAATCATCTGAAAATGAACAGGATGCTCCACTCTCTCTGGGCAAGTCCGTTGGATGGCTTGTTCTTGGAATTATTCTTCTCGTGGCTAGCTCTCGCGCACTTGTATGGGGTGCGGTTGACATTGCCCGCAGTTTTGGCGTAAGCGACTTGCTAATCGGCTTGACCATTGTTGCCATCGGCACGTCTCTGCCGGAATTGGCAAGCTCCATCGCTGCCGCCCGAAAAGGGGAGGATGACCTGGCCGTAGGAAACATTATCGGTTCCAACTTGTTCAATACCTTGATGGTTGTAGGAATTGCTTCGACGATTGCGCCTATGTCCTCTATTGAACGAGAAGTGGTTACTCGTGATATGCCCTTGATGACCGCCCTGACTTTGGCTTTGTTCCTTCTGGGATTTAGACGTAAGGGCGATGGCCGCATTAACCGAATTGCCGGTATTGTTTTCCTGTTGGTTTACTTAGGATATATGGGCGTTCTCATTGCACAGGCCAAGGGCATTGACGTGATGGGAATGATTGGATTATCCAACGCAAAATAACCCTGTGCGTATATGAAAGACTATCAAAGGAAAAGCTCCGTTACGGAGCTTTTTCTGCTTTATAGAGGCGGCGCTTTAATCGCGGATTACGTAGGCGGTTAATCGCGGATTATGTAGGCGGGAAGAAAATGTAGGCGATTGCGATCGCTGCGATAATTCCCACGGCATCGGCAATGAGGGCGCAGGTTACGGCGTGCCTTGTCTTGCGAACGCCTACGGAACCGAAGTACACTGCGATGATGTAGAATGTGGTGTCCGCCGCACCCTGGAACATACAGCTGAGGCGACCTGCGAAACTGTCGGGACCGAGAGTTTTCATGGCGTCGATCATCATGCCGCGGGCACCGCTTCCGCTTAGAGGCTTCATGATGGCGGTAGGCAGTGCTGGAACCACGTCGTTTCCGATTCCGAAAAGTCCAAGCAGGCTGCTCACTCCGTTCATGACCAGGTCCATGGCGCCGCTTGCCCTAAAGACTGCAACTCCTACAAGAATGGCGACCAGGTTGGGAATAATCATCACCGCGGTATGGAAGCCGTCTTTCGCGCCTTCTACAAAAGCTTCGTAGGCTTGAATCTTGCGGTAGCAGGCCAAGGCGAGGAACGCAACGATAATGCCAAACAGGGCGAAGCCGCTAATAAAAATGCTGGTGGTTCCCAGTTTTTCTGCAGTCATGCGGGAGAAGAACACCAGGGTTGCAATCACCAGAGAGGAAAGCCCGCCAAGCCATGCCAGGGTGATTGGATCCTTCAGCTTGATTTTCTGGAAGAAGCTGATGGCGATAATGCCAGCCATAGTGCTAAAGAAGGTTGCAAGGAGAATAGGGAGGAATACGTCGCTGGGGTTTGCCGCTCCCATCTGGGTGCGGTAAGTCATGATGCTGACGGGAATTAGAGTCAGCCCGCTGGCGTTCAGCACCAGGAAGAGAATCTGGCTGTCGCTTGCCACCTGCTTGTCTTCGTTGGGGTTCAGTTCCTGTAGTTCCTTCATCGCCTTAAGGCCCATTGGGGTGGCCGCATTGTCAAGCCCCAGCATATTGGCGCTGATATTCATGAGCATGGAACCGAAAACCGGATGTCCCTTGGGAATTTCGGGAAACAGCCTGCTGAAAAGCGGTCCGACGATTTTTGCCAGAATCTGGATGGCCCCTGCTTTCTCGCCAATTTTCAGAATGCCAAGCCAGAGCGTCAAAATGCCTGTAAGGCCGAGGGCGATTTCAAAGGCTGTCTTGGACATATCGAAGGCGCCCAGGATCGTCTTGTTGAAAATGCCGGTATCACCAAAGGCGAGCCATTGTACAACGCAGGCGATAAACGCACCGAAAAAGAATACAAGCCAAATTACGTTCAGAACCATATCGTCAATTATAGTAAGTTTTAGAAAGATGAAAAGTGAAAGGTGAAAAGTGAAAAATGGTTATATCATTTTTCATTCTTCATACTTCATTCCTCATTATTCCTGTCGTTTAAATCTATGGATGCCAGTTCCTTGCCGTTATCTAGCTTATGGATGCTGAACTTGCCGTAGTTCCCGCGGGCGTCCGGCTGGTCAAAACTTTCATAGAGGCCGAAGGATGCTTGTTGGCCGCCTTTAGGCAGACTGGTAGAACCGGGGTTTACCATCAGGACATTTCTAAAGTTCTTATGGAGGTCCCAGATGTGGGTGTGTCCATAGAGGTAAACGTCAATGGGACGCTTACAGGAACCGTCTGTAGGGCGGTCGCTGTTTTTTCCGGTAGAGTTCGTCGCGGGGTCTGCATTTTCAATGACCGCATCGGGTTCCAGCTGGTCTAACGCATTGGGCGGAAAGCATTCTGGTACGAAAATGTGGCCATGACTCAGAAATAGCCGGATGGTCTTGCGGGCAGGTCCGCTGGCACAGTCTGCTTTAGGTGTGTCTTCTACTACGGTATATTCGTCTGCGATGGGGAAGTCCAGCATCATCAGGTCCACATCGGCGTCGCAGTTCCCGCGGACTGCCACAATCTTATCCTTGTAGGGGGCGAGCGCTTCCACGACGCCCATAGGGCCGTGTCCTTCGGGAAGCGGATTTCGGGGGCCGTGATAGAGGGTGTCTCCCAACAGGAAAATTTTATCGCAGTGGAGTCGTTCGAAGTGGGCGAGGGCCTTTCGGGCTGCGTCTGCGGAACCGTGAATATCAGAAATAATTAAAGCGCGCATGGTGAAAATCTAAAAAAAGTTGCGAGAAAGGGTTTGCGATGGGGGTGAGTTGCTTATGAGGGGGTTCATTTTTGCTGATTTGGGGATTGAAGTTGTCGAAAAAGGGGGCGCAATCCCCATATTTTCAGTACAAACTAACGAAATAGCCGAATTTTGCTGCTTTTTTAGAATTTTTTTGCCCAGAATGGGACTTTTTTGTGGGGTTGGCAGCTATTTTTTAGTCTTCTTTTGAAGATAACGTAATAAAATGGGGATTACCCACAATGTACAACCGTTGTTTATCCCCATTTTGTCTAAAAAGCTTTTTTCAGGAGCTACGCAACCAAGGCAATCACGCCGCTGACCGCCATATAGCCGTAGACGATTTTACGCAGCACCTTGGTGGGGATCCTTTTGAAGACTTTTCCGCCCACAAAGGCTCCCAGGGCAACCGCAGTCAGACAGTATCCGTAGGCCATTCCCACCGTAGGTGTCACAAAGCCAGCCTTGGCCCTGAACAAGGTCATCATCAGGTTTCCGATGACGAAGTAGGTCTGGATCTGGGCGATGTACTTCTCCTTCGTCTGGGCGGAAGCCATAAAGTAAAGCACCGCCGGCGGCCCCTGCATGGCGAACAGCCCGCCCATAAGGCCCGACAAGGTTCCCAGCCCGATTTGTGCAGGCAGGGTAGGTTTCAGTTTAATCCGCTCACTGAAAATGAAAAAGTACAGGCTGACCCCAATGAGTATAGCTCCCAGTATGTGCTTCAGGAACTTGTCGTCGAAGTCCGCGACGGCACTCACGGAGAAAAAGCTCACCACCGTAAACGTGGCCAAAATCGGCAGCACCTTGCTCCATTCGATAAAACGCCGCATGCGGATGGCGACAATCAGGGACATGGAGGCCGCAAGCATTCCTGACAATGTCGTTGCCTCACCATAGCTTGGCAGCAGGTAGGGGAACACGGTCATGACGAATATGCCAAAACCAAAGCCGCTGACCCGCTGGATAAAGCTGCCAGCACAACTGATTACGGCCAATGTCAAAATAACACTTAGTTCCATTTGGACCGCAAATATAGGTTTTCGCCTCCCACATGGCTATAAATCATGGGGGAGGGCTGCCAACGGCGGTTTGACCTCTTTCCGCTTTCCCCTAAACGTGTTTTTTATCTTCTTTTTACGAAAACCTTTCTCCTTTAACCTTTTTCCTTTCCCCTAAAATGCTATATTTATGGTGTAAATTTTTCAACACCTTATTAAGGAAGGTAAAATCATGGCAAGAAAGAAGATTGCACTCGTTGGTGCTGGTCAGATTGGTGGTACTATGGCTCTCGTCCTCGCTCAGAAGCAGCTGGGTGACGTGGTCCTCATCGATAT
>JAZRXW010000101.1:0-53784 GCA_045600425.1 Fibrobacter sp.
TGTTGTATGCTTCGCGGTTTTCGTCCGGGTCCTGTGTTATTTTGGCTGTATAGTACATGTTTACCTCTTTGTGAAGAAGTGAAGGGCGGGGGCCCTATTTGAGCCCCGCCTGCTTGAGAATGCTGTTCAACGTCCCTATTGCCAAGTCACCTTTATGCTTCGGTACAGGTATTGAAATGTTTCCTTTCTTGTACTTGGCATGTTTGTTCTGACAAACAAAGACGAATCCGTTTTTCTCAAGCAACTTTATCACTTCTCTTGTTGTCATGACTACAATATACAAATATATTTTTATTTTGTCAATATATATATTAAAAATAAATCAAAAAAAATGCAGGATTTTGTCCTGCATTGTAGATTACTTGATGCTTACGATTCTTGAGTAGTGGATGAAGACGTATCCTGAGGAGTCCTTGAAACGAACGCCTCCGCCGCCGTCGATCGTGTTGAAAACAACGCAATCTATTAGTGCTTTGAGAATCTTGGAGGGAATTTTTACATTGACCGTCTTTGGTTCCAGGTAATGAACGACCATCCCTTTGTGAAAGCTTAAAGCGTCAAATTCTTCTGCAGTCATTAAGTTTCCTCCCTGAAGTTTAGGCCGTATTGGCGAAGCAGTTCCTGGAACTCGTTCAGGGACTTGCGACCGCAGTTTTTCATCCGCGACATTTCTCTCATGGTCTTGCCTGCGAGTTCCTTGATTGTGCGGATGTTTGCGAGCCTTGCGACATTCGAAGAGCGGGGCGTCAAGTAAACGTCGTCCAGAAGCATATCGCCAGTATCGGCCATTTTGTAGCAACGCTCGCAATAGTCCTCAAGTAAATGATTGCGGACCGGTTCTCCGGGAGAAATCATTCTTTTACACTTGTCGCATATCGTGATTGTGTATTTCATTTTTTTTGTCCTTTGTTAATGGGTGTTTCTCCATTACTACTCGCTTGATTGCGTAGATCATTTCTGTCCGGACCAGGTTGCTCATGGTCGCTTCTTCGTCGTCGCCTTCAATGGTGTACCATTCGCCTTCGTAGTCCCAGAACATCAGCTCCACGGTTCCGTCCCAGTAGGCGACCCAGTACCAGCCCGAGGGCAGGTAAGGTTCCGGGCGGTCCTTGATGTTTGTCCAACGGATCCATTTAGAGCGGGATTTCTTTGTCATGGGATTCTTCCTGTTTGAGACTGTCGATTAGCATCCGCAATGATTTTTTGCAGCTTGGACAAATTGGTAAAGCTCGTGGTGAAAAGACGGGAAATGAGTTTTCGCAAATAGCGCAATCCATAGCGTATTCTGATGGCATGGTAGTCGCTATTTTGGCTTCGATAGATTTAGCGAGGAACATGCCGCAATTTGGGCATGTTACTGAATCGTTGCGTTCGATAATTTTTCCGCAATGTTGGCATATTGTGGCTAATTTCATTTTCCCTCCTTCAGTTCTGCTTTCGCCTTGTGGTAAGCTTTGCAATACTTGTCAGCTTTTTTGTCGTAGCGGTTCATTTTGCCAATATTGCGTTTAACTTCTTTTTTATCGCAATCATCAATTTTGTACGAAAAAAAACAAGCCATTGCAGCGGCCCATTTGAACATTGCGTGCAGAACCAAACATTTCAGCTTTGCATTTTCTCCCTTAAGCCGTTTGTTCTCGGCCTGGAGTTTCTTGACTTGATTCTGCAAAGCGTCGATTACGGTCATTGCGCGTTCTCCAGTTTCATGATTCGTTCTTCGAGCTTAAGCATGATTCTGTACTTCTGGGAATTCTTGCGGCGGTTGTAGTTGTGGTCCATGCTGAAAAATCTTGTCTTTCTGATGGATGACAATTTCCATTTCAGGAGTGCGAGACGGAGCTTCTTGTTTTCGAGGCGGTAGGAAATGATGTCCCACTTGAGTTCGGTGTTCTCCATGTCGATGGTATCGCACTTGTTGATTGCTGCGATGTACATCTCGCTCATTTTGCGATAGTTTTCTTCAAGGCTTACGGCCTTGTCGGTAGTGCTGTGCAGGTGGTCGTGATTGATGGTCATGAAGACTCCTACAGTCCAAAGACGGTTTCTTCGTCAGGATTGGTGTAAAGGTGCGGCGGAAGTTCAAATACGTTGATTCTGCCGTCCTGCACGGCGTGTTCTGCACAATCCTGGCAAATGCCGATTGTACCGAGGCATCGACCGTTGAAATTTTCGGGAGCGATAATACCTGCCATGAACGGTAATGCGCTTTTGCCGTCTTTGTTTACATTGGTAATCTGCCGGCTGCACACGATGCAGTATACTGTCGGCTTGTCGCCCTGGTGATAGACTTGGTATGGAAATTCTTTTTTCTTCATGATAGTATTCCTATTTCGCTAAGGTTGATGATCTGAAATACACGGTCGTCTTCCATGGCTTTGTTCAGGCAATCGACGCAAAGGCTCATGGAGAATGTCCAGCCGAAGGCCTTGACCTGGGCTTCGTAGTCCAGCGGAAAGAAGCACTTGCGGACGTTGGTTCCTTCCTTGCCGCAGACGATGCAGGGCGGGTACTTGACGCAGGCTTCGGAGTGCAGACATTCTTTGTCTGCCATCATCAAAAGTTCGCGTTGTTGACGGCGTAAGTCTTCGCACACTGCGGCCATGTTGCGGGAGATTAGTGTCTTACGCTTCTTCATTGGTACTCTCCAAAATTTTTGGACGGCCGTGGTCCTTGTTGAAGCTGATCATGTCCTTTTCCTTGTAGGTGTAGAACATTCTCGTGTCCATTTTGCCGTAATCGTCGGTGTGGAATACGGCGACTTTGATTAGGCCTTCGTCGGAGTAGTCCGTGAACTGTTCGATGAATTCCTGGATATAATCCTTGACTTCGTTCATTTCGTAGACGGTAGCGTCGGTCTTGAATTCGGTCAAGACATTATTGATTACTTCATGATGGGTTGTTTTAATGTTATAAGCCATGTTATGACCTCGCGAACGCCTTGCTGGCTGCTTCATCGTCGCTCATGATGCGGTTCTTGCGAAAGTAAGCGTCCATGTCGTTTGTGTCGATGAAGATTTTGCGACCGAACTTGCTGTGAGCGATTTCGCCGGTCCTGACGAGTTCGCTGAGTTTTCCCTTCTTGAGATTGTACTTTTTGGCGGTTGCTACCAGGTCAAGGAAACAAGGTTCGGTCTTGGTTCTGTCTGCAGTAATAGCCGCCATAATCCTCTTTTCAAAGGCATCGAGGTCCGCCTTGGTTACGATGTCTTCAATCTGCATTGTTGTCCTCCAGACTTACCAGGAATGAGATGTTACAGGCAACGTGCCAGAGGTGGGGGAGGCCGGATTCTTCGTCACGGCTTTTGGGATCGTCGATGTACTGTGTCCAATGGCGGAAGGCTGCGTCGCGGTAGCGTTCGATTTCGACGGTCTTCCAGTTGTCCTTGCTCTTGTATTTGCGGTTGCCATATTCACGGACGCGGGCGATTGCTTCAAGGATTTTCATCGGGACAAGGGAAAGCTGGGGCTTGCCGCAGTCGGCCTTTGCAGACTGGTCCGGAGTCTTTACCGACGATTCCTTGCCGGGGTGAGTCCAAAAGTTGGGAATGAACTCGGTCTGAGTCTTTTCCATTTCGGAAACAACTGCCGAGGATTCCTCGGTGGTTGCAGTCTTTTTCTTGCGGCCGCGCTTCTTTTCTTGTGCGGGCTTTTCGGCGGACTTTGCGTTCATCGCCTTGACTTGCTTTTCCAGGCGAGCTTCTTCTTTTTCTGCGATTTTCTTTTTCAGGTTCATTTTGATTCCTTTACACACTGGGTGCATTTGAATACGTTCAGGCCTACTTCGAACATGTCTTTGATTTTGAACTTGTGGCCACAACGGTAGCAGGTTGCCAGAAGGTTGGGGCTGTCGCCAAGGGATACCTTTGCTTCACATTCCCTGGCGAGCTTGAAGTAATTCATTTTCTACTCCTGGTCTTCTTCGGATTCGGTTTCGGATTCTTCTTCAATCTGCCGGCGGGCTTCGGCCACGTATTCCTCGTGGGGTTTGAGCTTGAAGAACTTGCGCTCGTATTCGCTTTCGTAACGGCATTCACCGCCGTATGTGAATGCGCTGCCGAGAAGGCGCTCCAGGAGGTACTCGCGCTGGGTCTTGCCGCTGAGGGTCTTCTCTTGGGGACCGACGTTGGCGACTGCGCCTTCGTCATATTCGTTGCCGTCAGCGTCCACGGTGGACTCGCTGAACTTCTCGAAGTCGTTCTCCATCAAGTTCACGTAGTCAAAGAAGATTGCGATGATGTCGTCCTCGCAGTGGTCGAGCTCGTATTCCACCTTCTTCTCGATGACCTGGCGTTCCAGTTCGTAGGCCATGCGTTCAACCTTGGCGTTCAGCTCCTTTTCGCTGCGCTCCTGTTCCTGGGCTTCCTCTTCTTCGGGGTCTTCGGGTGCTTCGGAGCGCTTCCAGCGGAAAACCACCTCTCCGTCCTTCTTGACGTAGAACCAGAGATGTCCACCGTTTTCCTTGATGCGTTCAACGACTTCCACGTCGCGTTCGCTCATTTTGTCCGGATCAATGAAACTGTAGGAATGGATGAAATCCCAATCGTAATTGCCTTCCCACAGGATGTAACCGTTCTTCTTCAGCTCGGCGACCTTGCCTGCGATGAACTTGTCCAGATTATTTTGATAGCATTCGCCGTCCTGGCAGTAACTGTCGGTTACGTCTCCGAAAATATCCTGCTGTGTGATGGTCTGCTTGTCGCATCCCTTGCAGATTTTCTTTGTGTTGAAGGGAGCCTTGGAGAGATTCTTCTTCTCGTTCATGATACGAGTTTTCAGGTCTTCCGGATGTGTGTAGCGGCACTGATCAGCGAACTTCTTGACTTCATCATCGTTGCTGCACATGGTCAGCACTTCTGCGTGGGCCAGGGTGATTTCGCCTTCGTCTACCATTTTCATGATGTCGTCGCCCAGCTCCGCCATTTTCTGGCGACCAAGGGCCCAGCGCACGCTGTGGCCGAAGTTGGTTGCGATGGAACGGATGTCGGTGCCGTTCTTGACCATCTGCAGGACTGCGCGGCATTCGTCACCTGCGCTCATGTTCTTACGGCTCACGTTCTCGGCGGTGGCGATTTCGAAGAGCTTGTCTTCGGGGCCGTCAATCACGTTACAGGCTACCTTGTCGATGCCGAGGTTCTGCAGTGCCTTGAGGCGGCGGGAACCGGCTACCACTTCGAAATGGGTGTCGTTCCAGCGGACGGTCAATGGGGAAATCAGGCCGTGGGCCTTGATGCTTGCTTCCAGATCGGAGACGTCGCCGATTTCGGAGCGGGGGTTGTTCTGGTTGGGGATGATTTTCGCGACTGCGATAGTTCTCATGTCAAGCTGCGTTTTCATTGATTTTGTTCCTTTTGCTTGGGGGTCTACGCCCTTTGAGTTTGTGGTATCGTTCTTGCAATGCGCTTACTGTTCTTTCCGGCATGATCTCGTGGATCTGCGGATATGTCATTTTCTTGTTGTCCCTAAGGTCCAGGAGTTTCTTGTCCTTGAAAACGGACCAGTAGTCTCGTTTACGGTTGCTCTCGATTCCACGACGCCTTAGGATTTCGTAGAACTTTTGGTAGCAGGCAAGCTTCAACTCGCCGTTGTACTCCCTGAACAGTTCGTAGGCACTCTTGTCCGGATTGTCCAGGAATATTTCGACTACTCTGTCCAGGGTGGATTCCGGAATGATGTCGGGAGTCTTCTTTGTGAAACCCAGCAGGCTCCTGAGCGTATCGACTGCATGCTTTGTCATTCCGATGTTTTCGCCGATTTTCAAGGCTTCTTCACGGTCGCAGTCGAGCCTTGGAAGCAAATCCTGCAGTTCCTTGACCGTGAAAGTCTTGCAGCCGTACTTTGTGCGTTCCTTTCGCATCTAGACTCCTTTGAAAAAAAATGCCCTCCGGACGCGGTACAACACAACCAATAGGAGGACTCAATGACTAGATCAGATGCGTCCATCGGGCTAAAGTGAAACCCTGGCGGGGTGTGTAATTTAATGCTGGGGCCTGAGTTGCAGGACGCCGACATCTAGTGTGTTTTTGTTTTGTTGTTGTGTTGTGCCCGCCAGGGCTATATTCTACTGGATACTCTTTGCGGGAGCGAGCTGCAGACCAAAGAAATAACGGAGTCCGCGCATCTGTGCCTTGGCGTCTTCCAGGGCGTTGTGCTTCTCGACGTTGCCTTCGTTGGCCTTTACTTCGGGGAACAGTTCCTTGATGGTGCGGTAGTCGCGCTGCTGCCAGAACTTCCACAGGGGAGAGACGCCGGTTCTTGCGAAAAGTTCGAAAAGAATCGGGAAGTCAAAATCAATGCCGCAGCTCCACACGGTGAACTTGCAGCTGCCGCGGCCGGGGTTGAAGTTCTTGTAGAAGAACTGCTTGAATTCGCTCAGTACTTCTGCAGGGCCCTTCTCGCCGCCGAAGGCTTCCAGCATAACGGATTCGTCCTGCTTGCGCCACCATTCCATGGTGGAGGGTTCGTCAAAGAACATTTCCTGGGCAAGCTTTTCCGGATTGATCCGTTCATAGAAACTGACCTGCTGACCTTCTTCGTTAAAGCCGAAGGCCCCGATGGAAAGCACCTTGCAGCCGGGCTTGGTGCCGGTGGTCTCGATATCAATCATGAGGATGTTTCGCATTTTTATTTTCCTTTTCTTCGATGTTTTTTAAAAGTTCTGAGTTCGCTTCGATTACCTTTTTTCCGGGGAACTTGAACCCCATTCTGGAGCAAATCCGTCTGCAGGCTGTCAGGGTACGACCGGCAGGAATGATTCCCGCCTTTAGGGCCAGTATCTCGGATGTGGTCCAGAACTTGTAATTGCGCATTAAACGCTCACGGTCTGTACATATTCGTTGTGACGGATCATTGTGAGCTTGATGGAGTTCACGATATTTTCGGGTGCAGACTCGTGGCAATTCTTGAAGTCGTGAATAATGTCTGCCACGTCTCGGCTTGGCTTGCCGCATAGGACGATGGTCTTGATTTTGCCTTCGACAACCTGCACGTTGACCGTGTAAGGAGTGCCGTTGTAGGACTTTCCGTGCAATCCAATGACATTGTCTTTCATGATCATCCCCCTAGAACGGCAAGTCGTCATCGTCTTGCGGGGTTGTGTTCTGGAACGCGGCTTCGGCGGCCTGGTCCTTGTCGCTCTTGCGGTCACTCTTCTTTGCGGTCAAGTGAATCTCGCTGCAGTTGAGCGTTGTTGCGGTGCGCGGGAGCCCGTTGTTGTCGGTCCAGGTGTTGTTCTCCATGCGGCCGCTGACGATAACGCTGTCGCCCTTGGCGAGGTTTACCTTGCGGGCGTAATTGGCGCTGCCCCAGATGACGACAGAAATCCAGTCGGTAGGACGGTTACCGTCCTGGTCCTTGTAGTTGCGGTCAACGGCGATGCTGAAACGGACTCGTTCCTTGCCGTTGGGCATTGTGGTGATCTCCGGATTGTTGCCCAGGCGACCGTGGAAAATAGCGTGATTCAAACTCATTTAGACTTCTCTTCAAATTCAGGTGGAAAACGGATCGGTTGACTCAATGGATGTTCGCTTGGCAAAAGCCTTGGCGAAAGTGACGGCTCGGCCCCGGTGTGGATGCCATCGTAGTTGAACGCGAGCAACCGGGTTGCCTTCTTGATGAACGCCTCACGGCCACCGTTTCTGCACAGGTCCGGGTCCTTGCACATAATGTACCAGGAATATTCCCTGGTCCAGCCCATCTTGATGCAGAGCATGTGCAATGCGTTCTTGTAGTTGCTTCGCCTGACTGCTTCGTGTACATCCATAGGTCAACCGTCGAGAATAGATGCGAAACAGTAGAGGATGGGGAACAGAGCCGAAATGACCACGATGGCGATGGCGCTGTAGCTGTCGTCGGTGCGCTCGCAGGATTTCTCCTGGTTGCGCAACATCTGCCAATACTCGGCGCTCTTGTATTCCTTGAATTCCATTTTCATTCCTTTTGTAAACTTTTGTTAATGCGGGGGGGGGTAACGATCCCCCAAGGCTGTCGAAGCTGGCCAGTAGCCGTTGCCGGTTGGTTCCCAGTGATTGTCCGTTCTGCGGACAATCAGCCTTCTCCATGCCCCGCGTTGCCTAACGGAGGATTAGGGCTTCTTGGTCGATATTCGTCAGTACAAGGAACAAGGCTCTCTCCCTTTTGCGGCGGAAGCAGTTCCGGCTGTTCCTTCTTCTACGAAGGACGTACTCTTCGTTGTCCTTGTTCTTTTCGCGGTACCGCTTTCCCCGTTGCAGTTCGCTTTCGTGCCCGGCTTCGGTCTTGCGCCACTTGTGGTGCGCATTCTTCCGCTTGAACGTCTTTTCGTACTTGCGCGAGTTCTCCTTCCGGGCAGTCGTCTCGATGCAGATCGGATTGAACGGGTGTTCCGCTATCTTCTTCTTGATTCTCGTGTAGAAGCTTTCTGAGTTCATCCTGGTGTTCCTTGAATTTCTTCTCGCATTCCGCGGCCACTTCGCACCAGATTTCCTTGACCTGTTCAATCTTTTCCTGGCTTGCGAACCTGAGCGAAAACTTCTGCAGGATCTGCCAGGCACGGCTGCGGCCATACTCGATGCTTTCTTTTTGCTTGTCGGTCACTTTTCCTCCGTGAGTTTTTCGGTGACTTGGTTTACGATGGCAAGGGCCTCTTCCTGGATCTTGTCTTCGTCGATGGGGGCAAGGATTGCCTTGCCGGCGGCGATCAGCGGGCGGTAGACTTCGGTGAGGGCCCTGAAGGCGGGCAGCTGCCGGAGTTCCTTGTCTTCCTTGAAGGGGAGCCAGGACTGCTTCACCCGCTGGATGCACTGGTAGCCGATTTGGCGGTTCGTGAGGCACCACTTCAGTTCGCCGACATTCACGGCATGGGGGAACATCCCCATTTCGCGCTGAGCCTGGTGTGCGTCCCTGAAAAGGTCCTTCAGGCGCTTGGTGCAGCACGGTAGCGCATTGATCATGCTCTTGACCACAATCATTTCCTCGTCGGAAATGGCCGGGGCGCCGTACTCGATGCGGTCAACCTTCAGCAGGTACTCGATGACCTGGAGCCTGAGCAGAAGGCAGAGGCGGTTCACTTCTTTCTGCATATCATCCATACAGTTGCTTCAGCTCCTCCATTGAAAGTTCCGAATCGTTTATCTTGGAATCGTGATTGACCGATTCCCCGCGGATGAACCTGGCCGTAGCCTCGCGCTCCTCCGCCTTGAAGTTCTTGTGGCCGTTGCTTGCGTTCTCCAGACGCTTCTCGGTGAGCTTCATGTTCTGGACCTTGTCCCATACCCAGTTGCCACGGCGAAGCACCATGTAGTGGCTCTTGTAGCGCTTGGCTGCCTTGCCGTTGTTCTCGATGTAACCGTCGAGAATATTGATGGCGATGGCCAGGTCCGTGCCGTAGGCTTCCCGGAGCTTTGCGCCCTCCTCGTCGGTGAGCAGGACGTGCTTGTTTTCGCCATAGGGCTTTTTTAAGGGCTTGGCTACCGCGGTGGACGTTGCGGATTCCAGAATCGACCCTTGCGGGCTGTGGTTGTTCTCCCCAGCGTTACCGGTAGGGGCGTCCACTTTGGAGTCAAGGGTTTTTGCAGATGTACCAGATTCCAGATTGCCACGGTTGCCCGTGCGTACGCGTTCATCCTCGCCCTCGCGGGTGGAGGCATCTGCAAAGTTCGTGCAGGAAGGTGGTACTTTACTATCGTCCGCGGCGTTGCCGTTCGCGGCTTCCTGCCTAAATGTTTGGCCGTTGTGGGTCAAGGTGGCCGGACCTTGGTCGAAATTTCTACCCTCGGCTACTTGGTCGTTATGCTTGTTTTTGAGATATTTTCTAGCGTCTATCTCTTGGCGTTTGGCCATTCGCGTCTCAGCGACTTGATACTGGTCTTTGATGAATTCGTCAACATCGTTCGAACGGCATCCAGAACGGACATCTCTAATGGCCTTTCTCCACCAAGAACCGAGTTCTTCGTCAGTCATTGTTGATTGAATTGCGTCCATTTCTTGCATATCAAAAGAGATGAATCTTGGAATGTCGAACTTTTTTCTTGGCATTACGAATTTCCAGTAGCTTCGTCCTGCGTGTTGTCGCCAAATTGCTTCACGACTGCTTCAGAAATGACCGCTGTCAAACTGGAGGCAAGTCCTTGTTCTTTTCGGCTTGCGTTTACCTTGGAGGCGATTTCGTAAGCCCTTACGGTAACTGCTGTTGCTTTTGCGTCTGCCATTTATAATCCTTTTGAAAATATCAAATTATTTGGTATTTTATCAACTTGTTAGCTGTAATATACCAACTAATTTGGTAAAAGTCAAGAGGAAATATCAAAAAAAATTATTTTTTATCGCAAATTCTTATATTCACGGCATGTTTGATTGTCAAAAGTTCTTAAATAGGATGGGTTGGACCCAAGAAATCCTTGCTCAAAAGCTGGATAGTAAGCAATCTAGAGTGTCTAACTGGAATACTGGTTCCGCGTCTCCAAGATATGCTGAAATTATCAAATTGATTGAATTAGGTGCCAATACTGAAGAATTGTTTGGAAAAGAAGCGGCCGAAATGCTGAAATCCAGGGAACCCTTGGACCAATCTGTTTTGCAGCGTCCCGAAGTTCAGCAGTATCTCAATGACTTTGTCCGTAAAGTGATGATTGGCGGCATGAGTCAGGCTCTGGAAGACCTAAAGTCCGCAGGCCCCAAGCCCCCTCAAAAGTAGGTGTATGAAAAAGATTGAAACTTTAGTCAAGTCCGGGAAATTCGTTCTTCACGTTATTTCTTATCGTCCGTTGACTCGTCAGGAACTACTCTTAGCAGTAGCAGAGTATCAGCGTGCTTGCGGTTTGAAGTCCTTGCCGAAAACCGGTAGTGGCACTGTGGTGACATCTTTCGGAGCCGTCTAGTAGCAGCTTCCAGAGCGGCGTTGATTACCTGATCAATGCCTTCTTGACCGATTACCCTTTTCAAAAATCCGTGTGGAAGCTTGATAGAAGCTTCGCCTTTGTAGTTCGCTTCAATCGCCTTGCCGAATTCACTCTTTAGACTCATGGGTTTAATTTAAACCGATGTTTTTACGGACGGGGCAAAAATGCCCCATCTTTTATTTAAAACCCCAGCTCCTTTTTAAGGTCAAGGATCCTCCTGTAGATAAGGTCCTTGGCCTTTTTTGTATCGTGTTCGTGCTGGATGATGGCGAAACAGTACCCTACGGCCTGCATTACGGATTTGATCATGTTTACCTCTTGGTTAAAAAGAAAGAAGAACCAAGAAAGAAAAAGTTCTACACTATACATCCTTCTTATGTGTAAACATCCTTTTTATGTATACATATATAGTTAAGAATCAACGTGTAAAACCACGTTGTTTACCACATCGTTTTCCACGTGGTAAACTCTTTTTCAGTCCTTCAAAACAAACACACATTCTTGATTCCCGCCTGTCAATAGCCAAAACCGCGCCATAAACAGCCGTCACGACCCTTTTTATGGGCAAAGGTGCCAATACTAGCCCCAACCCCAAAACAACGCCATCGCCAAGGGTGTGCAGCGTGCTGCTAACTCTGCGGGCTCCAGGCGCACACCAAGGCCTTGTGGCATAATTAGGATCATTGTGGTATGCCGGCACCGTGCTGCTTCTGAGCATATCGCCCAGGCGGGGGAGATGGTTTTTGCTAGATTGTCTTGCATGATTAACGAGATTTCATTGCCGATGCCGTTTTATTTGGACCGCGAAACTACGCCTTCGCTTCAGGAGGTGGTGGATTCGCTCCAAGGATTTGATGCCATTGCCAAGCGCTTCCCGAAGATTCTTTCGAAGCTTCTTGATGTGCAAATCAAGGACGTTTCGGTCGGTGTAAATAAAATCGAGATAGGCTCGCTTTACGACGATTTAGTTGTTAAATTTGGTTTTGGTAATCAGGAGCAGATGGACTTGTTCCTGGAACAAATGCACGAGAAGTTCATGAATCACAAGGCTGTTCCATATCTCATTTTCTTTGCGCTCCTGATTGCTGGTGGTGTGGTTGCGTACAATGTTCTTGCTCCGGATGAAGCTCCGATGGCTCCTGTCATCAATTCGAACAACACTACGATCATCAACATGATTTCTGCTGATGTGGGCAAGGATGCCGATGCTGTTCGCTCCATAATCGAGCGGGCGATTCCTCATTCTGATTCCATAAAGCTGGCCAAGGATTCATACAAGATTTTCAACGCCTTTGGTGATAGCAGCTCCCTTCAGTTCAAGGATTTCCAGGGTTACAGCCTGCCGAAGGATGTGGTGAAGTCTTTCCCCAGCAACAGCGACTTTGATGCCGTCAACGACCTTAAGGATTTTGAAAAGGTCGAGGTGCAGATTCGCGCCGCCGATATGGACTCTGTGAATTCCGGTTGGGCTGCCAAGGTGCCTGTCATTTCTGACAAGCGCGTGAAGGTGAAGGTGTCCGACAATGTGGACGTCACCAAGCTGCAGATCGGGAAGAATGTCCTTGCCGACATTACGGTTGTCTATAAGGTGAAGAACGAGGATGTGGTTCCGTCTTATTGTGTGATTCGTAAGATTTACTGATTTTGGCATAGTTCTTTGTGACCGGGCCTGCGTTTGCGGACTCGTTTTTGTTTGATGGATGTTGGGCTGCTTCTTCGCCCCGGCCTTCGGGGATTAGGGTTAAAAGTCTGGTGTGGTGGCTCCCTGGCGGACTGCTGCTTGCCTTTGCTTGTTGTTTGTGACATTTTGTGTCTTGGCGGGTGGTTCTTTAACCTCAATTATTTAACCGTCAAAACACGCTAGAAACCGATTAAAATAAGGATTTACGGCAATGTTTTAACTTTGAATTTTACTATTGAGTTTTGAATTTTAACTTTAACTTTTAACTTGTAAAAATGTTAAAAGAGTGGTGGGGGAGGGGTGCCGCGTGGCGTGACCTGGACTGATGGTTTGCCGTTGTTCTGGATGATGGGCACCCCCGCGGGGTAGGCCCCCGGGTGTCAAAAGGGTTGCTACTGCTCAGAACCCGAATGGGGTAACTGCGAGCCCCAAAATCCGCCGTTTGTGTGGATTTTTGATTTGGGTTAAGGGGTGGGGATGGTGGTGGACTGCGCCTGGCGTTGAGTGGACCGCCGCATCCAGTTCGGCGCCCAAGATGGCCTCAGCTGGACCGATTCCGGCCATAGAAATACCCTGTCAGAGAAACCCAGCAAGAAAATATTGACAAATTGAATGTAAAAGACGATAAAAGAATGTAGATGAATGAAAATGAACGTAAGTGAATGTAAATGAATGAAAGTGAAAGAAAAAGAACTAAAAAAGAAACAAAAATGCACTAAAACGGAGCCATTTTTGTTTTGTTCATTTGCCTAACCCAAATCAATTAGGTATTTTCTTGCTAGATTTGGCGACCAAAATAACGGAGGCGAAATATGAATGAAGAAATTGAAAAGGAATTAGAGTCCTTCCTTTCTTCCATTTCTCCGGAAGATTTGAAGGATATGGTTGATGAATTTGATAGCGAATTCGAAAGAGGTGATTTCTCTTTTGGATCTGCTACTGATTTCATGTTTGAAATTCCTCAAGTAAGTTTTAATGTTCCAACATTTTCTGTAGGATGTTTTGAAAATCCTATTGAACCTGAATGCAATTTTGTTAAGGCTGCATAATGGAAGGAAAGTCCGCTTCTTTTTCTTTTAACACCTACAACTTCGATGAAATACACTTCTCTGCCAATATGATTGATCAGAGCAAGCCTGTTAACATCAATTTTGAACCTTCTTGCGTATTTTCAAAAGAGAAATCTGCAGGTTATTTGTGTCTTAAGGTTGCTGTTTTGTCGGAAGGAAAGGTATCTCCTTTCTGCATGGTTTCTTGCAATGCTGTTTTTGTCTTTAATGACGTGAACTCCGTTGAAGAAATACCTGATTACTTTTATACAAACTCCATAGCTATCGTTTATCCGTATGTAAGAGCTATGGTGAGTTTGATGTCTGTTCAGGCGAACGTTGGTCAACCGATTGTTCTCCCTGTCTTAAATTTAACGCCTCTTAAAGAAACACTTAAACAGAACACAAGAGAAGAATAAGTTGGACGTTGTTCTTTTTCAAGCGAGACAGTATCCTCCTCCAAAAAATTTAAAGGATAATCCTCCTGTTTTTGCCGGGGACCCTAAGGGATGGCTTGGGTCTGGTATATATTTTTGGGAATCCTTTGTGGATAACGCGCTGCATTGGGGTAAGACTCATTGTCACGGCAAGTATAAAATTTCGCAGAAGAAGTTTACGTACACAAAAGATAATTGTTTGAATTTGGTGGATGATGCTGAAACTCTCATAAAACTTAAAAAGTTTTATGAAGGAATAAAGGTTGTAAATCCAAATGCAGTTCCTAAGTATCTTTATACTTTTTTGAAGTTGTTAAGGAAAGGATCGTCGACTGCATATCAAAAATTTGAATGTGCAAGATTGTTGCCGTATGGTGGTCTCCGTCCTATTTTAAAATTGGATTGCGCTGATGATCCTGCTTTTAAGGGAGAATTCTATTTCACGCCTCCAATTCAGGTTTGTTTCTGGAGGTATGTTCCTGTTGATGTAAAAGATATTGATGAAGAAAATTGTTATGCCTGATATTAGCCCTCTCACTGGGGGCTTTTCTTTTGCCCTAAAAATAACATGGTTCAATTTTAACCAAAGATTTTTTTTAATGGGTAAAATGTGGGTATGCTCTACAAACATTCCCAGCATAGTTACCCGGATTCCGACCTGATTAACGCATCGTCGTTCAGCAGGATCGTCAAAATTTCAAATGCCGCTGTCACCAAGGCAAAGCAGAGCGGGCGCCTTGATACCTTCGAGAACTCCGAAGGCAAGGAATGTTTCCACCGTATCAGGAGCCCGCAGCAGTATTGGGCGACCCGTGACCGTCGCCATGTGACTACCCCGACGCAGGGGCAGAAGCAGGCTGGCTTCGACAACATGACGGCTCAGGCCGTGGCCCATAATCCAAATTACGATGTTCCTACTCCGGGCTTCGGCGTTCCGATTCCTGGCGTAACCGATGTGGATGATCCGCTGGACTTTGGTTCGGCTGCTGCCGAGCGCGCGGACCTTGCTACATCCAAGGCACAAAAGGAATACCAGAACGCCCGCCTTGCAAAGCTTAAGGCTGACGAAATGGAAGGCCGCCTGGTTCCCAAGCAACAGGCCGCAATCATTGCCTATCAGATCGGGGCCAACATTCAGGATAAGGTCATGACCATTTACTCTTACCTTGCTCCGGAAATCGTCGGCTACTTCAAGGACCTAATGACAAGGGCCGAAATTCCAAACGAAAAGATCATTGAAATTACAGGCGACGCCGACCATTATGTGGGTGAAAAGATCCGCAAGGCTTGCTTGAATGCCCTGAAGGATTTGACCGAAAAGACGGAGGAAAATTTCCTCGATGGTTGATGCAAGCGTCAGTATGTCGCCTACACTCCAGGCGAATATCAACCATGTGGCCGAGAACCTGTTGGCCGGTCTTCGACCGCCCCCTGACATGACTATCAGCCAGTGGGCTGAAAAGAACCGTATTCTCGCGGGAACTGCATCAAGCGAACCAGGGCGTTGGCGTAACGAAAGAACGCCGTACCTTGTGGAAATTATGGACGAACTCTCGCCGCAGAGCCCTGCCACCGATGTGGTCTTTATGAAGGGCTCGCAGATTGGTGGAACCGAAGTCCTTATCAATACGGCGCTCTACTACATCAAGCATTGTCCGTCACCAATCGGTCAGTTCCAGACCACGGAACAAACTGCCAAGAGATTCCTGAAGCAGCGTATCAACCCGGCTATTGCTGCCATGGGAATGACCGACCTGTTCTATGGCGATGAAATGTACATCAAGGAATTTCCGGGTGGAGTGCTCACAACGGGCTGGAGCAACAGTCCGTCAAACTTCCGTTCTGCGCCTTTTCGGATTTTCCTTGGAGACGAAGTTTCTGAATGGCCAAAGGACTGTGGCGGTCAGGGCGACCCTTGCGAGCTCGGGCGCCGAAGAACCACCAACTTTCCGCGGCGTAAACTGTTCTGGAACTCAACGCCTGGCACTGAAGGTGATTGCCGCATTACCGAAATGTTCTACCAGGGCGACCAGAGGCATTACCAGGTGCCGTGTCCCCATTGTGGTGAACTCCATAAATGGGAATGGGCGAACATCGTTTGGGATTGCGATTCCGAAGGTAGGAATCTTCCGCAGACCGTGCGCATGAAATGCCCGCATTGTGGCGAGGAATACGGTGAACACCACAAAACGGAACTGATGAATCTTGGCCAGTGGGTCAAGGAAAATCCAGATGGAGAATTTCCCAGCTTCCACATTAACGCCCTGTACTCTCCGCTAGGCTGGTACTCCTGGGAAAAGGCTGTCATAGACTTCTTGAACGCCAAGGGTGACGTGAACAAGATGAAGTCCTTCGTCAACAATGTGCTTGGCGAAGCGTGGAGCCTTGAAGACGGCAAGGTTATAGATCCGAACGGCCTAATGTCTCGATGTGAGGATTATGAAGCCGAAGTTCCCGAAGGTGCCGTTGTCCTTACCGCGGGCGTTGACGTTCAGGATGACCGTCTGGAAGTTGAAGTTGTCGGCTGGGGCAAGGGCCTTGAAAACTGGGGCATTACAAACAAGGTTCTTGTGGGGAACCCGGCGGAACCTGCTGTTTGGGAGGCTCTGGATTCTGTGCTGATGGCTCCCTATGGGAACGTGTTTGACGAAAATCTTTATGTTGCGGCAACCCTTATAGACTCGGGTGGCCACCATACCGCCGATGTTTACAACTACACCGCGAAAAGGGAGCGGCGCAACGTTTATGCCTGCGTCGGTAAGAGTGGCCTTGCAAGGCCACTTGTGACGCGCCCACAGCGAACAAAAAAGAGTGCGCTGCATAACGCCACCCTTGTGACCGTTGGCGTGGATATTGCCAAGGACCAGTTCTACGATTGGCTCTCCATTGAACAGGCTGGCCCCGGATTCTGCCATTTCCCAAACAAGCCCGAGGAATACAACAAGGAATTCTTTGCCCAGCTGACAGCAGAAAAACGCTACAAGAAATGGGTGAGGGGTAGCCAGGTTTGGGGCTACAAGAAAATACGCCCGCGAAACGAAGCCCTGGATAAGCGCAACTATGCCAGAGGTGCTCTGCAGTTGACAGGCATTGACGTTGACAAGTTTGCTGCTGCCGGCAAGAAGTTCCTTAGGAACGTGAGCGCGGGACCCGTCCGCAGGAAAAAGCAAATACGAGAAATCTCTGGAGGAGTAAAGCTATGAGTTCTGTTACGGTTTCTTTGGATAAACTGGGCAAGGCCCTGGAAAACCAAATCAAGAAAGACATGAAACAGGTGAGGTTTGCTGCAATGAATGCTGTTAATGACGTCGCCTTTCAAAAAGTGCGGCCCAAACTTGTTGAGGAATATGGAAAATCATTTACAGTTCGAAACAAAAGTTTTCCTAAGGCGGTTCAAATAAAGAAGGCTACAAAGACTAATCTAGTTGCCGATGTTTCGTATAAAGCAGACTTTATGAAGCTCCACACGACTGGAGGTGAAAGACTTCCGGATAAGGCGAAAGCGTTGTCTGTTCCTATAGACAAAGATGCCGATGGATTACGCTTTTCAAATGGTCGTGTAAAGGGACGAAATAAGGCGTCCGCATTGCTCAAATATGCAAATGAGAATCCGATAAAGAAAAAGGGAAAGAGTGCTGTTAAACGAGCTTTTGTTCTTAAAAAGGGAAACGTGGCTGTTGTTGTTAAACGAGAAAAAGGGAATACAACAACGAAATCGCGCTTTAGAGATAATGGTGATAAAATACTATTCGCCTTTTCTAAGAAAGCGAAAATCGAACAGCGTTGGGATTTTGATAAGATTGTTTCTGACGTTGCACAAAAGGAATTGGGCAAAGCCTTTGAAAAAAGGCTCGCTGAAGCTATAAGAACGGCAAAATAATTTTTTTTACTTGTCAATACCCTAAAGTCGCCTGCTTAAAAAAGATGGTCCAAAAATCGTATTTACCGATGTAGATGGGCTATCTTACCATGCAGAATGGCAAGTACCCCGCTTTATCCCGTAGAACTTTGCCGCCAAATGGTGGATGAATACACTTCTGCGCTCTCTGCAGTGCTGAAGTCTCAGTCCTATTCCATTGGCGGTCGATCCATGACTAAAGCGAATCTTGCCGAAATTGAAAAAGGTTTGGATAAATGGTCTAGACGCTTGGATGCTGCTGAACGTGGCCCAAGCAATGGCAGACCACGTGTAAGGAGCATTATTCCTCATGGCTGATGAAATCGTAAGACTTTCAAATCGTGGCCTTGCTTGGAAGGGTGCTTCTACCGTTTCTGATGCACTGAAGGCATTCTTTGTTAGCCGTGGTTCCGCAGACTATGATCTTTCTGCGGACCGTCAACTCATTGGCTATCGCGCACGTTCCCTATATCAGAATTCCAGTTTCGCGGGTGCCCTGATTAACTCCATCGGGTCTAATGTCATTGGCACCGGTCTTAAGTGCCGCCCCGCTATTCCTTGGGATTCTATGGGAATTTCCAGAGAACAGGCTTTGAAATGGGAAAACGATGTGCAAACGTTGTTTTCCCTATGGGCGGGATCGAAAAAATGCGATGCCGAAAACAAGTGTGATTTTCACGAATTGCAAGATCTTGCGCTAAAGACCCAGTACATTACTGGAGACTGCTTTGCGCTTGCGCAGTATAAATCCGATCGCAATGCTTTCGGACTGCGATTAAAATTGATGGAAGGTGACCGCTGCCAAAATCCGTTTGGTGTGATGGAAACCGAACGCCTTAGTCAAGGTGTAGAAGTTGACTTGAACGGTGCGCCGGTTGCTTACCATTTTACTTGTAAGCCTCCGTATAACCTCGATTCTTTTACGAGTGCTGTTGAAACAGTCCGTATTCCGGCTTTTGATGCGTTTGGCAATCCTAATGTAATTCATTGCTTTAGTGTTGACCGTTCAGACCAAAGGCGCGGCATTAGTGCGTTGGCTCCGATTATTAGCCAGATAAAGCAGCAGGAACGCTATCAGGATGCGGAACTGCTTGCCGCTGTTGTTAGCGCCATGTTCACGGTATTCCTGGAATCCAACAACGAAGATGACGCCGGTGGGTTTGACGAAGGGAATGTTCCTGAAGATCAAAGGGTTTCCGATGTAACAGGGCCTAATGCTCCAATTGAAATGTCACCTGGCGCAATTGTGGAACTTCCTCAGGGTTACAAGGCAAATCCCGCTAATCCAAATCGACCCAACGTGAACTACAAACCGTTCGTTGATTCCATTTTCTGCGAATGTGCAGCTCGCCTTGGTTTGTCCTACGAAGTTGTGCTTAAGCAGTTCAATTCCAGCTATAATGCCGTTCGTGCAGCTTTGCTAGAATCCAAGAAAACTTTCAACAGAATCAAGCATAACTTTGTGAGTGACTTTTGTCAGCCAGTTTATGAAAAGTGGTTGACGCAAGCCGTATTGACTGGAATTGTAAAGGCTCCTGGATTTGATGACCCGCTGGTGCGTGCAAAGTGGTCTCGCTGTGATTGGATCGGTGATGCGGCATTCTTGCTTGATCCAACAAGGGAGACTCAGGCTATAAAGATGCAGGTCGATGAACAGTTTATGAGTCGTGCTTCTGCGGTTGCTGCAATTACCGGTGGTGAATATGACCGTGTCGCTCATGAACTTTCTGAAGAAAAGAAGCTCCGCGAATCCCTTGGCTTGAACGAACCTGGTGCAGTGTCTAAGACGGAAAGCGTAAGCGTGGCAACTGTTGATAATGGTGAAGAAAAGGAAAATGATAATGGCGAAAAGTAAGAAGAAAATCGAGAAGAAGATGAATGCGTTTTTCGCTACCCGCTTTGCCATGCGTAAGGATGAAGCGGAAAAGCTTGCATCCGTGAATTTTGACTGGGAGTTCAAGGAAAACGGTGAACCTGAATGTCCGAACGTCATTGACCGTCGCGAAGATGGTGTTGCCGTTATCCACGTTGACGGTGCTCTTTCTTACCGTACCGATTTGTTTACCGCCTGGTTCGGGATGGATACCTACAATTCCATCGAGGCTGCTTTTGACGAAGTGATGGAAGATCGTAAGGTCAAGGCCGTAGTCTTTGACATCAATAGCCCGGGTGGTGAAGTTTATGGCTGTGCTGACCTTGCAGAAAAAATTTTCAACGCACGCGGCACAAAGCCTATTATGGCCCGTACTGGCGGCTTGATGTGCTCTGCAGCTTACTGGATTGGTTCCGCTTGCGATAAGGTGTTTACCGCATCCAACGGGACTCTTGGCTCCATTGGTGTTCTTTGTGCTTACAACAAGAATGAAGAATCCGCCCTCGATGTGATTGTTTCTGACCTTAGCCCGGACAAGGCCCCTACTCCAGATACTGACGAAGGCCTTGCCCTCATCAAGCAGGAACTGAACGATCTTGCAGAAGTGTTTATCAACGCTGTTGCAAAGCACCGTAACACGACTGTCATTGATGTGGCTAATAATTACGGCAAGGGCGGTGTGTTTATTGGTCAGAAGGCTGTTGACGCTAACTTGGCCGATGGTGTCGCAAGCCTTGAAGAAGTTTGCGCCATTGCGTTGGGTGCAGACCCGATTGAATTTACAAATAACAAAAAAAGAGGTGGCTCTATGGCTGAACAGAATAATGCGGCTCCTACCGCAGAAGAAATCGCCAAGAATGCTATCGCTGCATACAAGCAGAGTATTTCCGATGTGAAGGCCTTGTTTGAAGCCTGCCACATTGCAGAAGACGCTACTGCGTTTGTGGACGGCGGTAAGACTCTTGCCGATGCCAAGGAATTTGCATTTACCAAAATGCAGGAAAATGTTTGTGCAATGGAAAAGGCCCATGCCGAAACCGTTGCTGCAAAGGATGCGGAAATCGCTCAGCTCAAGGCTGACTTGGATGCTGCCAAGTCTGCAAAGCCTGGAGCTGAACTTTCTGAAGCACAGAAGCTTGCTATCCAGAAGGGTTTGGAAGCCGAAGCCGCTGCCGCAAACAGCGTCGAAGGCGGTTTCGTCGCTCAGGATGGATTCAAGAAGATGATGAAGGCTGCATTCAGTAAGGGTGCAGAATCCTTCAAGGTAAAGTAACCAACAACAAACAGGTACAAAAATGGCAAATGCTGTTGCTAATTTTGATTTGCTCGACCCGAAGGAACTGACTGCAGCCCTCATCGAGAATCTCCCTAGCGGTCGTTTCCTTTCCACCCGCTTCTTCGGTGAAGAAGTTCACGGCACTCAGACCATCGCCGTTGACATTTTGAAGGGCACTCGCAAGATTGCTCCGTATGTCGCTCGCGGTGCTGCTGCCACTGCTTCTGCTCGCGGTGAATACATCACTAAGTTCTTCGAAACTTTCAACATCAGCTTGAAGCGTGCAACTGATGCTGTGGCTATGTTCAAGCGTAACGAAGGCGAACAGGTGATTTACGTTGGCGGTCCGTCCAGCCCTGCCGAACGTGCTGCATACCTTCTCGGTCGTGACCAGCGCGAACTTGCCGAACAGGTTCAGCGTACCATCGAAAAGTATGCCGCAGACGCCCTCATCAACGGTAAGATTCAGCTCAAGGATGCTGCCGGTGGCGATGTTGGTGAAGAAATCGATTTCGGCTTCAAGGATTCCCACAACATCTATTCTGCAAGCACCGATTTCGTTACCAAGGTTGAAGATGGTTCTGGCATTATCAATGCAGATTCTGGCCTTGTGGCTACCGACCTTGTGATGGGTAAGGCTTTCGGTCGTGCTTTCCGCGCTGATACCAAGGTCCAGAAGCTTCTCGACATCCGTAACTATGTCGGCGGCAATCTCGCAGAAGACCTGAAGATTTCCAACGGTGCCCGCTTCCTTGGTTACTTCGGTAACATCCGTATTTGGGCTTACGATGAAATCTATGATACCGCTGATGGTCGCGCCCCGATTATCCCGGACGACAAGGCTCTGCTCCTTTCCGACCAGATGCGTGCAACTATCCACTATGGTCTCATCAATGATGTCCAGGGTGGCAAGTTCGCTTCCAAGATGTTCTCCAAGACCTTCGAAATTGACGATCCGTCCGAACAGGTTCTTGTCGTGAAGTCTGCTCCGCTCCCGGTTGTGGAACAGGCTGATGGCTATGCCGTTCTCGACCTCAACGCCAAGGCTGGTTAATAACAATGTCTTTCAAGGATGACCTCATGACGGATCTTGCCGAGACGTTCTTTAACGAGAACGAATTCGGTGAAATCGTCACATTGACTCGCGGGAAAGAATCCTTCGAGATCAAGGGGCTGTATGACAGCCCTGAGGTCCCTTCCGAAAGCGTTGGTGATGTTGGCGCGATTGCCCATGTTCACCGTCTGTTTGTGCGAGTTTCCGACCTTCCAGAAAGTAAACCCCGCAAGAATGACGTGTTTACATTGGGATCGACGCCGTTTCACGTTCCTGTGAAACTTGCTGCTATTGGTTTTGTGAGTGAAAAAGACGGGGTTGTCGTCTACCGGCTTAAGGAAATGAAATGAGCGAAAGAACTTTAACTTGCATTAAAGATTTCAGACACGCCGTCGTGCAGACTCTTATTGATTCTGATATCGAAGGCATTGGCTCAAACGTTTCCGCTTCCAGGCAAATGAAAATTTGGCCTGAGGAGGAGTCCTATGTGATGGTCAATATTCCAAACGTGAATTTTGACGATAGGCAGACAAACCCTCGTTTTTATTTTGTGAAGGCGGATTTGAACATTGACGTTTATGCCCGCGCCTTTATGGATGGCGAGGATAATCTTGAAGGTGTTGAATCTGATTCCGACTTGAATGATTTTTTGGATAACGTCGCCAATTCTGTAATTGCTGCCATTGATCCGTGCAAGGACTGGAAGGGTCCTTATGCAGGTCTTGTAAGCAAATGCGTTCTAAGATCGTATACCAATAACCTTTCGGATAGAACGGAAACTGAACGCGGTTCCGCTCGAATTTCCTTTGAAGTCCAGTTTACGATGCACGTAGACAAGACTGCTCCTACAAGGGATTGGCTCAGGGCAAAGAATGCGATTTCTACAGATGGAAGCGAACCTTTGGATTTTGAAACTAAACTGAGGCCTGAATCGTGAGAAAATTTGTGAAGCCTGTCGGCGCTCCTGTTTTCATTCCGGAACACAATCGCAAGATTTTGCCGGATGGTGAAACTGTGAAAGTGACTGGCTACATCGAACGCCTTATTGCTTCTGGAAACCTTAAGGTCGTTTCCGCGACGAAGGTTTCTGTCAAAAATGAACCCCAAAACCAGGAGACCGAGAAATGAGTATTTCTTTCTCTGAAATCCCGTCTGATAATCTTTTTCCGATTTTCATGACGGAGTTTGACGGCTCGAACGCTACCAAGTCCGGCGCAATGCCGTGGAAAAACTTGATTATCGGTCAGCCGCTCAGTTCCAAGAGCAGCCTTAACGGCACTCTCGTAAAAATCAACAGCGACGAACAGGCCGACGCAGAATTTGGCTACGGCTCCCAGCTCGCTCTTATGGTGAAGGCATTCCGCAAGAATACCAAGTCCAGCGAACTTTGGGCTTTGCCTATTGCTGACGATGCTTCTGCCGCTGCCGCCAAGGGCTCCTTGACCTTCACTGTTGCTGGTGATAAGCTTAAAGTTTCCGGTGTTGTGCGTCTGATGGTCGCTGGCCAGGCCTGCGCTGTCAACGTTTCCATCGACGATACCGCTGCAAATATCGCAGAAAAGGCTGCCGCTGCCATCAATGACATCGAAAACCTGCCTGTGACTGCAACTGCAACGACCAACAAGGTTGAACTTACCGCCAAGAACAAGGGTACTTGCGGCCATGGCATTGACATCCGCTGGAACCACAATCAGGGTGAAAAGCTGCCCGACGGCTTGACTATTGCCAAGGTCGCTATGGCTGGTGCCGGTGCAGACCCGTCTTACGCAAACGCAGGCATCAAGGCAATTTGCGAAGGCACCTGGTTCAATGCCATCGTTATCGGCTCCGACGAGGCTACCAATGTGGACTACATCAAGGAAATGCTTGATTACCGTTGGAAGGCAACCGTCCAGCAGACCGGCATCATGATCTTCTCCTTGAACGGCAATGATGTTCTCGATGGTACTGACGATGATCCTGGTTTTACCAAGCGTGGTGAAAAGCTCAATTCCCAGGAAATCGTTCTTGCTGCTCTTCCGAAGTCCCCGACTCCTGGCTTTGAAAAGGCTTCTGCTTTGCTTGGCTGTGTAGCCCCCAAGGCTCTCAACGACCCTGCACGTCCGCTTTCCAACTACACTGTTGCTGGCATTGTGGCCCCTAAGCCCGAAGACCGTGAAGGCTTTGATGGCAACAATTCCTTGCTTAAGTCCGGTTGTGCCTGCCTTGTCGGTGCAGACGATGGCTCTGTAATCGTGAAGCGTATGGTGACGACCTACAAGAAGAATGCCGCAGGTGCCAAGGACACTGCATTCTTGCAGCTCGAAACGGTCCTTACCCTCAGCTATCTTCGTTGGGATTGGAACAACTATCTGGCGGTCAAGTACCCGAACGCAAAGCTTGCCGATGATGGCAACAAGTTTGGCGCCGGTCAGGTGGTGATGACTCCTGAACTGGGCAAGGCAGAACTCTTGAGCCGTTACCAGCTCTGGATGGAAAAGGGCCTGGTGCAGAACTACGAAGACTTTGCTGCCAATGTGGTTGTGGCGCTTGACCCGGATGATCCGTATGCAATGCAATTCCTCATTCCGGCTCATCTCATTAAACAATTCTTCGTTGGCAAGTCCAAGATTCAGTTTGACTAAGGAGGTCGAAGATGGCTGATTTTGATGATGTTGGTGGAGTTTTCGAACTCAAGGTGAATGGCGTCCTTTACAACCTTAAGGGACAACCTACCATTGAACTTGGCGGCCCCACCCGCGAACCTGTTATGGGTCCTGATGGTCGCCTGCACGGTTACAAGGTTGTCGGTAACAATCCTGGAAAGATTTCTGGAACCATTACCGATACCAATTCCCTTGACCTGGTGGAACTCCAGCAGCTCAAGGATGCGACCGTGACCGTGAAGAAGCCTAACGGCAAGACCGTCGTTCTGGACCACGCCTGCTTCAGCATTGTTGCAAGCGAAAGTGGTGAAGAAGGCGAAGTTTCCTTTGAATTCCAAGGCCCTCCGGCTAAGGAACAGAAGTAAACCTGATTTTTAATAAATCTCCGCGCGTCGTGGGTGTCACTTGCAAGAGGCTTGAGGATTGCAGTTGCATTTGGACCGGGTTCGAATCCTGGGCGCGGCTTATTTCAACAATCCATAAAAGGAGTAAAAATATGGACTATACGCTGATTGTTCCCGTTTCGAAAGTGAACGGCGAAAAGATTGAAACCGTAGTTGTAAAGGAATCCTTTACAGGTCGTGATGTCAAGGCTATCGGTAACGCCGGTGGGGAAGGCTCCGCCATGATCGCTTTGGTGGTTGCGGCCACTGGCCTGAGCGAAAACACCGTGCTTAACATGGACGCCCGAGACGTTCGCGGAATTGGAGCCATCGCAAAGCCTTTTTTAGCCGGTGGCGAGGCTTAGGCTTCGACGACGGGTTTGCTGTCCTTGCGGGCGTTTTCCATTGGCCTTATGACCAGATCATGAACCTGGATGCAGAAGGCTTTGACTTCAGCGTAAAACAGGCCTTGAAGTTCTTGAAGTGGAAAAATCCGAAGACCATGAATGGGAAAGTTCCGAAGACCGCCAAGTGATTATCTTCATGAGAGGGACAAACTAAGCCGGGGGAGAAATCCTCCGGCTTTCTACGTTTGAACTCTTTCCGTCTTGGAAATAGTTCAACTTGGAATATGCTTCATTTGTAGTTTTACCAAAATTTTTACTAGAATGTAAAATTTTGTCATTGGAAAGATGTATATTATGGACATGAGAAACGGAAAAAAGACATATAATTTCAAGCTAAGAATGTCGGAGGACTTTGTTCGCTGTCATTTGATTCCGTTTGCCTTGTTTTGGTCTGGAATTCTTTCTCCTGTGGTTTCGAAAGAGCCTGTTGTTATTATTTGTGCTTTAGTTCCTTTTTACGGATACCTTTATTCTTTATACGTTTCTAAAGGTAAGAAGAACCAGGCAATTAGTTCTGTATTGTGGTCTTTCTTTACCTCTCTATTTTTGTTCGTGCCTTTTGTAAGTTTAAGGACTGTTTTTGTATCATTTGAGATTGTTTCTTGCATGATGATTGTCAATACGGTGGTATCTATCGTATTGTATTTCCTTGCGAGGATTGCCTATGCATGCGAGACTTCTTTTGTATTTCCGTTCTATGTTCCTCCATCCGATTAAAAAGATGGTCTAATTCTCTTAAATTGTTTAGCCATGTAGTTATAGTTACTGCATGGCTAGTCTTATAAATATTGCTTTAGGTATGAGTTTCAACAAAGGCGTTCTTAACGCTGTTGTTGGTGATTTTAATAAAGTTCAAACGTCTTCGAACGGGGCGTCTAAATCAGTAAAAGGCTTTGGGGATAGTTTAACGAAGATTGGACACGTTCAATCTTTGGCCGCTGCCGGAAATATTTTGAATTCCGTAATGGGATCTTTGAAAGGATTTAAAGCGGAATTTGACAAGCAGTTTAATGTCCTTTCGGATTTTACGGTTGCTGGCGATCGTATCGCCAAAACGTCCCGTTTGGTTGGTCTTTCTGTTCATGATTACCAAGCTTTTAGTTCAGCGGCGCAACATTCAGGAATGTCCATTGATGAAATGGATAATGCTTTAAAAAGATTCAACGTCAATCTTGGAAAGGCGAAATCTGGTGATGCAAAGTCTTTAAAAATGTTTGATGCTATACTGGGTGGAAAAAGTGTTTCCGATTTTGCAACTTCATCTGATTTGATTGCAGGAATTGCCGATGGTTACATGAAGCTTTCTTCTGCAGAACAGAAGTCGTTTGTTTCTCAGGAACTTTTTGGAAAAGGTTGCCAAAAAATTTCTGAATTGTTTAAAGATGGCGGAGAATCGCTTAAACAATATGTCAATGGTTATGATGCTGCATTTTCTGAAGATGGTGCTAGTAAAGCCGAACAGTTTAATGATTCTCTTCAGGATATGAGGGAAACAATTTATTCTGTTAAAGTTTCTGTTGCTCAAGAATTATTTCCTGCGTTTCGAGAATTATTTGATTCTGTTAAGGATTTCTTTAAATCCTCTGATGGTGACGAGTTTAAGAAGTCGTTGCGAAGTGTTGGGTTAGAAATTGCTGGTATTGTGAAAGACCTACTTCCCGCTGTACCAAAAATTCTTAAAGGAATTCTGTCTGTTGTAAATTTTATTGGACCTAAAGTTACTTTGATTGGGGGGATCGTTGGTTCTATGATTCCGATGTTTGTGTCTTTGGGATTAGGACTTTCGGCTATAACAGGTGTAGCTGCGTCTACTTTGGTTCCTGTTCTAGGCTTGGTTGTAGCCGCAGTTGCTTTGTGGGGCAGCGTGATTAAAGATGTTTATGACAACTGGGATATGCTGAAGTCCTTTATTGTAGATGATGTTTGGGGAGGTATCAAACAATTCTTCAACAATTGTATCGATTCTGTAAAAAATTGGGTCGCCATGGCTATTGCAGATTTTCAGTGGTTGTGGGATGGTTTCAAGTCCATCTTCGTAGATCCGATTTTGAACTTTATTGACGCGCTTCCGCAGGCGTTTAGTGATTTGTGGGATGGGTTTAAAACGGGGGCCATGGCTGCTGTGAGTACGGTTAAGGATTTGCTGAAGCGTCTTCCTTTAGTTGGAAATTTGTTTGGCGATTCCAATTCCGGAAACGGTCCGAATGGAGGCTCCACTTCTCCGGCCGCTCCATCCCAGATTGCTTCTGCTGTGCAGCAGTCCTATTCCGTAACCACCAACCGTTTCGCGGTGGACTTCAACAATGTTCCGCGTGGTACAAACATTACGCCGCCGCCTCAGGGAGACTTTGACTGGTCTCGCAGTTACACCCTTGCAGGAGCTGTATAATGGGAACTTTCCGCTATGAATATGCAGACTCTCTGGAGAAAGTAACTATCCAGACTGTCGCTGGTGAAATTGAGTGTGTGGGCGCATCTTACAACGGCGTTCCCTTCCTGGTTGAAGAGACTACATCAAACGGTGGCCGTAATATCGTAAGTGCGGCCTTGCCGTTTACAAACCAACATGTCAATGAAGACACGGGCAAAATTCTTCGTCAATACCCGATGAAGTTTTACCTGGTTGGCTCTGATGTCAGTAAAAAACTTGCCGACTTGGAAGAGGCTTTCAATACCGAAGGTGCCTTTGAACTGGTTCATCCGTACTACGGCAAGTTCAAGGTCCGCTGCGGTCCTTATACGGTTACCTATACCACGGCCGTCCAGGAATATGTCACCGGTGAAGTGACTTTTATTCCGGAAGTGGATCCGAAAAAAAACGCACGCTCTGTTGTTGACCTGAAGGGTCAGGCCGCAATGAAGGCTTCCGCTGCTCTGGATTCTGCAAACTCCAGCTTCAAGCAAAACTTCAATATTTTGCAGAAGGCCCGTTCTATCGTCAACAGTGTCTCTGGAGCCGTCAGCTCTGCGCTAGATGCCGTGGAATCCGCCCGCCAGACCATGCGCGATGTTTCTGGATTTGTCAATGAGATTTCTCGCATTCGCTCTAACATCGGATTGCTTTTGCAGACTCCCGGTGATTTTGCGGCAAGGTTCCAGGATTTGCTCACCATGACCAAGGAAACGTTTGGCTTTGGCGGTGGTTTCGTGGATTACGTGAACGAGTCTCTGATTCTTATGGATTCCGTGGAATTTGACGGTGGGTCCATGGTGGCTGATTCTTTGTCTGACATGATTCGCCGCATGGCGTTGATGTCTGCTGCAGCCATGGCTACAAAGAGCGTTGTGGAGTGTAGTTTCTCCAGTTCCCAGGAACTGGATGATGTTCATGACCGCTTTGCCGCAGCGTTTGAACGTGCCAGGAACAAGGTGGATTCCGTTGACGATTACATGGCTCTTGCCGATATGGAATCGACGGCGCTCAAGTACATTCGCGAAGAAGTTTCCAAGTTGCCTGTGATTGTGGATTTGCCGTTGCTTGCGTCCCGCGATGCCATTACCGTCTGCTATGATTGCTACGGTAACCTTGACAAGCTGGAAGAAATCATCGAGCGCAACGGAATCTTTGACCCGATGGTAATCAACCGTGAATCCTTGAAGGTGCTTTTCAAATGATTGAAGTCTTTGCTAATGGCAGGAAGTTTTCGTACTGGACCGGCGCAAAGATCAGCCGTTCCCTGGACCATATTGCAGCATCGTTTTCGTTGAATCTGGTTGCCCGCGACCCGATTGGAAATGTGGTCAAGTTGTTCCCTGGCGACTCCGTGGAAATTGCAGTCGATGGAACTACCGTCATTAGGGGCTATGTGGAAAAATTTTCCACTTCGTTTTCTGCTGGTTCCCATACGTTCGCTGTTTCCGGAAGCGAAATTAGTTGCGACATTGCCGATTGCTGCGTTGAAAATCCTATGGAATGGCAGAACAAGACTCTGGACCAGATTATTTCCGACATTTGCGGCCGCTTCGGTCTTTTCTTCAAGAACGAAATGGGCGTTGATGTGGGCAAGCCGCTCAAGAAGTTCTCTGTGGATCCTGGCGTAAAGGCTCTGGAGACCATGACAAAGCTTTGCAAGGAACGCGGAATCGTTCCGTGCTCCAATGGGCTTGGCCAGATTTATTTGCTGAAGCCTTCTGCCTGCCCGCGTGGTCCTGAACTGAAACAGGGCGTAAACCTGATGAGCGCTTCGGTGGATTTCTCCATTAACGACCGTTATTCCGCTTACTACGTCTATGGATCCGGCAAAGCCAAGAGCAAGGTCAAGGCCGTAAAGACTGACAATGACGTTGGTCGTTACCGTCCGTTGTTGATTGTGGATTCTAACGCCACCCAGAAAGAAAGCGTGGAAGCGAGAGCCGATTGGGAATATACTATTCGCAAGGCAAAATCTATGGGGTTCAGGTGTTCTGTTCACGGCTGGTCTCACGAAGGTGGCGTCTGGGCTCCCGGAATGATGTGCTCGTTCTCTGCTCCGGATTTGTGCGTGGAAGAACCTGTGGACTTGCTGGTTTCTTCTGTGGAATACGGTTGGGGAGACGGTGGCGAAACCACGGACCTGGTTCTGGTTTCTCCGGACGTTTATTTGCCGCAGCCTGAAACGAAGAAAAAGAAGACTGTTGCCAAAAGCCCGTGGGACTCTATCAAGAAGGCGGTTAAGGGATGAATTTTGATCACCTTCTGGAGCCGATTTTCAATCGAATGCGTCTGATGATCGGCCGCTGCGTAGTGATTGCTACCAAGTACAATTCGCATGATCTTGAAACGGATATTGAACTTGTTGCCGGCGAAAAGCGCCGTGATGTTGAATTTGTCCAGCAATACGGTTTTAGTTCAAGGCCAAAAGGCGACGTTTCGGGTATCGCTCTTTTTATGGGCGGTTCCCGTGACAATGGCGTGGTTATAGCGACCCATGGCGACGGTTCCGATATGTCTGCGAAACTTAAGTCTGGCGAAGTACTTGTGCATTCTCCGTTTGGCCAGAAAATTCTTTTAAGTGAAGATGGCAATATTGAAATGTCTTGCGAGGATGGTAAAGAGATCCGTTGCGCCAACGATCTGATTGTAGATGGAAAAATAAAAGCGACTGATGAGATTTCTGCAAAGTATGATACATACCGTGTTGACTTGACGCAGCATACTCATGGATCTGCTGTCGGCCCGACAACTCCGCCTACTCCGGCACCTACGCCGTCTGCACCGTAAAAAAAGATGGTCCAAAAATCTTTAAATCTTTCGCTCACATTGTAATTTCACGATGTGAGCGATTTGTTGTTAAAACGCCTTGAAGACGGCACCTGTGACCTTGATTTTGAATCGATGGATCTTGTGACCACCGATGGTCTAGAAAATGCCGTAATTCTTTCCTTGGGGACTTTTGCCAGGGAAAGATCCTTGGATAATGTTCCGACAAACCTTAAGCCCGTTCGCGGTGGTTGGTGGGGCGATGCCTTGGATGACAAGGGAACTCTTGGCGGAAACCTTTATGAGGTGTTGCCCTCCAAGGGGACGGATGCTTCTTTGCGTGAAGTTGAAAAACTGGCTGGAGAATCCCTACAGTGGCTTGTGGATGATGGAATCGCAAAATCGGTTGTATGTACAGCAAAGTTTAAAGGCTCCTTGATTGTGTTTGGTGTTGTTATTGTAAAGCCTGATGGCGATGAATCAAATTTTGCCTATGAAATGAACTGGGAGGCAACCCGTGGAATTTAAGAGCCTGTCTGAACTTGTGCTGTACGTTGAACAGCAAATGGCCTATAATTTTTTTGACGGCGGTGCTCCTGTTCTAAGAAAGCGGGTCCTTAAGGTGCTTGCGTCTGTTATCGGTGCGGCATTGTATATGATTATGCTCCTGATGAAAAAGGTTTGGAGAAACCGCTTTGTCAAGACTTGCGACATCGATGCTCTTGACGGGTTTGGCGCAGAATACGCGATTCCTCATAAGCCGCCTGTTTATGCCTCCGGGTATGTCGAGCTGAATGTAGATGCCGGAAAGACGGTGGATGTTCCTGTGGAAACGTATTTCGCGGATCCTGATACAGGAAGCGAATACTATACAATCGGCAATGCTAAAGTCACAAGTGAAAATTCAAAAGTCCGTGTTGTTGCGTCTGTTGCCGGTAATGCCTGGAATCAGCCCGAGGGTGTTGTTCTTCAGTTTCGGGACAATGTTCCTGATGGCGTTGGCTCCGAAGTTAAAGTTTGTGCTCCAGGAATAGTCGGTGGAAAATCCATTGAAGTTGTTGTCAACGGCCAAGTGGAATATTGGGGCGAAACCGCTGAAGAATACCGTGCACGCCTTTTGAATCGGGTCCAGAATCCGCCTCAGGGCGGTTCTGCCAATGATTACAAACAGTGGGCTGAACGCTTTAATTTTGTTACCAAGGCTTTTGTAAAGCCCAATTACCCGAGAATAAATTCAGTTGTGGTGTCTTGTGCGAATTTTGCCGATGAGTCTTCTGCGAAGTTAACCGAAGACCAGGTAAATGAAGCTCGTGCGTATATTACGGCTGATGAACGCCGCGTTGTCACCGCAGACGTTCGAGTGATTTCTGTTACTCCTGTAAAGTTCCAAATCAATGCGACAGTGTCGCCGTTCAATGATGCTGTCCAGGAATCCGTAAAGAATGCGTTGAAGTCTGTTCTTCAAAGTTATGGACCGGATAACCCGAAAACTGTGATTGGATTTGACGATGTTCGCGTTTATGTTCTTGCTAACTCGACCGCAGAAAAGTTCTCTATCGGCTCTGTGCAAAAATATGAGAATGGAACGCCTAAGTCCGTAAATCAGTTTGAACTGGTTCTGAACGTTCCTGAAGATTCTGCAGGCGTGGCTGTTGCTGAAGTTGTGGGTTTTGGCAAAGGAGAAACCCAAATAGCTTTGTCTAGCGGGGAACGATGATTTCTACAACAGACAAGATTATTGCCTTTGAAGGCTGTGAAGCTACTCTCTGGGGAGTTGGCTTTACATCTGATTGCTGCATTGTGCTTCATGATGGCAGCAAAGAAGTTGTCAAAAATGCTATTGAAGTTGAAGATACAAGAATTGTCTTTTCAGTTCCTGCTGAAGGCTGTTACACGGTAAGCGTTAAGCGAGGCGATGCTGTTGAAATTGAAACCGTCCCGATGGTGGTACTTTCGCGTGACTATATGCCTGTAAACAGGTTCCCTGCTCGTTCTGGCGAAGATGCTACGAATGATGTGGAAAAGTTTGCGCTGATGCTTAAGGGTCTGCTTCCGCGTGGATTCATGTGGAATTTCAAATGGGCTCCGAAAACAGCTGATGTAAATGAAAAGACGAATTGGCAGAAACTCCTTGAATCCATTGCTGCAGGCGTCAGTCACGTCTGGGATGTCCTTGCAGAAATGCTTGTCAATTCGTCTCCCGCTTGCACCAAGGCGATTGCTTCCTGGAATGATGAACTTGCCTTGCCCAGAAAGGGCCTTGAATTTGCCCATGATGACGACGGCAAAAAGGCCAAGGCTGAAATCTATCGCATTGCGAGAGCCAGAAGCGGAAGCACTGTTCCTCATTTCCAGAACATCATTGATCTGTTTGGCTTGAATGCCGAAGTCGTTGAATATTGGCAGAAACCGGATGAATTCCCTCAGTGGGTTCGTGATCTTGGTGAAGACGCCTATATGTACGTCATGATCAAAATCAAGGATAGTGCCATTGAACAGACTTTCTTTGATTGTGAATCTGCCTGCGACGATTACTTGTCTTTTTGGTGGAACGAAAATTTTGAAAACGCAATTGAATTTGACAAGCTGGCCCACGTCAAGTTCATTTATCTCTATGAGGATTAAAGTATGCACAAAATTGATGGACAATATAATGTTGATGGCGAATTTGTCGGTGGTGACAAGGAACAAGGCATTAGAGCAACCCGCCTGAATGCTTCCTGGTTCAACACCATCCAGAGGGAACTGTGTAACATCGTTGAACAGGCAGGAATGGCACTGTCTGAAAATGATGATAGTCAGGTGTTGAAAGCGGTCTTATTGCATATTGTTCGCGAAATGCTGGGCGGTAAATTTCATGATGGATCGTTGAAACTTGGTGATGCCTCAAGAGATAATTCTGTATTAAAACAAGATGGAATTTGGTTTGAACATCCTGAATCAGGTGTACACGCTTTTGTTGATGATGAAGGCTTTGGTTTTACGTTTACTGACGATGAAGGAAATCTTGTAAAAATATCCCTTGGGAAAAGTCTTGACTTGGGTGACGAGGTTCATATTGATAGAGTCGTGAGCCAGCTTGTTGTTTTGCGTATTTTGCGAAATCTCGTGGTTGGTGAAGAATTTTCTGTTGCAGAAATTTTGAAAGTAAAGGATGATGCAGTTCGTGTTCTAAAAGACTTGTTTGTTTCTGGCTCAGTGCAATTTGGAAATGGTGGTAAGATTGATGACTTCGGGAATATGACTTTGCCGGGTGCACTTGCCGCTAGAGTTCTTCAAGCATCAGATAGTGTGTATGGCAATGTTTTTTGCTCTAAAATTTTTGATGCGACAACAGTAGACGATATTCAAAATCCAACCGCCTTACTGTCAAAAGTTGCGTTTGCTGGAGCAACGGCTTTGGTTCGAAATTCCACTGGTGGTGATTATGTTATTTCACGTGATGCGGGTGGAAGTAATCATATGTACTTAACAGTTCGCCATGGTGAGGTCTTGTTGTACGCCTATACAGGTTCTTCTTGGGTTCATGCCTGGTAATTGTCTATGTCTGATGTGAGGAGGCAGCTTGTTGACGCTCTGAAGAAGACTGGGAGAGAAAACGTCGTTCAGCTTCGGAGTACCGACGATAGCCTTGAAGCAATCGCCAATGATATTGCGGACGCCATTGAAAAGGGAGTCTCGTTTAATATTGTCGGTTCTGCAACGTGTGCAGAAATCAACGTTATGCACAATATGCATGATGGTGATATATGGGCTGTTAAGGATAATGGACTGATTGTTAACGACGACGGTTCTCGTATTGATGTGTCTGCTGGGGACTTGGTACGTTTTCTGGATGGCCAATGGTCGGTCTTAATGCATCTTGACCTTTCTGGATATGCGACAAATGAAGAAATGGAAGAATTTGTTTCTTCAATATCGCTTGCGTTGAGAAAAGAGGCTGGGGAACGAGTTAAGGGGGACGAGAATAACGCATCTGCGATCAAGGCCAATGCTGACTCGCTGAGAGCCCACATCTCCGACCATTCCAATCCTCACCAAGTCACCGCTGAACAGGTGGGAGCGTACACGAAAGCCGAGACGGAAGAAGTCATCAACAACGCCATTTCGGGCGATGTCGGCGGATGGCTCGGCAACATGACTGTATCCGAAATCAACGCTATCACAGGTCACAAGAAGGGTGATAGCGTTACCGTCAGCGACTCGGGCATAGTTGATCCTGGCCATGTTGTCGTGAGCGTTGGAGACGACCTTATGTGGGTGGCGTCGAAATCCGCATGGGAAAAGAAACTCGTGCGTGACAAGGGGTTCGTAGAATTTGAAGGCGAACTAAGATTTGGTTAAAGGTTGAATTATGGCAATTTCACAAGTAAAGTTAAAGAACGGCAAAGTAGTCGACATTCACGCCAAGGCTTTCAGCGGGACGCGCAAAATCAATATATCGGGTGACGTTACGGGCAGCAACAACGCTTGGAACGGCAAGGACGAGTGTGACATTTTAGTTACTATCGGGGACAAAAAGGTTACTGAGAGCAAACTCGCTACCGATTCAGTTTCTACTGAAAAAATGAAGGACGGTTCCGTAACTATCGCCAAGCTGGCCAGTAGTGCGTTCGGAAATTCGGATGTTGCCTCCGACAACGATGGACACGTTGCGTCACACGCACAGGTTGTATCATACGTAACACGAATCTTGAGCGGCTATGGCCAGAACTACGGTGTGATGACAGTTGCCGCCATCAACGCGATGACCCTTGAGAACCTGCACAACGGCGACCTGGTGAGCGTTACGGGAATATCGGACAAGTCTCCTGCCAACGTCATTACACTTGGCAACATCACGGTGCGCAACGGCTCCAACCTAATCTTTCACAAGAGCGGTTCCGGGGCTTCCACGACTGGCGTGTGGCAGCTCATGGATGGTGAGTTCAAGCTGACACAGAGTGCATTGGAATTTACATGCAACGGTGCAAAGACCGTAGCCAAGATTTCCCAGAACGAGAATGGCGACATCAGCGTTGCCTTCCAGGACATTCAGCCAGCAAGCGCTACGCAGAAGGGCTTGATGAGTGCCGCCGATTTTACAAAGTTGGCTGCACTACCGAATAACAACGATTTGAATACCGCGCTCGGAAAGAAGGCGGATAAGGTTACTGGAGCGACAAGCGGAAACTTCGCCGGGCTTGATGCCAATGGGAACCTGAAGGACAGCGGCTTCAATTCTGACGACTTCCTTTCTTCTAAATCTTCCGCCAACAAGGACGAGGTTGTTGCTGCGGCACTTGGAGAACTGGAGGCTCGTCTTGAATCGGTTGAGGCCCGCGAGGTCTCCGGCGACATCGTGGTGGATTCAGTAGCCATGCAAGAGTTTCCGCTTGTGGGCGGGAAGTCCATGGTGCTGTTCGGTGCCGCTGCGCCTTCCGTTATTCCCGATTATGAAGGCCAGCTTTTCGTGGACACTGCGAACAAGGTCGTGTACGTTGCTACAGGCTATTCTTCGGTCAACGATTGGTCCGCACTCAAGAAAAGGCAGACGGCGATTGCTGGAAATCAGGGCGGAACGAAGAAGACGCTCACCGGAATTGCCCAGGATGTAGACGGAAAGATCACTCCTGTTTTTGATGATATTGAAGGCCTTTCTGACAACAACTATTCCGATGCGGAAAAGCAGAAGGTTGCGAACGCCACTACCCATATCGGTAACGGCGACATTCACGTGACAAAGGAACAGAAGGACTCCTGGACCGGCAAGCAGGACAAGCTGACAAATACAGACGCACAAATCCAGGATGCCGTATCTAAGGCCCACAGCCACGCCAACAAGGCCGTACTGGACGGAATCACATCCGACAAGGTGACCGGGTGGGACAGTGCGGCCAAGGACCGGCATTCGCACACAAACAAGGACGAGCTTGACAAGATAGCCACTGGGGACAAGGCGAAGTGGGATGCGAAGCAGGATGCCCTTACGGCTGGTCAGATGGCGGCCGTGGACAGCGGTATCACGTCAGACAAGGTGGGCGGATATGATAGCCACCTGACCAACACTACGGTGCACATCACGGCGGCGGAGCGGACCAAGTGGAATGGCAAGCAGGACAAGCTGACAAGCACTGACGCGCAGATTCAGGACGCAGTTTCCAAGGCGCACGAGCATAGCAACAAGACTGTGCTGGATGGAATCTCTCAGGACAAGATCAATAGCTGGGATAATAAGTCCGACAGCTTTGAATGGATGACTTCCGACGAGGCAGTAGCCCTCTGGGATGCAGCTTGGAATGCAGCAACATAAGGAGGATGAACAATGGCAGAATCTTACGACAACAAGGCTATCAAGGGAGCTGAACTGAAATCTTTCGCTACCTCCGTAGCGAAGAAAATCAAAGCCAAGCAGGACAAGATTACGATAGTCTACGACCCGACAAACGAGGCACTTGACCTTAGCGACATTGACTGCGTGGTGGAGGACTGATGATTATCAGTAGAATTGATGACGGCAAAGGAAATGTCATTGAATTGGAGAATCCGGTGATTTTCGAAAAGAATTACTACGGCGTGGAACTTCTTCAGGGGATCGTCGTTGAATTGGCGAAAAGACTTGAAAAGAAAGAGGTTAAATAATGGCATTTATCAACAAGTACGATAACGAGGCGTTATACGCCTCCGATACGAGCAGGCCTTCCGGGAAGAGCACGGTCTCGCTTATTTCCGACAGCGGCAAGGTGCATTTCGACGGCGTGAATGTGGAAGTTTCAATTCCAAAGCCCGGAGATGCCGTATTCGTTCCGTCAGACTGCGGCTACAATGCAGCCACTGCACCCGCAGGCACGCCGTTGGGCCACGCCGTATTCATCGACGGGGAGAGTCTTGACGTGAGCAAGATGCCTAGCTTTATGGAAAGCGTGGGCGTGGTGGCGGCCGTCTATGGAGACAAGGTGTACGTACTGTGGAAGACTGGTTCTGGTACGATGACTTATTGGGACGGTGCAACTTCTTCCGCATATACAATTCCTGCCGACAAGATTACAGACTCCGAACTGGCCAAGGCGATGACGAACATCGTAAGTGACATCCGTGGCGTGAAAGGCGTCCGTCAGGCGTGTTCTATTGATGTGTTGACTTCAGTTCTCAAGTACGAAGGCTCGGTTACGTGGAACGGCGGAACGGAATCTTCGCAGGGAGACTCCTTCTACAACTATTTCGAGTGGATGAAGTCTTCTTCCGCTCCTAGCGGTGCGAAGAACAAGACCGTGCCCGATGCTGTGTATACTGAATTTGGCGACTCCCCGTCGTCACCTACGGAACAGGGATGGAGACTGTATCTTGCGTCCCGTGTCCCCGCATATCCAAACAGGTTCTCGGGAAACTTGCTGATGATGAGTGACGGGAATGATGCGACAAAGGTCTTTACAGATGCCAATGAGCGTCTCAACACAGCCTTCTTCAAGCCCCACCAGTTCGCGTACAACCATCACAACACGTGGAACTCCTTTGGACGATTCTACAACGTGGAAGGACTTCGCCACGGCGAATGGTTTATGCCTGGTATGAGAATTGTTAAAGAAGTATTCTCCAATGTACGTTATTCATTGAGCGGTTACAGCGACACTTCGGACGCATTAAACAGGACTCTGAAGAAGATGTCTGGACAGAAATTGGAATTGTACAGAAATTCGAATGATTGCCGCTACTGGTTGCCCTTTGTGCGTTCGCGCTCGCAGGCGTGGGGTTTGAACCATTACGGCTCTTTCTACGGCTCCTACTTGACCACCTATCATTGGTCGTTGTCGGTTGCGCTCTTGAAAATTAAACCTTAACCATTCTTAGGTGCGGCCTTTGATGCCGCACCACACTAACGCGAAATGGCCGTAAAGACTTACAGAAGACTTGAATGTACGGGGATTGCAATGGAAGTGCCAGAACCTTCTTTCGTCCATGAATACATACCTTGGAATATTTAAGAAGTGTGACATGAGAATGCTTGTGGACAAATTTATAAAGAGGGTCCTTGATTCGTTTGGCAAGTTCATGCAGTGGAATTGCGAAAGAGGATGTTTCATGCTGAAGGAAAAATACGGATTCAGAAAAACGTTGTCAAGAAAATATGGAGTGAGGGTGTAACATGTCTGGATTTGATAAGAAATCGATAAAAGGGGCGGAACTACAAATCTTGGCGACCGAAATCGCCAAGCAACTGATGTCCGACGGAAGTGTGCTAGCACAAGCTCTTGCTAGCCTTGACGCAAGGCTTAAAAGCGTTGAGTCTGCAAGAGACGAAATCGGTAACGCTGGACTCGGTGTAAGTGGACTTGTAGCTCTTATGACATCAACGACTAGCGAGAGTGAAAATTTTGCTGCAACCCCAAAGAGCGTTAAGTCAGCATACGATTCTCTCAATTCGGCTAAACAGGATAAACTCACTACAACCCAGCAGTCCGCGGTAGATAGCGGTGTAACAACAGAAAAGCGCGCCGAATACGACAGCCACGTATCCAATAGCGACGTCCATGTTACTGCATCCGACAAGGAAACATGGAACGGAAAGGCTTCGTCCAGTCATACTCATAAGGTCAAGATTAACGGAACAGAAAAAACTGTATATGCCAGCAATGGAGCAGTTTGCGATCTCGGTGATTTTCTGACGCAACATCAGTCATTGGATGGTCTAGTTCATAAATCTGGCGATACGATGATCGGTGATCTTACGGCGCCTAACTTTTATGCAAAAGAGCGATTCCAGGTCAAAGTCGAAGGGACGGATAGGAGAATTGCTCTAGTAGCCGATTCGGATGGGTTCGCAAAAATAAAAGGTGACGATGGAAGGGATGTCATCGTTATGGATGGCAGTACGATTCGAGCAAAGTGTTTATGGGTTTTTAACAACAATGTTGTATTCAACGGTGATCAGCTTTTTGCTAAGGCTTTTGGTGACGAATATTCAAATAGGCTGACTGAGAGCTATCTTAGTTTCAGAAATAATATTCCTTACTCTTTTTTTAACGCGTCAATGGATTCTAGTGGCAGTTGGACGTATGTTCAACGGTGGACTTTTGATTGCGCCGGGTCAAAGAGTTGTCTTTACGAGTTTGACTTCCTGATTAACTATGACTGCGGTGACGATAATAGATTGATACGAATTAGAGTGCTAAAAACAGGTGGAGCAAAAGACGAACTAATTTGGACCTATGCGGCTTACGTTCGTAGCCACGGTTTTATTCATATCCCGGCTAAAATCTTTGGTTCGTATCCATTCATGAAAGTTGAGATTGTTCCTGAGATGGAACCAGGCCATTCTGGAGGTTCGTACCATGCCATGGTGAATAGTGTTAGAACTAACCTTGAACCTGATGCGATGTTCAATACATAGATACAATGGGAAAAAATTCTATGACACCAGAACTTATAGCGGCGGTTGTTGCCCTTCTAGGGGCGCTTACTGCATTTTTGAAAAGCAATGCGGACAAGAATAGAATCCAGGAACAACGCGCGGAATCCCGCAAAGGCTACGACGAGCGCTTTGCCCTTCTGGAGGAGAAAATCAAGAACTGCGAGAAACGCCTTGACGAAGGTAACGACAGGTTCGAGCGATTCGAGAAAGAACTGCGTGAAACAAACGGTTTGCTCCGCGAGCTGATCGGGATGCTGAAGGGCAGGGGGATGGAACTATGAGCATTAAAGTGCTGTCGACTCTTGCCCCGAGTAGTTTCCCGCTTGTTGGGCCAGACGACAAAAAGCTGTATCATGCCGCGTGTCCTTTTGGTTTTACAGCCATCTGCGAGATTGACGGAGTGGTGGGGAAACTGATTTTCACTTTCCAGGCTGGATGTCCTTATAATGGTGCCAGCAATCCTTTTGACTGGCCAATCAAGAATTATTACGGTGTGGCTAAAAAGGATGCCTGCGGGCTCGGGCATGATGCCCTCTACGCCTGGGGCGGTTTGGTCAACGGGCTTTCTCGCAAGCTGACTGCTGGTGAATGTGACGATTTTCTGCGCGGAGCCATGCGGGAGGCAGGATTCACTCGCGTGGAGGCAGGAATCGTTGACCGTGCAGTTCGCTGGTTCGCTCATTTTTTCCACTTCGGCATCAAGCACGACAAGGGAAAAATGCATGAATATTGCCAGGTAACATGGAGGCCGATGTAACGACATGAAAAAGATTTTTTTGAGTAACTGTTTCTTGGAGGCTGTCAAGGCTAAATTTTCTTCAAAATCCGTAAAAATAATGTTTGAGTCTCCTTTATCTGTGTACAGACGTACAGGTGTGTTTTTGCCTCACTGGTATTGGATAAGTGATGGACGTAAATACATGTTCTTTGCATCTCATCGGCTAAAGTGGTGGGAGTTTCCTTTACATCGCGGTTTCGTGCGAAGCGTTCAAATAAAGGATCTAAAATGAAATTGCATCGGTTTAAGAAAACATCCAAGGTGGTTCTAGGTGTCTTGCTGGATGATGTTGGCGGAACCTACTTTACGGCCGAGAACGCAAAGATGATGATTCCGGAAGGGTCGTATAAAGTGAAAGTTTGCGATTCGCCTAAATTTAAGCGAAGTCTACCATTGTTGAGCAATAATCGTGTCCCGGCCTCCAGAGGAATCCGTATCCATGCGGGTAATAATGCCTTTGTGGATTCTGCTGGATGCATCCTTGTCGGAAATGGGTGCAACCTGGAAACGAATCTATTGACGAATAGCAGGGCTGCCTTGGAGCAGCTTGTCAAGAACTGCGGAATGGACCTAGAAATAACCAGCGAGGTTTGATGCCCAAGTTTGAATTTCCTGAGTGTGAAAAGTGTCGCCGTGCTTATTGTAGGATTTGCACGAGCTGTTTCAATGCGTCGAACTTCAAGGAACGAACTTCACCAATCGATCCGGATAATTTTTCTAGACGGAACAACAAACTTTAAAGCTTAGGTATCGCTTCCACAGCCTTTCTTCTCCCTTCGTCTAGGGCCTTCGTGTAGATCTGGGTGGTGGTGATCTTGGTGTGTCCAAGGATCTTTGAGACGGTGAAAAGGTCCGCTCCGTTGTTCAGGCTAAGCGTTGCAAAAGTGTGCCTGCTGCAGTGGAAAGAGATGTGTTTCTCGATTCCGGCGGCCTTGACCCATTCCTTGATTTTCTTGCCGTACCAGGTCTCGCAGGTGGGGAAGTCTTCAAAGACTCGCTCGCCTGTCCTTTTTGGCGACATGAAACGGGCTGCGTTACTACCGATGGGGATGTGGACGAACTCGCTGGTCTTTTGCTGCCGTAAAAAGATGATATCGTTTCCGTTGAAGTCCTTCTGGATGTCGGACCATTTCAATGTCCTAACATCGTTCAAACGCAGGCCTGTAAAGCAGGCGAACATAAACGGATTCTTAATCCGGTCCGGAACGTCCACCTTCAGCATCTGTCGCAGTTCCTTAATTGTCAGAAATTCGCGGTGCCCCGGCTCTGGAGTGGGGGCGAGCCCGCTGAAGTCTGGACGGTGGCTGATCACGCCGTCCAGCTCCGCCTTGTGCAGGATTGCCTTTAGAATATTGACCCTGCCGCACACGGTATTTGTCTTGTTTCCTCGTTCAAAACAATACTTGATGAATTCCTCGAACCATCGCCTATTGACATCGACAACGCGGGTGTCCGGGCGAAAATCCTGGACCAGGGCGCAGAAATTTTTGCGCCCCTGGATCCATTCTTCGTTGGTTGAATTTTTGACAGTTTTCATCACATAGTCGATAAGACGAATGTGGGCGTCTTCCGTGCGGATTTGGATGCCCTTGTCCGCCTGGTCCAGCTCCTCGGATTTCTTCCTTGCGACAGCTTCCGCCAGCTTCATTGTGTTCTGGTTTTGTATCTTTTGGGCCGTAGTAGTTGCGGGAATCAGAAACAGGTTCATGCTCTCTCGGTGACGCTTGCCGTCCACCGTGTAGTTGATCCATAGGGGGATTCTCCCTCCCTTCTGTTCCTTTTTCTGGTATACTGACACTCGCTGCCGTGACTTTGTCATACTGCGCTATCTCCTTCGACTCGAAAATGACCGTGACGGAATCGTGACTAAAGATACAACTAACGTAAAGTAATTGGCAATAACCGTAATTTTTAAAACTGCAAAATTTGTCAGAAAATGCGGTTAGAAATTCGTACTAGGCTGTTAGGTCAAATGTAGCGGATAGAGTCCCTCTGGCACTATAAAAACAGACAGCACAGTAATGTGCTGTTTTTTTGTATTTAAGTAAACTTTTCTTTGTGAAAATAAAAATAAAGATGTATCTTTGGTGTTAGGTTTGGTCGCGGAATGAATTTTTTGAATCGAAAGAATTTTTTCAGGTATTTGCTGTTAATCGCCAGCATTCTCCTGGCTGTTAATATCCCTGGAATGATTACTCATGTGGACAACAGCTTTTTTGTTGTGCTCTATATTTTTGCGATTCTTCTGCTTTTTGTTGCTGCTATTGTTTGCCGACTCCCAGCTTTTGGAAATTCAGAAAAAATCAGAAAGGATGTTCATATTGAACCGCCTAATACGGGTGCCTTTCATGTAAGGGATCTTCAGAGGGATTTGCTTGAAAAGGACGAACTGTTCCAGATGATGGTGGATGTTTCTGCCAGCGGTTTTTGGACTTTCGATATTGCAACGGGTAAGGTCTACTGGTCACAGAAGGCCGCTAAGCTATTGCTGTCTGATCCCTTTAAGGTGGGAGACTCCTTTGAGATTCTCCACTCTCGTGTGGTGGAGAACGATTGGCTGAAATTTAAGGATATACTGAAAGCCGCATTGGAAAATTCAGCCAACTTTGAAACGAAGCTCACATTGCTGACTCAAGATTCTAAGGAGCATGTCCTCCAGATTTCTGGCAATATACAGCGCAACGAAGAGGGGCGGCCTATCCGCATTATTGGTGCGTTAAACGAACGTACCGATCGTGCCGCTAGCGAAAAGCAGAACTATTATTACGCATATCAAGACGCTTTGACTGGTGTTTACAACCGTAAGTTTTTCTTAGAGAAGCTCAAAGTCGATGTTGATATCGCGCACCAACGACCTGATTACATTTTTGCGGTTGCACTGTTGGACATTGATAGCTTTGGGGCCATCAATACCTCTTATTCATCCAATGTAGGCGATCGAGTTCTTCGTATTGTTTCTGATCGCATCAAGTCGCAATGTCGCAATAACGATACCATCGCAAGAATCGGTCCGGATGTTTTTGCGATTGTCCTTCACGGCATTCAGGATAGTAATGACGATGTTTTGCCTATAGTTCGTCGCATTCATAATGCTGTTAAGATGCCAATCCAGATTGATGGACGTGCCTTGTACATCAGTTCTTCGATGTCCGTGGTTTTGAATCACGATGTGGACTGTGTAGAAGATATTATGGCTAACGCCACCGCAAGTCTTCGCGAGATGAAGAAGAGCGTCAACCATGGCGGTATTCAATTCTTCAGTGGCGGTATTCGTGAAAAGGCCATGAAACTTTACAAGCTGGAATTTGAAATTCGCAAGGCTATTCAGGCTCAAGAGTTCGTTTTGCTGTATCAGCCCATCGTGGATATTACCGAGGGTAATCGCATTGCAGGTTTTGAGGCTTTGGTCCGCTGGAATCAGGCTGAACGTGGCGTCATTTCCCCGGCGGAATTCATTCCCATTGCTGAAGAGACCGGTTTGATCATTCCTATGGGTGCGTTGATTTTGCGTATGGCCTGCTTGCAGGCAAAGGAATGGGTGGAGAAGGGTTTCAAGGACATCCAGGTGGCAGTAAATTTCTCCGCAAAGCAGTTTACTCTGGATAATATGGTGGAAGATGTCAAGCGGGTCTTGATGGAAACAAAGCTGAATCCCCATAATTTAAAGTTGGAGATTACAGAATACACTGCCATGTGTGAAGCAGAAAAGACTATCGAGATTATGAAGGCTCTTTCCAGTATGGGTTTACAAATTTCCATTGATGACTTCGGTACTGGCTACAGCAGTCTTTCTTACCTGAAACGTTATCCTATCCATACATTGAAAATGGACAAGTCTTTCATTGACCATGTGGCTGAAGATGAAGAAGATGCTTCTTTTGCCCGTATGGTTGTGGGAATCGCTAAGAACATGGGACTTGATTTAATTGCCGAAGGTGTGGAGACTGAGGAACAGTTGGAATTCCTGAGGCAGGAAGGTTGTCGCTTGATTCAGGGATTCTATTTCAGCAAACCGCTGAATCCTGAGGATGCTCTCAAGTATCTTGAAAATCATTACCAGCCAAAAACTGTTTCTGCTTGTTAAAAAAGAACCCGCTTGCTGCGGGCCTTTTTTATGAGATGAAAGGAAAAAATCGCTTGCTTTGGCTTGCTATACAAGTAGCTGTAGGGAAGGATTGTTTTTATATGTCATAGCAGTTTCTTGTATTTTCTCTACATTGTCTGTAGAGTTCGTCTATGGGAATCTTCTTTATATCCGCAAGCATCTGGGCGGTGTAGGGAATAAACCCAGAATGGCAAGTTTTTCCGCGGTGGGGAACGGGAGCCATATAGGGAGAGTCCGTTTCCAGCAGAATCTGGTTATAAGGAACTAGCATTGCCGCGTCTCGAACGTTCTGAGCGCTCTTGAAGGTGACGATTCCGGTAAAGCCGATAAAGACGTTAGCGTCAAGTGACAGCAGTTCTTCCACAAATTCAGGAGAGCCTGTAAAGCAGTGTACGTGGATATTGCAGTTCTTTAAATTGGCGCTCCGCAAAATTCCAAGAGCGTCATCGTCTGCTTCGCGAAGATGGAAAACCAGGGGCTTTCCGGAAGCGATTCCAATCTGGAGCTGTCGCTCAAATAGCTTGCGTTGTTCTGCCTTTTTTTCTGCACCGTAGTGATAGTCAAGACCAATCTCGCCACAGGCGACGCACTTAGGGTGTTTTAGAAGTTCCGCCACTCGGGCTTCATCTTCGGGTGTTGTGTCTGACACATATTCGGGGTGTATTCCAAAAGCTCCGTAAACGAAGCTGTACTTCTCGATTAGTTCCACACCGCGGTCCAAATCCTTAGGGTCGCAAGCCACATGGATGAACGCTTCTGGCATTCTCACGTTAGGGTCGTCGATGTTGGTTTTGGAACTGCTCCACGTCTTGAGACCGTTTAAGTCGGGGATAGGGAAGGCCGTAACGTCGTCCTGTGTTACGCGGGCGGCTTCTGTAGCAGCCTGTAGACGAGCAAAAAGATCGTCCAGCTTTTCGCCGGAGTATTCCTCGTAAGCATCCAAATGACAATGAGAATCGATAAACATAATTTTTAGGGGTTAGGGGCTAGGTTCTAGGGGCTAGGGAACTTTTAGGGTCAAGAGACTAGGTTCTAGGGGCTAGGGCCGCAGGATGCAAGTGGTTTTAGGGGCTAGGTTCTAGGGGTTAGGGCCGTAGGAGGCAAGTACATACTATTTAAAGAGAGTTTCATCTTTATATCCCTAATCTCTAGTTTCTAGTCTCTAACCTATACCCTGTACCCTGTACCCTATACCCTGTACCCTCAAAACCCTAGTTTCTAGTCTCTAACCTCTACCCTTTAATCTCTAGCCTCTAATTTCTAATCTCTAGTAAGTCACTTCCACGATTTCGTAGGTGATGGTTCCTTTGGGGGCTTTGACCTGGACTTGTTCGCCGACTTTTTTTCCCATAAGAGCTTCGCCTACGGGGGACTTCATGCTGATGCGTCCCTGGAGAGGGTCGATTTCCTTGTCTCCAACAATCTGGTAAATTTTTTCGCGTTTGGTTTTCAAGTCTTTTAACTTGATAGTTGCCCCGAAGCGGATGGAGCCGTCGTCGGAGGCCATGCTTTCAACAACCTGGGCTCCATCAAGAATGCGGTCCAGCTCCCGAAGGCGGCGGTCGATTTCTCTTACTCGCATACGGCCGTATGTATAGGCGGCATTTTCGCTGCGGTCTCCTTCGGCGGCGGCGGCCTGGACCTGATTAATCATGGCGGGACGTTCCACATACTTAAGCTGTTCCCATTCCGCTTTGAATTTCTCGAAGCCTTCTTTTGAAATAAGATGTTTCATATCCTTAAATTTAGAAAAAACTACGTCTCATCGTAAATATTTGCTAAATTTGGGCGTGATGACAGAAGTGACGCCAAAAGCATCTCGCAAGGACAAATCTAAGTTTGTAAGACTTAGTAATGTTTACTACAACCGCATGTTTCCAAAGCATCAAGATGCTTTGAAGGTGGCTGGTTCTGTTGCAGCAGGAGTCTTTATTGGGATTTGGCCCACCATTGGTGTCGCCATTCTCCTGACGATTGCGTTCTGTGCCTTCTTTAAGTTGCCTAAGGTCCCCGGCATTGTTGCCTCTTTCGTAGCCAATCCCGTGACTCAGTTTGGTTTTTTCTATCCTGCTGGTTATGGTCTGGGCTGCAAGATTTGGAATCCGGAATCCATCGATTTTAACTTTTTGGAAAAGTTTGAAACCCTGAACCTTAGGAACGTGGGTAGTCTTCTTGCTGAATTGTGGGCTACGGCATCTGGTCATGTTATTGCTTTTTTAATAGGCATTACAATCGTTGCCGCCATTGGCGGTGTCATCTTTTTCTTTGCAGCCTATTTCATTGTAAGTCATCGTCGTAAGAAGTGGCTCGCCAAGAAGACCGGTTTTATACACAATCTCATTTCAGAAGATCAAGTTTTAATCAAAGAAGCTCAAAAAGGAAAAAAGCCTATGATGCACATCTACCCGTTCAAGGCACTTCGCCCGGTTGATCCCGCCGAAGCTAAGAACATCTCCGCACTCCCGTATGACGTGATGAACCGCGCCGAAGCCAAGGAAATGGCTCAGGGCCTTCCTCACTCCTACCTCCGCGTTACCCGTTCCGAACTGGAACTGGACGACTCCCTGGACGCTTACGATCCTAAGGTTTACGCACATGCCCGTGCAAACCTGGACAAGATGATTGCCGATGGCGTTATCGCTCACGACAAGAAGGACTGCCTCTACATTTATCGCCAGACTATGAACGGTCGTGAACAGTACGGTCTGGTTTGCTGCGTTCCCGCAGAAGACTATTTCAATGGCATCATCAAGAAGCATGAGCTGACCCGTGCCGACAAGGAAGAAGACCGTTTGCGTCATGTGCTGGGCACCAACGCCAATACTGGTCCGGTGTTCCTGACCTACCGCGACGAAGGTCAGTTCGAACTGCTGGCTGATGTGATCAAGACTGCCCCCACTTACGATTTCGTTACCGAAGCCGACGGCTTTGGCCACACTGTTTGGGTGATTGAAGACGACGCTAAGATTGCCGCTATCCGCAAGGCTTTCGAATCTGTTCCCGTTAGCTACATCGCTGACGGTCACCACCGCAGTGCTGCAGGCGCTCGTGCCGCTAGCTACCGTGCCGAAGAAGCCAAGAAGGCTGGCACCTACACTGGTGAAGAAGAATTCAACCGTTATCTCGCAATCCTGTTCCCCAGCACCCAGCTGAAGATTCTGGACTATAACCGCGTTCTCAAGTCTTTGAACGGCCGTACTCCGGAACAGCTTATGGAAGAAATGGCTAAGGTTTTCGATATTGCACCTCTCGCCGAAATGCAGAGCCCCGCAAAGCAGAACCAGGTGAACTTCTACATGGGCGGCAAGTGGTATGCTTGCTGCTTCAAGGCTGAATACCTGAAGAACCTCGGCCCCGTAGATAGCCTTGACGTGGCTCTCCTCCAGAAGCTGATCCTCAAGCCCCTCTTCGATGTGGACGATCCTCGTACCTCCAAGAACATCGACTTCGTTGGTGGTATCCGTGGTCTTGGTGAACTGGTAAAGCGCGTGGATAGCGGCGAATGTGCTTGCGCATTTGCAATGTATCCCACCACTCTGGACCAGCTCATGAACATTGCCGACGCTGGCGAAATCATGCCGCCCAAGAGCACCTGGTTCGAACCCAAGCTCCGTGACGGTCTCTTGGTTCACACCTTGGACTAATGATTTAGTTCGTCTTGAACATAATGAAAAGACTCCTAGGATTCTAGGAGTCTTTTCTTTGTATGAAATTCTTTATACTTGTGCTTCTATTTGGCTTTCTAATTCTTTTTAGTATTTTCGGAAGAACTTTCATTGGCTTCTTCAGGTGAACTTTCGAAAAGCGCTTCAACCTGTCTGTAGATGTCGCTGCATATATCAGAAATCACGTTAAAAGCTGTAGAAATATAACGGATGGCTGGAGTTACAATTGCTCGGTCAATCCGTGTGGGCCATTCTATGTAACGTCCGATTAATTTGTCCTTGGTGACATAGCCGATTTCTCTGGAATCCGGACAGCTATTGCCTTTGGAACAAACCAAATAGTAGCAGTCGTCTTGCATGACGATTTTGCGGATCGGCTCTGTGATGATTTCTTCAACATCAACAGGAACTTCTTTTGCCGTCGAGTCTTTTAGAGAATCTGATACGGATGCGGATGAGTCCAAGGTTGTGTTGGTGGAATCGAGTTTTGGTGCCGCAGGGACTAATTTTTTGATGCCGCGGAATATTTCTCGTTTTAAGGTGATGGGAAAATTTCCGGGTTCACTTTGTCGAATTTGCATTTCAATCAAGAAACGATCTTGCCAGGGGAGATAGTCGATTTCGTTGAGGCTGACCTGGCGGTTTGCAATTTTGGTCGATCCCACTCTGTCGATGTTGATTTCTCGGTCGCCCTGCCACAGGGTGGTTTTCACAATGACGTGTTCACCTTTTTCCCGCAGGTAGGAGATAACATAGTCCTGCTCAACATCATTGAGTTTTTGAAAATCCAGAGTGTCTCCAGTTTTAGGGATGTAAAACTGTCTGCTTTGAATAAAGGCTTCTTCTTTTTTCCAAAGGTATTTCCTGTGGGGTGTGATGACCTGGCCTTTATCGGACACTGAGACTGTATCGCCGGGCATGGCAAGGACTTGACGGACCATCTCTTCGTTTCCGCGGAGATTTGCCCAGACCACATCGCCCTCGGATATTCTTTCTAGGCAGAGGGGGAGCTTGCACATCCAGACTACATCACGTTCTTTAAAACCTGGGGACATGGAAGCGTCCATCATCCGGAGAGGGACAATGACGTAAAATCGGGCTACGACAGAAATCCCTAGGAATGCGATGAGGGTCATTGACAATATGAAGGCGTGTGTCTGCGAATTCTTGCGGTGCAGACGCTTCATCTTTTGCTTTAAAGAAACCATTCGTCGAATTCCTAGCCCGAGGGGGAACGTATTAGTCGTCGCTACCGCTGGAGGAATTATCGGAGAGGCTAAGCACAGCGAGGAATGCCTTCTGGGGCACTTCCACGGAGCCGATGCTCTTCATGCGCTTCTTACCTTCCTTCTGCTTTTCAAGGAGCTTGCGCTTACGGGTGATGTCACCGCCATAGCACTTGGCTAGCACGTCCTTACGTACAGCCTTCACGGTGCTTCGGCTGATAATCTTTCCGCCGATGGCACCCTGGATGGCTACATCGAACTGCTGACGGGGAATGAGATCCTTCAGCTTCACGCAGATGGCGTTGGCATAAGTGTGGGCTTTTTCGCGATGGATAATCACAGAGAAAGCATCCACCGGGTCGCCGTTCAAGAGAATGTCCAGCTTTACCAGGTTGTTCTGACGGTAGCCCATGGGAGCGTAGTCCAGACCGGCGTAACCGCGGCTCACGGACTTCAGTCGGTCATAGAAGTCGAACATGATTTCTGCCAGGGGCAGGTTGTACTTCAGAATGCACTTGGTCTCGTCCAGGTATTCCATGGTCTCGAACTCGCCGCGCTTTTCATCGCAGAGGGTCATGAGGGCGCCCACGAATTCCTTAGGCGTAAAGATCTGTGCCTTTACGTAAGGTTCTTCGATGTGGTCGTAACGGCTGGCATCGGGGAGCTTGGACGGGCTTTCAATCTTCACCATTTCGCCATCGCTCATGTACACGTGGTATTCCACGTTGGGGACGGTGGTGATAATGTCCACGTTGAATTCTCGGTCCAGACGCTCCTGCACGATTTCCATGTGCAGAAGTCCCAAGAAGCCTGTACGGAAACCAAAGCCCAATGCTTCAGAAGTTTCCGGTTCCCAGGTGAGGGCGGAGTCGTTGAGACGCAACTTTTCCAGAGCTTCGCGGAGGTCTTTGTAATCTTCCGGATTGATGGGGTAGATACCGGAATAGATCATGGGCAGAATATCTTTGTAGCCGGGCAGAGGTTCTGCTGCAGGGTTGGCGGCGTCGGTCAAGGTGTCGCCAATCTTTACGTCGCTAATGGTCTTGACGTTGGCAAGCACATAGCCTACCATGCCTGCGGTCAGTTCCGGCTTGGGGTCGCGACGCATGCTGAAGGTTCCTACTTCGGTAACCATGTATTCGCCACCGGTCTTCATCATACGAATCTTCATGCCGGGCTTGAGAGTACCTTCTACAATGCGGATGTAGTTGATCACACCGCGGTAGGAGTCGTAGACGGAGTCGAAGATCAATGCCTTCAGGGGCTTGTCGCTTTCGCCTGTGGGAGCGGGAATCTCATCTACAATCTTGTCCAGCACCTGTTCAACATTCAGGCCGGTCTTAGCAGAAATGCGGGGAATCTTGTCCGGATCGTAACCTAGCAGGTCGCCAATCATCTGGGCGAAATGGTCGGGCTGTGCACCCGGCAGGTCCACCTTGTTCAAAACGGGAATCACTTCCAGATTGTTCTCAATTGCCAGATACAGGTTGGAGAGTGTCTGGGCTTCAATGCCTTGGCTTGCGTCCACCACCAGGATGGCACCTTCGCAAGCGGCTAGGGAACGGCTCACTTCGTAGGTAAAGTCCACATGCCCCGGGGTGTCGATCATGTTCAGGATGTATTCTTTGCCGTCACGTTCGTGCACCATGCGGATGGCGTGGGCCTTGATGGTAATGCCGCGTTCACGTTCCAGGTCCATGTCGTCCAGGAGCTGGTTCATCATTTCGTTCTTAGAAACTGTCTTGGTAAGCTCGATCATACGGTCGGCCAGGGTGGATTTACCGTGGTCGATGTGGGCGATAATACTAAAGTTTCTGATATTGTCGTTTTGAGCCATAGTGTTCCATCTTATATTTTTGACCCAAATATAGAAAATGACGCAAGAATATTTGAAAAAACAGCTCCAAATGAAAGATAACGAGCGATAGGGAATCTTTAAAAAATCTATATTCGTTTGACGAAAAGGATCTTTAAAACGATTACATAATAGAGTCTATGAAAATCGTAAAAAAAATATTGTTTGCAGTCTTGGCTGGTGGCGTCGCTTGCTTGAGTTTTGCGAAGGGCAAAGTCTTTGAAAAAGACTATACGGGCATCAAGGAAATTGAAGCCACCATCGAAACTCACGAGGGAACGATTGTTCTTTCTTTGGATTTTAGGGAAGCCCCCAATACTGTCGCTAATTTCGTAGATCTGGCAAATAGTGGATTTTACAATGGCTTGACATTTCATCGAGTCATTCCTGGGTTTATGATTCAAGGGGGCGATCCCAAGGGTAATGGTCAAGGTGGTCCTGGCTACACCATCAACGATGAGAAGAATAAACTGACTCACGAAGCTGGTGTAATCTCTATGGCCAATCGCGGTCCCCATACCAATGGATCCCAGTTTTTTATTACCCAGACCGAGCAGCACCATCTAGATGGCAAGCACACTGTTTTTGGTAAGGTTCTTAAGGGGCAGGACGTTGTCTGCCGTATTGAACCTAACGACCCGATTATTAACATTAAAATTGTGGAAAAGAAGTAACCTATGAGTTCTAAAAAAGCACCGTCAAAGGAAACAAAAACTGCAGCAAAGAAGCCGGCGGACAAGAAAGCCCCGGCCAAGGCTGTAGAAAAGGCTGCCAAGGCAACTGAAAAGAAACCGGCCGCAAAGACTGCCACTGCCAGTGCAGCCAAGAAGACGACATCCAAGGCTACCGCTAAGGACGCTAAGGCTCAGGAACCCAAGAAGGTTGCTGCAAAGGCTGCCAAGGATACAAAGTCTGTTAAGGAACCGAAGGCCGCCGCAAAGCCTGCATCTAAAGCAACGAATAAAGCTGCAGCCGGTAAAGATGTTGCGAAGGCTTCTCCTAAGGTTGCCGCAAAACCTGCAGTTAAGGTAAATGCTGAACCAGCTAAACCTGCTAAGGCTGCCTCCGGAAAGTCTTCTCCCAAGAAAGGCGGTGATGCTGTCGAAACGAAAGCTCCTGCAACAAAGCCTTCTACCAAGGGCGGCAAGATTCAAAAGACGGATGTGGATACAGAAGAAGTCAAGTCGGTAGAAGTTGTTGATGTTCCTTCCAAGAAACCGGCTCCTTCCAAGAAGCCTGTAAATGACTACGATTATGCCGTTCTTCTGGAGGGTGTCAAGAAGCTTTCCAAGGCAATCATGTTTACCGAAGTGGATGAACAGGAAGACCGCTCCAACAAGAAGAAGATGTCTTCTGAAATGAAGAACCTGGAAATGAAACCTACGGCTTCTATCCGTCATAAGACCTCTCTCGCCGAAGAAACTCAGGAAGAACTGACGGAACGCATCCTTAAGGAACTGGAAGAACAGAACCTTGCATTTGAACGCGAAGCTGCATCCCAGATGTGTACTCGCTGTAACCGCAATCTTGTTTCTCCTGAATTCTGGGTGGACAAGCACCTTGGTTACTGCGAAGAATGTGCTATGATTCTTAAGTTGGGTCAGTCCAAGGAAGCTCGTAAGGTGGAATACCAGCTGGGCGGCATGGGCGACTCTCTTGACGAAGAAGATGATGAAATCATGGGACCGGATGCCGACGATCTGAAGGCCGCAGAAGACGATTTCGCTGAAATGGAAGACTAATTTCCATTTGAGGTTTAAAAACAAAATAAGACGGACGAAAGTCCGTCTTATTTTGTTTTCTTATTGGATAAAAACGAAAACCCCCAGCTATGCTGGGGAGTTCAAATAAAGCCTTCTGGCGATCATGAAAAAAATCCTTTGGCTAAATTGATGGTGCGGTCTGCCAACTGCATCACAATAAAAACCAGAGGATTAATATGAATAATAGAAATACAACCGCTCATACAACGTGGAATTGCAAATATCACATAGTCTTTGCTCCCAAATTT
>JAZRXW010000102.1:0-7917 GCA_045600425.1 Fibrobacter sp.
CACTTGGCAGTGGACTTGGGGTCGATCTTCAGGAATGCGCTCAGTTCCTCGATAGACGGGCAGTGAGGAGTTTCAACCTTTTCGGGCATGGCATTAGCATCGCCCTTGTAGGTTTCGCGGGTAAACTTTGCGATTTCACGGTTGGCCTGGTAACCGCACTTCTTACAGAGAATCAGGTAGTCTTCGCCGTTGGGAGTGTCCAGCATGAATTCGTGGGCAATTTTTCCGCCCATGATGCCGGTATCGCTCTGCACCACCACCGGTTCAATGCCAACGCGGCGATAGATGCGCAGGTAGGCGTCGTATTCTTCCTGGTAGTGTTTGTCCAGGTCTTCCTGGGAAGAGTGGAAGCTATAAGCGTCCTTCATGAGGAATTCACGAACACGGATCAGACCGCCGCGGGCACGGGCTTCGTCGCGGTACTTGGTCTTGAACTGGTACAGCATGAAGGGCAGCTGCTTGTAGCTGTTCAAAACGTAACGGGCCATATCGGTCATGGCTTCTTCGTGGGTCATGGCCAGCACCATGTTGTGGTTGTTACGGTCCTTGAAGCGCAGCAATTCTTCGCCAATGGCCTGGTAACGGCCAGATTCGCTCCACAGGTCTGCAGTCTGAACCACAGGCAGGTCCACTTCGATACCGCCGATCTTGTTCATTTCTTCACGAACGATGTTGGTGATCTTCTGGATAACGCGATAGCCGATAGGCATCATGGAGTAGATACCGGTAGACACAGGCTTGATGTAGCCGCCACGCATCAAGAAGATGTGGCTGGGCATAGTGGCATCGCTGGGCGTTTCGCGGAGCGTGACGTAGAAGTACTTAGAGAGTTTCATAACGATCCTTTAAATCCAGATGGATTGTAAATCAAATTTTCGGGCATAAAGTTAGCAATTTTTGTATTTTTCAGCTATGCAGTTCGTAGATAATCTCCGTGCAAAGCCTGTTGTCCAGAAAATCGAGAAATTTTTCCCTGCAATCGCCTTCCTGGGCGGTTTTGGCTGGGATTCAATTACCCTCGGAACAGGCATTGATAATTCCGACATTGTTTTCTTGGTAGCTTATTACACAGGTGCCTTTATTCTGATTACACTTCTGTCTGCACACGTTCTGAGCAACCAACCAGCAGAGACCACGTCAACCACCAACGATGTTCCAATAGCAAATCAGAATGAAAATATTTCCAGGAAGAAAAAGAGAAAATATTTTCTTGACCGCGAATGGAGCGATGTATGGAGAAAAAGATTTTCTTGGGCAGTTCAGTTCTGCTTTGGTAGTATGTTCAGCGCCCTTGTGGTCTGCTATTTTAAGAGTAGTGGGTCTTTTGCCACATTAATTCTTGTGGTTCTTTTGGCGGTCCTGCTTGTCTGTAATGAATTTCTACAAAAACGTTACGAAAGTTTCTCTGTTAGCCTTGCCCTCTTCTGCCTTATGGGTACGATGTTCTTCAACTTCACCATCCCCCACTGGGTTAACAGAATCGGTTTCTTTTGGTTCTTTATCAGCACCCTTCTCTCTTTTGGAGTTTGCACTCTAGTTTGGAAAATATCCAAAAGAAGTGCGAAGGTTTTAATCATTCCCGCCATCATCTGTTTTTTGCTAATTATCGCCTATATGGCAAATCTTGTACCACCAGTCCCCTTAGTGATGAAACAACAAGTTGCCTGTATAAACTTCAAAAAAGAATCCTATACTTGCGAATCAGATGCCCCCACATTCCTTCAAAAAATCGGTCTTCAGTCCCAGAGTGTACACAAAAACGAGAACGAACCTGTATACTTTGTTTCTTCTGTTTATGCACCAACAGACCTAAAAGCAGAAATTGAATATCGTTGGTACTATGCGGACCATCAAACAGGAAAATTCAAATTGACGGACATTATCTCTTCAAACCGAATGGTGTTGAAAGGCGGACGTGAAGATGGGTATAGAAGTTTTTCCCATAAAAGGAATTCTCCCCCAGGGAAATATCGTGTAGAAACCGCCTACAGAAACGGAGCAGTTATCGGCTCAATGACCTTTGACGTTTTTCAAGGTATATCAGAAGAGGGAACTGTTCAGGACACCCTAAAATAAAATTCTACATTTAAATCATGAAGAAAATTAAGACCGCTACTCTCCAAGGAAAGTGGACTGGCGACACCAAGTCCAACAACGAATGGTACAAGGCCGAAGCTCTCAAGCTCAAGGGCCAGGGAATTGACATTGTCATTCTCCCGGAAATGTTCCACACACCTTATTTCCCCTTTGAAGAAAACGCCGATTTCTTTGACATGGCCATCGAAAAGGATGACGTCATGGTCAAGGAATGGCAGGCCATCGCCAAGGAACTGAACGCCGTTGTGGTGTTCCCCTTCTTCGAAAAGCGAGCCCGCGGCATCTACCACAATTCTGCATTTGTCTTTGAACGTGACGGCAGCATCGCAGGTCTCTATCGCAAGAGCCACATTCCCGACGACCCTGCCTTCTACGAAAAATACTACTTCATCCCCGGCGACACAGGCTTTGAACCTATCAAGACTTCCGCAGGTAAGATTGGCGTTCTGATTTGCTGGGACCAGTGGTTCCCCGAAGCCGCACGCATCATGAGCCTGAAGGGCGCAGACCTGCTGATCTACCCCACCGCCATCGGCTGGATGAAATCAGAACCCGAGGAACTTTACCCCCGCCAGCAGGACAGCTGGACTACGGTAATGCGCGGTCACGCTATCGCCAACCGTACTTTTGTGCTGAGCGCCAACCGCATCGGAACCGAAGGGGAACTGACCTTCTGGGGTACAAGCTTTGTAGCAGCTCCCGATGGGTACCTCATCAAGAAGTGCGACAGCGACTTTTTGGGAACCTCCATTGTGGAAATCGACCTGGGCGAAACCGAATTCAATCGCCGTTGGTGGCCCCACTTCCGCGATCGCCGCGTAGATTTGTACGGAGACATTTTAAAAATCTGGTGCGACTAGGAAATTAACAATGAAAAATGAAGGATGAAAAATGATATTAATGGCGCTTCGCGCTTCATTATAGAGGACTCCTCGCTTCGATTATTTCATTCTTAATTTTTCACATTTCATCTTTCATTTAAAGAGTATTTATGGCAACCGCAAAGAACAACACATTGCGTTATCCTGCAGAATGGGAAGAACAGGCAGCCACCTGGCTTGCATTTCCCCACAACAAGAAGAACTGGTACGGCGAACGCGGTGAAAAAATCCGCAAGTTCTACATCAATCTGATCCAGACCATCAGCGAATTCCAGCCGGTGAACGTGCTGGTTCCTTCCAAGAACTTCTTGACTTTCAACGAAAAGTTGGCCCTGGCCGACCGTCCCTTCCCGGTAAGCGTCATCTTCCTCAAGACCAATGACATCTGGATCCGCGACTACGGTCCGTTCTTCATGAAGAAGGGCGACAAGACTGTGATTTCACAGACCCAGTTCAACGCCTGGGGTGCCAAGTTCCCTCCCTGGAATCACGACGACAAAATTCCCGAAACCATTGCGGAAGCCTTCGGCTACAAGATGGACAAGAGCGTTCCCTACATCTTTGAAGGCGGCGCCATCGAAGTGAACGGCGACGGTCTCGGCATCACCACTCTGGACTGCCTCATCGGCAAGAACCGTAACGCAGAAAAGGACCTGACCAAGGTCATCAAGGCCCTGTGCAACGCATTTGGCCTCAAGTCCCTGCTGATCCTCCCCCATGGTCTCCACGGCGACCACACCGACGGCCACATCGATAACGTTGCCCGTTTCGTTGCTAAGGATCGCGTGGTCATGTGCTGGGAAGAAAGCAAGAAGAGTCCCAACACTCCGATTCTCGCCGAAGCCAAGCACCTCATCGAAGAATTCATGAAGGCTCACTACGGCAAGAAGGCCAAGGTGGACACCCTCCCCATGCCGCCCCAGCGTGTTCTTGAAGATGGCCAGATTCTCCCGGCCAGCTACATGTACTACATCCACGCCAACGGCGCCCTCATCTTCCCCAAGTACAAGAGCCCGAAAGACGCTGTCGCACAGAAGTACTTCGAAAGCGTGTTCCCCAAGCTGAAGGTCATCGGCATTGACTGCCGCACCGTCATCGAGGAAGGCGGCAGCTTGCACTGCATGAGCAAGCACGAAAGCAAGTAGATTATTTGTTATTACATTGAAGGAAGAACTTTCCAATCTTCGTTCACGTCAACAAGAAACGGCTCGTTAAACGAGACGTTTCTTTTTTTACCGTTGTTTATGGTCTTGGTAAAAAAATTACTCCCCATATAGGTTTCCACATATCAATGCAGATGCCATTCTTTTGACAGGAAGAAACTCGTGATCCATAAACTCTATAGGATCGTACTTAATCTTTTCTAAAAGTTTTGTCCCCAAAAATCTTATAAGAGAATAGTCCTTAGACCATACAAATTCTTGACCGAAATCAATCAACGAACTTACTGCGGAATATAAATAGAAACAATGTTCTTGCAGACTTTGAATTGTGCGAACGTCTCGAATGACTGTCGAGAAAAACATGCTGTTACGGTGATAAGATACACTACGGCGGGTATTAATCAATTCCATCGTTTTGTCTTGGATAGATTCACATAATTTCTTTAGAGAATTTTCTATACCAGATTGCAAAACAGAGTCCACAATAAACATTTGAACGGTATTGGAACACGTCTTATTAGGAACTTCATAGTTAAAGGAGTCGCTACAACCCCAGTCACTAGAGGACTTTTTTGTAAAACCGTATTTCTCTGGATGCACCCAAAAATCTAGTCGGGAAGCCCATTCTGTTTTGCCAAGTATTGGCTGTAAAAATTCAACATACTTGGATATGGACATACTGCCACTACCATACACGAAGTCCCACAGGTAGGCATACTCGGCTTCTCGTTGATTGCGACTTTTCAAACGAATAAACTTTTGGTCAATAAGATTAAACTGCCCCGCAAATTTATTCAGAGTTTTGAACATGGGGTACATGTCTTTATTCACAAGCAACAGCTGTGGTTTAAGCATTTCGTCAAGAGAGAGACCTTCAACACTAGAAAGAAGCCGGAAATCAGCTTTAAAGTTCACAAGGTACGTTACATAGTCACTGCCAGAAGAGCTCTCGACCGGAGTCACCTTAACGGATTGTTCTTCTAGGCGGGCTTCCATGGGATACGTCCCTTCAAACATTTTTGAAAAACGAAAGATGCCTGAAGCGGGACGAAAGCCATCTATCACAAACTGCTGCACATGGGCTAAATCAGAAAATTCACCTTTCTTGCAGTATATTCTAAAAGCTAGATTACTTTTTGTAATCCACCTACCATCAAGAAAGTCCACGAAAGGAGAACAGGTTCTTGCGTTCAGAAATTCAAAGATTTTCAAAACATTTGCTTGCGAATAAAACCCCGCAAGTTCCATTTCATAAAAACAATCCGCACTCGTCGTTTTGTTCAAGTCACCATTTGCACTGACAAGAACAGCATCATTTCGAACATAATTTCGAAATCCGGTGCCCGAAAAAAGATTTAAGAAAATCTTGTCCAAGGAAACCCTCTCTTTGCAGTTACCCTTGTTTGTATCGTTTTTTTTTCTGATTTTGTCAAAAAAAATTTCATTTTGCAAACAATAGTTGCTTTTTACGAAAAATACACATAAAGATTCAAATGACACAAAAGTGACATTTCATTTTTTTTATCTTTTAGCATAGAAAATCAAAAATAGGATAATAGTATGGCATATCTCAATAAAGTGATGCTCATTGGTAATGTTGGTAAGGACCCTGTCATTAGTGCAGGCAACACCGGACGTAAGCGTGTGTCCTTCTCTTTGGCAACATCTCGTCGCTATAAGGATAACAACGGCGAACCGAAGGAACAGACTGACTGGCACAACATTGTTGGCTGGGGCAAGGTCGCAGAAACCATGGAAAGCCTTGGAGTCCGTAAGGGAACGACCCTCTATATCGAAGGTTCCCTCACCAACCGTAGCTGGACTGACCAGAGCGGTCAGAAGCGCTATGCAACGGAAGTGAACCTGGATACCTTCCAGCTGCTCTCTCCCCGTAACCAGAATGGAGGAAACTACCAGAACAACGGTAGTTTCAACCAGAGCAACAGCTATAGCCAGTCTAACAACTTCAACCAGCAGAACTCTGCCCCCGCCTACGACGCTCCCATGCCCGAGGACGACGAGGGTCTTCCGTTCTAATAGGTAAATGAACCAGCAAATAGCCGACATTTCTCTTATGTACGTTCTTCCCCTGGGAATCACCTTTATGGCGATTCTTCAGGCGGCATCGTCTGAGACTCGCTACCAGAAACTTCTGGGAGCGATTTTGTCGTTTTTTATAGTAGCTATTGATTGCGTATTTTACTTCGCACAAAATTCATTTATTGTGTACAATTGTGATGGAGGTTTGCTGCTATCATTTGCAAGCCTCTTCATCACCGGCTTTATATTCACCATAAAAAGCGATGACCGTCCCTCCAAGGTAGGGCACATTCTGTTCTCTCTTTTTATGCTTGTCGCTTTTATCGGAATCGCCTATTGGGATAGACCCACATTTGTTCCGACACAAGAATACTCCCCTGCAGAAATTGCAGAGATGAACGCCAAGTACCAAGACTACATAGCCTCCTTCTCTCAAAATAGAGATAAACCGGCAACAGACTTGCAGAAATCAGCATCAAAGTCGACCAAGGCGGAGAAGTCTTCCGATTCCCCAGTCAAAATGGATAAAAGTACCGAAGGAGCTTTAAACCGGTTAAACAGCTACCAGACGGAATCACAGGCGGTAATTGAACGAATGCTTAGTGTGGTCGAGTCCATCCTTAAATTTGAAAAGATCGCTGCAAACGTAAGCGAACAAGAACGGGAGGACCGCGGTAGACAGGCCCTAGCCATCAGTAACAATGCTGTGGCTATCAATAAAAAAGTTTTAGGTTTATTCCATCCCCTTGAATCTAGCGAAACCCATGCAGAGTTGATTCAAGCGAGCGAAAGCCTCCGTCTTGCAGCGTATTCCCTTTATAATTATGCAATCCAGGAAAATCCCGAGGAGCAGGACAAGCAGTATAGTCAAGCAATGAACCAGATAGACCAGACAAAGACATACTTGGATAGGTTCAAGACTAATATTGAGACTTTAAAGACAAACTATAAACAACAAACAACCGAAGAACAATAAAGGTTAAAAAATGATTCGTAACGTAGCCATCATGGGCGCCACCGGTGCCGTCGGCCAGGAATTGCTCTCCATCTTGGAACAGCGCAACTTCCCTCTGCAGAACCTCAAGCTTCTCGCTTCCGAACGTAGCGTGGGCAAGGAATTCACCTTCAAGGGCGAAAAGCTGAAGGTGGAACTGACCTGCGCCGATGCCTTCAAGGGTGTCGACCTGGTACTCTCTTCTGCAGGTGCTGCAGTTTCTAAGGAATTTGCGCCTATCGCCGTTGAAAACGGTGCAGTGGTCGTGGACAACACCAGCTACTTCCGTATGATGGACAATGTTCCGCTGGTCGTTCCTGAAGTGAACGCTTGCGACATTCCTCTCCACAAGGCAGAAAACGGCGGTTGCGGCATTATCGCAAATCCCAACTGCACCACCATTATGATGGTTGTAGTCCTGAATCCCATCGAAAAGATTTCCCACATCAAGAAGATCCGCGTGTCTTCTTACCAGAGTGCAAGCGGTGCAGGTGCAGTCGCAATGGAAGAACTCCAGCAGCAGTACAAGGACATCATCGAAACTGGTTCCACCACCCACATCAAGAAGTTCCCCTTCCAGCTGGCTTACAACGTCATTCCTCAGATCGACAAGATGACTGAAAATGACTACACCAAGGAAGAAATGAAGATGTTCAACGAAACCCGCAAGATCATGCACTCCGATGTTCGCACCAGTGCAACTTGCGTACGCGTTAGCTCTCTGCGTTCTCATTCCGAATCC
>JAZRXW010000103.1:0-12336 GCA_045600425.1 Fibrobacter sp.
CGAAGAACAGCTGGACTTCGACAAGGTGTTCGGTTCCGGCCGTCGCGGTATCTGCAAGGCCGAAATGGAAGACCCGGATGGCGACTTCTCCATCCTCATGGACAAGATCATCGAACGCATCCCGGCTCCCAAGGGCGATCCGAACGCAGAACCGCTAATGCAGATTACTTCTCTGGAATACTCCGGCTTCCTCGGTCGCTTGGCTGTGGGCCGCGTCCAGAACGGCATCTTCAAGCCGGGTCTCACTGTTGCACAGTCCTCTGTCGAAGGCAAGTTCAAGAACGTCCGTCTCCAGAAGGTGCTGCGTTACGACGGTCTTACTCCGCAGCCGGTTGAAGAAGCTGGTCCGGGCGACATCGTCCTCCTGGCTGGTTTTGACAATTTTGACATTGGCGATACCCTGTCCGCCCCCAGCAATCCGGTGGAACTGCCCCGTATCCATATCGACCCTCCCACCATTTCCATGCTGTTCACCGTGAACACCTCTCCCCTTGCAGGTAAGTATGGTGGCAAGTTCATGACTGGTAACCAGCTTCAGGAACGTTTGGAACGCGCACACATGGCCGACCCCGCCCTCCTGGTAGAAAAGGTGGATGGCGCATCTACATTCAAGGTTTCCGGCCGTGGTATTCTCCATCTGACCATCCTGGTGGAAAACATGCGTCGTGAACTTTATGAATTCACCATTGGTTCTCCCCAGGTGATTTTCCAGAACGACGAAAACGGCAAACTTCTGGAACCTATCGAAGAATTCAAGGTGGAAGTGCCCAGCGAATACAGCGGCGCCTGCATCGAAGAAATCGGTAAGCGTAAGGGCGAAATGGTAAACATGGTCACCGACGACAACGACCGCGTGACTTTGGAATACCAGGTTCCCTCTCGTGGCCTTATCGGAATTCGTCCCAAGCTGTTGTCCCTGTCCAAGGGTTACGCCATCAGCCAGTCCATCTTCAAGGCATACGAACCGTACAAGGGAGAAATCCCCGCTCGTATCAACGGCGTACTCATTGCCAAGGAACCGGGCGAAGCTGCAAGCTATGCACTTTCTAACCTGGAAGACCGCGGCTACCTCATCATCGGACCGGGTGCAGAAGTTTATCCGGGCATGATCGTGGGTGAACACAACCGCGACGTGGATATCACCGTGAACGTGACCAAGGGTAAGCACCTTACCAACATGCGTTCCAAGTCCGCTGATGACATGATCCAGCTGACTCCGTACCGCCGCCTGACTTTGGAAGAATGCGTCACCTTCATCAACGAAGACGAATGCATCGAAGTCACTCCGGAAGTGCTGCGCCTGCGCAAGACCGAGCTTGACCCCATCAAGCGTAAGCAGCTCTCCAAGAAGCCGGTGGAAGAGGATTAATTAGAGACTAGAAGCTAGAACCTAGGGGTTAGGGAATGTTTGCGAAGAACGTTTCCTGAACCTGAGGCTAGCTGAATCTTCTGACTATACGAAAAAGGCCCGCTTTGAAAAGCGGGTCTTTTTTTGTTACATGTAATTAGATCAACGTGGTTTAGAACGACAAACCAAACGTCTTGCCGACGGGTCAGCCTCTGCTTTTCCGAAGCATCAGTCTTTGAGGAGGCGAACGGAGCAATAGCGAAACTTATTGTTCCAATACTCATCGAGATCCTCGCCATCATAGCACAGGTCACGATGGTACGCGCCATCGTCATCGATTTCTGAAGAAGTCCAAAAGCAGACTAACTTACCGCAATTGCTACAGCCAGCAGGCAAGGCGCAAAAGCCGAATTCGTCCGTACCCTGCGGAGTATCCTCGTGTTCTACCCAATCTGTTTTTGCTTTAAGCGCAGTGCCGACGTCCGCATTAGCATTGGCCTCTACATAGCCCCGCAAGTCATCCCATTCCTCCCGGCTAGGCAAATGCCAACCCGGTGGGACACAATTCATAGCGGCATCCCAAGTGTACAAACGACCATATTTTTCAACATTGGCCTCATCATCCTCATACGCAAAGGATCCGTCGCACTTATAACGGAAATTTTCAGCAAGCCACACCTGGTTTCCGATTTTTACGGTCTTATAGTTTTGACCGTCACGTGGATCAGTGAAGGAGTTGTTTGCACCTGCTTCCACTTCTGACGTATAATTCGGGCAAACCGGCATAATGAACCTAACTATGGTAAATGGTTTAAGGAACTAAACCCAAGCGGCCTTCCCCGCTCTTGAGGAATTCATTCATATAATCTTTTGCAATCTTGCAAGCTTCAGGAAGACTCTTGCTAAGCGCCACATTGGCAAGGATAGCAGAACTCAACACGCAGCCAGTGCCGTGCTTTCCGCTGCCCGGCAAACGGGGGCTTGCAAACTTGTATTCCTTGCCTTCGTGGAACAGGGTATCGATAGCTTCTGCATCCGTTGTGTGGCCACCCTTCAAAAGCACTGCACAATCCTTCCCCATCTGGATTTCACCCTTTTGCTGAGCCGCATCCAGACCGAGAAACTTGTATTCATCTGCATTAGGCGTTACCAGGTCTATCATCTTCATGACAGGCAAGAACTCCGCAGCATCACGCATAAAGTGAAAACCGGCGCTGGCGCTTGCTATAGGATCCCACACGATAAACGCATCGGGAGACTTTTCGCGAACGAACTCTACAATGCGGCGAAGGATTTTCGCCTTTTCCACCAGGCCAATCTTCACATACTTGAAGGTGTGTTTGCGGAACAAGGTTTCTAGCTGGGCCTCGATGCGTTCCCAGATGACCCAACCGGGCGCCACGAATTCATCTTCGTTCTGTTCAGTAAGTGCAGTACAGACTGCCTGACCATACACACCAAAGTGCGTCATGGTCTTGATATCCGAAATAAAACCAGCTCCGGCACTGCCATCAAAGCCAGCGATTGTCAATGCGAAAGTCATCTCAGCCATTTCAAGTCCTTTACAGAAATTCTTGTCCTGAACATTCATTAAAATAAAAAAAATTCTGAACCAGGTTCAGAATGGCGCGGTCCAGACTGACGCTAAAAGTAAAAGGCAATCAAGGCAACAGTCACGGCACAGATCAAGGCTACCGCAGGAATAATTGGTTTCCGCATGGATTTGGCTCCCAGGAAAAACACCAGTCCACCTTTGGTCAAGGTATTGGCAAGACTTGCAAACAACAAGGCAAGTACAAGTTCCCTTACGCCAAGTCCGGCTTTCAAGTTCATGTCAATGACGGAGAACGCCACCGCATCCATCTCGGCGGCACCGCCCAAAAAACTGCAGGCAAGGAGCGCCCCTGACCCCAGGTAAACTCGGACTGCGTTGGCCACAAACATAACGCAGGTAAACACCACGCCAAACTTGATGGCAGGCAGCAGCTTGAAGGGGTTGGAAAACTCCGCCGACTTCGGGCGATGATCTCGGGAGGCACGAACCTTCAGGTAAAGTGCGTAAATCAAGCCCGGCACCACAGGCAACAGCAGCGGTAACGCCAAGGGAACCGCAAGGTTGCTGCTCAACACGACACAAATGAGGTAGAGCCGCACATACATCACGGACCAGCTAAGAACAATTCCCAGCGTAAAGTCGGGAGCGTATTCCTCGTTATCCTTGCTACGTCCTGCAAGATTCAAAGTTAGGGCGGTACTACTGGCTATTCCGCCAAGAACACCAATAAGCCAAATGCCCTTCCCCGGGCCCACCAGCTTAATCAAGCCGTATCCCACAAAGCCAATTCCAGAAATAAACACCACGAACAGCCAGATGGTGTGGGGATTTAGAACCTCAAGTCCTGGAGGGCCAAAGGCCTGGTTCGGCAAAAACGGAAGTATCAATGCAGATATGACAGCAAACTTCACCGTAGCCAAAATATCTTCGCGAGATAACTTTCGGGCAAAACTGTGGAGCTGTTCCTTTGCAGTCAAAATCCAGAGCATGACCACCATAATGACGCAGGATTCCAACAGCCGGTTGTACCAGCACAAGGCACCCAGCAGGTAAACAATGACAAGAGCCACACTGGTCGTAATACCGGACGTAGCAGGAGTCACACCCTGGGAAGGACGATCGGTGCAAGACTCGTCACGAGAAAAAACTTGTAACCCCGATTCACGATGACTTAAACCAAAGGCAATGTGAGAAGCGGTCAGCAGCAAGCCAATCACGACAAAGCCAGTCACAAAAGGCGCCACCCCATGCATCAAATCTGACAAGAGGGCGGCCATAGCACCGACCAGTCCAACCAACGTAAACGTGCGAACACCAGCCGGATGACGATCCGTCTGATCAAAAGTATGTTCACGCTGTATGCCAATAATCAACCCAATGCCAATGGCTGCTGCCAGGCGATAAAACACATTAAATTCCAGCATGACAAAACCGCCTATACAAAAAAAAGACTTGAAAGATTATCTTTTCAATTTACTTTCGTTTTACAAAAGCGAACTAGGAGATTTATTACAAGTTGGAATGAATTGTTGCAAACTCAAAAGCCAGACAAAAAGCAGGAATCATCTGCGAACCAGGTCCGACTTCATGGAACTTTTCATATCGTACATTTTCTGGTCGGCGGCCTTGTACACATCTTCTGCGGTTATGGAATCCCCTTCCTTATGGTAGGCAACCCCATAAGCAACTTCCAGGGGAACCGGCAACTTGACCGGACAGGATTTCTGTAATTCCATCATACGTTCCAAGGCGGTATCAACATCCTGCAGATGTTCCTTTCGGACTATGGAAAGAAATTCGTCACCACCCATACGGATAGAAGTTCCTACACCAGAAAAAGCCTGTTTAAAGACTCCAGCGAACGCCTTGAGCAATTCATCGCCGGCAGCGTGACCGAACTTGTCGTTGACAAACTTCAAGCCGTTCATATCCAGGCTGACCACAGCATAATCAGTAGAAGACCGGTCCAACACTTCAAAAATCTGCTGGCACTTGGCACGATTGAACAGCCCTGTCAGGCTATCCACATAGACCATGGAGGCAAGAAGATCCTTCTCCGCCTTATCCATAATGAGTTTGTGCATATTTGCCAAATAGCCAGCCAATAAGAAAAGCACAAGAATCAGAATGCCAATGGGAATCCAGGTATCTTCTAACACATCTAAAAACGAGAGAAAATTGCGGTAAAGATTGTAGCGAAGTAAATCCAACGCAGATATCACTACAAAAAGGAAAACGCCGTAGGAAAGAAGCTTACTGGACAAATCCCGACTTTTCCCAAAACCGATGACAAAGAGCATCAGGTACACAAAGCCAGCCAGAATAAACAAGTGGAAAATCCACAGCACATCCGTGTAATGGCAAACATCCAGAATATGCAGAACCGATGCTACAATAAAGAATACGATATCCACTCCCAGCAGAATTTTCAAACCCAAAGCCTTTTTGTTCCCCATAGAATTCCTACGCATACTAAGCAAGAACAGGCAAAGAGGAAGGGGTGCCAAATACAGAGTCACATATTCCAGCAATGTATTATAGGCAAAATCAACAGAGAATATCTGTAACACCATCATGTAGCACAGGGACCAAATGCCCAGCAACAAAGACTGCAGTCCAATCATGAGCAACCGGAAATGCAGCATGCCAAAGAAACTCAAAGCCAGCGTCGATACCACAGAAAGTGCCCCGAATATCACAAGGAACACACCAACGATAATCGTTAACATGTGCCCCGCATTGTAGTCCGTCAAGGCTCCATTTTCAGGCAGCACATCAAAACCAGGCATTACGGAAAAGGCATCCTTTTCCATAGGAATTATTTCAACGATTAATTTCTGACCTAGGGACTTATGATTCAAGAAGGCGTAATGAAAACCACTACCCACAAATCCATCGCCCAGATAGTTATCGCCAAAGGAATAAACTTTTTCCCCTGCAGCAAAGACACGGACCTTTGAATGATACGTCTTAAAACGAAGGACCGGATGAGGGTTAAGAGTATCCGGCAAAATTCTTTCAAACCTTACAGTATCCCCTACTGACAACTTACGAGGCAACTTGTAGTTTTCCAGACTCGACACGTCGGAGGACTTTCCATCAAAGACCAAAATCCATCCGCTGTTCAAGTGCGTCACTTCAGGAGATAAGCCTCCATTGCGTAAGCCAAGAAACAAAGCAAGGAGCAAGACTACAGCAACAATCGTCATGACTCCAGGCAAGATCATTCGTCGCAAAGCAATCATCCTAACTCCACAAAATCACTAAACTATTCCCGCTCCCAGATTTCAAACTCTGTGGGGAAATCGTTCTTTTCATCGGCGGGAAAACTTTCCGAGCTAGTCTTTTCCCAACCGTATCCCATATCAGGAAGTTGAACATCACCTTCTACCTGAGCAAGGACTTTCGTCAAGTACATTTTCTTGACCAAAGGCATGGCTTCACGATAGACGGCGGCACCACCAATGATAAAACATTCCGTCTCTCCCGCAGCCTCGACAGCCTTCAGAGCCTCTTCCAAGGAACCGCAGACCACGCAACCAGGTGCATCAAAGTCAGGATTGCGGCTTAAAACGTAATTCGTACGATTGGGCAGCGGACGACCGATATCCTCGTAGTTCTTGCGACCAAGGACAATAGCATGCCCTGTGGTGATAGATTTAAAGCGTTTTAAATCCGCGGACAAATGCCAAGGCAAGTGACCGTCTCGGCCAATCACATTATTTTCAGAAACGGCGACGATAGCAGAAATCAGCATAGGAAACTATTTATTAATTATGAAGTATGAATTATGAGATTTAATAATCGCGGCGAAGCCGCCTAACTAATTCTCGTAATTTGTAATTTATAATTCGTAATTAAACCGCGATGGGAGCCTTGATAGTCGGCCACGGGTCGTAGTCAACTAGTTCAAAATCTTCAAACTTAAATTCAAACAGATCCTTAACCGCCGGATTCAGCTTCATGGTGGGAAGTTTACGGGGAGTACGACTCAACTGTTCCTTCACCTGTTCAAAGTGGTTGGAATACAGATGGGTATCGCCCAAGGTATGGATGAATTCTCCCGGTTCATAATCGCAAACCTGAGCAAGCATCAAGGTCAACAAGGCATAGCTAGCAATGTTAAACGGCACTCCCAGGAAGGTATCGGCACTTCGCTGGTACAGCTGGCAGGAAAGCTTACGTTTACCAGAAGCTCCTACACCGCCCACATAGAACTGGAAAAGGCAATGGCAAGGAGGCAAGGCCATCTTGTCCACTTCTGAAACGTTCCAGGCACATACCAGATGGCGACGGGAATCCGGATTGTTCTTCAGGCTGTTCACCAAGTTCTTAATCTGGTCAATGTGACCGCCTTCGGGAGTTGGCCAGCTACGCCACTGATGTCCATAGACCGGTCCCAGGTCCCCATTTTCGTCGGCCCATTCGTCCCAGATGGTGACCTTGTTGTCGTGAAGGTACTTGATGTTGGTATCGCCCATTAGGAACCACAGCAGTTCATGAATAATGGAACGCAAGTGCAGTTTCTTAGTCGTCAAGCAAGGGAAACCCTTGGACAAGTCATAACGGCACTGACGACCAAAAACAGAACGGGTACCTGTTCCTGTACGATCGGAACGGTCAACGCCATTCTCCATAATGTCGCGAAGAAGATCGAGATATTGTTGCATGGTAGTGAAGAATGAAGAGTGAAGAATGAACAATTAACAATGAATAATTAACAATGATTCGTTAGGTGTGGGTAGAGGTTACAGCTGCCCTAGACCCTAGAACCTAGTCCCTAGACCCTAAACTACAGTCTACTGAATAAGGTCATTTCCAAACAGTTCTACACGCTTATAGGTCTTAGGAGATTCCACGTCCTTTTCCTTAAGGAGAGCGTTTACCGCTTCGGTAATCAAATCCTGAGTGTGGCGAGGAACAGGCTTCTTGCCCAAACGAGCCTTCTGGACCATCTTATGGTTCAAGTGTTCAGGATTCATCTCAACCACTTCATGGTTTGAGGCTTCAACTGCAGTTAGAATTTCATCAAGCTTTGTCATACTAGTAAAGATATAAAATCAACAAAAGCCGAATCCAAAACAAGTTCGGAATGACAGCAAAAAAAATCCCTCGGAACAAGTCCGAGGGATTTTAAGTTCAGCTAACGCTAGAGATTACTGAGCGTAGTTGCTATGGCAGCTCATGCCGTCGTCGTCCGGAGTAACGAAGAGCATTTCGATACGGCGGTTCATTTCACGACCTTCTGCGGTGGAGTTGTCATCAACCGGGCATGTGGGTCCCAAACCAATTGCCTTGATTCGGTTCTTCTTCACGCCAGCCTTGGTGAGTTCCTTCATCACAGCTTCAGCACGCTGCTTGGACAGCTTGGTATTCTTGGCTTCCTTACCGACGTTATCGGTATGGCCCTGAATCACAATCTTAAGATCCTTATATTCATCGTTTTCATTGAGCTTCTTAGCGATGGTCTTCAAGATCTTCTTAGCGTTGGATTCGAGAGTTGCCTTACCGGACTTGAAGGTCACACCATCAAGCTTTTCTGCAGCCTTCTTCGGACAGCCGTGGCCATCGTCACCGGAAACATCCGGGCAGCGGTCAATACCGGTACATACGCTTTCGAACTGCTTAGACAACTTTCTAGTGGTCACCCATTCAGAGCAGACACCGTCCTTATCCGGGTCCGGATCTTCATCAGACGGACAACCGTAGTTCCATTCCGGACCAGCTTCGTCTTCGCAACGGTCCTTACCCTTACAGATGTCAGCGAACTGATCAAGCATCTTCTGCTTGGTTACCCACGGAGAGCAGAGTCCGTCCTTATCCGGGTCCGGATCTTCTGCCGGGCAACCCTTATTCCATTCCGGACCAGCTTCCACAGGGCACTTATCCAGGCCGTGGCAGACGCTAGCAAACTTGTCGAGCATATTCTTTTCGGTAACCCACGGTGCGCAGAGGCTATCACCGTCAGCATCCGGATTGTCCATGGGGCAACCATCAGCAAAGGCTTCACCTGCTTCGTTGGGGCACTTATCCACACCAGAGCAGATACCGTCGTACTGTTCAAGCAAGCCCTTTTCGCTCACCCAAGCATCGCAGATACCATCCTGGTCAGAGTCAGGATTACCCAGCGGGCAGCCTTCGTTATTTGCAGGACCAAATTCGGTGGGGCACTTATCGATACCCTTACAGGTCTTTTCGATAGCGTATTCCTTCTTAATGTTGTCGTCTTCGGCAGCCTTTTCGAAGTAGTAGCCCATCTTCTTTTCGGTTACCCAAGGATCGCAGAGGCCGTCGTTATCAGCATCCGGATCATCCCACGGACAACCCTTATTGACCTTAGCACCAGCTTCACCCGGGCACATATCGTAACCGGAGCATTCGCCAGCAAACTGGTCGAGAGCACCTTCGTCAGTGACCCACGGAGAGCAGAGACCGTCACCATCCGGGTCAGGCAGCTTAGTGGGGCAACCGTTGAACTGGAGCTTACCAGGCTTGCCCGGGCATTCATCAATGCCTTCGCAAACGTCAGCAAACTTCTTCTGCATCTTACGCTGGCTTACCCAAGCGTCGCAGACACCATCCTTATCCGGGTCAGGATCAGACAGCGGGCAGCCATCTTCGCCTTCGCCAGCTTCGTTGGGGCACTGGTCGATGCCTTCGCAAACATCTCTAAATTCAGACTGGAAGCCCTTTTCTGCAACCCAAGAGTCGCAAACGCCGTCTTCGTCAGCATCAGGGTTACCCAACGGGCAGCCCTGGTTCAGACGATGACCAAAGTCATCCGGGCACTTATCTTCGTCGTCGGTCACGCCGTCGCCGTCACGGTCCTGAGCAAGCAGGAAGCCGCTCCAAGTCAAACCGCCGTAGACAGTGTACTGCGGAGTAACGCGGATGCGATCAGCCTTCACGCTGTATTCGCCAGGCAAGCCGATGTTTTCATTCTTACGGTCGCCGTTAGACAGAACGTAAATGTTGTTGAGGTAGTTGTCGCCACCACCCAGGTAGTAAGAAGCACCCATGTGGATGTCCATACCGATAGGCAGATGGAACACAAGACCACCGGTGATGGACTTCATGTCCAGCTTCTGTTCCACGTCACCCAAGAAGGTATCGCCGCGAGGAGACATGGAATAGTAAGCACGACCGGCTGCATCCTGATAAAGATGAGTTACAAACGGATCCAACTGCATATCCCAGTAGAATTCTGCGAACAAGGACAGGAAGTCCAGGACGTAGATTTCTGCGGCACCACTTACGAACGGCATAGACATGTAGTCGTCGTTCATAACGTAGTTGTAACCGCCGTTAGCATGGATCAAGAAGGGGAAGGCATCCAGCTTACCGAAATCGAGGGTAAGGGCAAGACCACCGTTAATAGCGGTGTTCTTGGTACCAAAAGGCATAGACACGCCAGTGTTCTTATTGATGTAGGAGGGATGACGAATCCACAGACCCTGCTTAGTCACATTGGCGGTACCGGCTTCAACACCACCAAAAATGGCAATGTCCACAGGCTGATCATCGGGAAGAGGGAAACGAATTTTGATGTTACCCTTCAGGTTACCGATATAACCCATCTTCACGCCGCTGATGTCACCTTCAACAACCTGAGATCCACCCACGCCATCATCAAGAGCGACAACGCCATGAGCATTCATCTGGTCATAGTAAACCGGCAAAATCACGCCGATATCGAAGTAGCTACCGATACCGACAGCAAAACCGACATTAGCACTTGCACCCATGTAATCAGCCACAGGAGCATCAATCTTCTGGAAGCCTCCATTGGGGAAAGTGAAAGTCTGATTAAGCGCATTTCCGGTATAATCATTATTCGGGAACATATCGTTTCCGAAAGTACCATCACCCAAAAGGGTGAATACCAGCTTGGAGCTACCCAAAGACTGAGCGGACTGAGTCTTGTTGACACCGACAAAGCCCGTCTTGTTCATCGTCTGGGGATGCAATGCAAAGGCTGATGAAGCCAAAGCAAGGGCAACGCCCATAGCTATTTTTTTCATAGCGTCTCCTTAATAGTGAGGTACTACCAAACAAAGTACCCCGATTTAACTAGCTCAAATATAACTTTAAAGAGAGAATGCTCCAAACATTCAAATGATAAATGAGCAAAAAATCACAAAAAAAAAGCACTTAGAAGTCCTTTGTGAACAAAGATTTACATAAATCGCGGTGTTGAGTTTTTCACACCGATTTTCTACAAATTTGTTCCTAAAACGAACTCTCAAAAATTTCCGAATGAAGCCTGCAAATACTGGTATACCCTCTCTTGCCTACCACAAGGTGATCCAGCACAGGAATCTGAAGGATTTTGCCCGAGGCACAGAGGATCCTGGTAATGGCAACGTCTTCTGGACTAGGGTGCGTCGATCCTGACGGATGATTGTGGGCGAATATGACAGAAACCGCACGGTCTTCTATGGCTTTGGCAAAGGCTTCCCGCGGGTGAACCGGGGTCTGATTCGCCAAACCAGTGGTAAGCTCGTGAACCCGAATAACATAATTCGCCGAGTTTAGAGTGATGAGGACAAGATGTTCCTGGGTTTCATACTTTAAATAGGCTAGACGAGACATTAAATCATCGGGATTTGAGACAAGAATAGCCTTGTCACTTAATATATATCTACCTGACAATTCTAGACAAGCAAGTATCTGGGAAGCCTTGACCTTACCAAGACCTCGTATTTCCCGAAGTTTTTCCAGGCTTGGAAAGGTTGTTTCCGCAGAAAGAAACTCCGCAAGTCTCCTAGACAACTCAAAAACATCACAGTCATGGCATCCGCTTCCTAATATTAAGGCCAAAAGTTCCTCATTGCTCATGGAAGCCGGTCCAAAAGCTTCCATTTTTTCCCGAGGAAGCATATTTTTCACTAGCGGGTAAACTTTTTCGGCAATTTTTGGAGAATTATCGCATACATATCCGTTCATAGACGTTCCTTTTGAAAGAGTGTTCTATTCTTTACACGTTGTTAGACAAGGATTTGCACACTTTTTTATAGAAAAACTTTATTTACAAAAAGTCATTCATTCCAAAACATTCAATTTTCATCAGCACAAGAAGTTCAAAAAGAAAGTTTATCTCACATTTAAGCATATTTCGCAACAAAAGCAGAGTCAAAGTCACTCTTTTACACAAAAAAGCTTTCACTTTTCAATCTTTTTTACGAGTTTCAGCACACATTTACCCGTTATTTGACTATATTTTCGTCATAAAAACTTTTATGAAACCATCCGAAAAGGAATTTTTATGGCAAATAAAACCTTAAGCGGTGCAGAAGTGATCATCGAATGCCTCAAGCGTGAAGGCATCGACACCATTTTCGGCTATCCTGGTGGATCCGCAATCCCCATGTTTGACGCAATTCTTGATTCCAACATCAAGGTTGTCCTCACCCGCCACGAACAGGGCGCAACT
>JAZRXW010000104.1:0-11234 GCA_045600425.1 Fibrobacter sp.
TCTTCGCCCCACCAAGCCGCTGACCATGCAGCAGCGCATTGTGGATACCTTCTTCCCTGTGATGCAGGGCGGTACCTTCTGTACTCCGGGCCCCTTCGGTGCCGGTAAGACTGTGCTGCAGCAGCTCATGAGCCGTTACGCTGACGTGGACATCGTGATCCTCGCTGCTTGCGGTGAACGTGCTGGTGAAGTGGTGGAAACCCTTCGCGAATTCCCTGAACTGATCGACCCCCGTACCGGTCGCTCCCTCATGGAACGTACTTTGATTATTTGTAACACTTCTTCCATGCCGGTGGCTGCTCGTGAAGCTTCCGTTTATACTGGCGTGACCCTGGCTGAATACTATCGCCAGATGGGCCTGAACGTGTTGCTGTTGGCTGACTCCACTTCCCGTTGGGCTCAGGCTCTCCGTGAAATGTCTGGCCGTCTGGAAGAAATTCCGGGTGAAGAAGCCTTCCCGGCATACCTGGAATCTGTGATCGCAGCCTTCTACGAACGCGGTGGCGTTGTTCGCCTGAAGGACGGTTCCACTGGTTCCGTGACCATCGGCGGTTCCGTTTCTCCGGCAGGTGGTAACTTCGAAGAACCCGTGACCCAGGCTACCCTTAAGGTGGTGGGCGCATTCCTCGGCCTTAGCCGTGAACGTTCCGACCAGCGCCGCTTCCCGGCAATCCACCCGCTGGATTCCTGGTCCAAGTACGAAGGCATCATCGATTCCAAGAAGGTTGCCGATGCCCGCAAGATTCTTGCTGCTGGCGTTGACGTCAACAACATGATGAAGGTGGTGGGTGAAGAAGGTACCTCTATCGACGACTTCATTACTTACCTCAAGTCTGAATACCTGGATGCAGTCTATCTGCAGCAGGACGCATACCACGAAATCGACGCCGCCTGCACTGGCGACCGTCAGAAGTATGTGTTCGGCAAGGTTTATGAAATTCTCAAGACTCCTATGACTTTCGCAGAAAAGGATGTTGCACGTACCTTCTTCCTGAAGCTCACTCAGGCTACCAAGGACTGGAACCGCGTTGCAATGGATTCCGCAGAATTCAAGGAAATTGAATCCAATATTACTGCTTCCGTGAAGGAGGTAACTGTCAATGCATAATGTTGCTTACCATCGTATTGAACGCATCGCCGGTTCTGTGATCTCTCTGAAGGCAGAAGGCGTTGCCAACCAGGAACTGGCTCAGGTTACTAGCTCTTTCGGTACTTCTCTCGCCCGTGTGATTCGTATTGACGGTGACATGGTTGACCTGCAGGTTTTCGCAGGCGCCCGTGGCGTTTCTACCGATTCTGAAGTTCGCTTTCTTGGCGAACCAATGAAGGTTCCTTATTCCGAAGCACTCCTTGGCCGCGTATTTAACGGTGCAGGTATGCCCCGTGACAACGGTCCCGAAGTGGATGGCGAACGTATCGCAATTGGCGGCCCTTCCGTGAACCCCGCAAAGCGTATTATCCCGAAGACCATGGTCCGTACCGGTATTCCCATGATCGACGTGTTCAATACCCTGGTGGTGTCCCAGAAGCTCCCGATTTTCTCTATCGCTGGTGAACCGTATAACGAACTTCTTGCCCGTATTGCTCTGCAGGCAGAAGTGGACGTCATCGTTCTTGGCGGTATGGGCCTGAAGCACGACGACTACCTGTACCTCAAGGACTTCCTTGAAAAGAACGGCGCTCTTAGCCGTACCGTGATGTTCATGCACACTGCATCTGACCCCATTGTGGAATGCTTGCTGGTTCCGGATGCTTCTCTTGCCGTTGCCGAAAAGTTCGCAACCGAAGGCAAGAACGTGCTGGTGCTCCTCACCGACATGACCAACTTTGCTGACGCCATGAAGGAAATCGCCATTACCATGGAACAGATTCCTTCTAACCGTGGCTATCCTGGCGACCTCTATTCTTCTCTCGCTAGCCGTTACGAAAAGGCTGTGGACTTTGACGGTTCTGGTTCTATTACCATCCTTGCCGTTACCACCATGCCTGGCGATGACGTGACTCACCCGGTTCCGGATAACACCGGTTACATTACCGAAGGTCAGTTCTATCTGCGTAAGGGCCGTATCGAACCGTTCGGTTCTCTGTCTCGTTTGAAGCAGCAGGTGAACGGTAAGACCCGTAGCGACCACCGTACCATTATGAATACCATGATCCAGCTCTACGCTTCTTACAAGGAAACCCTTGAAAAGCAGTCCATGGGCTTTAACATGAGTACTTGGGACCAGAAACTGTTGAAGTACGGTACTCGTTTCGAAAAGGAAATGATGGACCTGTCTGTGAACATTCCTCTGGAACAGGCTCTGGATCTGGGCTGGACAATCCTTGCGGATTGCTTCGAACCCGAAGAAACCGGTATTCCTTCCAAGATGATTAGTCAGTATTGGCCCAAGAAGGGGTAATTAATGGCTAAAGTCAAGTTAACCAAAAACGCCCTCAAGGCGGAACGCGACGCACTGAAGCGCTTCCAGCGCTATCTGCCCACGTTGCTGTTGAAAAAGCAGCAGCTGCAGATGGAAATGCGTACGCTCCAGGAGAGGGTGATGGCAAAGCGCGACGAGGAAGACAAGCTTCGTAAGAGTATGTCCTCCTGGATTTCGCTGTATGCCGAACCTATCGATTGGTCCAAGTACCTGTCGGTGAAGGAAGTGCGCCAGGGCGAAGGTAACATCGCCGGTGTCCGCATTCCTACATTCGATGGGGTAGACTTTAATGTGACCATCCCTGACTTCTTTACTACGCCGGTTTGGCTGGACGACGGTATCCGCAGCCTGCAGGGCCTTATTTCCCTGCGCCTGGAACGCCGCGTTCTGGAACGTCAGTACGAACTTCTTTCTCAGGAACTTCGTACCACAAGCCAGCGCGTGAATCTTTTCGAAAAGGTCAAGATTCCCGAAGCCAAGGATAACATCCGTAAGATTAACATCTTCCTGGGTGACCAGCAGACCTCTGGCGTGGCCCGCAGTAAGCTTGCAAAGGGCAAGTCTACCGCACGTGCCGCTGCACAGGATGCCGCCGCCGCTCAGAATAAGGGGGTAGCTGCATGATTACTCCTATGAAGAAAGTAACCATTCTCTGCCTGGACAAGGAACGCGAGACTTCTCTTGAAAAGCTCCGCGAGATGGGCATCCTTCACGTTACCCCGCTGGTAAACCCCACGGGCGTAAAGCTGAATGCCGCCAAGTCCAAGGTCATGCGAATCCGCAAGGCTCTCGAAGCAATCCCCGCCAAGGCAGGGAAGGATGCCGTCGCTCTGGACGCATCTATCGCTTCTCAGCCCGCAGTCGAAGCCGTGCATCAGATGGTGCAGGTCAAGAAGGACGCTACGGACGAAATCTCCAAGCTCCATAACGACCTGAACCGCCTTGACAACTTCGGCAATCTGGACCCGCAGACTGTTAAGTCACTGGAAGAGAGCGGTGTTTTCGTAAAACTCTATGAAGTTGATCCCAGCAAGACTATTTCTGCTGATGACGGCGCCGTTGTGCTGCCCTTCGGTCAGAACCTTACTGGCAATCTTTATGCAGTCATTAGCAAGGGTGAAGCTCCCGCAGCCGTAAAGGATGCCGTCGAACTTCCTCTGCCGTCTATGTCCTTGGCCGAAATGCGCCAGAAGCTCTCCGCCGCCAATGCAGAACTCGCAAAGGCCGACAAGACTCTGGAAGGTTTGGCTGCCAAGCGTTCCGAAATCGATTCTGAATTGGCTGACGCCGATGAAGAATACGACCTGCAGGAAGCTGCAAGCGGAATGCTTGCCGGTGCAAGCATCGCCATGATCCAGGGTTTCGCTCCTGCCACCCGCATGAACGAAATTCAGGAAGCAGCAAAGGCAAACGGCTGGGGCGTTCGCGAAGAAGATCCTTCCGACGACGACATGGTTCCCACGCTTTTGACCCACAAGCCCATTGCGAAACCCATGCAGTTCCTGTACGATATTATCGGTATCGTCCCGGGCTACAAGGAAATCGACGTTTCCGCAGTGTTCCTGGCTTTCTTCAGCCTGTTCTTTGCCATCATCGTTGGTGATGCCTTCTACGGAGCTCTGTTCCTGGCACTCACTATCGTTGCCCGCAAGAAGGCTCCGAAATCCAAGAGTGCAGGCTTTAGCTTTATGTACCTTATGAGTGGTGCTACCATCGTTTGGGGCATCATGAATGCAAGCTATCTTGGTTTGACTCCGGAAATTGCTCCCTGGGTTGCAAATCTTGATTTGGCTAATGCATCCTTCTGCCCCGAGGGCCTGAAGAATGCCATGCATTGGATCCGTCAGTCTTCCAACATGCAGTTCTTCTGCTTCTGCATTGCTGTAGTCCACTTGACTATTGCTCATGTTTGGAATGTGGTTGTCCAGATCCAGCGTAAGAGTACTACAGCTCTGGCTCAAGTTGGCTGGCTATTCTCCACCTGGTACATGTTCTTCCTCGCTGGAAACATGGTGCTGGGCGACAAGGTCCCGGAAGTGTTCAGAAACTTCTTCAGCGGTCCTACTTCCGCTCCGATGATCTATGTGCTCATCGCTGGCGTGGTGCTGCTGGTGTTGTTCTCTGTGCCCCCTTCCAAACTCAAGGAAGAATGGATTTCTATTCCTATGCTCGCCTTGAACATCGTGAACAACTTCGTGGATGTGATTAGCTACATCCGTCTGTTCGCAGTGGGCCTTTCCGGTGCTGCCATTGCAGAATCCTTCAGCGAAATGCTTTCGCCTATGTTCGGTTCTGTTGGCGGTCTCCTTGGTGCAGCCATTGTGCTACTCTTTGTTCATGCCCTGAACATTGCACTTGCCGTCATGGGTGTGGCGGTTCACGCAGTGCGTTTGAACACCCTGGAATTTTCTAACGGCCTTGACCTGCAGTGGAGCGGTTTTGGCTTTAACCCGTTCAAGAAACGGAAAAACGTTTAATAACAACAAGTAGAGGATAAAAATATGTTAGATCACGAAACCATGGTTACTCTCGGCAAGATGGGTGCAGCAGCAGCTCTCGGCCTCGGTGCTCTCGGTTCTGCCCTTGGTTGCGGTACCGCTGGTATGTCTGCAATCACCGTCTGGAAGAAGGCTTACGCTCAGGGCAAGAGTGCTCTCTTCACTCTCCTTGTGTTCGTGGGTGCTCCCATTTCCCAGACCATTTACGGCATGCTCCTGATGAACTTCATCCTGGGTGCTGCAAATGCAGAAAACTTCAACAACTGGGCAGCTTGCCTCGGTGCCGGTATCTTCGGCGGCCTGGGCATGATGGCTTCCGCATGGTTCCAGGGTAAGGCTGGTGCTGTTGCTTGTGACGCTCTGGGCGAAACCGGCAAGGGCATGGTGAACTACCTGATGGTTCTCGGTGTGGTCGAAACCGTTGCCCTGTTCGTCATGGTGTTCGCAACCCAGACCTTCGCTTAAGGATTTTAGTAGTTAGTGGTTAGTAGTTAGTGATTAGTGGCGTGCCTGGTGGCACGCGACAAAAAAGAGAAACTTCCTACTTCCTACTTTCTACTTCCTACTTTCAATAAGAATCCTTAACTAGGAATTGAATATGGATCAAGAAACAATAGTGACTCTCGGCAAGATGGGCGCCGCCGCGGCTCTCGGTCTTTCCGCTGTCGGCTCTGCAATGGGTTGCAGTACTGCCGGCATGGCGGCGATCGGATCGTGGAAGAAAGCCTACCTTAAGGGGAAGAACGCTATGTTCACCTTGCTTGTGTTCGTGGGCGCTCCTATTGCGCAGACGATTTATGGCATGCTTCTGATGAATACCATCCTGAATGCAGCCAACAAGCCGGATTTCCATAACTGGGCAGCTTGCCTGGGCGTGGGCATCTTCGGTGGACTGGGCATTATGTTCTCCGGCTGGTATGTAGGCAAGGCTGCCTCCAACGCCTGTAATGGCTTGGGTGAAACCGGCAAGGGTCTAGTGAACAGCTTGATGGTGCTTGGCGTGGGTGAAACCGTGGCCCTGTTCATCATGGTGTTCTCGATGATGCTGGTGAGCTAAAAAAGGTATGAGGTACGCTCGTACACTCGCTTGAGGTATGAGGTCGGCCTTTGGCCTTTGAGGCTTTATTAAGAACCTCGTGCAGATTCTGCATGGGGTTCTTTTTTCTATTTTTGGCTAAGTAATGTCGCAGTTCTTGAAAAGATTTAACAGGTTCCTGGTAGTCAACGGCTATATGCCGAAGATTTTCCTGGCTGCGTTCATTGGTTTTGTAACGGGCCTAGTGGCGGTTGCATTCCATTTTGGATTGGGACTGGCAACCTCCTTGGTGAAAATGCCCTGGACTGGGGACAATGCACTGCCTTGGTGGTCTTTTGCCATTATGCCGGCCATTGGTGGCCTGATTGTGGGTGTCATTATCTATGTCGTTGCCAAGGCACCCGAAACAGCAGGGCAAGGCACAGATAATATGATTAAGTCTTTCCATCATGAAGGTGGAAAAATTCGTAAGCGTGTTGCCCCTGTTAAGTTTTTGACTAGCATTATTACTTTAGCGACTGGCGGTAGTGCCGGTTACGAAGGACCCATTTCCCAGATTGGTTCTGGGGTGGCTTCTACGGTTTGTCATGGTTTCAATATGCCCCAGTCTTTGCGCCGTCAGTTCACTCTGGCGGGAACGGCTGCTGGCCTAGGCTCCATTTTCAAGGCTCCTTTGGCTGGTGCATTGACTTCTGTGGAGGTTCTTTACCGTGAAGACTTTGAATCCAATGCTTTTGCAACTTCTATTGTTTCTTCTGTTGTCGCTTTTACGGTGTATATTGCCTTTGTGGGAACGGAGCCTGCCATTGCGGGTGTTCCTGTGTTCCCTTTTGCAAATACGGTGGAACTGATTTGCTGCGCCCTCCTTGGAATTTTATGTTTCCCGTTTTCCTATTTGTACGTGCGCTGCTATAGTGAATCCGAGACTCGGTTTGCCCGTTGGCAAGTTCCCAACTGGATCAAGCCTGCTATTGGCGGCCTGATGATTTCTGTAATTGTGCTGACCTACCCCGAAGTGGCTGGTGGCGGTTTTGAATTCATCGGCGAAGTGATGGGGGCCATGATGCCTCATTCCATTTGGGGGGTCTTATTGCTGCTGGGTATTGTGCTGGCAAAGATCGTGGCAACGGGTCTTACCGTAGGTTCTGGCGGCTCGGGCGGTGTTTTTGGCCCCTCCCTGTTTATCGGTGGCGTGCTGGGAGCTGCCTTTGCAGGAACTTGCGAGTTGGTGGCTCCTGGGGCAATTCGGTCTCCTGAAATGTTTATCCTGGTGGGAATGGCTGCTTTCTTTGCTGGAGCCGCCAAGGCTCCTATTGCAGGGGTGGTCATGGTCTGCGAAATGACCGGAAGCTATAGCTTGTTGCCGGGACTTTTGATTGCTGCCGTCATGCATATAGCCTTCTCTCGCCCCTGGAGCATTTACAAGAGCCAGGTCCAGAACAAGTTCGCATCTCCTGCCCATCGAGAGGATATGGACCAGGATGTACTTCGGATTACGACTGTAGGGGACGTCATTGAACATTGTGAGATGAAAACCTTGCGTGCGGAAGATTCCCTGGCCCATGTGCTGAAGGATATTGAAGTGGATTACGTTTACCCAGTTTATGAGGGAACGTCCAGAACGCCTGCGGGATTGTCCCTAGGACATGAACATACTGGAACTTACATTGGATTGCTGGATATGTCCATCGTGAAGAATGCCTACATTTCATCTCCGGATTTGATCCAGCATTTACTGATTTCCGACTGTACCGTAAGGGCTCCCATGTTATTGGATTCCATGGACCTGCATTCCGCCCTGAGGATTTTTGTACACACATCCCTGCAGGAACTTTGCGTCAAGAACAAGCAAGGCGAAGTCATTGGCGTTCTAAGCCATAGTGCAATCTTTAAAGCTTACGACAAGATTGTGCAGCAGAAAATTGGCTAGGCAAGTTCTTTTACTGCATCTAGATATTCGCTGAGGTTTCGGGCCTTGGCGATTTTCTTTATGGTGCGCTTTTCCAAAACTGCGTAAGTCCAGAAGGGGCGAAGTTTGTCCAGGATTTGGGCGTCGCCCTGGAGGCGCTTGCGGTAATCAGCTAGAAGGGCTTCGTGGATTTTTAAAAGCGCAGGAATGGGATTGCCCGTATTTTTTGAATCGTCTTGATATTGCGTCACTAATGCGGGATTGGCCAGCAGGCCGCGGCCGATCATGATTCCCTTGAGGTTCGGGAAGCGGTCAGCGATGGCCTGAATGTCCTTAATGCTGGTGATGTCACCGTTAAAGATTACGGGATGTTTGCATCCTTCGTAGAACTTTTCAAATGCAGTGAAGTCTAACGCGCCCTTATACTGCTGGATGCCTGTTCGCGGGTGCATGGTGATGTGGGCGAGGGGAGCTTCGTTCAACAGCGGCAGCAGGGCGAGACATTCCTCGGGGGTGGTGTAGCCCAGACGCATCTTGACGCTGAACCTTAAGTCATGCTGATGAACGTCCATGCAGTCATGCTGAGGACGCTCAGCATCGGATATTTTGGGGCTGGATTTTTCACTACGTTCAGAATGACGTTTAACTTCCTGGAGGATTTCCTTAACGGCGTCAATTCGCGGGAGAATGCCTGAACCGCGACCAGATTTCGCCTGCATGGGGAAGGGGCATCCCATGTTGATGTCAATCTGCGGGAATACTTCGTCGGGGGCAAATCCGCAGTCCTGTTTCAACTTCTGGATAGCGTCCACCAGAATGGAAAACTCGTTTATGTCCTTGCAGATAACTTGAGGAATGACGTTGTAAAAGTGATTGGTTTCATCATCACAGGACTGGTATCCCTGATTTTCACAATGACAGACGTTGGATTGCCTGCTTCTAATGAATTCCAGATCTTGTTGCAGATCCCGCAAATCCTTGGGACGGGCTTCTCCCTTTTCCACCCGGAGGAAGGGGGTGTAGTACGCGTCCACTCCGCCTACATAAGAAAAATGCGCTTGGCGGTAAGCGCATTCGGTAAATCCTTGAAGGGGAGCGAAGTAAATGGGCTTCATGTCCAGCTAATTTAGGAACATTTTAGCACTTGGCCCGGGCGGATACTGTCGCTGCGGAGGCCATTGAGGCGCTTTAGCTTGCCCACGGTGGTTCCGTACTTGCGTGCGATTTTGCCTAGGCAGTCTCCGCGGCGAACCTTATAGTAGCGATGCTTGGAAAGTTCCTTCTGGTATTCGTCTTCGACAGCCTGGATTTGCACCGGATCGATTTCAGTGGTGGCAGCCAGGTAGGTGCCTTCCTGGAAATTGAAGACGGTGGTGGGGTCGATATAGATGCCATTGTATTTCATTTCGAAGTGCAGGTGTGCGCCGAAGGAACGGCCTGTGTTGCCACCAATGCCTACAGTGTCTCCGGCCTGAAGTTCGTCACCGACTTTTACCTTCCAGCTGGCCAAGTGGGCGTAGAGGGTGGTAAGACCGTTGCCATGATCGATAATCACATACTTGCCGTAACCCTTGCGGCGGCCCTGATTGCGGACTAGCTTCACCTTGCCGGGGAATGCGGCCACAATGGTGCGGTCTTCGCCATGACACAGGCCAAGGTCCACGCCACGATGCATGCGGTAGGTTCGCAGGCCGTAGGGACCAGCAATGCGGCGGCTTTCGGTGGGAATAGCGGCCTTGCTCATGTCGAGAGTAAGCTTGCTGTTGCCATTGGAGGCTTCGCTACCCATGGCGGCGGCAAGTTCGGCATCGGCTTCCTCCTGGCTCATTTCCTTTTCGTCATCTGCTTCGGTGCTGTCCGCATCGGCTTCTTCCGTGTTGACGGCAACGTCTTGACTAGGGATTTCCTTAGAGACGGATTCTGTGTCGGCGGCTGCTACGGCATTTTCAGAAGCGGGGGAGTCGGCAATTGCAGAGGCGGGAGCATCCACATTGCCTGCGTCTGTGGAGTCCAAAGATGTATTACCGGAAAATTCGCTTTCGGTAACTGCCACATTTTTTGCGGTTTCATTGGGCACTGTGGTACCTTCCTGGGCGAAAATAGCCAGGGGCAGGGCACAGAGGGTAATGATCGTCTTGAAATTCATGGTAGTGGAGGCAAAGATAACTTTTTTTACGTAAAAGGCATGAATGTAAGTATTTTAGTTGTTCGTTCCGTGATTTTCTGTTCTCCAGTCATACTCTAACTACCCACCCTCAACCATTAAGCTTTACCCTTAATCTCCAACCATTAACTTTTCCTCCAAACATTTTGCCTTTATCTTTTAACCTTTAAACTATTTGCTATCTTTACACCCCGTCAGGGCCTATCATCCAGGTAGGTTCCTAGTCCGGCCAAAGGATATGCCTGCACAGTTCAGGTTCGGCCGAAAAAGGATATAAAAATGGCAAAGAAAGTTCAGGATGCCCTCAAGGACATCATTTCCCTCTGCAAGCGTCGCGGTTTCATTTTCCCGGGTTCCGAAATTTATGACGGCCTGGCCAACACCTGGGACTACGGTCCGTACGGTGTAGAACTGAAGCGCAACATCAAGAACCTCTGGTGGAAGAAGTTTGTGACCAGCCGTAAGGACGTGCTGGGTCTCGATAGCTCTATTCTCTTGAACCCCCGCGTTTGGAAGGCTTCTGGCCACGTGGGTAACTTCTCTGACCCCCTGGTTGACTGCCTTGCTTGCCACGAACGTTTCCGCGCCGACCATCTGCTGGAAGAAAAGCTGGGTGACGGCTGCTGCGCCGGCAAGAACTTCGACCAGATTGCCGAAATGATGGTGGAAAACAAGATCGAATGCCCGAGCTGCGGCAAGACCGAATTCACCAAGCCTCGCGCATTTAACCTCATGTTCCAGACCGAAATCGGCGTGATCGAAGGCGAAGGCAACAAGGTTTATCTCCGTCCGGAAACCGCTCAGGGTATCTTCGTCGACTTCAAGAACATTGTGGACAACGTTCGCCCCCGCATCCCGTTTGGCGTAGGTCAGATCGGTAAGTCTTTCCGTAACGAAATTACCCCGGGTAACTTCATCTTCCGTACTCGCGAATTCGAACAGATGGAATTGGAATTCTTCTGTGAACCGGGCACCGAACTTGACTGGTACAACTTCTGGCGTAAGTACTGCTTCAACTGGCTCATCAAGGACCTGGGCGTGAACGAATCCAAGCTCCGCCTCCGCGAACATGCCAAGGAAGAACTTTCTCACTACAGTAACGGTACCACCGACGTGGAATACGAATTCCCGTTCGGTTGGGGCGAACTGTGGGGCATTGCAAGCCGTACCAACTTCGACTTGACTGCTCACCAGAACGAATCCA
>JAZRXW010000105.1:0-46177 GCA_045600425.1 Fibrobacter sp.
TGCTCATCACCTACCGTCTCTATCCGCAAATCCATACCGTGGAATTTGAGAAGAAGGTCAGCATCTATTCTCACCTATGGTGGGATCTAAAAAAATACGTTCGAAATCAATTCCCAGAATAAAAGTCTAAAACATCTTACCCAAAAACGTCCGAGTTCAACAGACTCGGGCGTTTTTCTTATTGCAACGTACCATTCGTTACATGTATTTTCATAAATTTAATTCTTTATTTTTAAAGAATTAATCAAATAAAATCACATTTATTCTTATTTTTTGAAGAAAAGTTCATAAAACCAAAAATAAAAATGTATATTTAGACCATGGAGGAATAACCATGGCCAAGTACACACCCTTTTCCGACAACGCAGTCCTCACAGAATTCGGCAAACGAATCGCCGGAACCAGGCTCAACAACAACTGGACACAGGCAGAACTCGCAAACAAGGCGGGTGTCAGCAAAAGCACCGTGGAGCACATCGAAAAAGGCCAATCCACACAACTTCTGAACATGATAAAAATCCTGCGAGCCTTGGGATTTTTGAACCAGTTTATCGGAGTCATCCCTGAACTAGGCCCAAGCCCCATGGAGCTCCTGATGCAGTCCAAGAACTTGCAAAAGAACAAGCGCAAGCGCGCCTCAAAGCCAAGAGACGCAAGCAGCACACAGCCCGCAGCCGCAACGGAGGCTCCCTACCAAACAGGCTTCGCCGCAGAGCCCAAGGCACCATGGATTTGGGACGAAGACAAGTAAACAGGCTAAGGGGGAACCATGATCGCTGTCGAAGTAAAACTTTGGGGAACAACCATCGGAGCGCTTTCCATGCTGGAAGGCGAATCCGTAGCGCATTTTGAATACGCCCCCGCATTTATCGGCGCAGGCATCGAGCCCTCGCCCATTACCATGCCTGTAAGCCGCCAAATTTACACGTTCCCGCTTCTATCAAACACTTTTAAAGGCCTACCAGGGCTTTTCGCCGACTCCATTCCAGACAAGTTCGGCAACAAACTCATCGACTCCTGGCTAGTAAAGCAAGGACGTAACCCCGAATCTTTTACCGCCTTGGAGCGGCTCTGCTACACGGGCAACCGCGGCATGGGAGCTCTGGAATTTTACCCAGTCGAAGGCCCCGCTGCAAACGAGAACGACATCCTGGACGTAGAAAACCTGCGATGCTTCGCTGCAAGCATTTTAGATAGCCGAAAAAATTTCTCGACGAATATCTACAGAGCAGGCGCAGCCCGCCAAACAGGTGCCACAAGCAAGCCGGCCGTCTTCAGAACAAAGAAACAGCAGCAGACCTTCGAGCAAATCCTTCGGGTAGGCACATCCGCAGGCGGCGCAAGGGCGAAGGTGCTTATCGCCCTGGACGAAGCCTCCGGCGAAATCCGCTCGGGGCAGGTGGCAAACGGCGAAAACTTTTCCTACTGGCTTTTAAAGCTGGATGACGTGCAGAACAACAGCGACAAGGAGAAGGCGGACCTTCAGGGCTACGGCCCCATTGAATACACCTATTACCAGATGGCGCTGGCGGCTGGCATCCAGATGTCGGAATGTCGCCTGCTCGAAAACAGCGGCCACAGGCATTTTATGACACGGCGCTTCGACCGCCTTGCCGGCGGCAAAAAACTGCATTACCAGTCTCTCTGTGGACTCGCCCACTACGACTTCAACGCCGCAGGAGCTTATAGCTACGAACAGGCAATCACGGTTGTCAAGCAGCTCGGTCTCGGCTACGACTCCCTCGAGGAGTTGTTCCGCAGGGCTGTTTTCAACATCTGCGCAAGAAATCAGGACGACCACGCCAAGAATTTAGGTTTCCTGATGAACAAATGGGGCGAATGGAATTTAGCTCCAGCATTCGACATGACATACGCCTACAACCCGGGCGGCCTATGGACAGGAACGCACCAGCTTACCTTCAACGGCAAGCGGGACAATTTCTCAGTTGATGATTTCAAGGCTGTTGCAAAGTTTGCAGGTCTCAAGCAAGGGCGTTATAAAAAGATACTGGCAGAAGTACAAGATGCAGTCAGCCAGTGGAGCAAATTGGCAAAGCAAAACGAAGTTAGAACCGAATATATCAAGCAGATTAAGGCTGCGCACAGGGTGTTTTAGGGAATCACCCTTCATCCTCTACGACGCCACCATCTAAATGACATTCACTAAAATAAAGCCTTTCATTCATCAACCTAATTTTAAAAGTAAAACAGGCAAAATCAAATAGAACAATACAAACAAAACGAATTTCACAATACAAAGAAGTCTATATCCAAACCTTTCTCAAGCGGATTCTTAATTTCATTTGCCACATAAATGCAGTGAGCGATCAACAATTTATTTTTAGTAGGATTGCCTACACAACAAAGGTCTCTACAATTCCAGCAACTTCCAATAAACAAAATGCAATCAATGTGATTTTTGCAGGAAGCTTCTTTGCCAAATAATTCTTTGTAATGAAAAAGGTTGCCAAAGATGCCAGCAAAGCAATTACAGCCACGATAACGAACGCAATGTTTCGCGCGCAGCAAAAAACGAGCAAAGAAATCACAAACAAGACCGCATCAAAGATAAAAATCTTCTTTGATGCAGCCATTTCATTGCGGTTACGCTGATTAGCAACCCTTACATCCCTATTCAAGATCGAATCCTCAGTGCGCAAGCGTCTTTCTGAATCACGGCGTTCAAACGCAGCACGCATTTGGGCTCGACGTTCACGTTCTTCCGCCTTGATTTTTTTGCGAGTTTCTTTATCCATAAAGCACCTCATCAACCATTTGGATATCCGCATTCAGTACAGAATTGGCCAGACATATCCGCTCCACAGCGAGGGCAAACGCCAGAATTTACGGTTCCATCTTCTGCGCCACCCATATCTTTTCGCTGTTGCCTATTACCTGTCGGCCTCATTGCCCCAGCCACAGCCTGAACTGAAGTTTGCATACCCTTCAGCATACGGTCTTCATCTGCGTTGGAGTCACTACGAATTTCAGTTGCACGCTGCTTGTAAATGTCAGCCTTTTCATTTGCAAACTGAACCTGAGCATCCTGTGCGGCAAACTTGCTTGCGGTAGCATTTGCCTGAGCACCAGCAGCAGCCTGCATGCCAGTCATTCCCATCTGTGCAAACATCTGCAGCATCTGATTCATGTTGGCCTGACTCTGGTTATTGTTAGCCTGGTTATTGGCATTCATCATGCCCATCATCTGCAGCATAAGGTCTTTCTGATTTTCTTTTTCTGCATCGCTCTTGTTTAGCATTTTCTCCATCATGTCAAACATCTGCTGGTTCTTTTCTTCAAGTTTGCCATTCTGAGCGACTTCGGCCTGTGCCGTATATTTTGCTGCAATTGCTTCAGATGAAAGATTTCCCTTGAGCGCCATGATTTCTTCTGCCGAACGACCTTGAAAAAGAGCATTCTCCTGTTGCCCCTTGAGAGAAGCCATATTCAATTCGTAGGCAGCTCGGTCGGCAAAAGTACCTTCGCGCTCATTACGCATTGCTTGAGCCAAACGCATCTTTTCCATCTGACGATCATCTCTGCGAGCCTCACGCGCTTCTTCGTCATCTGCAACCTGCTTTTCGAAGGCATAGTTTTTTGCACGACGTTCATCGGCAAAGGCCGCATCCTTTGCACGGCGTTCATCGTCAAATGCAGCATCCTTCACACGGCGGTCATCATCGTATGCGTCCTGGGTTCTACGCAGCTGAAGCTCATTTTCCAAAGTTTTCTGGCCAAGTTCAAATTCCCAGTTCATCTTTTCGCGAGCATATTCAACATCGTTATGCAAGGTGGTCATGACCAGTATCTGACCATCTTTCAAGTCGCGCAAATCTGAACGCTGCATTATATTGTGGCGAAGATTTTCTATTTCCTCTTCGCGCAGCATGCCGCTCTTTTCGAATTCATGGAGTCCGGCCTGAACTTCGTCATCGGATTTAGCCTCTCGCAGCGTACGTTCTGCACGGAGCATCATCACAAACTTGGCCTTTTCGTCGTCATTCAACAGATGCTGTTCATCTATCTTGTTGACAACAGCTTCTAAATCCACTTCCCCTTGGCGCTTTTTCGCATCCAATTCAAGTTCACGAATATTGGACTTGTTGATTTTTTAATAGAGGGTTTCTCATAAACCATATTCATTAGCTGATGGAATAAATATACACTTTTTTCGTATCGACAGTTACATCTTAAGCACAAAGTTTCTGCAAGCGATATGCAACCGGACTCACGCACCCTAGGCTGCTATGCAAGCGCTTGCGATTGTAAAACAGTTCAATATACTTGAACAAATCCTCCTTGACCTCGTCAATATCTGCGTATGTCCTGTGGTGAACTTGCTCCTTTTTCAAGCTGGCGAAGAAGCTCTCCATCGCCGCGTTGTCGTACGGACAGCCAGGCGCACTCATGGAGGGAACTATTTTTAAATCGTCAAGCATATTGCGATATCCGCGGCTGCTGTACTGCGTTCCGCGATCCGAGTGGAAAATAAGGTTTTCGTGCTTGCCGCGGTTAACCACGGCCAGATAGACCCAGCCAAGGTTCGTGCGGATATACGTGATATCGCCACACCAGTACTGGTTCAGGCCGAACGGTGCGAAATTACGTTGTAGCAAGTACTGCGCATACATCCCGTCGCTCTTGCCCGGTCTGTAAGGCTTGAACTTCTTCACCACGACGGAGTAGAGGCCGTTCTCGCGCATGATACGGCGTAGTTTGTACTCGTTGATATCTACGGAACGGTCGTTAAGTTCCCTCAGGAGCTTTGTGCAGCCATAGATGCAGAAGTACTCCTCAAATACGCTGCGGACAGTTTGCACGAGGTCTGCTTCACGCTGCCGCCGTTGATTTCTCTTGGTTTCTTGCCGTGACCACTGGTAATAGGAACACTGTGGTATCCCCAAGGCAAAGCACATCTTCTTGACTGAATGCTCGCTTCGATGTATGCTTATAGCTTCGCATTTCAGCCTTGTGGTCGCATAAAAAGCGTGCAAAACGAGCGTCGCAACATCATGCTTGCATGATGTTATGACCGAGTGCAGCCGCGGACGCCGCAGGCGTCAAGATGTGCAGGGATTTTTTTAGAATTTCAACGGTCTCCTTCTCGTCTGCCAGTTCCTTCTCTTTTTGCTTGAGTTTCCGCTCTAGTTCCTTGTTCTTGGCGGCAAGTTCTTCGATGGAGACCTTGCGTATCCGCCGTTCTTCCTCGTAAGTCGGGAGGTTGTTCTGTTTCCTGTATTCCTGAACCCAACGACTTACCGTATTCTGGTTGATTCCGAGATCCTTGGCGATTTTTGCGGCCGACTTGTCGCATTTCAGGACCAATTTTACAGTTTTGAAGCCGCATTTCTTCGTTATAGCGGGCATTTGACATTGTTATTTTCCTTTTGTTTTTGGCAATTTAACAATGAGTATGGTCATGCGACACCCTCTTATCAAACTCCACAACGGTCCATTTTATTGTCATCATCGTATGCGTAAGAGCCATCGCACTTGTAGCGGAAGTTTTCGGCCAGCCAAACCTGGTTACCAATCTTCACGGTCTTGTAAACCTGTCCGTCGCGAGGGTCTGTGAAGGTATTGGCCTCTTCAGTAGCCTTGCGGGCTGCTTCTTCGGCAGCTTTTAATGGTTGAGCACACCGCAAACGGCACAAGTATTTACGCTCTTGGTATCATCCTTAATCGTGTTGTGAATGACATTGTCCATAACCTTTTGACCAGTCACGTCTCCGGCAATCACATTCTTGTCGCCCATGGCAAGACCCGCAGCCGGGGCATTTCCACCTGCCAAGTTGGCTCCGCAACCAAAGCAAAACTTTGCCGTAAGGGCAATTCCGTACCACACTGGGGACAAACCTTGTTTTGAGGAATTGCTCTTCCGCATTCCATGCAGAACTTTGCACCAGCTTCAACTTCTGACTTACAATTCGGGCAAATCGGCATAATGAATTTCCTTTACAACAAAATCTAGACAAACTTCCAGTCGGCAACGTTGCGCGTTTCCGCCGAGAAGTTTACGGCGACTTTTACCACAGGTTTTTCGCTCAAGGCAAAACGTTCATCGTAATCCTTGAGGTTGATTTGCTCTTCAGCGGCCTTTACAGAGCCGTTCAGTTTCAGCTCGATAATGTAGAGTTTGTTCGGGCTTTCAAACACAATGTCGCAGCGGCCTTGCGGCGTGTGGACTTCCACATCCACATACTTGCACATCAGCGAGAAGATTACAAAGAGCATGGACTGGTAATGTCCTTCGTAATTCGTGTTGTCGGTGTATGGAATTATGCCGAGGAAGACTTTAAGCAATCGCATCACTTCTGCAAAGTTATCGTCTAGAAGAGCCTCGTACATGTCCGTCACCATGTTCTGTGCCGGGATAACATCCCTATTGCTCATAACATAAGGCAGCATGCTGTTCATAATACCAAGGCGTACTTCGCGATTGGGAATGTCAAGAACATATCGATCAACGTTACGATTGTAACTCTTTATGGTCAAGTACCCGCTTTGGTACATGAGAGGCAGAATGCTTGTCATACCCTCGGTTGGAGCATCGAAGGCCACGGCCAATGCCTTTTGGCGTTTCACATCTTCGGGCTTTACGCCAAAGCGCTTCATCTGTTCCAGCAGGAATGTTGGCGTTGCGGAACTGAACCAGTAGGAACCCGTGCTTCTGTCTTGCAGAGCTTGCAGCAAACTGAACGGATTGTAGATGTCCGGAGATTTTCCAGCAAAATGGTAGCCGTCGTAATTTCGTTTTAACTTGGCATACGCCCCATCTACGGTCAACTCGTTTTCTTCAGCAAATATCGCGACTTCTTCTTTAAAATTGTGGTAGAGTTCTTCTTCCGAGATTCCGCAGATTGCCGCGTATTCAGGCATCATGCTGATATTTTTCAAATTGTTCAGCTCGCTGAAAATGCTGAGTTGGCTGAACTTGGTAATGCCCGTGAGGAACACGAAACGCAAATCCGCATCGCAAGCCTTGAGCGGCGAATAAAAATTGCGCATGATCTGGCGGAGCTTCGCGAGTTTTTCGTCGTCAGTCAACACGTCAAGAAGCGGTGCGTCATATTCGTCTATAAGAATCGCAACTTTCTGACCAGTCTGTGCCACGGCGCGTTTGATCAAGCCCTGCAGGCGTTGGTTCAAGTCAACTTCGCCTTCATCACGACCGTAAATCTTTTCGTATTGCAGAAGCTTGAAGTTCAGCTCACTTTTCAGCTGCTCTTCTTCGACATGCTTCGCCGTGCTCATGTCAAAATGCAGCACCGGGTACTCGGTCCAGTCCTTTTCAAGTTCGCCTGCCTTAAGGCCTTCGAACAAATCCTTGCGACCTTCGAAATAGCTCTTGAACGTAGTCGTGAGAAGAGACTTGCCAAAGCGGCGAGGCCTGCTCAGGAACACAAACTGAAAACTATGGGCTAAGTTGTAAACATAGTCCGTCTTGTCTACGTAAAGGTAATCCCCTTCACGAACTTTTTCAAAAGTCTGAATTCCAATCGGGTAGCGCTTCATAGGGTATAATATAACATTTTCAAGACAGAGACGCATTATTGAAATTCAACTAAAAAAAGATAGCGACATTTTATATCGCTATCTTTTTTTTTCACGCAGCCCAGGTAGCGGCTGTACGCATCGTCGTCATCGAACTCAGTAGATGTCCAAAAGCTGGCGTACCTGCCGAGATCGTCGAAATCGCCATCGTTGAAGCGATAGCCAGCAGGCAACGCGCAAAAGCCGAATTCGTCAGTGCCCTGCGGGATACCTTCGTCTTCGTTCCAACCAGTTTTTGATTTAAGTACGGTGCTAACTTCTGCTTTTGCATTGGCTTCTACATAGCCCTGCAAGTTGTTCCATTCCTCCTGGCTAGGCAAGTGTCAACCCGGAGGGGCGCAATCCATTGCGGCTTCCCAAGTGTATAAGCGGCCGTATTTCTTGATGTTCGTGTTATCGTCACCATAGGCGTAGGAGCCATCGCACTTGTAGCCGAAGTTTTCGGCCAGCCAAACCTGGTTATCAATCTTCACAGTTTTATAAACCTGTCCGTCACGTGGGTCTGTGAAGGTATTGGCCTCTTCAGTAGCCTTGCGGGCTGCTTCTTCGGCAGCTTTTAATAGTTGAGCACACCGCACTTAGGGCATGTATGGCCGGTGTCATTGGTCATGAGGACTCCGCAAATACCATTTCACGTTGGCAACAACCCTATTCAAGATGAAAGATCCAAGTTTCATCAGCCTTTTTCTTATTCTCGACATTAAATTCAGCTAAAAATCAAAATCGTTTCCAGTTTTTGATTTTATCTCTTTTTTATGATAACTCATTGAGCATCAAAGAGATAAATACAGACAACCTTTTTATGGCGGATAAATCTTCGTTTTTCATTCGTTTATCAAACATTTTGGAACTTGCACAAAAAGTTAAATTTGGTCCAAAAACAAATTTCAACATTATTATAAGTTTCTTGTATGAAGAAGAACGTATCTCTCATCACTCTGCTCTTGTTGATTTTCCTAGCGGCATCCACAACATGTGCTGCATCAAACAAAGCAAACGTTAGACGTGTTATTGGTGACGTAAACCGATACAACGTCAAGAAAAACACCTGGAGCAATTTACGCATCGGGCAACACATACTTGAACACGACAGTGTCACCACTGCGCTGGAATCCGATGTCGTCATGAGTCTGCCAGAAGGTAGTATGGTCACTATTCGTGAAAATTCCAAAATCGTTCTAAACGAATTTTCGGAAGAAAACGGAGATTACAAAACCAACTTCACGATAGTCTCTGGCAAGTTGGATTTCTCCGTGCAAAAACAGAACGGCAACTCCAGCTTCAAGTTCTCCACGGGAACCATGGCGATTGCCATACGAGGTACGGAAGGTTGTATTGCAAGTGGCGAAACGTTCCTTGCCGGTCTTAGAAATGGTTTGTTGCAGGTTGACAAGACCACCATCCAAACCGTTTTTATCCGTGGTGGACAAATTGTTTTTGACAGAGACTCTCTGATTGTAATGGACGTTGCATCTGCAGGTGAACCAGACTTTCACGACGCTGTTTTAAACATTCTTGCCGACAAAAGCATTTCCATTGACGACGTTAAAAAGCTAATCCTCCAGGAAGACTCCCTATATACCAGGTCTGTCCAAGAGGCCAGGAAGCAGGTCAACTGTACTATCGACGCCCTACCCGACACCATTTCAAATCAGGAAATACAGATTCACGGAAGTTGCAATGCAGGCACCACCGCAAGTTTCTTCGGAGAGCCTATATTACTGGAATCCAACGGCAATTTCTTCGCGTCTATCACACTGGATTCTATTGCCACCGGCGAAAAGAAAATGCGTCTAGACTGTTCTGCCTTAAGCAAAAACTTTGGCTGTGCAGACGCAAAGACTTTCTACAAGCCTTCGGCCCAGAAAATTCAAAGCCAAGTTATTGTCTCCTCTAGAATTCCTGCGACGGTCTGTAACGAAGGGCTTAACATCGAAGGTTCTTACCAAACCCTAGATTCAACTGCCAAACTGACTATTAGCGTTGGCAATTCCTACACGTCCTCAAACTTAATGAAGGCGGCTGACGGCAAGGCACACACTTTCGCCCACAACATTTCCATTACGGACCGTAACAGCCTGTGGAATGCAAAATTTGCGAAAATAGAACTTGAAGCGGAAGGCAAGACCATAACCCGCGAAATTCCTCTTCAAATTTCCAAAACCTGCCAAGCGGTAAACCAGCAGGCACCACTCATTAAGCTTATTAGCTATGACTCCCTAAAGTGCGATGCTCTTGTTTCTATAAACAACATTCAAGATGACATCAGCATTTTCCGAACCAGCATAGACAATATGGTCGGGAAATCCAACATTCTTGAAAAGAATACTTCTACCAAAATCAAATTGCATCCAGGCATCCATAATTACGAATTTACAGCCAAGGACCAAGCCGAAAACGAAACATCTGTAACAAAAACTTTGGGATGTTTCCCCAACAAGTTCTTTACGGTCCAAATTAAGGGCAACAATAACAAGGAAGTTATTTGGATTCCCCCTGACACGCCAAACCTCAACAATCATTCGGAATATGGGACCAGGTTCATTAAAAGGACTTTGCGGTTCAAGATTGACTTGCCCACGATTTCCGAAATCCACGACGTAACTGTCAAGCAGAATGGTATAAAAATTCTTCACGAAACCACAACCCAAATTGAATCTTTGGATTACGATGTTCCTGTGGAACTTCTCCGCGGAAAAACAAGTAAAATCGAAATTGTCGTAACACATAAAAGCGGACGAAAAGCTTCCGCCACCAAGATCTATGAGGTGAAGTAATGCAAGCCAAATACTTAAAATTCCTAATTGCCTCCATAGCATTTACGACTTTCGCTTCCGCACAGGAAGAGATTTCTGATTCTACCGCAAGTTCCACGCAGCAATTTGTTTCTGCAGACACGACTCAAGTATCTGGCGTTGCTGTTTCTACGCAACAGGCTAACGTGGCAGACACGACCATGCTATCTGGCGTTGTTGATTCAACACAGCAGTCTAACGTAGCAGAAGAAGCCAGACAACAGGCATCTCTAGATTCTCTACAGCCTACGGTTTCGGACTCGGTAAAGCTGGCCACTGTCGTAACGGCCCCCATTCAAGAAGAAGACGCTCCCATCGTCTATACAGAAATTGCCGGTAAACTCAACGGATTTCTCACCAAGGAAAAATCCCCCTACATCGCGACCGCAGATCTTCTTGTGAGCGAAGAAGACGCCTTGGTCATTGACGCGGGTGTCGAAATAAGCTTTAAACCCGGAACGGGACTCAACATTCAAGGCGGAGCGTTTGCCGCAGTCGGCCAGGAGCAAGCTCCTATTCTCCTTAAGGCAGAAAGCGATACATGGAAAGGCATTTCTATTATAGGAGAAACCAGAGCAACGCTCAACAACGTTCGTATTGCGAATGCGGAAACAGCAATTGCATTAGAAAATACAGGTGCAGACATTCGTAACCTAAATGTTCAAAATTCGACAATCGGTTTGTCCAGCAAAAAATCCGGTGTCAATTTGCAATACGCAACTTTTGCGAATTGTTCAGGAATAGGCATATTTGCCGGAGCAAAATCCACCTTGGCCCTTGGCAATGTTGAAATTTCCAACAGCAAGGCGGGCGTTCTCTTTGAAAAAAATTCCCGCAGTACTTTGACCAACATTTCCATTACAAAGAGTGATTTTGGTGTCATAGACCTTGGTTATAACGCCCTTAGTCTTTCTAACTTGAAAATCCAAGAGAACGATATCGGTTTTGCTACAACCGAAACACCGACCCAGGCAATGATCGATGCCGCCATCAGCAACCGGATAAATACGACCGGCAATGCAGAAGACATCGCCAAGGCACTTCCTTCCCCGCCCGAGAATTCTCTTGCCCATAAATACAAGGAATCCGAAGAAGAGATTGCCTCGAATATATTTGAGGAACCTCCCAAGAAGTGGAATTTATCAGGCAACGTCTCCACGGAAATTGGTTACCATTTTGTGAGAACTCTTCACAACGGTACCGATACAGATTTCATCCTTGAAAACGATACCATTCACACTGGCGAACGCTACGAGAATTATTTCCGCGTTCCAGGACTTTTCAGCAACTACAATACCTACCTGAAGTTAGAGTCTCCTTTCGGTCAAACGATGGAATTCAATACAGAAATAGGAAGCGACCACTGGAATGAATGGAATGTTCACAAGATAAACTTGACTTATACAGATGCCTCACGCAAGATTTCCTTAGGCGACACCTACATGGAGGGAGGCACGACATACCTCAATGGCATAAATGTTTTTGGTGCAAGCTATACAGTGGATTATCTCAAGAAAGCCGGAGAGCGCCCGACATTTGAAACGACGGTCTTCGCCGGTGAAACCAACCGACCAAAGTTGGTTGGAGACAAGAATCCCGAAATTTACAAGGATTATATTAAAGACGGTGAAGGCGAAGCCCAAGAAGTAGTTGCCGGCGGCATGATTACATGGAACATGCATAGACGATTTAACGGAACTCTTGGCTTTATGGCTAGCGAAGATTACAAGGAAGACCCCTTCTTTCGTGATGGAATGGGAGAAAATCGGAACACCATTAATCCCGAGATTTCTTCACGGACATTCTTTGCAGACGGAAACTGGCTTTTCTGGCCAGGAAACATTGAATTAAACGGTCAAATTGCAGTCGGTGCAGCAGATACTACTGATGCACGTACACAAAGAGCTATCAACCGTATTTTCTCTCAGGCAGGCGTTTCGGCCTCCAACTTTAGCTTATTGCGAAAGATCATAAATGACGACAAAGTCATTGCGACTCTAGGACGCAAAACTTTGGAAGAAATTTTTGGTGACAACACCAGCATGACGTTGTCTGAAATGAGAAGTCAGCTTAAAGCTCTTATTAAGCAAGCAAAGCTTGTTGAAGCGCAATATGATAAAAAAGATGACGACCAAAGCAAGATTTCTGAGTGGGACGGCAACAATTTCGCCATCATGACCTCTTTGCGCTGGGGTATCGGAAACACAACGTTGAACGCCTATTACAAATTTGTGGGCAGCAAGTTCTACAGTGCGGGTTCTCCAGACCAGCTCAGCAATTCCCGCGAAATGGGAGCGTCTATCGACCAGCGAATCATGAAGTTCTGGCGGCTTTCTTTGGGATACGACCTGAATGTTGAAAACGCCTCTATAGAAGACAAGGCCAACATTTTCGGCTTTTCCGAAGGTACAACGGCGGGTCTGTTCGGAGAACCCTCTTCCAAGTGGTTAAAAGACCATGACCAAGACGAACTTCGTGCCCTCTATATCCATAATGCAGCCTTAAAAAACAAGTTCACCATAGGAAACCTGGAACTATCGCTTGACTACAAGTTAAATTACCGTACTCGCCATCGTGCTACAAGATTGTACGCAGAATTCGATCCGGAAACCGGAGTCTTTGACGACGAATGGTTCAAGCCCAACAGCAACTCCAACATCTACACAATGGAAGGCGATTACGGAGAGGTTTCCGTTGACTCAGCACGATTCCTCGAATATTACCATCTTGCTTCGGAATACGAAAACTTTGCAAGTGACTTTGAAGAAAAATTCCTAAAGCACACTGTAGAAACAGAAATTGGATTAAAATTCTACAAAAACATCCTGAAGGTGGGAGCCTCCTGGTCCTTCCGCACGGATTTGTCTGAATTCGGAAACGATTCCCTGCTGTCCCATTTTGACTTTAGCGACAAGACCTATGGTTACCTCGGATATCATTTCCATAGTACAGACTATTTCGAGCAACGCTACCCTATATCGCTTACTACAGAAACAGAACGGATTCGTAACCAATTTATGTTCGTCCCCCGCTATAAGATTTATGACCGGGATAACATGAAGGAATTTGAATGGTCCCTCAGCGATCAATTCGAAATGGAAGTCGTCAAGAACTTTGTAGACGTTATGCTGAGCGGCGAAATTCGTCAGGAATTTGTGCGCCGCCATAGTGACGGAACTAACGAAAGTGAAGCGGATGTCAATACATCTACAACAGTACGAATTCACCATACAAAGGACTTGTATTCCGATTACACCTTTGGAACTATCTACAACTATCGTCCTGATTCCAGGTCCGAGCAATACAGCGATTACTTTGGTGTAATCAGCTTGAACTATGCATTCTAGGGGATAATGAGGACAATTCAATGAATAACACAGATTTGATTATGAAAAAAGAAGCAAAGATCAGTCTTCACAAAATCCTTGCGGTTCTTGCATTCCTTGCCTCTAGCGCCCTTGCAGCCTTAACTGAAGGCACCGACTACACGTTAAACGCAAATTGCGAATTAACCATCAAGACAAAGGATGCTTTCGTTAGCCGTTACGCCATCGATGTAGGAAGCTGTACCGACCTCACTTACAAACTAGGCGTAGATTTGGACTTTGGTGCCACGGATTCCACCTGTGCCACAAGCTGGCTAAATTCTTACGATCCCATCATTCAAGGAAGTCTCGACGGAGATGGTCACACAATTTCTGGATTGTGTCTGAAATCCACAGCAAGTTCTGCATATTTCTTTGTGCCAACCGAGAAAACAAAGTTTATAAAGAACATTACATTTTCAAATGTTTTCATCAAAAATAATTACACCGGAACAAGCAATACATACACAGGCTTATTTGCAACAATTTCGAATCCTATCTCCTTCGAAAACGTTACGTTAGACAACATTGTTGTTTCTCATGGTAGCAATATTTATACAGGTAGCTATATGGGATTAATCACAGCAACAACCCATGCAGAAACTTCTTTAAAAAATGTTGAAGCTACCAATATTCTTGTTCAAGGTGAAACCTATTATGGATATGTAGGTGGTCTCATTGGTATTGCAAATGCATCTTTGACCATAGCAAACACAACCTTCCAGGGAAATACAACATTTAAATACGCAACAGGGGGCTCATCCTATGTGGGTGGCCTGGTCGGCATACATACAAAGGGAACGCTAAATATCAAGTCAACCCAAGTTCTAGGAGAAACTTTTGGTTCGGCCAAAACGAAAGCTTACAGCAAAATTGTTACCTATGTAGGAGGTGTAGCAGGTTTTACCACTGGTGATGAAGCCATCATCGATAGCGTCTCCATAAAAATTGGTCCCGATTCGAAATCATACGCATACGCCGTCCAGGGAGGTAGCGATTCCCTATCCTATGTGGGTGGTTTCATTGGCTTTACGACAGCGAAGACGACTATTAAAAATGGAAGTAATGTTAAATCTCCATTAGGATTTTATTACTGGCCAAGCTTGCCTACTAACACTCATTTAAGCTATTTCATTGGTGACGTAGGCGGAACCAATCCCATTGATATAGAGAATTCTTATTTCATTGCCAATCAGACAATTTCCGGAATAAATCTTGGTCTATTCTCACCGGTCATAAATTCCATAAAAAACTCCTATGCCATCGCTACTTCACCAGACCCTAATACATACGGAATGAGTATAAACAGTTCTATCAAATCCAACTCTTATGTCGGTGGCGAAGGTCGCCTAGACCATATCGAAATCTTTAAAGATTCCGTCCTTGTAGGTTCGTTTAAGCCCCAATCTCCGGCATTAGCGAACATCCTACAAACATACACCTACGACCCGAATAAGAACAATGGTTATCCAGAATACACAGCAGACCCTTCCAAGAGAACCTATAAGTTGACGGTTCTTGCAAAGGAAGATTCTTCTGTCATCCATGAATTCTATAGCGACACCACAGGTAGAATGACCTATGGATCTGATGGCAAAACTATCAGCACTAGCCTGTATACAAAAAAAGTAAAAGAACTTCTTGCAAAAATCTATAGCAAAAACGACACTTCATTCATTTTACGTTCCGAAATGGAAACCGTAATAGCAGAGGATTTTGAAATTGAAGCAGATTATATCGTCTTGAAAACACCCTGGGCGCTACGTAATATTCAAAAGATTATTGTGGGTAACGAAGGAAAAGAACTTCGCCTTGGAGCAGACATTGATCTTGGAGGCAAGAACAGCGAAGACTGTTCCGTAAACTGGGACCCTGAAGACGCTGTTATTCAAGGCATTTTTGACGGTCAAGGGCACACCATTAGCGGAATCTGCTACAAAAAAGAAGGCAACTATACAGATTCCGCATCTATTTTCAACATCGTCGGTAGCGCAGAAATAAAAAATCTGAACTTTGCAGACATTTACGTAAAGTCAACCGTAGATTATTATTTTACAAATGTAGGCTTATTCAACGTATCCTGCGCAAGCAACTGCGATGTCAGTTTTAAGAACATGAAAATGGACAATGTGACCATAGGACTGTACGCATACTCAGGATACGCAGGCTTACTTATTGGCAACGGAAACAAAGTACCCAGCATTGCTATAGACAGCATTGAAACAAAAAACATCAGCATCGTGGTTGACGAACGACTCCATTCTGGCAATCACTATATTGGTGGACTTATCGGGCGATCAAACAATCTCAAAATGAAACATTCTTCTCTGCAAGGTTCCATAACTCTCTATCACAAGGGACACTCCCAAGATATCGGAGGAATCTCAGGACAAACTTACGGAGAAAATGTTATTGAGAATTCAAAATTTGACCTCAATATTATCGGTAGACTTATTGAAAATTTTCATGGTAGCGATTCATTTATCGGGGGACTTTTCGGACGAAATAGAGGGGCCACCTTCGACATAAATAATGTTACTGTAAGCGGAATTATTGATTTGGAGTCTAGCCTATCGATGAGTAGAGTTGGAGGATTTATAGGAACCTCTTCAAACGAGACAAACATAAAAAACTCAAAATTCATCGGAAAAATAAGACTAAAGGGTTCTTTCTTTGGGGGGTCCGAAGAACCTTTTGTGGGTGGACTCGTAGGTAGTGGAGCAATCAACGTTGACAACACCATTGTATCCTCCCCCAGTGGAGATCCTTCCGAGCCCATTATAGAAGTGTCCAGCGATCAGACACTTATGCATGTGGGGGGCATTGACTCAGACGGAGCTGCCAACATCACAAACACATCCGTTACCGGAACCATTGTCATAACACCAGGAGAACGTGCAGGAACACGATATCTAGGAGGTATGGCAGGTTCTCATAGTAGAGGAGTCATTTCCAATTCCAAGTTCCACGGACAACTGATAGTTCAATCGGATGAAACTATGTGGAGTTGTCAGTATCTGGGCGGTATTGCCGGTTACTCGCTTGGAGAATTAACAAACGACACTATTGTTGGTGCAACAAATTCTTACGGACAGAATATACTCATTAACACAAAATTTCATCCGGTATATGACAATTTCATAGGAGGTGCAGTCGCCTATTTTTACGGTGATACCGTAAAAAACGTCTCTGTAAACGGAGATATTATTATTGATGCTTTACCAAACGCATCGGCCTCCATTCATGCGGGCCGAGTTATCGGATATTCTAATTCATATAGTTCTATACAAGAAGTCACGACCAAGGGATTCGCCAACATTTCCACAAAAGACCTTAATAAACTTAATATCGGTGGTAACATAGGTATCTCCAAAAATGGCAACTATGTTTACAACTCGAACGTTCTTGCAGATGAAAACAAACCGCTATTCTATATATCCTCTACCGCAAAAACAATCAATGTTGGCGGAATTACGGGAGAAGTCAATTGTACCTCATGTTCTCTCCCCATTCGCGGAGAAACCCTTGTCGAAGGCGATATAATCATCAATTCCGCTGAAACCCAGGCAAATATCGGCGGACTGGTAGGTTCAGCAACCAATGCAAGCGGTGTCATTGATTCAACAGTTTACAAGGGTAAAATTATTTACACCCCCTCCGTTGCAACATTAAACGAAACAAACATCGGTGGCCTAGTGGGTACAAATGCGGGAAGCGCTTTCACCATCCTAAATTCCCATGCCGTCGGTGAAAAAGAACTGAATTCAGACGCACTACTGCAAGCCATCCCCAAGGGAAACGACGCCATCTATATGGGCGGTCTTGTTGGAAACGGTTTTGTATCGACAATTGTAAATAGCTATGCCAAGGGCGTGATTCGTGCAGGTACATCAGCAATTTCACCTATGCCAGGTTTGAAAGCTGCTCCGAAAGCACCCACCCCCATAGAAGGCAATGTCTATGCAGGTGGTTTAGCTGGTTCAGCAACGGGCAACGGTAATTTTTACAAGTCATTCTTTATCGGAAGTCTACCCGCCGGAACAACCCAAGGGGCAGTTTACGGACTGCTTGCCGCAGGTAACGGCAGGTTCAACAATGTTTATGCGCTTGACTTTAGCGGAACAGCAAATGCAATCGTTCCGTCGACCGCCAACTTGGGGATAAACGCCTCCGCAAACGCATCTGAAGAAGAAATTGCTGTCAACTATGGCAATACAAAGCTTGCACAAGCCAAGCAACAAACCGATGATTTCGGACTTCTCATGAGAGGTTTCAAGAGAATGCCCGGCGTAAACGATGATTACCCCTTGCCCACCACAGATATTCATGCCGTATGGGTCGAAGACGAACATGTCTTGACAAGCGTTCAGGTGATAGACGGAACAGCCTATTTTGCAAACGGCAATTCCGTAAATAGCAGACTGATTTCCAAGCTGCCCAAGACCGAAAAGTTCATCAAGGACGGCAAGGTCACCTATATCTTCTGGTCCAACTACAAGAAGGGTAAAAACGTTGGACAAAGCGAAATGGTTTGGCGTGAAAAACAGTACGACAAGATATTCAACGGTCTCACAGAAACTGTTGTATTCTTTAAGGATACCCTGGTCTTCGACATTCCCAAGTTCTATCAGAATGACAGAGCCACCCTTGTAAAAAATGACGACGAGAATCGTACCTACTGGAATGGCGAAGATTTCAGCTTTGACAAATCCATTGATATGCCCATGGTCGTATTCCAGAATAACACCTGGACAGAAGAATTCTTCAGGAACACCTACTGGAACATGACGCTCGAAAATGCCTCTGGTATTTCGACCAACGCCACCCCAAAATTCTCTTCTGTTGAAGACTTCTGGGATTTCCTGCCTAGCGTATACAACCACGCGGTAACAACCAACAATTTGTCCACCGATGAGTTCTCTGTCAAGATGGTTCTCCCCTCAAAAACAGTCAAGAGCAACTTTGAAGCTTACGCGACCTCTTTGAATTACACAAAGATGAAGACTCAAGATATCGAGGTAACAATTGACAGCATTAACATCAAGGCAACATTTAACTTGACTAACAACAAGTCCTTGCAGAATATTAAGCTTCCTCGAGCATCTTCCATCAAGTTCAACAACAATGCAGACTTTAGCATGAGAAATTATGATGGTTACAATACCACCATTTCTTGCAAGGCTAACGAACTTGTTTCAATGCCAGATTCATTCACATCGATTGGTGTATACCCCAACATGTCCTATGAAATCATCGTTGACCTTACAGGAACGGAAGTCTATAAGCCAATATTCATGAACTTTGACTACCCTACATCCTATGAGGGCGATCCCAATGGTGCTATTGAATTCCCAGAACTTGCATCTCTCGCAGGATGTTTCACAGGCTGGGAAATAACCTACATTGATGAAAACGGTCTGGAAACAACTCCCACTCAAATTACCCGTCATCCAATCTTGGACAACTTCTTTATTAACTGGAAATCCACCTATTCCGGCCCCATCAAGGCTAAGCCGGTCTTTGACGGAACACCCTGTAACAAGACATTGGAATTGGTATACACAAATGATCTCAACTCTCCAACCCCAGTCACACCGGTTCCGGAAAACTTGACGTGGAACGTTTCTCGTGATGGATATAACTTTACGGTAAATAAAGTCGGCGACATTCACGAAGTTGTGGTTCCCCTCCATTTTGGAGTTGATGTAGAAGTGCATTCCGACAAGGACGCTCTTCTCCATGAAAGTTTTGGTACTCTAGGAAACATAGCTATCTCCTCAGAACTAAATCATGGCAGCACCATTGGGAACAACACCATGGGCCACTCCGTTTACGCAGTCATCTTCGGAGACAACAGTTCCACAGAAATAGCCCGCTGGGTGGATCTGGATGGAGTTGAATTCATGAAAATGGCGAAGCAGGGAGATTTCTACAGTAAGGTTCTTGAAGACGGCAGTATCTCCACATTAACAGAAGCAGACTTGCCGGTAACTCATTTCCGAAAGGACGGCAAGATGTACGTCTATCAAAACGAGAACGGAAATTACTGGAACAGAAGCTCTATCGAAAAGGGAACCTACAAGCCTGTGGAATTTAACTTCGGCAACAGCTTAAAATTCTTCATTGCACAAAGTTCCAGCTTAGCAGAAGAAGTTGGTAAGTTCCAGAATATCAAGGATGTCTATGTTAGCAAATTCGATATCATGGACACCCTGCTTCCTACCGTTGCAGCCAGGTTCAAGACAGGAGACAAGCACTACTACGCCACCAATTACTGGGAATTTGTCTTCTCCGGTACGATCTTTGCAACAACTTCCGTAGACGAACTCATTGACAGAGTTCTAAGAGAACCAGCCCGTTTAAGCCAAGAAGGCGGTATCAAACCGTACGTCAATGTTGGAACGTTAACCTACCAGGATCCTACTGAACTCTCTTACGTCATTGCGTGCAACATTAATAGTTCCTGCGAAAAACGTAACTACACCACCATCGTAAAGACGACTGCCACAGAAGAGTCCGTAGACTTCACCGGTTATGTATTGGGTAAATCTTACAAGTTTGATGTCGAGGACAACACCTTCATTCCTCTCCTGGATTCCCTCACCTTCGGAAGTACCGTTATCGACTCTATGATTATCGTCCAGTCTAACGAAATGGACGAACAAATCAGTATGGACTTTGTGGCTCCCAAGACTATGTACAGAATTCCACATCCCTATGCGGAGCTGAATTTGATGCTGAAGGTTTCTACAGCATCTGCAAGCCTACATAAGCTGAATGTGATTCGCCCTGATGTAGACGGCACATTATTCCGTACATTCCAGATTCCAACCACATATTATAGCGGTACAGAGGTTTTGCTACCAAAACTTGCAACACTCAACACCTGTTCCATCGAGTATGAGGTTCTGGACGAAAATAATGCCGTTGATAAATTCGCTGACATTCGAGAAAATGAAAACGGCGACTTTATCTGGAGTTCCAGCGTAACCTCAGGTGATGTTTCCATAAGGGCTGTGGAAGTTGCGGGAAGCTGCGACTTAACGCCCAACAAGCTGGAAGTCACAAAGAATAATGCAGATGTTGTAGTCAAACATTTCGAGATTATTTTGCCCAGTGAAAATGAAAATGACAAAACTTTCTATAAGTTCCCTGCCAACGGACGCTGGCCCGCAATTATTTCTGCGATGCCCAAGCCAAACTACGCCATCAAGGAAATCAAGTATAACGGACAGGACATCAAGAACGATGGTGACATCATTGTCTCCGATAATGGAATTCTCGTTATCCAGGCAGACACCATCAACGGAGATAATTCTGAATTCAAGGACATGTACAGAATTGCAGAAACACAAGTCCTGCAGTCCGGTACGGCTATGCGGATGAGGATTACCACCGCTGACTTTAACGTCAAGGAACCGGTATCCTTATCCGTCAAGCTCTATAAGGCTGGTTCTCTGTATTTGGACACCCTGTTGACGAAGTCTGCCAACAACAACAAATACACCTTTGATTACTTCACCTTGCCCGAGGGCTCTTACTATGCAGAAGCAATCCTTAGCGGTTCTAACGGTGATGTAACCAAGCCAACTGATGCATGGGAAATCCAGAATAATTCCACAATTATCAAGGGTGGCACATGGGTCATGAAATCTCTTGCCAATATAACCGATGAATTCCAAATCCCCCAAAATGGAGATGGAGCCGTTTATTACTGGGATGAAGAGAAGGCTTTCGGCGATTACAAGCAATACCGCAAGCTGAAATCAGTTGACAAAATTGAGGATAACCGCGGTTATTGGTACATCAATGAAAAGGATACAGAAATCAAACGAACCTTGGCTCCTGCCGCAAGTGACAGTCTGCATTGGAATCTAAAGAATTCCTTCAGTGGCTGGAATATGGTAGCCAATCCCTATTCCTGGACACTTCAGTTAGACTCTATCGATTTCCGCAACCCAGAAGACACATCCACTGGATTCTGGCGCTGGAATTCTTCTGCTTTAAGCTATGAGCAGGTAGACACCATTGCAGCCTATGATGGATTCTGGGTATTCGCAGATAAGAACGAAGAAATGTCTATTGCGAACAAACCGCATTTCACTGCGGTCGACAAATCCAGCAATGCTCCCAAATCTTCTTTCAAAAAGGCAACCGTCAACCAAGTTGATTCTTGGTCTCTTCAACTCGGCCTTACCGGCGAAAACGGACTGAGCGATCTTTGGAACGTAGTGGGTGTTGGTTCCCGAGAAGTTAAAGTAGATAATCCGCCAGCAGCCATTTACGGAGGAGTCTCTCTGTCCATTGAAAATGGCAATCGAAGCCTTTCCAAAAGCATCAAGAAATCCCTAAACGATGCCAATTGGAATATCAACTTTAGTGCAGCCAACCTCCAGTCTGGCAAGCTGTATATAGACGGAATAGAAAACCTTGAGACACTGGGCCTTTACGCCTCCATTGAATTGGATGGTCGAGTCATTCCTGTCAATGCAGGAGATTCTATTCCACTTAATTTGAGTACAGTTAACAAGACTGCCGTGCTTAAGGTTTCCGCCAACCCAGCGATTCAATACGCCAATGGCATTACAAATCTCAAGTACAAGGCAAATGGTAATAGCCTAAACGTAAACTTTAACCTTGCAGAAACATCTTCAAGCAAAGTTGAAGTACAGTTGGTTGATATCCAAGGCCACGTCATTGCCTCCGCAAATGAAAGTGCAGAACCTGGTAACCATAGCTTAACCTTAGACAAGCCTACAACATCCGGAATATACATTCTCCGCGTCTTTGCAGGTCACGACAAAAAACAACTGAAGATCAAGCTGTAAAAAAGCGGGAGCAATCCCGCAACCCCTACAAAAAAAGGAACGCCCACAAAGTGGCGTTCCTTTTCTTGTTCCAGCGATTCTTGCCCAGCACTTTATTCTATGCAGGTTCTTTACCTAACGTACTGCGAGAACGGTCTTATGTGAGCCGGAGGCGATTCATATCGATGAGTCGTCGCAGGCGAGAGTGAGCGCAATACAGAAGGTTCTTTACCAAACGTACTGCGCGAACGGTCTTAAATAGAGCTTTCGATGAATTCCTTTCGGAATGTTCCGTTGCCTAGCAAAATATCGATAGGCAGCTTGTGGAATTCGTATTCGTAAGGAGGCTGCTTCCAGGCGAAATCCTTAGGATATTCGTTGAAGATGAACTGCAGCAGTTTAATGGCCATATCGAAACTGCGGAACTTATCGCGATCCAGAACGTGAATCTGTGCACCACCGCAAATCTGACCTGCACCCTTATGGAATGTGGGCTGGAAATAGTTTTCGCGGAAATAAACACCCGGAAGCTTCAGGCCGTTCATATACTTGCAAAGCTTTACCGCATCAATGAAGGGAGCGCCGAAAATTTCAAAAGGACGGGTGGTACCGCGACCTTCGCTGACGTTGGTGGCTTCAAAGAGGCACATGCCGGGGTACACAATCGCAGTATCCAAAGTAGGCATATTGGGGCTAGGCAAGATCCAGGGAAGACCCGTCTGGTCGTACCACATTTTCTTGTCGTAACCTTCCATGTGCATCACGTAAAGTTCACACTTGGGGAAGCATTCTGCCTTGAACTGTTCCGCCAGTTCGCCGATGGTCTTTGCATGACGAGTGCGGATGCTGTGGAGGCCAACAAAGCTGGTGTAGTTCAGATCCAGAACCGGACCTTCTTCATCTACGCAGTTAATGGGGTTCGGACGATCCACCACAACAACGGGAATACCCAACTTTTCACAGGCCTTCATGCACAGATAAAGAGTCCAGATGAAGGTGTAGTAACGAGCACCCACATCCTGCAAGTCCACCAGCAATGCATTCACATGGGAAAGCATTTCTGCGGTAGGCTCACGATGTTCGCCGTACAGGCTATAGACAGGAATTCCAAGTTCCGGATCGGTGTAGCCTTCCCATTCAATCATGTTATCCTGGGTGTGGCCCTTGATACCATGCTGAGGGCCGAACAATGCAGACAACTTAAACAGCTTGCCGTCATAGGACTTGAGCAAATCAAGGGTATAACTTAAATCAGCACAGACGGATGCCGGGTGAAGTACGGCACCGAGGCGCTTGCCGCGAAGATTTGCTGGAAAAGTTTTTTCAAAATTAGAAAGAGCGAGAGTAACCATTACTTATTCTCCAAAAGTTTTTGAACGCTCTGGGCGAACTTTTCAAGGCTTGGGTCGCGGGCACCCATCAAAAGGATAGTGTCGCCCATCTTGGCTTCGGCCACCATAGCCTTGGCACATTCATCGCGATTTTCGATGTAGATGGCATCGGTGCCAAGTTTCTTTAAATCGTCGGCCAGGTCGCCTGCGGAAATATCGCGGGTGACGGTGCCGCCAGCGTAGTAAATTTCGCTGAAATACATCTGATCTGCGGTTACCGCGTCGCCAGAGGAAGCCGCGCCGTCAGTAGGTGCTGCGTTTTCAGTAGGTGCCGCGCCAGGGTTGCGCAACGCCTTATTGATGAATTCCACCAGGTCGTTGCGCAGGAAACGTGTGGGGCCAAATCCGTGGGGCTGGAACCAGGCAAGTACGCGGCCAGAAGTAAAGCTCTGGGCGCTCTTGATGCTTGCAGAAATCTTTGCAGGATTATGGGCGAAGTCGTCCACCAAGGTGACTCCATTGAAAGTTCCAAGAATCTGATGGCGGCGGAACACTCCCGGGAAAGAGCTGAGGGCGTCTGCGCAAGTCCTAAGACTTACGCCGGCCTTGAGCGCGGCAGCGGTTGCTGCCAGGGCATTTTCCATATTGTGGCGGCCCGGCAGCGGCACCGTAAACTTCACCAGTTCGTTGTTGTGACGGCAGCGGAAAATAATGGCCGGGCCTTCCGTGCGGAAGTCAATGCCCTGGACGCCCACGTAGCTTTCAGTACCGAAATCGTTGTGACGGTCCTGGCTGAAAGGCTTTGCCAGCGGATGAGCGTCGTTCACAATCAATGTCTTGCCGTTGTTCAAAATATTGTCGCGGAACTTGCCGAAGATTTCCTGCAGTTCGCTCATTTCCTTGTGGTCCTTGTCCACGTTCAAAATGAGACCCACTTCAGGTTCATAGCGGACCAAGGTTCCATCGCTTTCGTCTGCTTCAACCACAAGCCATTCGCCCTTGCCGCTGACGGCGTTTCCGATCTTGCCTTCCTTCTGCAGGTTTACAAGGCCAGCGCCAGTCATTACAGAGGGCTGCAATCCGGCGTACTGCAAAATGTGGTAAATCATGGCGGTGACAGTAGATTTTCCACTGGTGCCGCTAACCGCAATGGTCTTTGCTTCCTTGGAAATCTTGGCCAGCATTTCGCTGCGGTGCATCACCTTCACACCAAGTTCCTTGGCACGCTTCAAATCCGGATTAGAATCTTCGATGGCGGTGCTCACCACCACCGCAGACAAATCGGCAGAAATGCCGGAGCCGTCCTGGGCGAAGCACTTGATGCCACATTCTTCCAGCTGTTCCATGACGCGAGGCTTTTCGCAGTTGCCTGCCAGATATTCACCAAACTGACGGTCGGATCCGCGAACTTCAACACCGCGGCCCACCAAGTACTGGCCAATGGCACTCATGCCGACACCAGCAACACCGATAAAGAAATAAGAAGACATAATAATTAACAGTTAACAGTTAACAATGAACAATTACTATTATCGCGGCTTCGCCGCACATTTCTTGAGCGCCGTAGGCGCCACTATATTCATTGTTAATCGTTCATTATTCATTGTTCATTTATAAAAGGTTCGGATCAATTGTGGGTTCGTAACCGGGTTCTACGAAGTCTTCTGCAGCAACGCCTCTCTTGCGGGCGGCCTTCATCTGCTTGATAAGCTTGCGTTCAGCAGCCTTGGCTTTGCGGGCGGCGGCGCGTTCCTTACGTTCTGCCAGGCGTTCGGCACGAGTCTTACGTTCTTTGTAGGGGCAAGCTTCTTCGGGAAGGATAGCCAAAACTTCGTCGCTTTCATATTCGTCAATGAAATCCGGCTCACCTTCAAAGCGCATTTCCGGATCAAAGTCGCGGAAGCCTTCCTCTTCATCAAAGACCGGAGCGTCGGCAGGACATTCCTTCTTCAAGAGTTTCAAAACCTGGTCGAAAGGCTTTTCCAGAGGGACCTTGAACTTCATCTTCTTGCCCGTGGTGGGGTGAATCAGTTCAATCTTCACTGCCTGCAACAGCTGTGCCGGGGCAATTTCCAGAACCTTTTCGGCAACCTCACGAAGCAGGGGCGGCACGCGGTTCAGGCAGCCATCACGACCATCGTACAGCGGGTCGCCTACGACAGGGTGGCCCATGTAGCGGCTATGGACGCGAATCTGGTGAGTACGGCCCGATTCCAGTTGCAGTTCCAGAAGTGTTGCAAAAGCAAAGAACTTCTTGGCCTCGAAATGAGTGCGGCTTTCCTTGCCGCCATCAACAACAGCCATCTTCAAGCGATTGCGGGGATTACGACCGATGGGAGCGTCAATGGTACCTTCCAGGTCGCGAGGGCTACCCCACACCAGAGCGTTATAAGTGCGGTGCAAAGTGCGGGTTTCCAGCTGGTGCGCCAAGTGGCGATGAGCGTTATCGTTCTTTGCCACCACCATAAGACCCGGAGTATCCTTGTCCAAGCGATGGACAATACCCGGACGGAGAGCGCCGTTGATAGTGGAAAGGTTTTCCTTGAAATGGTACAACAGGCCATTAGCCAGAGTGCCATCCTTCACGCCTGCACCCGGATGAACCACCAGGTTGCGGGGCTTGTTAATGACCACAATATCATCATCTTCGTAGACGATGTCCAGAGGGATGTCCTGAGGCTCCAGGGTAGAGGCTTCCTTTTCGGGAATTTCACCACAGACCACCACCATACCAGTCTCCACACGGAAGTTCTTGGGAGTGGCCACCCCACCCACCTTTACCTCGCCGGCGGCAATCATTTTTTGCACATCGGTACGGGATACATTTTCAAGAACGCCCGTCAAGAACTTATCGATGCGTTCGCCATTCTTCTTTTCATCTACCAGATAATTCATACAAGTGCAAAGATAGAAAAATCGAGTACAGCGAAAATGAGTTTGTTCATTTTCATTGCCGAGATGCCATGTGAAGTTTACTGTTCCTGCGAGGATTCAATCTTAAACACTTGCTGAAACATTTGAGGAGCTTTTTCTCGAATTTCAATTTCAAGAGAATCAATGTCCGACTTTTTCGCATTAAAGCTGGACATCAATTTACCGCTCTTCGTGTCGTAAAGTTCCACCGTAATTGTCAGGCTTGACCCGAAGGTATTCACCACTGCCTGTACAACGTAATTCGCTGCAATATTGCGTCCAGTCTCCACAAGGCAGGCACCTTCACAATCTTCAACATTTTTATCTGGAGGGAGCATGGCCAAAATATTCTCGCGGGTCATAATCGTATAATTCAGGCTAGGATCCAGAGTTTTCACAGCCTCTTCCCGAAGGACATTGGTCAAAAATTGATTTTCGTTGGGCTGAATGACTCCATTCGAAACGGTTTCCAGTACAGCAACAAAAACAGGATTCCTTAATGCGGTTGTCATTGCCGCTTCCGATTTTTCATCAACATTTTCAGTTTCGTTTTTTGAAGATTCTTCAGAAGGTTCTTCTCGTTTACTTGCGGGGTTCTCCTTCACTTTCTCAACAGGCTTTTTTATCCCATAGGAATATTTGAGCACATGTGCCTCACCCCTATAACAACTACTGCTCCAGTCGGGAGCCTGTACAGAAATCAGCTTGATTGCATCGCCGCCAATTTTCCTAGCCTCGCTAGCAAATGACAGCAGCATATCCGAATAACCGCAAACGGTGCTGAAGCCAGTATCATCGTATTCCACGGTACCAATAATTTCAATGTTCTTTGGGACTTTATCATCCTGGGCATAGACATCGATATGGGCGGATTCCGCCTTCGTCGGGTAATCGGAAATAGATTTAGTAACCGCATAGCCGCCACCACAACCATTCAGCAGCAACACACACACAGCAAAGAAGATGTACAATTTCTGAATCATTTCCACGTTGTACCAGTGGCTATTCCATACGTATTATCAATGCTTTGAAGAATCGTTTCCTGCCTTGACAGCTTCCTTCTTCGCCTTTTCTTCCTCCTTGATTTGCTTGTGCAGTTTCTTCAAGATGAAGGGAGAGAGAATAACGAAAGCCACTCCAACAGTCACAAAAGAATCCGCCACATTGAAGGTGGGGAAACGGGTCATAATAAAGTCGGGCAGGTCGCAGTCAATAAAGTCCACAACCATCTGAAGACGCATACGGTCGATGAAGTTGCCAATGGCACCGCCAATAATCATGACAACGCCAAGACGACTCAAATAATCTCGCTTATCGATGGACTTGTAAAACCATCCAAGGACAAAGGCCGCCACAATGGAAATCAGCAGGAAGAATAACCAAGGCGGCAAAAAAGGCATCAAGTCCTGAGGCCGACTGCTGAAGGCGGCACCCTTATTGAACACCAACTGGAATCGAACGAATTCCCCTAAGACGTTGATAATGTCGTGGTTTGGAGCCCCAGTTTCGTTGGTAAAGCGGACCAAAGCCCACAACTTTGTAAGTTGGTCTGCAATGATACTGAATACAATCAGGCCGATGTGAAAAGGAAGCTTGTTATAAAATTTCATTTTTTCTTCTTATAAAGTCTTTGATGTTGGATCCTTCGTCGCTTCGCTCCTCAGGATGACACGGGGTTCGTTTCTCTGGATGACACGGAGTTCGTTTCTCAGGATGACACACACGGGGGATTCTTCTTAGGTTTACTTTGCAGGGCGGATTCCTTTGTATGTTTTGGTAATCCAGCTATCGCTGTAGAAATGCTTCATGGTGGATTTCACGATATGCTTCACGGTGTCGCGAGTAATCTTCACCTTCTTGTCGCTTGCGAAAATGGAGGAGCCGTCACCAATCAGCTTCATGTTTTCTGCAGCCATGAACAGCGGCCACAGGCAGAACAATCGGGTGCGCATCTTGATGTTGGGAATGAGCTTGGTATAGGCAATGGCATCGTCCAGATGTTTCCATGCCTTCTGGACCAGTTCTCCCATAACGGCCGCACGGCGTTTCTCAAAGTCGGTGAGATCACCAGCGGGAACTTCAAACATCCCGTAGCTGTGTTCAAAGCCATGCCTGCGGCAGATTTCCTCGGGCACAAAGCAAACACGACGCTCGGAGTCTTCGCGACAGTCCTTCACGATGTTCGCCACCTGCAAGGCAAGACCGAAGCTTACGTCCAGTTTTTGCATTTCTTTCTTGCGGGCCTCACCGATCAGGCAGGTGTCTGCGGCAAACAGATGTGTCAAGAGTTTTCCCACAATGCCCGCCACATAGTAGCAGTATTCGTCCAATTCTCCTACGGACTCCAGCGTAAACCAGCCAGAACTGAGGGCGGCCTCCTGACGCTTTGCAAACTTCGCCATACCGCCGCACATTTCAATAGTCACATCACGAACCGGAGCCGCGTACACCTCCGGCAGTTCCTTCAACAACGGGACCACCACATGGGTATGAAGGCAAAGGTCAAAATAGGGTTCCGTGGAGCGTGTTCGCCAATGCTCCGGCAAAGCTTGCTCAAAGGCTTCCACCGCCTCGTCCTTCAATTCCGCCGTTCTGAAAATTTCGGCAAACTTGTCCAGCAGCACTTCCTTTTCAGAAGCGTTCATATCGGGGTCGTCTTCTACTGTATCTGCGATTCTTAAGTACAGATAAGCAAGCAAAATGCTCTTGTGGAGTTTGCCCTTTAGTACGTTGATATTTAGGGCGAAAGTCCTGGAAACCTTCAAGAGAATATCTTCAGAATAGGCCCAGGCTTTCTTTCCGGAAAGCACGGCCTCACCCATTCCAGCCTGATCCAAAATATTAGACATACATGGTCTCCGCGTAAACGTCAGGCGGAATCTTCTTGGTATGCGCCATAAAGTAAACCAGCTTCCACAAACGTCCCCGAGATTCAGCACTCTTCAACTTCTTGGTAAAGCTCCAAATAGTGCGATTCTGGACATCTGTCTCATTCTGGAAATTTCCCTTGATTTCTGTCTGGTAACGGACCCTGCGGTATTCCAAGAAATAGGCGGACCGATAAATGCTAGCGGTCTTTCCCTTGGCAACTTTGCAAAGTACAGCGCACAAAATCAAAAACAACGGGGAAACGGCAAATCCATAGAACCATTCCAACTCAGTCCAGTTAAAGATAACCCAAATGGCAGGCAGAGCGGAAAACGCAGCGGTCAACACACTGAAAAAGATGTCAAAAAATTTAAAGAAGGGTTTTATTTGCGGGACAAAGGCCCACTTTTGCCCTTTCTTTACCAGCTTTTTCATGTAAAGAGGGTAAGAAACTCGATAAAACCAAAAATACAGACCAATCCAAAAAAGAACCGGAGTCCAAAACCAATATGTCAAGCTATTCAAGATTTCCATAATAGCGACAAATATAGAAATTAGCTGCAACACGAAATGGACCTGACAAGCCAAGGCGAAGTTTCCCAAGCCAGATTCATCATGGTCCCTTCCAGCGGAAAATACCTTATCAAGGTGGGTAATTTTCCGAAAATTGTGGAGATTCGCTAATTTTTGACCGCCATGCCCGGTTTAAGGGAGTTTCGTTTCGTAACACATTGATTTTCAAGCAGTTACAACAAAAAAAAATCAAAAAAATTGACCATTTTTCTCAAACTTATCAACAATTCGTTCAACTTTTACTACATTTGAGAGCCTAATTGTTGATAAGTTTTTTCTCTGCGTAGAGAATTGAGGTTGCAAGATGCAAGTCGAATGGGAAAGATGTTTGAACTACCTCCGTGGGATGTTATCCGACTCCGTTTACAAGACATATTTCGCTCAAACCAAGCTGGTGAACCAGACTACAGGTCATGCGACTATTTCTATCCCCTCCGGACTTGACGCAGCCATCTATACCGCCTACAAGGAATTGATTCGTCTAGCTTGGCGTGAAACCACCCACGACGAAACCGCAATGGAATTCGATTTCCAGCCCCAGGAAGTAGTCCCTCAGGTTTCTACAGCTAGCCAGAACACTTTCCGTGACTTTATCAAGCCCAGCGTCCCCCTGTCCGGCAGTTTCCGTTTCGAGAACTTCGTTCCCGGCGACAAGGCTCAGCTGGCATTTAACGCAGCTCTCGCCGTGGCCCGCAATCCCGACGGAACCCAGTACAACCCGCTATTTATCTACGGTTCCTCCGGACTTGGCAAGACTCACCTGCTGCAGGCCATCGGTAACTACATCCTAGAAGAGGATCCTTCCAAGCGCGTCTGCTATCTTACTTCCGAAGACTTTTCCCAGCAGTATATGAAGTGCCTTAGCGAAAAGCGGGTCACCGAAATGTCCTACTTCTACCGTAACGAAGTAGATATCCTGCTCATTGATGACATTCAGAACTGGACTGGCAAATCCGAAACCCAGAACGAATTCTTCTTGATTTTCAACGCACTGCATCAGGCAGGTAAGCAGATTGTCTTGACCTCCGACGCTCCCGCCGCCGAAGTCAAGAACTTGTCCGACCGTCTGGTGAGCCGTTTCGCCTGGGGCTTGACGGTTGACATCCAGCCCCCCGATGTAGAAACCCGCGAAGCCATTCTCCACAAGAAGGCCGAGGAACGTCACCTGGAAATCAGCGACGAAATTCTCCACTATCTTGCAGAAAACATTGCAAGCAACGTCCGCTGCCTTGAAAGTGCCATCATCAAACTGACTTTGCAGTCCAGCTTGATGAATCACGATATTGACATGAATATCGCCCAGAAGGTGGTTGCAGAAATCGCTCCGACGCTGCGCCGCCGTGTAAGTCTAGACGCAGTTCTTCGTGCGGTCTCCAAGCAGTATGAAGTTCCCGAGGCAAAGCTTATCGAATCCGGTCGTGGCACCAAGGAAATTTCCAAGGCTCGCCAGGTCGCCATGTTCTTGATGCGCGAATGCTCCCCCATCAGCCTTCAGAGCATCGGTTCCCGCTTTGGCGGCAAGGACCATTCTACCGTAGTCCATGCCATCAAGAGCATCAAAAAAGAAATGGAAAGCGATCCTAGCTTTGCACGTCTTATTGAAAGCCTCAAGAATTCCATACACGATTAAGCTATTTCAAGACTGAATCCTCATTAGGCTTGGATTTTCAGTTATTTCATTTCGAGAACAACAGAGGGCACGGATTCTTCCGCGCCCTTTGTGCTTTGTATCCCTAGCTGGTCAGAAAGAGCTCCAGCCCTGTACAAAACGGTTACTTTTTCTTCTTGGACTTAGGGGCTTTCGCCTTCGGCTTCTTTGTCTTATCGGCTTTGGCGTTCTTGCCAGCCTTAGAATCCTTCGGATCCTTTGCAGGCGGCTCAACGCTCTTCGAAGAAGAGGCTTTGGCGGCTTCCTCTTCGGCAAGCTTTGCGGCCTGTTCCGCTTGTTCGGCGGCTTCCAGAGCCTTGCGAGCCTCTTCCCTAGCCTTCTCGGCATCTACACGAGCCTTGGTCGCCTTGTCCTGCAATTCCTGAGAATTCACTCCTTCGGCAGGGACCTTGGTGGTATCTTGCACTTTGGCGAGCTCAGGAGCCTTTGTGGTGTCCTTGACCTCGGCAGGTACACCATTGACGTCAGGAACCTTGACAGAATCAACCTTCACCGTATCCAGCGGCGGTTCCGGACATTCCAGATTAATATCACCCTTCGCTCCGTTCCAACATTCCATGGTGCCCTGGAACTTTCCCATCTTGTAAGTTCCCCACTGACGTTTCTTCAGGCGTTCCGTATAGCAGACGGACTGTCCCGGCATCCAGTAATAGCAGGAGTCCTTCACCGACCAGAAGGTAATAAGACCATTGGGAAGTCCATTGTGATATACACCGCCAAAATCGCCGAAGTCCACAAAACCTTCTAGCTGGTTGGCGTTAAAGGTAAGAATCACCTTCTTTTTCTTGTAAGGATTATGAACGGTCATACGGCCATGGAAACCGCCACGACGTACAGGAATTTCCGCCATCAAGAAGCCGGTGTCCGAATACATGCGGGCAGTTCCATCCATAAAGCCCTGTTTAAAGGGAACCTCGAGATGTTTGAAATAATATTCCTTGTCACTGCTGTCCAGAACGCTAGACTTGTAGAAAGTAGCGATTCCTTCGCGCATGCCGTTTTTGTAGTTGGCAGTCCAGGCAACACGCCCCCACTTTGCATCTTGCTTGGGCGGGTACGTCGGATCGTTCATATAGCCAATTTCTTCGCCCTGAAGAACGCCCTTCTTATCGACGTGACGAACAGTTTCTACCACGCCGTTAGCAGCAAATCCAGTCAATTCGCCATTATCCAGGCAGCGCACTTCGCTATAGTCCGTAAAGCGGCCTATGGCAGAAGGTATCAACTTGCGGGGCATACCGGAGAAGGAGAATGTTTCCGGATGGTTGCGGTCATCGGGTTTAATGTCGGGGCGTTCATGAATATTGAAAAAACAATCAATGGAATCTGCACGGGATTTGCGCTTTTCAAAGTATTCCCCAAAGGGAGTATTGGTCCAGCCATCTTCCAAAGTAAGGTTTGCAGCCCCTTCCATCGCATGGCCGGTGGTAAAATCTCTAAGGGTTGCAGGCGAAGAACGGACATAGTCCATACATTGTGCCAAAGCACCCTCATCACCTTCGCAAAGGCCTCCGGGACACGGAGTAATCTTAGGTCTGGGCAAGCGATACACCTGAACTATCTGCTTGGGTTCATTTCCACGCCAACCATAGCCACCCTGTTCACGAACTTTAAAGCAACCGCAAACTTTAGAATCGTCCTGAGCCCCAATGCGGGAACGTTCCGACGGAATGATCGTCGAGGCATTTTCCAACCAGCAGTCAAAATATTCAAAGTAGCCTTCGGCAGCATGCGCCGTTGTACAAGCAGCGGCGACAAAGGCTACAGAACAAATTCTCTTCCAGAAATTGAATTTCATACGACGAATTTACATATAAACAGACAATTCGTCCGTTCAAAATCTTTATATGTGGCTCAATATGTGCTTTATTAGCCCATTAAACAGCGATATACCTACTTGGCTTCCTGGAGAACCTCGGTCACCAGCTTTTCCACCAGAGCTTCGCTAGGCGCACCGCTCCAGACTTGCTTGATATAGCCGTTCTGGTCCAAAAGCATCAAAGTCGGAACCGCACGGATTCCATAACGGCGCCACAGTTCCTGGGAACCATCCCGATAAAGGGGATAAGGAGAAGCGTGCTGACCATAAAACGCATTTAAAGTTTTGACATCCTCGTTGGAAATTCCAATGACTTCAAGTCCGTCCTTGGCATGGCGGTTATAAACGTTTGCCAGCACCGGCAAGGTCTTGCGGCAAGGACCGCACCAAGTGGCCCAAAAGTCAAGAAGCGTCGCCTTAGGCTTCTCCTGACGTTTCTCCCCATTCTTGTAGAAGTTTTCACCAAACTTGGCAATCTTGCTACCGATGGCAGACCCAGTCAAGCTACTGATGTCATCGGGACGATCCGTCAATTTAACCTTGAGGGTTTGCTTCTTTGCATCACGGACAATCTCCACTGTGATGGTTTGCCCCGCCTTACCCTTGGAAACAGCTTCTTGAACTTGGGAGATATCGGCAAGAGGCTTGCCCTGTATGCCAATAATCATATCGTCTGCCACAATGCCTGCAGTAAAGCAGCCAGACTCCGGATGAACCCCGATGATGTGGAGCGCCAAATGATTTTCAAAAGCTGCCCTCTTAAAAGTCGCTCCCAACCAAGGCGTTGCCGAACTCCAGCTGAAAAAACAAAGAACCGCAAGACTCAGGATTTTCAAAAAACCGTTCATGACGCAAACCTCGGTTAAGCCAGCTTTGTCACCTTGGGATTATGATCGTCGTAGTCGGACAAAGTCTTGTAGCCATCTTCCAGGAGAGCCACCTTCAGTTCCTCGCGCATGGCGTGGGCAGCCATCCAGCGGAATGCCACCACAGAGTAGCACTGGACCGCATCTACCCCAAGCTTAATCAGGTCGTAAATCTTGAAACCATGGTCAATGCCACCGCAAGCGATAACGCTCATTTCGGGATAGTGTTCACGAATGTACTTTACGTTCCACATCATGTTTTCGTAAAGAGGGCGACCTGACATGCCACCACAATCCCCGTCAGCACGAAGCGGGGTCAAGTCTTCGAACTTGGTCTGGACAGGCAGTTCGCTAATCTTCTTCGTGGGATAGGTATTGCCCACCACAACGCCATTGACTCCGCAACGGACCAGCATATCCATGATGTTCACCAAGTGACGTTCCGAAAGATCCGGACTGATTTTTGCATATACGGCCTTACGCAGGGCCTGTGCGTTACGGAACTTCATGATTTCACTGAAAATCTTTTCCGTCAAGGTCAAGTCCATGTCCACGCGGGACTCACCTGTATTTGGGCAACTCACATTTATTTCGATGTAATCGCCAGCCTTATAGGCAATGGAAAAACTTTCCACCACGTCCTTCAATTTTTCGTTTTCATCTGTAAGTCCCGGAGTTTCAGCCACGGAGACACCGACGCACATTCCCACCTTGTGAGCCTTGGTCAACTGCTGGTCAACACGCTTGGCGATTACGTCTACACCCTCGTTATTAAGGCCCATGCTGTTGTGGATGGCACGTTCTTCTTCCAAAAATCCGATTCGGGGACGATGAGTATTACCCTCACGAACATTTCGAGTAGCTGTACCTACAGAAATACCCCCAAAGCCCATATTGGCGTAATCGCAAATACGCTTGGCGGTCTTGTTTGCTCCGGCGGCCAACATGATGGGGCAACCCAGGTAAAGGGAATTACTGTGATCCGGGAATGTAATGACTCGTTTCAAGTCCTTGCTCAGGTCCGGACGACCGCCCATAAACGGGATGAGAGGAGCAAACTTAGCCACATGCTTTAAGGAATCATGTCTAAATTCAGGCTTATCATGAAAGACTTTTCGGATAAAAGCCAGCACTCGATCGCTAAAGCGTAAATAATATTCGTGGTTAACGCATTTAAAAGCCATTTTTCAATTCCAATTTTAAATAGTGACGAGCATCACTTTTGATTTCATCTATATGCCAGTATAAAATAGAAAATATATACCGACAGGAAACAAAACTCAACTTTTATACTATTTTCTTTCTGAATAAAAACAACGTTATAAAAACTCTCTATGGATCAACAACTTAAGAAAACCATTCACGACTGCATGCCCGGCTATATCCGTCAGCTTTCTGACTTGGTTAGCATTCCTTCCATCAGTTTTGACAACTTTGACCAGAAATATGTATTGGACAGCGCCGAGGCCGTCAAGAAGATGTTCCTAGACGCAGGGCTTACAAATGTACAGTTTTTGATCCCTCCCAGCGGTCGACCCTCTGTCTACGCCGAAAGTTTGACCTCTCCCGACAAGCCAACCATTCTTCTGTACGCCCATCACGATGTTCAGCCCCCCATGCGCGAGGCACTCTGGAACACCAAGCCATTTGACGCTACCGTCAGCCAGGACGGAACTCGCCTCTTTGGACGCGGAACTGCAGACGACAAGGCTGGCATCATCATGCACCTGGCTGCTTTAGAACAGGTCCGTGCCTGGAAAAAGCAAGACGGTCCCAACCTGAAATTCATCATTGAAGGTGAAGAAGAATCTGGCAGTGCAGGTTTCGCAGAAATTTTGGAGAAGAATGCAGAACTTCTCAAGTGCGACGCAGTGATTATCGCAGACCTTGGAAACTTCGCCAAGGGAACGCCCTCCATCACCACCACGCTTCGAGGTATGAGCGCCGTATCCGTGGAACTGAGCGCAACAAAGGCTCCCCTTCATTCCGGCTCCTGGTCAGGTCCTATTCCCGACGTAGGTCAGGTTCTTTGCCGGCTCATTGCAAGCCTTACCGACGGTACCGGAAAAATCCTCATTCCCCATTTTGAAGACGGCCTTGTTCCTCCCTCTGCCGAAGATTTGGCATCCTACAAGAGCCTGGGCATGACAGAAAAAATTTTCCGTAACGATGGCGGCGTTCTGGACAGCGTCCAGCTGAAATGTTCCGAGGATGAAATTCTGACGACTCTCTGGCGCAAGCCCTCCCTCGTGGTGACCGCCATGGAAGTAGGTAGTCGCAAGAACGCCGGAAACGTTCTGCAAAACAGCGCCTACGCCCGCATCGGTATTCGTCTTGCCCCCGGCATGGATGCTGTCAAATGCACAGACCTGCTGGTGGACTTCATCAAAAAAAATGTTCCCTACGGAATCAAGTGCGACATCACCACCGAAGACGGAGCCAATCCCTTCGTGACTGACACCGGACATCCCTTCTTCAAGCAGATGAGCGATGCCATGACAACCGCTTACGAAAGCCCCACCAAGATCATTGGCTGCGGCGCAAGTATTCCGGGAGCCGAACTGTTCCGAAACACCTTGGGAGGTATTCCCGTGCTTATGACCGGATTGGAAGATCCGGAATGCAATGCCCACGGAGAAAATGAAAGCCTCTACCTGCCGGATTTTGAACACGGCATTCTGGCAGAAACCTTGTTCTTCGGAGGCCTCTAATGAAAAAGCGTCTTGTAGTGCTTACTGGCGCAGGCATTAGCGCCGAATCGGGACTGCGAACCTTCCGCGGCAGCGATGGCATGTGGGAGCACGAAAACATCGAAGATGTCTGTACTCCCAGAGGTTACCATCGAGACAAAAAGCGTGTCAAGGATTTCTACAACTTTTTGCGCTTGGGTCTGGACAAACACGAACCCAACGCAGCCCATATAGCGTTAGCCCAGCTGGAAAAACGGCTCGGGGACGAATTCTTGCTGATTACCCAGAATGTAGACGACCTTCACGAGCGAGCCGGCAGCCGACAGGTCCTGCACATGCACGGAGCATTAAAGCGACTGGCCTGCGAACGCAATCCGGAACACCGCTTTGTCTTTACCGGAGAAGAAACGATGGAAACCCGTTGCCCCTTCTGCGGAGCCATGAGTCGTCCGGACATAGTCTTCTTCGAAGAACAGCCCCAGTATATGGATGAAATCAACGACGCCCTTAGAGAGTGTGACGAATTCGTCTATATCGGGACCAGCAGCGTAGTCTACCCTGCTGCCGGATTCAAGAGTCTCGCACACGCCTTTGGAGCCAAGGTAACTTGCCTCAACCTGGAAGTTCCTGAAAGCGACCCCTACACGGATGTCATTTTTCAAGGCAAGGCAAGCGAAATCGTTCCCAAATGGTGCGAACAGTTCAAGTAGAAAAAACAAGTATTTTTTCAAGACCGCTACGTAGCGGTCTTTTTTTTTTGACATTTTACAAGTTCGAGACGATATTATATCATGAAGAACCTCCTTAGGAAATCTTTATGAGTCACGTATCTCCTTTTACACTCTATTTTTTCGAAGAACTAAAAAACTTTGGGTTTATTGACGATAAGATCCAGCTTTATCCTTTTTCCGAAGCATTGAAAAAGCAAAAGGAGGCGGAAACCCAGAGGGGTTCATCCTTTTCGATTTTCAAAAAATTGACATCCAGGCCCGCATCCATCCCGCTTAATGTCAACGCATTTATAGCAGAGTCTAGCTCTGCGGCTTATCAGAATTTTTGTACCCTGCTGAAGGGCGAAGAAATAGTCATACGAAACAATCGCGTCGTACTGGATCTGGCAATCCAGATTTGTCCCGACAAAGAAGAAGCCCATAGAATCATGGAAGCGATATTCGACAAGGACAATCCCATGATCAATATTGTGCCAGAATTAAACGAAGACCTCGAACTGGATATTCAAATCATAAGGGATTCTATAAAAATATGTTCCCCCATTAACGATTCCAATTTCTTTGGCGGCAAGAAAAAAATCACCCTACGAATCAGTTTTTCTACCAGGGTGTCTCTTGTCAACAAGATTCCAGACCTCAGTCCTGAAGAATTGTCGATGCCGATACCCCTTTCTACCGATAACATTCTTCCTTTAGCAAAGGCAATCATCAGTAATCCAGGCGATTTCTACATCTCTGACTCCTATCCGTCCACATTTAGCTTTACCACAGATACAAAGACCATATTTCCAGCGCCAAGAACCATCGAGGATTTTCGTAGAATTTTTTACTGGGAAGTTTTCTTGCAGCAAAACTACACCACCACGTCTATATATGAATTGCTGACCAACACTGAACCGCTAGCCAATTTAAAATTCTCTAAAAACTATTCGGATTATTTTACAACTAGTAGAGGTTCGATCCGACAAACCATAGGAAATGATTCTCTTGACGGATACTGCGAAATTAACATTCTAGAGCCTCGAATTCCCGAAAACTTCGATCTTCAAACTCTTGACTGTTACATCGAAAAGTTAGAGGACGCAATCCAGTGGGCGGAAAGGCCTTGTGACAGCTTGCGCTATGTACATTATGAATTCAAGGCAAAGGCATTCTTCATTGTTATAGACCTTGAAAAAAAGATCAAACCCAAAAGTCTTTTTCACTCTTACTTCAGTAGCAACATATTCAAAACGAATATTCCACAAAACTCAAATAATCGTGAAAAGGTCAAAGCCGATGCCATCGTATTTTTGAAAACGGTTCTGAACCAGGCCCAATATGTGCGCAAGGTGATGTCAAAGCTTGAGTACAACGACGAAAACGTAGACCAGAAACTCAGCGACCTGGTCTTTGACAGAATTAGGATGGACCCCTTATACTACAGCGATTCGACGAAGCAGGACGTGAGCAGGCTGGCAAAAAAGCTAATGTGCCTTTAAGGCCCTGTAGCAGCAGACGGAATGCATCTCCTTGTTTATGGAAGGAGGAGGCGTTAGGGAGCGGCACTGGTCCTGAAGTTCCCGGGACCCGCAGGAGCACACTTCACAACGGTCCGCAAAACGGCAACCTGCCACAAAATCCCGAGGATGAGGCACAGAACCAGGAATACTTTTCAGATTCTTCATCTCGCTGTGGCTTTCCGGGATGGCGGCCAACAGCCCCTGGGTATAGGGATGGAGCGGATTATTGATAACCTCAAAGACAGGTCCTGTCTCCACAATGCGTCCGGCATACATTACTGCCACGCGGTCGACGTACTGAGACACAATCCCCATGTTGTGGGTAATGAGGAGAACGGCAGTCCCAGTGTTCTTTGCCATCTCTTTCAAGACCGCCAAGACCTGAGCCTGGACAGTAACATCCAGGGCGGTCGTAGGTTCATCAGCTATAATCAGTCTGGGCTTTGAGAGAAGCGCCATGACGATACAAACACGCTGGAGCATGCCACCGGAGAGTTCGTGAGGATAGGAATCTAAAACCCGATCCGGATCGCTGAAACCCGCCTGACGTAGCTGTTCGCGAATAGTATTGAGGGCTTGGTCCCGCTGGTCTTTTTTATACCCCGGCTTTGTGGAGAATACCTCAAGCAACTGTTTCTTGATGGATAGGACCGGATTTAAAGCCTGCATGGGTTCCTGAAAAATACAAGCGATTCTTGAACCGCGATATTTCTGCAATTCCGTCAAAGAAAGCGTTGCCAGGTTGACGCACTCCGGTTTACCTGCGGAGGTTTCCTGAGCGTCATAAAAAAGGACCTCCCCATTCACGATTTGAGCGCTGGGCTGCGGCAGCAACCGCAAAACACTCATGGCCGTCACACTTTTGCCACAACCGGACTCCCCCACCAGGGCAAAAAATTCGCCAGCATCAATGTCAAAAGAAACTCGGTCCGTCACCTGGAGAGGCGTTTCACCGTCACGAGGAACAAAGGAACCTTTCTTGCCCTTTACAAAGCCAAAGGCCACCGACAAGTCGCGAACAGACAGAACAGGTTTCTTCATCATCAAATCTCAATCATCCATTATCAATTGCTAAATGCGAAGCATTTTATTCGTAGCGGTCTCCGGATTTCGGGTCCATGGCGTCACGGACACCTTCGCCCACAAATGTGGTCAAAAGTAAGGTTACGAAAAGAGCTAGCACGGTACTCACGGAAATCCACGGGGCGTACAAATTGTTCAAGCCCTGGCTCATCAGTTCGCCCCAGCTCGGAGTGGGGGGCTGCAATCCAAATCCCAAAAAATCAAGGGACGTTAAACTACCGATGCCGCCAATCAGCGTGAAGGGGAACAAGGTCACCACCGGGGTCATGGCATTGGGCAAAATTTCCTTGAAGAAAATATGGCGGTGGGACATACCCAAGACCTTGGCAGACTGGACGTAGGTCATTCCACGAAGCTTCATGAACTCGGCACGCATGTAGTAGCTGAGGGAAATCCAGTTGAAGGCAGCCATAATCACAATCAACAGCCAGAAGCTACGGCCATAAATACTGCCGATGAGAATTACCACATAGAGCATGGGCAGCGACGACCAGATTTCAATAAGACGCTGCATACCTGTATCCCAGAACTTTCCAAGATAGCCCTGGATGCCGCCAATGACAATACCCAGGAACGTCCCCAGCACGGTCAACAGCAAGCTAAAGCTAATGCAAATTCTAAAACCGTGAATCAAACGCGAAAGGACATCGCGCCCGTTGCTGTCCGTACCCAGCCAATGTTTTGCGCTTGGTGCATAAGGCGGTGTTCCGTCGTTATCCAAATCCGCCTTCAGAGGATCATGGGCAATTGGCGGCATGATGGTCCAAAGTTCCGGGCAGCCACCAGCACGGGTAAAACCTTCGGCAGCATCTTCTTCACATTCTACAACATCGGCAAAAAGCTTGGCGTAATCCTGCTCAGTCTTATATTCCCCACCAAAATCCTGTTCGCTGTAACGGACAAAAGCCGGAAAATAGCTCTTGCCGTTATAACTCATGTACAGCGGTTCATCATTGACCGTCCAGGGACTGGTGAGAGAAAGCAGGTAGGCCACCACAAGAACAACCAACGACCAAAAAGCCCGCTTATTTCTGCGGAAGCGATTCAGGCGATTCTTAGTTTCTGTAGTCAGACGAAATTTCATTGTTTAGCAATATAGAAATTAGTCTTTGACACACCTTACCGAGAATCCGAAATCCATCGGCTTGCTTGTAAAGCTAAAGGCCATGGACTTGTTGGTCAGATACCATACTCGAGCAGAACCGGTGGGGATTCCTTCTAAGGAATCATCGCTGGTCCAGAAAAAAGCAAACTTGGCGTGATTGCCGTAAGTACCATCATCAAAGCGATTGCCTGCAGGCATAGCCCCGAATTTTAGAGAGTCGTTTCCGTTGGTTTCGCCTTTCCAGCCGTAGTCGGTTTTCAGTAAATATCCGGCGTTGAAGTCAGCCCCTGCGGCATTCCAGAGAGCGTCAAAATCAGCGTGGGATGGCAAATGAAAACCTGCAGGGCACGCACTTTTGGCGGCATCCCATGTGTAAAGCCTTCCGTAGGCGGTACAATTGTCTTCGTCATCCTTATAGCAGAAACTGCCGTAAGAATTGTAGTTCAAGTTGTCTGCCATCCATGTTTTACCAGCGATGGTTACTGTTCTATAAACTTGCCTGTCGCGAGAATCCCGCACCTCATTTTTCTTGGAGGCACCAAAAGCGATAATAGGAAAAATCAAGAACAGAACTAGAATGTGTCGTAACGATAAAATTCCCATAGGTTACAATATAACTATTACAGGTAAAACATTTTGGGTATACAATACTATATTAGTGCAGAATAAAAACTAAGTAGGAACAGCCTAGTGCGCAGACAAGACAATCAGCGAAATCGAGGAAACGCTCCGGAATTCAACCGGGGGCTAGACAGTGAGCACGCCGACGAATTTAGCGAATCCCAAGCCCGGGAAAAGAAGTCCCGCGGGGAACGGGGCCTTAAGGAAAATAAGGTCCAGAAGGAACGTTGTATTCTGATTGGAATTGCTACGCCAAAGATTCGTCCCTGGCTCGCTACAGAACAGCTGGCGGAACTGGGTCGCCTGGCAGAAACCGCCGGCGCAGAAGTGGTACAAAGTTTCTTGCAGCGTGTTCAGCAGTTCAACGCCGCCACCCTCATTGGCGAAGGCAAGGTGAACGAAGTCAAGCGCGCCCTGGAAGAAAACGACGCCAAGATGGTTGTATTTGACGACGACCTCAGCGGTTCTCAGGTGCGCAACTTGGAGCAGCGCCTCCCCGGCATCAAGGTGCTAGACCGCACCGGACTTATTCTTGACATTTTTGCAAAGCACGCGGTCACTGCCGAAAGCCGCCTCATGGTGGAAGTGGCCCAGCTGCAGTACATGATGCCCCGCCTGACAGGTGCGTGGACTCACCTATGCCGCCAGCATAACGGCGGTATCGGAACGAAGGGCCCTGGCGAAACCCAGCTGGAAACGGACCGTCGCATGATCCGTAAGCGAATCCAGGAACTGAAGAAAAAGCTGGAAAAGATCGAGGACGCCCGGGAGCAGCAGGCAGAGAACCGCAACGACATTTTCCATCTGGGAATCGTGGGCTACACCAATGCAGGCAAGTCCACCCTCACCAACCGCCTGACCGGCGCCGACGTCTATGTGGAAGACAAGCTTTTCGCTACACTGGACAGCACGACCCGTAAACTGTTCCTGGAAGGCGAGAACATTATTTTGTCTGACACCGTGGGATTTATCCGCAAGCTTCCCCACAACCTGATTGAAACCTTCAAGAGCACCCTGGGAGTTGCCGCCCACGCCGACTGCATCCTTGAGGTGGTTGACGGAAGCGCCCCGGATTACCGCGAACATCTGGAAGTGACCCACAAGACCCTGCAGGGCATTATCAGCCCCGAAACGCCCCGCCTCCGCGTGTTCAACAAGGTGGAAACCTGCGACGAAGCCCGCCGTAATGAACTGCTGGAAAACTATCCCGAAGCAATTCAGGTCAGCGCCAAGGAAAACATCGGCATGGAACGCCTCCGGGAAGCATTCAAGGAACAGCTGGCCGCCTGGCACAAAAAACGCGACGCTGCTGCCGCCCAGATTAAAGAAGAAGTGGAATCCCCATGGCCCGCCCACCCCGCCGAAAGCGTTTCCGAGTCTAGATTCCCGGTCAGGCCGGGAATGACAAAGGAAAGGGACCGCGACGAAAACTGGAAAGAACCTGGGATTTACGAAGTCTAAAATCCATCAATACAAAAGGCCGCACCATTGGAGGTGCGGCCCTGTTTTTTACTGCAACTACGCGTATTCTCAAGTACATTTCCTGATTTGCTTTCCATCCTGAACTCCACCGGCATTCCTCTCCAATCATAGGAGATTTTCAGGGATTTGGAGCGGTCCTCGATGAGTTTACCCTCGAAATCGTACACGAAGTTGTTTTTGATTTCACTTAGGTCCATGCAGGCCCAAGACAACTATACAAAACAATGCAGCGCAACCAACACAAAAAGCACGAAATGATTCATATGGTTTCCACCCTTTCAAATAAGAAAAAAAGGCAATAATCAAAAGTATAGCACAGACTATTTTCATAGCAAGAGTTGTGATTCTCTTTTGGGATTTATATCTTTGTTCCAACCGTTTATTTAGCTCTTCGGATTTAAACTGTTCACAAATTAAATCATCAATTCTTTTTTCAATGACCACAACGCGTTCATCCGATTTTTTTAATTTATGACGAAACAAATCTAACTCATCAAGAGTTAATTTTTGAACATCTTTTTCAAATTCCTTAAGATCGTCTTTTACTGACTGCATTTCATCACTCCATTCTGTTATTAAGTCATCATGTTACTAATTACAAGCAACCCTGAAAAAACAGAATTACTCAATTGATATATCTTCAACAGCAACGTTCCCATCTGGGTCTACCACTACTATTGGGCTAACGCCATTCCCCGCATACAGATACGGACTGCTAAACTGACGGGCCGGATCCACAGAAATCCACAATCCGAGCATAGGATCCAGATATCTTGCGCCGAAGTAGTTCAGCTCGGTCTCGTCGTCCCTTTCCTTGCGCTCACGGGTCTTGGACACGCGTCTGCCGGAACCGTCGTAGGCCATCAGCAGCCTTACGTTGTCCCTGCTACAACCACGCGTATTTTCAAGTACATTGTTTGCTCTCGTTACCATCCTGAACTCCACCGGCATTCTTCACAAATCTTGCAAAATACCGGAAATCAATCAAGCTAGAATACCTCGTCCCGAATTCGCTGTTTTGCATTTTCCCATACGCAATCCCGCAGAATGAACGGCTTCGGGTCTGCTTCGGCATTCACAAACCAAGTCAAAAGAGATTAAATTATTCTATTAAATGCCGTAACTTAGGGAAATCAACACCTGAAATATACGTAAATCTTCCTTGCAAAAATAAAATAGCATACCATCCATCATCATCTATATCCTTTTGTAGAATATTGATATTCATTTTTTTGACTATAACTTTATTTCTACAAAGATAGACGAATTCAAATACATCATTACACTCAATAATCCTAACTGGGTTCATATTAAGAAGCCAAAAAAGAATTACTCCTGTAAAGGAAAGAAGGACAGATAATTCTATTATAGACACGAACCAATCCGTTTGAACACCATTATGCAAAGATGCGATTATTGCGTAGCAACAACGTATGTCGGTGCAAATAATAAAAACTGCCGGCAAAAGAAAGAAAAAAAATGAAAACTTACCTTTCGCCTTGTATATTTTCTTTTTAGTCTGCGTCATCATTGGTAAACTCACTATTCAAAACCCTATCCATGCCGGCATCTAAAAGACCTCTTAAAGGAACAGTATAAGAGGTTTCTTCCTGAATCGAAACGTTATTTTGATTTCCAATACCAAATTCAACAGAATGAGTAGGGACATCAGCAGAGACTTCCCAAGATTCAGACACTCCAACCACAAGGCCTTTTCTGGGAGAACCCTCCATAGCACCGACCAACGAATTAGAAAAACCTTCTTTGGGGTCAGCAGAAGAATAACCTACACGCAAAGCACCCTTTATGCCTGGAGCAGATTTCCCCGGTAAATTTGCAGAAGCTCCATTCCTTGTTGACGCAGTAAGGAATACATGATCTTTTGCATCATAATCTGGATTAATAGTAACACCAAAACTAACAGAACCATTTAATGGTCCCAATTTATAAGAAAACGCCAGACTAATGGTTATCGAACTATTCCCATCCGGGTCAATCGTCCCAATCGGATTATACCCATTCCCCGCATACAGATACGGGCTTGCGAATTGTCTAGCAGGATCCACGCTAGTCCACAATCCGAGCATGGGGTCGAGATATCTTGCGCCGAAGTAGTTCAGCTCGGTCTCGTCGTCGCGTTCTTTTCCGGTGAAATTCTCGGTCACCTTGTCGCCTGCGCCAGCGATCAGATCAATCTGTTCGCCGAAGGAGCGGTAGTCATAGGCTTTCTTCACTTCACCGAGGTCAGCAACGTCTGCGTTTGAGGAACCCTGGGTGCCGTACACCAGCATGGTGGAACCAAGGTGGTTCTTGAGGTACCATTCGAATTTAGGATTGAATACGCTCCAGTCGGTCGGCTTTCCATTTTCGTCGAGACTCGTCGATGGCACTACTGGTGGCGAG
>JAZRXW010000106.1:0-53507 GCA_045600425.1 Fibrobacter sp.
TCAGATTTTCGAAGGCATGGAACCCCAGATCGGTCTCTTCATGCCCATTCTCCTGGGTACCGACGGCAAGGTCAAGATGAGTAAGTCCATCGGTAACTACGTTGGCCTCAACGAAGCCCCGGACGTCATGTACCACAAGATTTACAGCCTGGCCGACAGCATCGTCGAAAACTGGTTTGAACTGCTGACCGAAATCCCCATGGACGAAATCAAGCAGATGATGGCCGACGTGGCTTCCGGCAAGATGAACCCCAACGAAGCCAAGCACCGCCTGGCCATTGACATCGTCACCCAGTACTACGGTGCCGAAGCTGCAGAAGCCGCCGCCGCCAAGGAAAAGGAAATTCATAGCGGTAACGCTATCCCCAGCGACGCTGCTGAATGCTCTGTGGCAGCCGGTTCCTACGGTGCCCTGGACCTCCTGGTGGAAGTGAAGGCCTTCGCCTCCAAGGGTGAAGCCCGTCGCATGGTCCAGAACGGTGGCGTGAAGATCGGTGGTGAAAAGCTTTCTGACCCTCAGGCCCAGATCGAAATCAAGGGCGATGACCAGATGGTCATCCAGGTGGGTAAGCGTAAGTTCTACAAGGTGAACTTCTAAGTTCTCTGCGGATCCTTTAACGGTAGAAGTCTATGGCTCAAGAAATCCTCATCCTCGGTCTCAATCCCGCTTGGCAGCGCTTGTTCTTCCTGGACAAGTTTGAGCTAGGCGAGGTCCATCGTATTTCCAAGGTGGAAGAATATGCCTCGGGCAAGGGAATCAACTGTGGCCGGGTGCTTCAGCTGCTAGGTGGCTCGCCTCATCTCATGCATTTTCTGGGTTCCGAAAACGGTTCTCGCATTTTTGACGAGCTTTCCGCTTGCGGAATCCAGCAGGCACCTGTATGGATCAAGGAACCGACTCGCATTTGTACCACCATTGTGAGTGCAGGTGAATCGACGGAACTGATAGAGCCGTCTCCAGTTCTTAGCGAAAATGAGAATGGAGATTTCTTCCAGACTCTGAACGATTACTGGGGATCGATGCAGTATGTGGCCCTTTGCGGTACGTTCCCTAAGGGTTTTGATGTTAGCAAAATCAATGAACTGGATTTTTCTGGCAAAAAGATTTTTGTGGACGCTGTAGATGAAATTGATGCTTGGTTGGAAAAGGGTGTTGAACTCTTGAAAATAAACTCCGATGAATTCTGCAGACTTTGCGAACGTATGGGAATCCCTCTGGTGATGTCCAGCCCGCAATTCTGGAAAATGTCTGCAACAGCTGTTCTTGAGCGTCTTCCCATCAAGAATCTGGTGGTTACAGATGCCGATGCTCCTGTCCGTGCCTTCCGTTTGGTTGAACAGAAGTTCCAGGGAATTCTGTTGCAACCGCCTACTATCCAGGTTAAGAATGCAGTAGGAGCAGGTGATTCCTTCTTCGCCGGTTGGCTTCTTGCCGATAGTTTAGGCATGACCTTCGAGGAATGCTTGGTAAAGGCAACTGCTGTGGCGGTAGCTCGCTGCGAAGTGGAACGCCCTTGGAATCTCAAACTGGATCGCGTTTCTGAATTGGAAACGTCCCTTGCTGAAACCATCGAAAAATTGGAGTAGTCTTCTTATGGAACACGCCAACAATTCTTATCTGTATGTGTTTGCTACTTACGAAGAATTCTTGGGTGTATTTCCGGAGACCGCTGTGTCCATTTCTCCTAGGGAAATTACATGTAAAGTAATTCCCCTTTTTGAATCGTCCCATCGGGGGAGCTTCGCCTGTGTTGCTGGGGTGGGCCTGGTAAATTTTTCTGCAGGTCTTGCAGGAATTCTAGCTACTTGTAAGACTGAGCAACGCCACATTTCTGCTGTAGTAAATCTGGGAATATGTGGTGCCTATCCAGAAAGCGGAATTAAGATAGGTGACATTGTGAACGTTGTGTCCGAAAATGTGGGCGATCAGGGCTTTCAGGAACAGGATGGTTCATTTGTCCCTTGGTCAAACCGCGAACCGTATACATGTTTAAAAGTTCCCGAAGATTCTGAGTCCATTGTGAAATCATTTCCTTACTCTAAAAATCTACCGTCAGTTCGTGGTCTCTCTGTAAACTGCTGTACAGGAACGGCAGAAACCGCAGAAACTCGCTTTAAAACTTTTGGGAGTGCTGTGGAGTCTATGGAAGGCGCCGCCTTGTTCTCGATTTGTAACGCCTTCGGAATACCAGCCATAGAAATTCGTGCCGTCAGCAACATCGCCTCCACTCGGGATAAGTCCCGATGGAAAATCAAGGAAGCCCTGGAAAACCTCCGCCAACTATTCGCGTAATAGGGGTTAGGGGCTATGATTTAGGGACTAGGGCAGCAAGGTGCAAGTGCAAATGATTTCAGAATAATTACTTTTCTAATCTCTAATCTCCACCTAACTCCTCATTCTTCATTCTTCATATTTCATATTTCATTTTTCATTCTTCATTCTTCATTCTTCATTCTTCATTCTTCATTGTTCATTGTTAATTGTTAATCCCATGCGTCTATCTCTCGGTATTTCCACCTGTCCTAACGACACCTTTATTTACGAAGCCCTTATCGCGGGCTTGAAAGATTCTCCTTTTGAATGGAATGTCCATTTTGCCGATGTCCAGACCCTTAACGAAATGGTTCGTCGTGGGGAACTTGATGTGGCGAAAGTCAGCGCCCAGGTTTATCCAAAAGTGGAGACTGAGTATCGGTGCCTTGGTTGTGGTGGAGCCATTGGTTATGGTTGCGGACCGCTTTTTCTCTCTGCCGTGAGCGATGAGTATAATCCCGAGCTTCCTGTTGTTTTGCCTGGAGCCGAAACTACAGCTGCACTGCTGTATCGTTTTTGGCATATGAAAGCGCAGGCTAGAACCGCATGTATAGAACCCATAGACGCTCTAAATGTGAAGTTCGCTCTTTTTGACGAAGTGTACCGTTCTCTTCGGTCCAAAAAAGAACTTCAGGGAGTAGTCATTCATGAACATCGTTTTACCTGGAAGCAGGACGGTCTTCATCTTCTGCAGGACCTCGGAGCCTTCTGGGAGCAGGAAACAGGAACTCCGATTCCTCTGGGTATTGCTGTTGCCCGTCATAGTCTGGGCGATGACGTTATCAACAGGGTGGAAAGCGAAATTCGAGCTAGTCTGGCTCAGGCACGTTCTCGAAAGGATCTTGTAACGCCGTTTATTGAGGAAAAGGCCCAAATTGCAAGTCGAGAGGTGGAGGAAGCCCATATAAAAATGTTTGTGAATGATTTCTCCGAAAATGTGGGTGAACGGGGGTGGGCCGCCTTAAACAATTTATGGACGTTAGTTCGTGGTTTATAACTTGTTGAATTACGGAATTTTATTGTAATATTATTGAAATGTTGTGTAAATTTTACAAAACAGCGAATTTTTAGCAAAAACATTAATTATTTTCCCTACTGCATATTTTTTTGGAGCTTTACTTATGAATTTAGTGAATGATCTCGAAGAAGAAGTCGTGAACTTCAAGCGCGAATACGAAAAGTTCCAGCGTGGCAACAAGTCCGCTGGTACACGTGCTCGCAAGATCTTGCAAGACATTAAGAAGACTTGCCAGGAGATTCGTGTATCCATCCAGGGCGTTAAAAAAGACGAAGGCAAGGGTGGACAGGAATCCGAAGATTAACCAGAGCGGGGCTAAAAAACCGGCTTTTTTAAGCGATTATACCGATATTTAGACCAAAATTGCGAAAATCGTTTGACTAAAGCCGTTTTTGAAGGTATATTCCCATTTGGATTTTACGTTTGCCCTCGGGGGCAATCTGTAAATTAATGAATTTTAAGTGTTCTATGATTGGAGAAACGTAGCAGTATGACCCTAAAGAAACTGGTCCTAATTACGGCCGGGGCAATGCTTTTAACAGGAACCGCCATGGCAAAGAATATCAATGTGCCTGGTGACTTCCCGAAGATCGCAGATGCTCTCGGTAATGCTGACGCTGGCGATACCATCCTCGTTAAGCGCGGTACATACAACGAAAACATCACCTTGATCATGGGTGTTGTGCTTAAGGGCGAAGACCCGCTCACTACCATCATCGATGGTGGCCGTCGCGGTCCTACCGTCATGGGTACTTCCGGTGCCGAAATGTCTCACTTCACAGTGAAGAACGGTCTTGAAGGTATTCTTTGCGAAAACGCCGCCCCGTACATCCATCACTGCTATGTGATTGATAACCACGCCACCGGTATCGGTGCTTTCATTTCTCTCCCTCATCTTCGCAACAATGTGGTGATCGGCAACCGCTGGTCCGGTATTCTTGCTTGGGGTGCCAAGTCTCTCGATGCTTTCATCGAACAGAACGTCGTGCTCCGCAATGGTTACTCCGGCCTTGCTCTGAAGGGCCCCACCAATGTTATCGCTCGTAACAACATCTTCATGGAAAACCACTACTACGGTGTGTTTGCTGACCCCGCTGCCGGTCAGACGAAGGTGGAATACAACAACATCTACAAGAACTACTATCCGTTCAACCAGTTCATCAAGGTGAACCGCACGAACGTTTCCCTCGATCCTAAGTTCAAGAATCCTTCTCTTTCCAGCCCGGACTTCTACTGCCAGTCCACCTCTCCTATGCTCAAGCGTGGTAAGGGTAAGCTGGACATCGGTCTGACTACCGCGGACCTGGTTAAGGAAGAAGAAGCTGTTGAAGAAACCCGCAATCCGGATACCGATGGTGATGGCCTTTGCGATCCTTGGGTTTCCGAAGAAGGCGTATCCGATAAGTACGCTTCCGTCTGCTCTGGCCTTGACAACTGCCCCGAAGAAGCAGAAGACTTCGATGGCTTCCAGGACGATGATGGTTGCCCGGATCCCGATAATGACCGCGATGGTCTCTGCGATCCTTGGGTTGAAGCCAAGGGTATGCTCTCCAACTTTGCTCACATTTGTAAGGGTGTTGACCTCTGCCCGGAACAGGCAGAATCCCTCAATGGCTATAAGGACGATGATGGCTGTCCGGATGAAGTTCCGCAACCGCCTAAGAAGGTCTTCGTTCTTGATGGCGTGAACTTTGAATCCGGTAAGGCTACGATTACTCAGGATTCTTACATCTCCTTGATGAAGGTGGTGGACATTATGGAAACCTTCACCGACGCAACCTTCAAGATTGTTGGTCATACTGACAACGTCGGTAACAAGGAAAAGAACAAGCAGCTTTCCGCTGACCGTGCAACTGCCGTTAAGAACTTCCTCATCGAGAAGGGTATTAGCGAAAGCCGTATGGAAACAGAAGGTCTGGGCGACTCTAAGCCGGTCGCTTCCAACAAGACCCCGGAAGGTCGTGCTCAGAACCGTCGTATTGAGTTTATCCGCACGGATATCAAGTAAAGGAGTAGGTGATGCGTACAAGTTTTCTTAAAACAGCAGTCTTCGGACTCTCCGTTGCCAGCACCTCTTTGTTTGCAGACGCAATTTATTCTCCCCATAAGTACCAGCAGAACGACTGGTTTGCAGAATTTGGCGGCAACACCGCTATGTATGTGAACCCGGCTTCCATTGCAGAAACCGAACAGCTGGAATTTAGCGCTGCTTTCTTTAGCTCTATCAGTGGTGAAGCTAGCCAGGAATACGTGAGCTTGACTTTCCCCATTGACTACAAGCACACATTGGGCATTTCTCTCTTCGAAAACGGTGCCGGCATTGATGACGGTCCGGACTACGGTGAATATGCTGTCTTGCTGGGCTATGCATATAACCTGATGCAGTGCATCTCTCTGGGTGTGGACATCTCTGTTCTCTACATCAACCAGTTCGATGCCGTTAAGCAGGTGACCGTTGGTGCTGACGTAGGTTTCAGCTGGAATCCCCTGGCATCTTCCAAGTATGGCTACCTCTTGGTAGGTGTTGCCTTGCAGAACGTTGCTCAGCCGGCTATCAGCACTAAGGATGATGCAAGCGGCTTTATCGTCCCTGGCTTCTTCGGAAGTGCTAGTGCAGACGCTTACAACATTCCCTCTAATCTGAACCTGTCTTTCTTCTATCGCGGTTTGAACCGATCCATCGAAGCTAAGGCTGAAATTTCCTTCATTGACGTGTTCCACGATCCTGATGAAGGTGGTGATGGTCTGAGCCCGGAAATGAGCTTTACCTTGACTTACTACCTGTCTCCGCATCTTGGTGTTCGTGCTCGCTTCACCAAGGAAGGTTACCCGGTGGTTGGCGCTACTGTTAACGTGAAGGATGTTTCCATCTTCCGTTACCTGGCTCTTGACCTGGAAATGTCTCACGATGACCTCTATGCCAAGAAAAACCGTGGCTTCATCTGGGCTGTGAAGATTACTTCTCGCTTCGGTGATACCCGCGAAGAAAAGATTGGTGAAGAACGTTATCGTCGTTTGAAGATCGAACCTGAAAACGACTACCGTGCAGCAATGCGTCTCTACTTGAATCGTCAGTTCCTCGAAGCCGCTTATGCTTTCGGTAAGGTTCAGACTAAGTACCCCGCATTCCACCTTGTTGACCAGGCTGCTTTCTATAAGGCAAAGTCCTTTGAAAACCTCCGTATGCACAAGGCTGCAAAGTCTGTGTACGAAGACGCTATCAAGCGCTATCCTCAGAGCGACCAGCGTGCTAAGTATCACTTCCAGTTGATGAACATCGACTATAAGGAAGGCAAGTACACTGACGCTATGAACAAGTACCAGAACATTGCTCAGAAGTTTGGTGAAAGCGACGTGAAGGCTGACGCTGACTACGTTGCTGGTCAGATTAAGTTCGAACAGGGTCTCTACCAGGAAGCTGTTGACCTGTTGGCAGCAATTCTTCCGGGTAACGCCAACTACTTCTATGCTCGCTATACCATGGGTATTGCTTATAGCCGTCTTGGCAAGTTTGACGAAGCTGAAAATAGCTTCCGCGACATTACCGAACAGCCCTATTCTAACCAGTCTGAAAGCGACTTGCAGGATGCTGCTCGTGTGAAGCTCGGTCACTTGTTCTTCTCTGGCGAAAAGCCGGACATCGCAGCCGCCGCTCAGATGTATGGCCAGGTTCAGAACGGTTCTCCCGTATATGACGAAGCTATGCTGGGTATTGCATGGTCCTTCCTGAAGGTTAACAAGCCCGATGAAGCAATGAAGCCTGCGCAGTGGATTATCAGCAACCTTCCGGAATCCTTCTTGATTTCTGAAGCTTACTTGGTGATCGGTTACTGCCACTTCATGAAGAAGGACTATAAGGGTGCTGTTACCGCTCTCGAACAGGCTGAAAAGCGCACCGAACAGCCGGTTGTTTCTGTGGCTGCTCGCGATAGCGCTCGTCAGGCTTTCGATGCAATGCAGGATGAGTTTGACTCTGTCCAGGTTAAGGCTCTTGACCTTGCTCGCCAGCTCCCCACTCCTCGTGTGCAGAGCAAGCGTGATGCATTGAAGCCTTCCTTTGACAAGGCTAATGCCGCTATTGAAGATTACGCAGCATTTAACCTGAAGGCAATTCAGAGTGACCGCTTCGAATCTAACCGTAAGCGTATCTTGGATGACGCAGGCTTTACCTTGGCAACTGTTAAGACCAAGATGGGCCAGGGTGCTGGTGTTTCTCAGGAAGCACAGCAGCAACTTGATGAACTGGAGGACCTGGAGTAATCCGGGTTCTTCCCTTTTCCATGATTTCATAGGTGGATAGAGAACGATGAAAAAACTTTTGCTAGTATCCGCAGTAGTTTGTTCCCTTATCGGAATGTCCTTTGCTGCAGACCCTTGTAAAGATAAGACCGCTGAAGCTAAGAAGTTGATGGCTAAGTGTAAGGCCATCGGTAAGGGTAAGTCTGGTTACGAAGCTTGTGCCAGCTCCTATAAGGTTGCCAAGAACCAGGCTGAACAGGCTTGCCGTTCTGGTGGTCTTGACGAAAAGGGTATGACCGACGCTATTGCCCAGTGGGAAAAGCAGGTCAATAACTGTAAGGGCAAGGTGAATGCCCGTTGTGCTTCCGCTCTCCAGCAGCTGGGTCATTACCAGTTCCAGTTGGAAGAAAAGCAGTTCCTGGATAAACAGGCTCAGTATGAAGATGATGTAGCATGGTGTGCCGACCGTGATAACAAGCCGGCAAAGTGTGCTAACATTGATCAGTTCCCGAAGGCCGAGCATCAGAAGTCTCTGGGCTACTTCTTGGAATACATTGACAAGTATCCCAAGGAAAGCAAGACTCCGACCGTTATGTATCAGGCTGCCGCAGTGCTTGAAGCTAGTGGCAAGGATGACGAAGCCTTCAAGCTCCGTGATAAGCTGGTGAAGAATTTCCCGGATAACGGTCTTGTTCCCAAGGCATGGCTCCGTATTGCTGAATACCACTTCATGAACCGTAAGTTCAAGGATGCCATCAACGCCTATAAGAAGGTGACTGGCTTTGATAACTTGACGGGTAAGGAAGCTGCTTTGGCCATGTACCACTTGGCTGAATCTTACTACGAAACTGCAGAATTTGAAACTGCTGCAATTCAGTACTACAACTACATTATTGGTGCTGATAAGGGCAAGTATCCTGCAGACTTGCGTGGTGAAGCTATGGACTTTATGGCTGCCGCATTCTCTGACTTGGAAGGTGGTGGTGTCCAGGAAGCAGAAGCTTTCTTGAAGGACAAGAAGGTGAACTTCAAGGACTCTGTCTACTACCGTATCGGTATGAAGAACAAGGACCATGACCGTAACGAAGAAGCTGTCCAGTCCTTCAAGCGCTTGATGAATATCAACCCGGACTACATTGATGCTCCGTTGGCTGATATCGCCATGATTGAAATTCTTATTGTCCAGCAGAAGTTTGAAGAAGCTCAGCAGCATCGCTACACTGTGGTGAAGCGCTATGACCGTAATTCTTCCTGGTACAAGAAGAACCAGAAGTATCCTGAATCTGTAAAGAATGCTGAAACTGCTATCCGTGGCGCTATGCTCGATATCCCGCAGTATCATCATTCCCGTGCAGCTAAGCTCACCAAGGAAGGTGACCTGGAAGCCGGTAAGAAGCAGTATGCAGAAGCTATCAAGGCATACGAAGCATTCCTGAAACGTTACGCCAAGGAACCGACTTGGGATGAATACAAGGTTCACATCAACCTTGCTCTCGTCTACCAGGAAATGGGTCAGTTTGCTAACGCAGCCAAGATGTTCAACTGGATCGTCGACACCGATACTACTCGCTATGGTCGTCGTCCTATGGGCTCCGAAGCAATGCTGAAGAAGGAAGAAGCTGGTTATAACGCTGTGCTCATGATGGATCAGGCACGTGAAGCCGCCAAGAAGAGCAAGGCTGAAGATGATGCCGTCAAGGCATACACCTTGCCCGAAACCAAGGCTTACTTCGAACAGGTTAAGCGTTACATGGGTAAGTTTGGTCAGAACAAGGAAGCTGCCGAACTTGCATATAATGCCGCTATTGTCCATTACGAAGCAAAGCAGTTCAAGGTTGCCGTTACCGAACTTCGCAAGCTGAAGCAGGATCATCCCCAGCATCAGTACATCTTGCTCATTAGCCGTATGCTTGCTCAGTCCTTGTTGGAATCTAGCCAGCTGGATGAAGCTTTGACGGAATTCGAATGGCTCTTCAAGCAGTATAGCGACAAGAAGAAGCCTACTTACAACGATTCCATGGCTAAGGAAATCGAAAAGGCTATCGCTTACGTATTGTTCCAGCAGGCTGAACAGTCTGTAAAGAGTAACCAGTTCGAAAAGGGTGCTGGTGCATACTTGGCTCTCGTGAAGCGTTATCCGCAGATCGACATTGCTGATAAGGCCGTGTTCGAAGCTGCTGCCGCATACGAATCTGCTGAGAAGTTCACTCTCGCTGCTCAGACATTCATGATGTTGCCTAAGCAGTATAAGAACTCTCCGCTTACCATTAAGGGTATCGTTCGTGCTGCAGGTGCTTACAAGAAGGAAAGTGCTGCCGTCAAGGTTGGTCAGGGTAAGGGTGCTGCTGATAAGGCTGCTAAGGAAAAGGAACGTCTGCTCCGCGAAGCTGCCAACACCTACTTGTTCATTACCAACAACTTCCCGCAGGATTCCATGGCATTCCTCGCCATTGCATCCGCTGCACAGACTTACGACTCCGTACCGGATAAGAAGACTGCTGCTATGACCTACGAAATTGCTTACAAGCGCTATCCGAAGGATGAACGTACTCCGGGTTACCTCTACAGTGCTTGCTTGAGCTACGACGAAGCTAAGATGGTTGATGAAGCTATTCGTTGTAACAAGGACCTGGTACGTGATTACCCGAAGAGCTCCTATGCACTTGATGCCGCATTCTCTATCCCGATGGCCTATGCTAACGGTAAGAAGTTCGATCTTGCTGCTAAGGAATACCACAACTTCATCAAGATGTATAACGATGATAAGGAAAAGCTGATTGCTGCCTACATCGGTGCCGCTCGTGCCTACATGGAACTTAAGGACGAAGACAAGGCTATTGCTGACTATGAACAGACCCTTAAGAACTATGATAAGTTCGGTCTGCAGATTAAGAATGCTGACCCGGCAGTTCCTGCTGAAGCCGCTTTCTATATGGGTGAAAAGGAATACAATAAGATGCTTGCTCTTGCAATCAAGGGTAAGGACAAGGAAAAGGCAAAAATCATCAAGCAATTGGTGGACTTCCTCCAGAAGGCTATGAGCCACTACTCCAAGTCTGCAACCTACGCATCTGAAAAGTGGACCTTCCGTGCTACAAACAAGATGGGCATGCTCTTCGTGACTATGGCTGCCAAGATTCGTGAACAGGAACTGAACGGCAAGAAGGATGACGAACGCTTCGCAGAACGTATCGGTATCGTTCAACAGCTGCCCAGCTACTACGAACAGGCTCGTCCGATTTTCCAGAAGAACATCGACCTTGCTCGTGACCAGGGTTTCTACAACAAGGATGTGGTGGAAGCTGAAGAAGGTTACATCGAAATGTACTACCAGGGCTGCGCCGTGTTCGTCGAAGTGGCTGACGCATTCGCTAATTCTCCGCTTCCTGATAGTGCTGCTATCGTAAAGGAATACGTGGAATACGAAGGCATGGCCAAGGAAGACGCTATCGAAGCTGCTCATGAAGACTTGGAAGCCTACCGTGAAGAACTTTCTAACCGTTCTAACGGAGCTAAGGAACTGGCTGCACCTCAGTGCGCAACTGGTATCAAGGCATCTGCTCACTACGGTATTGACAACCAGTGGACTGCAAAGCTCTTTGAGTTGTTGAAGACCCTTGACGAAGCTAACGAAGTGCTGAACACCAAGATCGAGAAGTTCGACCCGTCTACCTTGTTCTCTGACCCGTCTTACTTCAAGACTAAGGCTCGTCTTGAACAGATCGCTACCTCCGAAGTCATGACTCCGGAAGAAAAGATCGCAACCTACCGCGATATCATTAAGGAATCTAAGGCTGAAAACGAAAAGTTGAAGGCTAAGCTTGCCGAATTGAAGAAGATGATGGCTCCGGCACCGGCTCCTGCACCTGCTGCAGCCGATGACGCAGGCGAATTCTAGCGGTAAAAACAATTTTACGGGGGACCTTGTTCATAGGGTTCCCCTGTTCTTTTGGGCTAAAAAGGGTAATTTTAGTATCGTAAATTAAGTTTTACTCCTATTTTTTCCCTAATTGGCTCAAAAAAATTTAATATGAACTCAATATTTTCAAAAAAAACAAAATCACTCAATTAAAGGAGTACTCTCATGTCTAAAATGCTTCAATCTTTTAGCCCCGAATCTGATGGTTGGCAGTTCATGTGGATCATCTTGGTCGTCTTCCTGATCGGCCTTGGTTTCTCCGTTGAACGTTTCGTCTACATCCTGGTGAAGAGCGGTTCTGGCCGTGCCAAGTTCTTGGCTGACTTCGGTAAGCTCATCTCTTCTCAGCAGTATGACCAGGCTCTCAGCCTCGCTAACAAGACCAAGCTCCCGGTTGCTCGCGTTATGGCTGCTATCGTTGCTTCCCGCAATGGTGGTCGCGAAACCATGACCGCTGCTTGCGATGCAGTTTTCCTTACTGAAGCTCCCCGTCTGACTCGTTATATTTCCATCATCCAGGTTATGGCTTCTATCTCTACCTTGCTCGGTCTGATGGGTACTATTTACGGTCTGATCTTCACCTTCGATGCTGTTGCTAACAAGCCCGCTTCTGAACGTGCTAAGGCTCTTTCTGACGGTATCGCTATCGCTATGGGTACCACTCTCTTGGGCCTTATCTCTGCAGTGCCTCTGCTGGTTATCGTTGGCCTTCTCAACATGAACTCCGAACGCCTTATTCAGGAAATGGAAGAAAAGGGCCTCAAGATTATCAACTCCCTCGCTGCTTAATTGATTGGGATCAAATTAATTAACTGGAGTTTATAACATATGGCAAGACAACTTAAGAAACCAGCAAAGCCTGAAGAACCGGATCTGTTGCCGGCAATGGGCTTGTTTACTATTCTGATTCCTATGCTCTTGTCCATGGCTGCTTTCTCTAAGCTCGCTATTGTGGAAGTTAACCTGCCCGAACGCAGTGTGATGTCCAACGACAGCGAACAGCAGGAACCTGACCAGCAGGCTTTGAACTTGTCCCTCGCAATCACTGGTGATTATCTCGTTATCGGTGCTCGCGGTGGTTTCCAGCCGAACGTCTATTTCAAGGAAATGTGGACGTTCCGTTGCAAGTCCGACGCTAAGTTGATCACTCATTCTCCGGATGATGTGAAGGCTGCTGTAGAAAGTGGACACGGACCGAAGTGCCAGGATGGTAGTGAAATGGATAAAGAAAAGTATCTTTATGAAATTGAAGCTATCCAGCTCTGGGCTCTCCACAAGGAATCTGAAGAAGATCCCGGTAAGATTATTTGGGCTGTGTACTCCAACGGCGGTACAGTTGAAGAAGCTGTGGCCGATAGTGCATACGTTGATGGCAATAACAACTTCCTCATGGCAATTGGCGAAGGTCCCGGTGGTGCTCAGAAGCCCGCTGGTCTCGTGAAGCCTTCTGCTGGTCAGGCAGTTGCTACCTTGGCAGAAAACTCTATCCGTCAGCTTAAGCCGGATGTTGCTGCTAAGAACATGATTGCTCCTCTGTCTGCATACGACCTGATCGCTAAGGATTTGATCGCAATCCATACCACGTTCATTGACCTTGAAGATGCTGATAACATCATTATCGTTGCTAATGATGATACTCAGTTCGACAAGATTATTCAACTTATGGACCGTGCTAAAGAAGCCGGTTTTGGCAAGATCAATCTTGCTAAGTTGGGAGGTTAATCATGGCTAGAAAAAGTCGTAAATACGGTGAAGAAGTCCCGTTCTCGATTACGTCCATGATGGACATGATGACCATTATTCTGGTGTTCATGATTAAGAACATGGACGCAGAAGGTCAGCTCTTAACTCAGGCCGAAAACTTGATTCTTCCGGTTTCCGTCTCTAAGAAACAGCCCGCAGAAGTTTCTCTGGTGGTTATTATCGATAGAGAATACGTCGTGGTCGACAACAAGAAGGTTGTTCCTACCGATGACGTTTTCAAACAGGAAGATCTTTGTGTTGCTCCGGTTCTTGCTGAATTGCACGAACGTCGTAAGGCTGAACGTGACGCTGCCCTTGCCGCTAACCAGCCTGGTGATGCAGCAGGTAGTGTTGTTGTCCAGATCGACAAGAACATTCCTTACGATGTGATGTACAAGGTGATGGCTACCTGCGGTATTGCAGGCGTTCCCACCTGCGATTACAACGGTCCGGATACCCGCCTGAATGGTTACACAAACGTTTCCTTTGCCGTTATGGAAAAGAACGGAGGGGAGGACTAACCTATGGCTACAAAGAAAGTATCCCCCGCAGTTGATCCTTTAGTAGCGTCTTTGATGCCGGAATCCGACAAGAAGATGGGCGCTATTGCAGGTATCTCTCTTGCAGTCGCAATTGCAATCTGCCTTTTGGCTTCCACTTACGAATCCGTTGTTGACGAAGTTGTCTTTGACGACAAGGCCGACACCGAACTCGTAGCTTCCATGACCATGGAAGAAAAGAAGGAAGAAAAGAAGGAAGAAAAGAAGAAGGAAGAGCCCAAGAAGCCTCGTAAGAAGCAGGGTGGCGGCGGCAAGCCTCGTGGTAAGGGGCAGCCCAATGCTCCCCAGACTCGTGGCGTGCTGAAGCTCCTCACTGCTCAGACCAAGAATGCAAGTGCCGGTGCATATGACCTCATGAAGAACCAGAAGTTCTCTAAGGACATTGACAAGGTGCTGAAGGACGTAGCTGGTCTCCAGACTACTGGTAAGACTCAGCTCGGTGGTCGTCGCGGTAAGGCTGATGGCGGCTTTAACGAAGGTTACGCAGAAGGCGGTTCCGGTGGTATCGGTGACGGTCTGGCAGGCCTCCTTGGCGGTGGTGGCGGTGGTATCGCTACTAAGGCTAAGGGTTCTATCAGGACTCCGTCTGAACGTGATATCGACATGGGTGCCGGTGGTGGTTCTCGTAGTAAGTCTGAAATCCAGAAAGTGGTTAAGCAGCGTACTCCGGGTCTCCGTCACATCTATAACAAGTTCCTGAAGAAGAAGCCTGGCTTTGCCGGTAAGGTTACCCTGAAGTTCACTATTGCTCCGGGTGGCGAAATTATCAGCATCTCCATCGCATCCTCTACTACTGGTTTCGGTGAATTCGACCAGGAAATCAAGACTTCCGTTTCTCGTTGGAAGTTTGGAACTGTTAAGTCCGGTAATACCACTGTGACTATTCCGTTCACCTTCTCTGAATAATTTTTCAGAAAAGTCTTAAAAAAGGCCGGACTGCCAAGTCCGGTCTTTTTTTGTATCAAAAATGGTATTAATGTTTAAATTTTTATTGCGTTTTTGATTTAATAAAGCTAACTTTACTACAGAATTTTTTAGAGGAGTTTCACATGAACTTAAGAACTGCTGCTGCCGTTGGTGCCGCTGTTGGCGTCTTTGGTGTAGGTTCCGCTTTCGCAACCTTTGCCCGCGTCGAATCTATGGGTAAGAACACCACCTATATTATGGATGATGTTAGCATTTTCGACAACCCGGCTAACGCAAATCTTTATTCTAACTACTTGATCGGTGGTTTTGGTGCTTACACCAATATGAACATGGAAGCTGGCAAGAACTATGATCCGCAGCATCCTACGTTTGGTGGCATCTTTGCCCTTTCCTTTGGTGACGACAACAATCCGGATCCTAAGTTCACTATCGGTGGTTTGTTTGGTCGTATAAACGAAGACTTGGCTATGTATCTGCCTAGCCAGGTTCGTACCGGTGCTAAGAGCTTCACCGACGTTCCTGAAACCGTAACCAACTTCGACGGATTCTTGGGTTGGACTCTTTCCAGCGGTGATGCTATGGGCTTGCACATTTACATCGCTCATCAGGATGGTGGCGAATTTGATGAAGCTAGCGGTTCCTATCAGCCGGCTGACGACACACATGCATCTATCATTCAGGCCGATGCTGGTGTGAACATCCAGACCAGCAGTGGTACTTCCTACGAAGCATCCTTCGGTCTTGCTCGTATTCAGTATGGTCCGGGCCACTATGAATTCTTCGAAAATGGTGACTTCACTTTCCTCGCCAAGGCTCGTGCATTCTTCACTCTCGATGCTATTGATGGCGAACTGGTTCCTGCTGCTTCTATGAAGCTTGCTCAGGCTCCTGGTATTGACGACAAGAACGCTCAGGCTGGTCTTGGTATCAATGTGGCTATGGACCGTGGCTTCTTCTGGATGGGCCTTGATTTCGCATGGCGTCAGTTGAAGGCTCATGATTACTATTATAGCAACGACAGAAAGGGCTGGATCTACGATTCTCGTAACGAAGATGCTGACCATAGCTGGGACAAGCGTTCTGACATCGGTGGTAAGATCAGCTTCGGTATCGAACGTAACATTTGGTGGGACTGGTTCGTGATTCGCGTTGGTGGTCAGAAGTCCATTATGTACACCGAATGCACCAACAAGAACAAGTATGAAAATGGCTACGGCATCTGCAAGGATGACGGTACCTTCTTCAGCACCAATCCGCTGGCTGATGGTTCCAACAAGGATCACGTTGGTTTCGGCTTTGGCATCAACATCGAAGAAAAGCTGAAGATCGACGTGACTGTTGCTGAAGACGTGCTGTTCCGTAACCCGTTCCAGGGTGAAGGTCGCATCTTCTCTCGTCTCGATGCAACTTATTCTTTTTAATGTGATGCAAAGGGCGGGTGTTCCCCACCCTCTGGACTCCCTCTTATCACTTGGGTAAAAGGACTTGCTTTACAGCAGTCCTTTTTTTGTTTATGAGTGTGGGTATTTCCTTCCTTCGCATAGTGGACTGTTCTTACTAAGGCGACAAAGTTGCCGAGTGTTTTTAGTCTAGACTCCTTTCCCCTTTGTAGGGTAAACATTAGAGTTCTGCGTGCTGGCTTTTGTCATGTACAAACGAGTTGGGTGGCGACATTCTCCCTAAGTTTCTGTTCCTGGCTTATTGTGTGTTTTTGTGTGTTTTTTTGAATCGTACTTGGGATGGTGGATTTGCTTCATGAAGGTATTTTCTTTGCTTTAGAGAATATTGTATTTTTGGGGTATGAAGAATTTTTCTTTAGCTTTTTTCTTTTTACTCGCGGTTCTTGTTGCCGGATGTTCTGAGTCTACGGATCGCATTGAAAACAAATTAACTCCGTACCTTCAAGAGGATTTGAAGTTTATGGTGGCAGAAAATATTAGGGGCAGCGGAAATAGGGACGCCTTGATGGATGAACCTTACTACCGCGTAAAGGATTTTCGTTTGTTCGAAGGTGCTGCAGCTCGTATTTATGCGGCTTACGCTGAGGTAGACTTTTTCATTTACAAGGATGTGGCTATGCATGAAAAGCGCAAGTACCGCTACGATGTTCACACTCGCCAGTGGGATCGCTACTCCAAGGAATGGAAACACGGCAAGGATTCTATTCCCTAGCTTTATCTTAAGTTGAATGATGTTGTTTTATTGCATCAATAGCCGAGGGAAATAACCAAATATAAGAGGTTGTTTCCCTTTATCGTTTTTGAATTAGCTATATTACACCGCGGTTAGTTTCATTTTATCAGAAGGGTAGTCACCTTGTTCGGTCTTTTCTCTTGCGACATCGGTATTGATCTTGGTACGGCAAACACATTGGTCCACGTAGCCGGCCAGGGAATTGTTATTAATGAACCTACGGTTATTGCTGTGGACAGCAAGAACAACCGTGTTTCCGCCATCGGTTTTGAGGCTAAGAAGATGCTGGGTAGAACTCCTGGCGAAAGTCGTGCCGTACGCCCTATGCGTGATGGTGTGATTGCCGATTTCGAATTGGTGGAAGAACTCCTGAAGACTTTTATCCGTCGTGTTCAGCGCTACCCGCTGTGGATGGTAAAGCCTCGCGTTGTGGTGGGTGTGCCTTCCGGTATTACCGAAGTGGAAAAGCGTGCTGTGATTGACGCTGCCCGCCAGGCTGGCGCTAAGGAAGTTCACCTGGTTCACGAACCCATGGCTGCTGCCATCGGTATGGGCATTCCTGTGGAAGACCCTGTAGGTAACATGATTGTGGATATTGGCGGTGGTACTTCCGATATTGCCGTGATTGCCTTGAACGGTACCGTCTGTAACGCTTCTGTGCGTGTGGGTGGTGACGAAATGGACGAGGCTATTGTCCGCTATCTCCGTACTATGTACAACCTTTGCGTGGGCGAAAGCACTGCTGAACAGATCAAGATGCAGATTGGCTCTGCCAGCCCCCTGGAAGAAGAATTGACCATGGAAGTGAAGGGTCACGACTTTATTGCCGGTATGCCCCGCACTATGACCATCAATTCTGCAGAAATCCGCGAAGCCCTCAATGAGCCTGTGACGGCTATTGTCGAAGCGGTGAAGCAGGCCTTGAGCATTACTCCTCCGGAACTTTCCGCTGATATTTTCGACAAGGGCATTATCATGACGGGTGGCGGTTCTCAGTTGCGTGGCTTTGATGAACGTATCCGTCAGGAAACGGGCCTTTCCGTGAATGTGATTGACGAAGCTTTGATTTGTGTCTGTAAGGGTGCTGCTCGTATCCTGGAAGACCTGGACAAGTATCGTCCTGTCCTGATCGCCTCCTCTAACTAATTGACAGATACATTTCGATGTTTAGGGCTTTTCGCTTTATTATCGATTTGTTCTCCCAAAGGCATGGCATTGTTGCTTTTGCCTTTTTTCTGGCGTTGGGTTTCCTGATGCGTCAGGCTCCCAATGTGGTCCGGGAGAGCATTGTTTCCTCAATGATGGGGACCATTTTTTACCCAGCTCAGTTGGTGGCGGGATCCTTGAACGAGTTTCGTTCCATGGCTGAAGAAAATGAGCAGTTGAAGGAGGAAAATGCCAAATTGCGGCAGGAATCCTATCACGCTCACGAAGGCTTACAGGAATTGGCCCGACTGCATACCCTAGTCCGTTTTGACGATAAATGGGACTATCCGATTGTGACGGCTCGCGTGGTGGGACATAATCCTGGACGTTTTCTTACAACCTTGGTAATCAACCGTGGCAGTATGCATGGAGTCAAGGAAAGTATGCCTGTGTTCTCTATGAACGGTCTTGTGGGTAAGATTACAAAGGCTGCTATGGGGCATTCCCGGGTTCAACTTTTGGTGGACCCGAATCTTAAGTTGTCTGTAATGGACCGGAAGACTCGTGTGGTGGGGTTCCTTGAATCTATGGATGGTCACATGTTGACTGCCATGGTACCAACCCATGCCGGGGTTAACGTGGGAGACACTCTTGTGACTTCTGGCTTGGGTGGCATTTTCCCCAAGGGTATTCCTGTAGGTACCGTAAAGGACGTTCGTAAGTCGGATTTGGATGTAATGCGTCAGATGGACGTAGAGCCTTTCCAGGAATTTTCCATTCTTGAAGAAGTTTTTGTGATGGAAAAGGAACCGGATTGGATTATTCAGGAGTTGCTCAATGAATAATTTGAATGGACTCAAGATTCTGATTGCTTTTGTGGTTGCGTTTGCGTTGCAGGTGTCTGTGGCTTCCTGGTTTTCCATTTTTGGAATTAGTCCTGACCTTGTGATGATTTTCGTAATTGCGACTGCCATTAAATTTGGCCCTGGTGCAGGCTGTTTTTGGGGCTTTATGGCGGGCTTCACTCAGGATGTGTATGCTCCCGTAGAGTGGCTTGGAGCAAACGCCATCGCCTTTACGGTGATTGGCTTTGTGGTGGGTCAGCTGGAAGAAAAACTTCTCACATTGAATGCTCCTGCCAAGGTGGGGGTCTTGGGGCTTGCCTTCTTTGTTTGCGATATGATTTATTTCGGCATTACGGGACTTTCAAAGGATATCATTACAAACTTGTTCTTGACTCAGTCTTTGCCGGAATGTATCTACACCATGTTGATTGGTGCCATCGTATTCTACCTGGATCGTGGTAAAAAGAAGCATGCGTAGTTTGTCCAACGACAATGAAATTTTACAACGCAAGAGCTGGAATGTTCTAGTGTATATGACGGGTGTGGTGCTCCTGTTTGGAGTGCTGCTTTTGCGTCTGTATTCCTTGCAGTACGTCCATTATGACGAGAATATACAGCGTTCCGACAACAATCGTTTGCGTCGAGTGGAACTGGTAGCGAACCGAGGCTTTATTTATGATCGAAATGGAGAAATCTTGGTTCGTAATAGGCCTTCCTACCAGATCGCGTTGCAGGCTACTAGCCTTCCTCGCAAGAAGGAGCAGAGGGATTCCGTATTTAGTCGTTTGTTGCTGATAAAAAATTCGTCCGGCGAGCGGATGTTTGATTCGCTTTCCCTTGATACAGCTTTTCAACGTTCCCGCTGGATTAAGCGTAAACCGATTCGCATATTGGAAGACGCTTCCCCTGAGCAGGTGGCTGTGATTGAAGAACATTCTTCCGAATTGCCTGGCGTCGTGACTTTGATTGAATCCCGTCGTGAATATCCTTATGGGACGTTGGCTTCACATGTGCTGGGTTACACTAGCGAAATTGGCGAAGAACAGCTGAAACTTCCTGAATACAAGGATTATTCCCAGGGCGATCGTATTGGTCAGAAAGGCTTGGAACAAGGGTACGATAAGGAGTTCCGTGGCAAGGATGGTGTGAAGCTTGTGGAGGTGAATGCCACAGGCCGCGTCATGGGCGCGTTCTCTGGAGTTGAAGGGCAGGAGCCTGTGCCGGGACTTCACTTGATATCCACATTGGATTTGAAATTGCAGAAGGTGGCTGAGGCGGCGATTCCTGATACGGCAAGAGGGGCGTTGGTGGCTATTGACCCGCGTAATGGTGAAATCCTTGCTATGGTTAGCTCTCCTCGACTAGATCCGAATATTTTTTCCTTGAAGAAGCGTGAGCGCAACAAGGGCTGGGCACATGTGGCACTAGATTCCCTGAGACCATTGACGAATCGAGCTATTCAGGGAGCTTATACTCCTGCATCAGTATTTAAGTTGGTGACCGCGGGGGCTGGGGTGGAAAATGGTCTTCTCTCAGAATATAAGTTCTATCCGAAGTCCTGTACGGGGGGCTACCAGTACGGTAATCGTTACCAGAAGTGCTGGGGTACCCATGGAAATTTGAATGTGGTGAATGCGTTGAGGCTTTCTTGTGATGTGTTCTTCTATCAGGCGGGTCTTGACATTGATATGGCCCGCATTAACGAGTTCGGACGTCGCTTTGGTTTGGGCGAGGAATTGCTAGGCATTGATATTCCTGGCGAGCGTTCTGGGTGGCTTCCGGATTCCGTTTCCTTCAATGAACGTAACAAGCGTAGCGGCTGGCGTTGGGCCCGAGGTTTGATTTTGAATCTGGCTATTGGGCAAGGTCAGTTGGTGACGCCCTTGCAGCAAGCTGTGTTGATTGGTTCCCTGGCTACAAATAAGGGCGTTTATAGACCTCATTTTATGAAAGAGCTTCGTGACGAGCAAGGCAACGTGGTGAGACGCTATGAACCTGAAATAATTCGCCCGGGTAAGATGAAGCGCGAAACCCACCGTATCTTGATGAATGGTTTGGACTCCGTGGTTAACCATCCGGGAGGAACTGGTAAGCGCGGGGCTATTCCCGGTATTCGAGTGGGCGGAAAGACGGGCTCTGGCGAATGGAAACGTGGTGAGAAGACTCATGCTTGGTTTGCTGCGGTAGCTCCTCTGGATGACCCGCAGATTGCCGTTGCGGTGATTATGGAAGCTGCCGGCGGCGGCGGTGCCGTTTCTGCCCCCATTGCGAAGAAAGTGATGAAAGCCTACTTTAACATTGAGGATCCCTAGTGAGTTCCGGAAAGATCATAGAAAGGACCCTGAAGTTTGACTGGTTCTTTATTAGCCTAGTGATCGCCCTCATGAGTGGCGGTCTAATGTTGGTTTATTCTGCTACCATTACGGAAGAAATTCCCTTTTACCAGACGTACTGGTTTAAGCAACTCTTGCACTTTGCTGGTGGTTTTGTCATTGCGGGCTTACTTGTGTTGGTGAAGATTGACTGGCTGAAGCGAGCTGCTATTCCTGTCTATATTATAGCTCTTGTTTTGCTGTGCGTGGTGTTGTTTTTTGCTGGTGATGTGGTTAAGGGTGCTGGTCGATGGATTGACCTGGGATTCTTTAAATTGCAACCTTCTGAATTTGCAAAGATTGCTTACTTGCTTGTGATTTCCTATTGGCTTTCCAGGCATCCGGTAAGCTTGTATAAAATCAGGACATTTGCTGTTCCCTTTGTTTTGTTTATTGTTCCCTTCGCGTTGGTGTTGAAACAGCCCGATCTAAGTACCGCTCTTGTGTTTATTGCGGTGACGTTTGTCGGGTTCTTCTTTGCCGGATTGACGCTTACGGACGTGTTCCTGATTGTTAGCCCTTTGTTTTCTGTTTTGTTTTCGCATTCGCAGTCCATAGGGTATGAAATTCTCTGGGGGGTCCTGATTTGTGCCGTGGTGTTTGCCCTGGTTCGTCGTCGTCTACCCAAGGTCTTGACGGTGTTTTTTCTTGCCGCGAATATATTGGCGGGCTATGCCAGCTCCATGGCTTGGAACATGCTTGAACCTCACCAGCAAAAGCGTGTAAATACATTTTTGGATCCGATGAGCGATCCCTTGGGTGATGGTTACCAGGTGTTACAATCCATAACTGCGATTGGTAGCGGCGGTGTATCGGGCAAGGGGTTTGGTAACGGAACGCAAACCAATTTGTCTTTTCTCCCTGAAGAACACACGGACTTTATCTTTAGTGTTCTGGGGGAACAGTTTGGTTTTGTGGGCTGCACCGTAGTGCTTGTGCTGTTTGCGTTGTTCCTTTGGAGGGCTACAGCCGTAAGCAAATTGTCCTCGGATCCTTTTGTAACCCTTATGGCGATGGGGGCGTCCACCATCTTTGTGTTCCATATTCTGGTGAACATTGCCATGACGATTGGGCTTATGCCTGTTACGGGGCTGCCTTTGCCGTTCCTCTCTTATGGCGGATCATTTGCCTTGACGTGCATGGTACTCGTGGGACTTCTAGTTTGTTTGCGTTATCAGGCTAAACACCGCTAGTATAAGTGGTGAAATCCATTTTGCAGGCTAGGTCTTGTATATGTGGTTCTAGCTTGCTTGTGGTGGTAAATAAAATTTTTCAGGAAACTAGCGAACAAATTGCTGTTTTGAAACGTTTCTATTAGAGAAATCTTCTTTATCTCGGAGAAACGTTATGAATGTATTGGAAAAAATCGGTGGATTTGTATTTGGGTCGGAATGCCTTGGTTGTGGTAGCCCTTCCGAGATTTTAGATCCATGGTTATGCCCTGCTTGCAAGAAAGAATTGGAGAATATGTCCAAGTCCTTTCGTTTTCCCGGGGCGGATACGTTTAGTCTGTTTCCCATGCGTCCGTTGACTCGTAATTTGATTCACGCTTTGAAGTACAAGAGTATTCCGGGGATGGCGACTTACTTGGTGAAACATTCCAGTGTTGTGGCTGGAAAAACTTTAGGGGAGGAAATTTCCATGTTTCCCAAGCCACTGTATTTTGTTCCAGTACCGCTGCATCCGGCTCGACTAAGGGAACGCGGATACAACCAGGCGGAGAAGATTGCTGATGCCTTGGCCGCTGTTTGCGGAGGCAGGGTTTGCCGCTGGCTTCGTCGACGGACCTTTGTGGTTTCACAGACTAAACTTTCCAAGGAGGAGCGAGAGTGGAATGTGGCGGGGGCTTTTGAAAGCAACTTGCCCCGAGAACTGCCCTCTAGAGGTACTGTGGTGGTAGTTGACGATGTTTATACCACCGGGGCGACGACGATGTCTTGTCTTGGGGCGTTTGGGGAGGATTTTCCACTGCCGACGAAGGTTTGTACCCTACTGTTTGAGGAACCGGCGACGGCGGCGGCAGATTTTGCGGCAGACCTGAGGGCGGAGTGGAACTGGTCTTAGGGATTTTATGCAGAAAATTCCCTAAAAAACTGAAAAAGACCGGATTAGATCCGGTCTTTTTAGCGGAGGAAGAGGGACTCGAACCCCCAAGCCTTACGGCGGCGGTTTTCAAGACCGCTGACTTACCAATTAGCCTATTCCTCCAGGGCTAGCAAAGGATAGAAAAATTATCCCTATTCCGTCAAACATAACTAGGAAATATTTTAAATATTAACTAAATTTAACATCGTATGATGGAATGTACCGACAATCTTGCTGAATCTACAAAGATTCTGGAGTTGCTTTTCTCTTACATGCCGAAAATTGCGGCAGAACGTAAGATGGATAATCTGCTAGTTTTGATGGCGGATCTTGGCCGTTCTATTGTGTCTGCCGATCGTTGCTCTCTTTGGCTTGTTGACGAAGATAGTGATGAACTTTGGACTAAGGTTGCTCATGGTGTGAAGGAACTTCGTATTCCTTCGGACGCTGGTTTTGTCGGTTATACCACAAAGACCGGTGAATCGCTCCTGATTGATGACGCTTACCTGGATCCTAGGTTTGATCGCCGCAGTGACGAAAAGACGCACTATCGTACAACGTCTGTGATGACTGTTCCTCTGGTAAATTCCCAAGGTACTGTGATGGGAGTTTTCCAGGCCATTAATAAGCAAGGTGAGTCGCCCGTATTTTCTAAGCAGGACTTGGAACGATTGCACTTGACCGCTGTGTATTCAGCAAAGACTGTGGAATCTGCCATGTTGACTTCCGAATTGGAAGCGACGCAGCGTGAAATTATCCATATCTTGGGTGAAGCTTCCGAATCTCGCAGCCAAGAGACTGGTGGACATATTCAGCGTGTGGCGGGCATTTCGGCAAAGCTTGCGGTGGCCATGGGCTTGCCTCCTGAAGAGGTTGATCGAATCCGTCTTGCAACGCCTATGCATGACTTGGGCAAGATTGGTATTCCCGACAGTGTTTTGAATAAGCCCGGAAAGCTGACGGACGAAGAATATGCTATCATGAAGACCCATTCTGAATTGGGTTATAATATGCTGGCTTCTTCTAAACGTAAGTTGTTGCGCTATGCAGCCAATGTGGCTCGTTCTCACCATGAACGTTGGGATGGTCGTGGTTATCCTCTAGGCCTAAAGGGTGTGGAGATTCCTCTGGCGGGTCGTATTTGCGCGGTAGCCGATGTGCTTGACGCTCTTTCTAGCCCCCGCTGTTACAAGGCTCCTTGGTCTGAGGAAAGAGTGAAGGAAGAGTTTAAGAAGATGAGCGGTTCTCAGTTTCAGCCTGAGGTGGTGGATGCCCTGATGGATAATTGGGATGAAATTTTTGCGTGCTACCGCAATGCTCCCCACGAAGGGGACGATTCTACCGGAGAAAGCCGAAGATAGATGTGACGCAAGGGGCTCTGCCCCCTGGACCCCCGCCTGGAACTTGCAAGGCAAGTTCCTAGGGCAAGGAGGCTTTCGCCCCCTTACTACCCCCCCCGAACATGGGGGCTTTTTTTGTAGGGAAATATCGGGAGATTATCTGATGCAGGGGGCGCTGCCCCCTGGACCCCCAGCCGGCACTTGCGAGGCAAGTGGCCGGGTGCGAGGGGAGCCGCCCCTCAACCACCCCCGGACGTTTAGATGCAGGGGGTCCTGCCCCCTGGACCCCCGCCTGGAACTTGCGAGGCAAGTTGCCGGGTACGAAGGGGTGCCGCTTTGGAGATCTGTAGTTCTGTTGGCTGTAAAATGAAAAAAAAACTCCGAATTGCTTCGGAGTTTTTTCGTGGCACCGGTCAGAGTTGAACTGACGACACGCGGATTTTCAGTCCGCTGCTCTACCAACTGAGCTACAGCGCCGTTTTGGTAGCCCAAATATAGCACATGTTGTGAGGCTTGTCAAGGGTAAATAAGATATTACTGAGATTTTTTCCTTTTTTTTGAAATTTCTTCTAAATTTGTACATGGGATGACGAAATGAGGTGCCGGAAAATTGTTTTTCCGTGTATTAACTTTTTTATATAGGTGGAAGCGTGTACCTTATAAAGAAAATTAATTTTATGGCTGCAATGGGTTGCCTTGGTTTGGCCTTTTTTGGACTTGCAGCTTGCTCTGATGATTCATCAACGCCTTCGGCACCGAATTCGGGCTCAATTGTTAACCCTGTCACTGGTGATACCAATACCGTGGTTATTGATCCGGTTACTGGCGATACAAGCCTTCAGTACATTGATACAACTACCCATATTGATCCGATTACTGGTGATACGATCAAAAAGATCGATACGCTTCTGATTCCTCTGGATACTACGATGCACTGGGTGGGCAATTCAGCTTTGCTGATTACCGAAATCGCTCCGGTAAATTTGAACTGGACCGATGAATCTGGTGAAGATCCGGGTTGGGTTGAAATTTATAACGCAGGTTCTACTGCCGCCAACCTGAAGGGCTATGCTCTGATTGAAACTTTGGGCAAGGGACGTAAGTGGATTTTTGGCGATGAGCTTATTGCTGCCAAGAGCTTCCGTACGGTCTTCTGTGATAAGAAGAATCTGGTAACAGCTCCCAACGATACTGAACTGGGTAAGGGACGTACCCACACCAACTGGAAGTTGGAAAAGGATGGCGGTACTGTCTATTTGGTGGACCAGTATTTTGGCGTTCGCGATTCCGTGAAGTATCCTGCCTTGACATCTGGTGTTAGCTGGGGTATTGTTGATGGTGGCAACTGGAAATACTTTGGCAAGCCTACTCCCGAAAAGCCCAACAACGCAGAAACTGCATACGACGGCTTTGCTCCGGAATTTTCCTTCAATGGCTCTCAGGGAGGCTTCTATAATGAGCCTGTGACCTTGAACCCGCCTTCCACTAGTGATGGCCTGAAGGTTCGCTGTACCCAGGATGGTTCTGCTCCAACTAAGGATTCTCAGGAATTCAATCAGCCGATTACGATTGACAAGAATACGGTTCTTCGTTGTGCAGCCTTTAAAGATGGTCTTCTGACAAAGCAAGTGGTAAGCAATACCTACTTCATTGGTGAACAGGTCAAGATGCCTGTGGTGGCTGTGAGTGTTGATCCCAGCTTCTTCACGAAACATTACATTAATGCTTCCTGCTCTGAACCGAAGGCCTGTCCGGCAGGTCTTTATGAGGATGTTGAATTCCCTGTACATGTAGAGTATTTCGCTGAAGGTAGCGCTAGTACCGGCAAGGCCTTTGAAATCGATGCGGGTATTTCCTTGATGGGTAACTACAGCCGCATGGAAAAGAAGAAGTCTGTGGCTATCGTAATGCGTGAACAGTATCAGGATGGCCGTCTGGATTATCCGCTGTTTGAAACTCGTAAGGAATCGCACCATAAGTTCAAGGCTTTCAATCTCCGTAACAACGGTAACCGTTTTGTGAGCGACTACTTTGAAGATTCCATGGCAGGAGCCATCCTTGAAGGTAGTGGTGTGGATTACCAGCGTAGCCGCCAGGTGGTGGTGTTCTACAACGGAAATTATTACGGTATTCATGATATGCGTGAACGTTTCAACCGTCATTATGTAGAAAGCAATTATGGCATTGATGCTAATGACGTTGAAATCGTTAAGCATCTTGGCCGTGATATCACTGGTAGCGGTCTTATGGATGTTGCTGACTACACGGCTTTGCTCCAGTTTGTTGCGACCCATGACTTTAGCGGTGAAAACAACGCCAACTACGCTGCGGTCAAGGGCTTGATGGACGTGGGTAACTTTGCTGACTACATGATTGCCGAAATGTATGATCACAATGGCGACTGGCCCAACAATAACGTTCGTGCATGGCGTAGCCCTGAACAGCCTTGGAAGTTCATGATTTATGACGTTGACCATGGTTTTGACTGGGAATGGAAAGTGGACGGCTTTGGTCAAAGCGTGAATATGTTCAAGTGGGTAAAGCAGGGCGGTCGTCCCGCAGGTTCCTGCTACAACAATACCAAGGGCGAGTGCTTCCATACCTTGTATGTGCAGCTGATCAAGAATCCGGATTTCAAACGTCTGTTTGTCAACCATGCTTCCGTGATGCTGACCAATTATCTGAATGCAACGAATGTTGCTAAGGTTGTCGATGCCATGGCATCTACATTGGTTGCTTCTGAAACCTCAAGGGACTTGGAAAAGTTCAAGCAGGATGAACGTTACTACCAGAACTCCTGCGGAAATGGATTCAGTATTAGCGGTTCTTGCATGAAGGAATGGGCTACATCTCGTGATGCTACGATTCGCTCTGAATATCGTGAAGAATTCGGCCTCTCCAGCGATATTAAGGTTTCCATTGCTTCCAACGGTTCCGGTGTTGTTCTGATGGATGGGATGAACCTTCCGGGAAGTACGGCTTCTTCCACCAAGTATTCTGGATCCTTCTTCGGCGGCGTTCAGATGGAACTGACTGCTGTGCCTGCTGCAGGCTCCATGTTTGCGGGCTGGTCTGACGGTTCTACTGAAAATCCCCACATCGTTACTCCGGTTGATGGTATGACCATTACGGCAACTTTCAAGTAATGAGCGTTGCTAGCTAGTAAGCTGAAACATACTGCGAGAGCACGGAATTTATTCCGTGCTTTTTTTAGTCTTTTAGGGATTATCCGCCACGAATGTGGCGGATGTAAAAACCGCCCGCTATGCGGGTGGATTAAAGCTTAAGCATTTCTGAATTTTGAAAAAGGAATGTCCCCAAATTGGTAATGTTTAGTTGTTCAAGCCAACACTATCAAAATGGTAACATCCCAAAATGGCAAAAGTCTAGCGCACACAAAGTATGTGTGCAAATGGAAAGGTGTGACCATAATTGAAGGGCATCTGATGTGCGACCACGTTCATCTTCTCCTTTCAATACCTCCCAAATATTCGGTCTCAAATTTTATGGGCTACTTAAAAGGAAAGTCCGCGATGATGATTTTTGAGCGGCATGCCAACTTGAAATACAAGTACGGTAATAAACACTTCTGGGCCACGGGGTATTACGTGAGTACGGTGGGTTTAAACATTGCGACCGTACAAAAGTATATCCGAGAGCAGGAGAAAGCTGATCAGATAGAAGATAAGCTGACTACAAAAGAATACACCGACCCTTTCAAGGGTGGCCGGTAATCAGTCCACAATGGCTTGAACGAAGAGAAAGCCAGCGTCATTAAGGCGCTGGCAGTAATAACCCCTTCTAGGGGTGGTTTGTGATTGTTTTTTGGAAAGGCTGGGAAAAACCATTTTCTAAATTGTAGGCCATGGCAAAATCTGCAAAAAAAGACCCTAGGGACAAAAGCTATGTCCGCAAGATGTTTGATGAAATCTCCAGCCGGTATGATTTTTTGAATCATACCCTCAGCTGCTTTCAGGACATTCGCTGGCGTAGGGCCTGCTGTAAGGAATTGCGTCGACTGAAACCGGGAAAACGCCTGTTGGACTTATGTGGAGGCACTGGGGACTTTGCTGTGACCTACGAACAGTTTAACGGAAAGCAGGATGTTGCTATCTTGGGCGATTTTTCCTACGGTATGCTCCAAGGGGCTGCGGGCAAGAAAACTTCTGCAGTACCTGTTCAGCTTGATGCTATGAAGATGCCTTTTGCGGATAAGACCTTCGATGTGGTCTTGAATGGATTTGGCATGAGGAACCTGCCGAACGCGGAAGCTGGATTGAAGGAATCTGCCCGCGTGTTGGATGAGGGTGGGTACCTGCAAGTGTTGGAATTTTTCTCCCCGAGAAATTTCTTTAACAAGTTTTTTTATAAGGTATTGGCGCCGCTGTTTATACCTGTATTGGGAGCCTTCTTTAGCAAGAAGGATGCCTACGAGTATCTGGTAAATTCCGTTATCCAATTCTTGTCTGTAGAGGACTTTGTGAAGCTTGCCGAAAAGAATGGATTTGAACTGGTTCATGCGAAACCCTGCTTTTGGGGGGTGGCTTACCGCGTGCTCCTGAAGAAACGTTCTGTATAAAAATCGGAGACGCAAGCGTGGGTCGTTTTATTCTTGGTGTGACAGGTGCTAGCGGGGCCATTTATGCTACCCGCACTGCCATGCATTTAAAACGTCTTGGACATTCTGTTACAGCCTTGGTAACGTCTCCCGGTCGGGATGTGGTTTCCTACGAAGGTCAGAATGCCTTGTACGATTATTGCGATGTGTTGCCCGACGTTAATGATTTTTTTGCGGAGTGTGCCAGCGGGAGTGCCGATTACGCAGGCATGGCCGTAGTGCCTTGCTCCATGGGAACGTTGGGACGAATCGCTCACGGTACTTCCGATAATTTGCTGGTACGTTCTGCGGACGTGTGTCTCAAGGAACGCCGTTCCTTGGTGATTGTCCCTCGTGAAATGCCCTACAACTTGATTCATCTGGAAAATATGGAACGTCTGACCCGAGCTGGTGCCGTTATAGTTCCTGCTTCCCCTCAGTTTTACAGTAAGCCTGCTTGCATTGAGGAACTGGTGGATACGGTTGTGGTGAAGGTCCTGAAACATTTGGGCGTACCTATGGATCAGCTGAAGGACGTGGCAAAACCTTGGGGCGGTGAACAATTTACAATGAACAATTAACAATGAAGAATGAAGGATGAAGGATGAAGGATGAAGGGTGATTAGCGATTAGAAATTAGAAACTAGAGACTAGGGGTGTTGGGATGGTTCTGCTTGAGTTTTAAAGACGAAACATTCTCTAAATAGACTGCACTTGCATCTTGCTGCCCTATCCCCTAGCCCCTAGACCCTAACCCCTAAAAACCCCCTAACCCCTAAATCAATAAGTTATGTTTAAGAAGATTTTAGAATTTGGACATCTGGTGCGGCTTAGCCATTCTCTGTTTGCTATGCCCTTCGCTATCGGTTCCATGTGGGTGGCTGCCAATGGATTTAAAGATTTGTCTTGGCAGGAAATTACCCGCATCGTGGTGCTGATTGTCCTATGTATGGTTACCGCTCGGAATAGCGCCATGAGCTTTAATCGTATTGCCGATGCGGACATTGACGCTAAGAATCCTCGCACGGCGAAACGTCATTTACCCGATGGCCGACTCAGCAAAAACTCGGTTATCGCTTTTTTGATTTTGAATGGCGTACTGTTTGTGACTTTTGCGGCTCTGCTCCAGCCTTTGGCCGGAATGCTGGCTTTGCCTGTATGGTTGTTGCTGCTGTCCTATTCCTATTGGAAACGCTTTAGCTGGCTGTGTCACTGGTTCTTGGGATTTGCAATTGGCATGAGCCCCCTCGGAGCCTGGATTGCCGTTCGCGGAGAGTTTGCTGTTTTCCCTATTTTTTTGCTGGTGATTCTTATGCTCTGGATGGGAGGCTTTGATATTATTTACGCGACCCAAGATGAAGAGATTGATCGCCAATTGGGACTGCATTCCGTACCGGCGCGCTTTGGACGTAAGCGGGCTTTGCAAATTGCTTTTTGGAGCCATGTGGCCATGCTTGCATTATGCGGAACTTTCGGATTGGTATGGGATATGGGAATTGCCTGGTGGGTTGTAACAGGACTCATGACGGCTGCAATTTGCTATATCCATCTGTTTAGAAAATCCGACGATTTGGATTCCATGAACCGCGATTTCTTTTTGGCTAACGTGGCTATTAGCGTCTTGGTGATGGCTGGTCTTATCGTTTGGATTTTAACGGGAGGAAATGTCAATGTCCTTTTTTAACAAGCAGTTTTCCAATGATGAAAAAATCAAGATGTTTGAACGCATGGGAGCCACAGGAGCTATCGTCGCCTTGATTTTTGTGTTCTTGCTGGAGTCCGGTCTTGCGGGACAGTATGTGGACCTGGTGAATATGGGTCTAACCGCCATGATTGTGGTTCTTGCGGTTTCCTTGGTGGGAAGTGTCTTTTTTAAGGCGAAACGGAAATAGACGTTTCGTGAAATGCTGATCCAGACTTTAATCAGGATGATATGGAGAATTAAATTTCCAAATCCGCGGAGTAGACGGTCTGTACTTCTCCGTCGTCGGTTTGGAACAGAAGACTTCCGTCGGGTTGCATATCAAGAATGCGGCCCGACTTTTTGATGGAGCCTTCGCCACTATCGCGGTTCTCGTCCGTACAACGGTTGTTCACCACGATGGTTCCGCGGGCGCCGATGAACTGGTCCATTTTTTTCCAGGCGCTAACCCACGGGGTGATGCCAAATGCCTTAAACTGCCCTATGGCTCGTTCCAGGTTTCCGATAAGAGTCTGCAAGAGTATTTCTCGGTTGACGGGGCGGCCTGCAATGGTCTTGAGGGTTGTTACCGCACGTCCCAGGAAGGCGTAGTCCTCGGGTTTGCTGTTGACGTTAATGCCCACGCCCATATTAAGTGCGGGTTTTTCGCCTTGATACACGATTTCTGCCAGGATGCCGCAGAACTTGCTCTTCCCGCAAAGGATGTCGTTGGGCCACTTCACGGCGACTCGATTTTCCTGAAGGTTCCCGCAACTTGCGTCCCCATTCATTTCGTTGTTGTCGGGATTATTTCTGACGGAGTTTCCTGCGTCCTGAAGGTCGCGGAAAACTTCCGCAAATGTCAGGGCGGCCACTTGGGTGATTTGGGGGGTACGGTTTAGGGGAATGCCTTCTAGCGGGATTAGAATATTAAAGTAGAGGTTTAGACCGGCAGGTGATTCCCAAGTCCGATCGTGACGGCCGCGGCCTTGGGTCTGGCGGTCTGCGACAAACAAGATGCCGGGCTGAATTTCTCCAGCTGCAGCCTTTTGTTTCATGAGGCTGTGGGTACTTTCAATTTCCTTGAAAAGGACTGCGGGGGAGCCGTAAAAGCCGGAAAGATTCCAGCGGGTAAATTCTCTTTCAGGAGAAAACATCATTTGTCTTTGGCTTCGTCTTCCAGCATCTTCAGGGCTTCTTCCGGGAAGATGTTAAAGTATTCACGCTTTTTATCTTCGAAGAGTTGGAGCATGCGTTCCTGCTCAAACTGTTCGCGGTCTATGTTCTGCATAAAGAAGGGGTCTCTTGCGAAATCCCTAGTGGTCATTAGCTTTTTGATGTCTTCGGAAAGATCCACGTCGTCCCAAAAGATGTAGTAGGATCCGGAGAAGCCGTCCGAGAAAATATTGACATCCAGGACCATGGCATCGGCCTTGGAGGAATCTACGACTTGGACGGTGGTTTCACGTTTTTCGGGACGGAAGACGTCGACATCGTTAACGGGCTGTTTAAGGTCATCTTGGGCAATGGCGGAAACTGCAGTGAAAAGAACTGCTGTTAACCATAGCGTACTTGTGACTCTTAACCTCATAACTCCAATATACCTAATTCCCGAACCGAAAACAATTTGATATGCAACACCTGCAATAAAACGTGATTTTATCTATAAGTTAAATGCTTTGAACGTTTGTCGCGAACTGCACCGCCAGTCTTACAAAGCAAGCGGCATCCAGGGCTTGACCACATCTACTGAGGTCAGCAGATTTTGCTTGACCCGGCGTATAGCTGCCGCTGCAATCATGGCTCCGTTATCGGTGCTGAGGCTGCGTTCAGGAATACAGAATCGAATCCCATGCTTATTACAGTAGTCCTGAAGTCGAGTGCGTAACCAGGCGTTTGCACTGACGCCTCCTCCCATGACAAGAGTTTTCATTTTTGTCTTCTTCAGGGCGTTGATGGTCTTGGTCACCAGACTGTCTACGATGGCGTCTTCCAGGGAGGCGCAGATGTCACCTAGATTTTGCTGGATGTATTCTGGATCGTGAGTTTCCGTGTAGCGAAGTACTGCGGTCTTTAGTCCGCTGAAGGAAAATTCACAGTTGTCGTGGCTCCTGAGGGCACGCGGAAATTCCACGAATTTCCGGTTGCCATTGGCTCCTAGACGGCTGATGGTGGCTCCTGCGGGGTATTTCAGTCCCAGCAGTTTGCCGCACTTGTCAAAGGCTTCGCCGGCGGCATCGTCACGGGTTCGTCCGATGCTGGTGTACTTGAATCCCGGTTCTTCCAAGACCAGTTCCGTGTGACCTCCGGAAACCGTGAGCGTCAGGAATGGCGGCTCAATATCGGGATTGCTGAGCCAGGCGGCGGCAAGGTGACCTTCCAGATGGTTAATGCCGTAAGCTGGAATATTTAAATCTCGGGCAAGACCCTTTGCAAAGCTGGCTCCCACCAGAAGAGGTCCCATAAGGCCCGGCCCGGTCGTATAGGCGATGGCATCGATGTCGCTCATCTGGATGCCAGCTTCTTTAACGGCGGCTTCTGCTACCGGTACTATCTTTTGAAGATGGGCACGTGCTGCAATTTCTGGAACCACTCCTCCGTAAAGGGCATGTTCATCAATTTGGCTGTAAAGAGGGTTGGACAGAACTTTGAGAGGTTCGTCCTGCAAGATGGCGCAGGCCGTTTCGTCACAGCTGGATTCAATTCCAAGCCAAATCATTTTGCAGCCTCCTCGGCTTCCTCGTTCTGAGATTGTTTCTTATCGTCGGTCTTTATCAAACAGACTTTATCCGGTTTCAGTTCAATGGCCTTAATGGCTCGTTCCCTGTTGATGGAAGCGGGAAGAATCAGTCTGGGTGTCGGCTGCAGACTGTCCGCATCTTCGATAGCAAAACGGTTAAACTCCATAATCAGTTGAACGCTCTCGGAGGAGATGGAATCAAGGGCCTTTTCACCGCCGGTAATTTGCACATCTAGGGTGTCTGGAGAAAGGCGGTACTTGGCTCGGTCAAAGTAGCCGATCAACATTACAGGAACTTTTTTGATAGTCTTGGTTCCCATTTTCTGGATATCCACGGAGACCTGGATAGATGAGTCGCTGGGAATGACAAAGGCGGGGAATGAGCTGAAGTTTAGGGAAACGGTGTAACCGGAGCTTGCCTTCAGCGTATCAACTTTCAAGGAGTCTGTGGGAATGTCGATGATTTTAGCCAGAACGTTGCGGGCTCCGGAAACGCTGATTTCTGCAGGAGAAATTTTGGGCTCGTCTGCCTGCAAGTATCCCTGAGCGACATTGATGGAGATGTTACTTCTAATGGGAACGTTTCTTGTGATTCTTGTATCTATATCCAAGTCCACAAAAAGCAGGCGGTTTTCGGGTTCAACAAATTTGATGTTTGGGTAGTTGGGGGCTACGAAGTTCTTTTCGTCTAGGTGAATGCGGGTTGGACCCAATTCGGTCTTTTGCATGTCCACGACCATCGCAACCACGTTCTTGTTGCCTTGTTTGAAATCTTGGCGTAGGCGAATAAGTTCCCAGGACTTGCCCTCTACGGTAATGTGCAGAGTATGCGGCGGCTTGGACGCAATCGCAAGGTTTTCAGAAAGCTTGACAAAGTTCAGGGGGACTTCCAATTCCAGCTGGAAATTCTTCTGCGAAATCACGAAGAACCATATGGCAATGCCGAAAATCAGTGCTGCTATCTTTAATGCGATGTTTCTCATAGTCGTCTCAAAAAGAACTCTTTCAAATTTAGTTATAATTCCCTCCGTGTTCGGACAACTAGGTTATTTAATATCGGAATCTTTCCGAGGAATGAAGCAACACCGGTCGGTCATATTGCCGTCCATGGTGACCATCTTCCTCTGTTCTTTACTGTTGACGGCCTCCTTGACTTCCTTAGGTGGAGTTATGCGGTTGCTGCAAGTAGAAAAGAACCTCTATACGGTAGAGGCGTTCTTGCCTGAAAGTGTACCTGTAGATTCTATTGCGTCTATTCGGACCCGATTGAATCATTATAGGCATATAGACTCTGTGACTTTTATTAGCGCGGAGGAGGCGTTAGAAGATTTCCGGAACCATTTTTCGGGAGAAATGCTTGAACTGGTGGAAGGAAACCCGCTGCCTCCCTATTTCCGGATTAAGCTGGATGAAGCTAGCCAGAATCCTGCTGATTTGATGGAATTGAAGAACGCCCTTGCCCAGGAAGATTTCTTTGAGGAAGTTCAAGCCAATGTGGAGTGGGTTGAAAAAATTGCCGCCTGGAAATTCAAGATGGTGTTTTGGCCCATCTGTATCAGTATTCTTCTGATGGTCACCCTTTCCTTGATTATTTGCAATTCGGTTCGTCTGTCATTGCTGTCCCGTAAGCTTTTAGTGGAAAATATGAAATATGCTGGCGGTAGCTATTTCTTTATTGAGTTTCCTTTTGTGATGCAAGGTGTTGTTCAAGGATTTGTAGGAAGCGGTTTTGCGGTTGCCTTGCTGTATACTGTCGTGAAGTCCGTCTCTGAGGCTTTGCCTATGGTGGCTCCCTATGTGGAAGGACTTTGGATTGTCCTTGTGGCAGTTGTGCTGTTGGTGACGCTTTTGTCTGGATATTTCAGCTTTAGCACTGTCCGAAAATTCTTGAATGTCAAGCGGAACGAACAGGACTAGTTCATGCGTCTGCTGGTTGTTCTTCTGTGTCTTTTTATTGGGTTTGGATTTGGTGCTCCCAAGTCTTCGCCCAAGGTTAATGTAAAACAGGCCACCCAGAAGACGGATGCCCAAATCAAGGAACAGAAGGACGCTCTAAAAAAACTGGAATCGGACTTGGCAAAAAAACGCCAGGAACTGAGTCTTTTGGAAACGGAAGAGAAGGGTGTCCTAAACACGATTTCTCTATTGGACCAGAACCTTAATCAGACCCGCATCTATATTCATGAGCTGACGAAAAGCGAAGCGATGTTGCAAAAGGCTCTTGTCCGTTTGTCTGCGGAAATTGACTCGCTGGATAAAAAAATCGACGAACGTAAGATTGTTATGAAAAAGCGAATCAAGATGTTGTACGAAAAGGGCCGCTACAGCGAAGCCAAGGTCTTGATAAATCTGCTTGCCCAGAAGGATAGCCCGGAACGTCAAGCTTATTGGGTTCATCATGTACTTTCCCAGGACCAAAACGAAGTGGATTACCTGCAAAGACTGGTGATGGAACGCAATGAAAAGAAATTGCAAGAACAGAACCATTTGACGGATTTGCAAATCCTGCAGAAGAAAAAGGCCTCGGAGGAAAAAGGTCTTGTAACCCAGATGAATGGTCAAGAGAAAATGCTGAAGAACCTGAAGCAGGACCAGAATATGCAGCGTCAGGCTCTGTTGGAATTTGAAAAGAATCAGAAGACCATGCTGACCTTGATCAAGATGTTGGAAGAACGCCGCCAGAGAGAAATCGAAGCGGCAAAGAAGGCTGAAGCAGAACGGATTGCAAGAGAAAAGGCCGAGAAGGAACGTGCGGCCAAAGCCGCCAAGGATAAGAAAGAAAAGAAGGATAAGAAGGTCAAGAAAACGGAACCGCCGCCTAAGTCGGTAACCAAGCCGAAGGTTGTCGTTACAGAAATCAAGGGACCCAAGTGTATGCCGCTGGAAGGAGAAATCATCAGCAACTACGGTTTGCAGGAACATCCTGTACTGCATATCATGACGCGTAACTTGGGTGTAGAAATCCGCGGAAAGCGGGGCGGGATGGTTCGTGCGGCTGCTACTGGGACTGTAGCTATGGTGTCCGAAATTGACGGCCGAGGTCCGTCTGTAATTATTGAACATCCTGGCGGAACCTATTCCGTGTACGGACATTTGAAGTCTATTAAGGTCAAAGAGGGCAATGATGTCCGAAATTGCGAAGAAATTGGCGAAGTCGGTGATGTTGCTTCCTTAAATGGAATTAAATTGTATTTCCAGGTGAGCGAAGGCACTCAAACTGTGGATCCTTTGCTCTGGTTAAAGAAAAAATGAGTGAATACAGTCTAAAAGGCCCTGAGTCTCAGGAAAGGGCGCGAATCCGTTTGATGTCTGCTCTGAGGGAGAACCGTTTCCCCCAGTCAATCTTGATTGATGGACCTGCAGGTATCGGTAAGAAAGCTCTTGCCATGGAAATCGCCCAGGCGCTCCAGTGCAGCTCCACCACCGGGACAAGACCCTGCGGTTGCTGTTTTGGTTGCCGTATGGCTGCCGACAGTGGCGTGACTGAAAACTGGGTCATTCCCTTGGAAGCCGCCGAGGCAAGAGCTCGCAGAGCCGAGGATGCCTCTGCCCGCAGTACTGCCAAGACCTTGGAAGATATAAAGCAGGATTACATCAAGGAAATTCAGAAGAATCCCTACCGTGTGGATATTTTCAGTACGGCAGCCTTTATTTCTGTAGACTTGATTCGATCTATGACAGCAGGTTTTGCCATGAAGGGCGACCGTGTCCGTGTGGTCATTATTGCGGAAGCGGACCGTATGAACGAGGCTGCTTCCAACGCTTTTCTGAAAACGTTAGAAGATGTTCCGCCTGACACTTACTTCATTTTGACCACATCTTCTCGTGAGAAGATGCTCCAGACTATTCGCTCCAGGTGCCTGGCGTTGCACTTGCTGCCCCTGACCGACAAGGAAGTTCGGGAAGAGTCTTTGCGGGTGGCTGGCGAAGAATTTGACGAAAGTTCATTAACTGACGATGTGGTAGGTGTGGCTGTGGGCTCTCCGGGCAAGGCTCTCTACTACGCGGATCACGGCTCTTGGAATTCCCTGGCGGTGGAGTTCATCCGGAAGTCCTTGCTGCAGGAATACACGGACCTGTTCTTTATGTTAAAGGACGCCGCTTTGGAAGATGCCTACGAGGCGAATCGATTCCTGGAACTGCTTTCCTTCTTGGTGGCGGACCTCTTACGCCAGATGGCGGGTGCGCCTCTTCGTATGCCCTCGACCACAGGACAAGTCAATATTGAATCTTTCAGGAAGGTCGATGCAACCGCCCTTGAACTGGCCCTGGTTTCCATACAAGAGACTATCTCCCGTATAGAATCCCGAAGGGTGACGACCACCATGAGTTTGCAGACTCTTGCCCTGAAACTTTTTGAAGGTTATAAGTGATAGACGCGAAGCAACAAGACGAACGTGAAGCGACTGCGCTTGCGCATGGGTTGAAAATTCCCCATGTGGTAGCTCGCTTTTTGGTGTCCCGAGGGATTCGTTCCTTGGGAGATGCCCGTCGTCTTCTTTGCGGCAGTCCTGACGATGAATTGGACCCCTTTACCATGAAGGGGATGCACGATGCGGTTGACTGGATTTTGAAAGTCAGGGAGAGGGGCGATAAGGTCTTTATTTTTGGCGACTATGACCTGGACGGCATGACCTCTGTGACACTTCTGACGAAGGCCTTCGAGGAATTAAAAATGGAATCGGACTGGCGTCTCCCGAACCGTTTCGGGGATGGTTACGGTCTTTCTATTGCCGCGGTTGACGAAATGTACGAGGCGGGAGCCCGCAGTGTGGTGACCGTTGATACCGGTATTACGGCCAATGCTGAAATAGCCCATGCCAAGGAATTGGGAATGGCGGTCATGGTTATTGACCATCATCAGCCTTCGGGTGAAGGCTTGCCCAACTGTGATGTGCTGTTGGACCCCCACCAGGAGGGCGACCCCTACGAGAATCCTGAACTTTGTGGTGTAGGCGTTTCGTACAAATTTATTTGTGCCTTGTACTCGACGTTGGGAATGGAACGTCCTAAAAAATTTTTGGACCTGGTTGCCTTGGGAACATTGGCGGACTTGGTCCAGATGACTCCCGAAAACAGACTGTTTACAAAGACAGGGCTTTCCCAGTTGAAGAACAGCCCATGGCCGGGCCTTCAGGAAATGTACTCGGCCTTGATGAAGTCTGACAGTTGCGTGGGCGGCATTGACGTGATGTACAAGTTTGCACCGGTGCTGAATGCTCCTGGGCGTATGGAACGTCCTGATCCGGCCCTGAAACTTTTGTTGAGCCCGAATCGTGCGCAGGCCAATGCTCTTCTGGCAGAACTGAAAAACTGGAATACACGACGCAAACAAAAAGAAGCTGAAATTACAGAAATGGCCATGGAGCAGGTACGGCTGGTCTACGGCGATACCCTGCCCACGGTTCTTGTGGTGGCGGGAGAAAAATGGCATGTGGGAGTCATTGGTATCGTTGCTGCCAAACTGGCTCAGGAATACCACCGCCCTGCCGCGGTTTTGTCCATCATCGACGGCGTGGCCCATGCTAGCGCACGTGCCGTTCCCGGCTTCAACTGGCATAAGGCTCTCTTTGAATGCCGGGATCTCTTTGACCGCTGGGGCGGTCATGCCAACGCCGCCGGATTCTCTCTGACGGAAGATAAAATCGATGAACTCAGGAAGCGCCTTGCTGTAAACGCTGCCGAACAGAATTACACCGGCGAGGAAACAGTCGTTACGGAAGAATTTCCTTTCGATATCCAGGTGGCCTTGCAGGAACTGGTTATCGAACCTCAGCAGTATATGCCTGTGCAGTCGGCTGCCAATATGGCGTTCCTTCCGGTTCTTTGCTTCCTGGATTTGCTGGAACCCTTTGGAGGCAATTTTCCTTATCCCACCTTCAGGGCTGATAATATCAAGGTTCATCGACTTCGTGAATTGTCCGGGGGGCATCTCCAGATGGATATTTCCCAGGCGGGTAGTCCGGTGTTCCAGGCGATTGCCTTTGGGCTGCGTAAACGCAAGTCCTTGTTGGGCGGTCCTAATCCTGTGTCTATCGTTTTTGAACCGACTTGGAATTACTTTAACGGTCGCAAGTCGCTACAGCTTTGCATTAAGGCGATTGAGTAACCCTTATGTTTAAGAAGATTTTTATGGGCGGTTTTACCGCTCTCTTTATTCTTTTTATCCTTATGTTCTTGGGCTATCACTACTTGCAGAAACCTGCGGTGGTGCCAGAAGAAGAGGTTCTTACCCCAGAAGAAATCCATCGGGTGGAGATCCCCTTCAAAGGTCGCGTGGAGATTCCTTCTGCGGAAGATTTTACCATCGTGGATAACTCCGCAGGTAGAGATATGGAGCGGGTGGCCTTGTTCATGCAGGGACGTGCGGCGGGGCTTCACTGGCTAGCTCGGGAACATTTCAAGAAGTCCACCCGAAAGCATCCTCTGCCGGATGTTCACATGGAAATTAAACTTTCCATTGATTCCATGGGTGTTTTTGATTTTATGGGATTGCAATCCTGCGATACCGACGATCAGAAAATGCTGGATACTCTTCAGGACCACATAAAAAAATACTGGCGCTACAGACGTAGCACCAGCGGCAGAACGGAATTTGTGGCACCGTTTACTTGGACTTCAAAATACTGAGAAGCTGGTCGGCCTTCTTTTCGATAAGGATGAAGGCTTCGAACATACGGGCTTCGCGCCACTTGATCAGGTACTTTGCACGCCATTCGTCAGCAACCATTTCCGTATCTTCGTGGTTGCCTTCCTTTTCCTTTTCGTTCAGGTACCATTCTTCTTTCTTGATTTCCTTGATCATGTCGCCCAGTTCGGCGGCAGGCTGCAGGGAACCCTTGCATAGGAGAAGGGCGCGCAAATTGTCCAGGAGGATTTCGTCGGTCGGTTCGTCTGCATCGTCTCGGGCGCAGTCCCAGATTTCTCCACGATGACGTTCGGTCCAGCCAATCAGGTGCTTCTCGGTTTTCTGGAGCTCGCCCTTGGCTAGCTTTTCTTCAACCGCTTCACGAGGATAGTAAATGCTGTTCGGATAGAAATCGATCATGGTGAATCCTGAAAGAACCTGTAGGTCTCTAGAAAAGTTTAGCTCATTAATGCCCGGGGCGGGACTTGAACCCGCACGAGGTTGCCCCCAAGGGATTTTAAGTCCCCAGTGTCTACCATTCCACCACCTGGGCTGGAGTGAGCGTGCCACAAATATATAAAAACAAAGGTGGAGAATGTTATGGATTTTATTGAAAATGGCTTTTTTTATGCCAGAGGCGTTATGATTTGTTAAATTAGAAGCATGAACAAGATTTTTTCCCTTTTTGCTGCCGTTGTTTTTGCCTTTATGGCGTTCGCTTTCATTGCTCAGCCCAAGGTCCATGCCTACGACGGAGATATGGACGTGTATCGTGAATTCAAGGAAGACTTGGCCCTTGCCCGAGACACCTACATTAGTTCCCTGAATATGGCTTTGGACGAAAAGGAAGTGAAGAACCCTTCTTGGTTTGACATTGACTTTGAGGCTCCCGACATGAAGTACTGCACCATCGATGAGCTGCCTGGTGGCTTTAAGCTGAAGGGCTCCCACGGTGCCTACAAGGTAGACATGGAAGTGAAGTTTGTTCCCGGTGGCGAAGACATGAAGTACCAGGTAAAGCACCTGAAGGGCAGTAATAAGCCCGGAAAGGAAATTGCTGGGGAAGTCTTTAGGTAGTAGGCGCGCTTCGCGTTGGGTATGAGGTACGCTTCGCTTGAGGTATGAGGTCGGAGGCGTTGCCTCCTAGAGGTTTGCAGGTATAAAAAAGGAAGCCTTTGCGGGCTTCCTTTTTTTTAGCAACAACCACGGTTGTTGCCGATGACTCGATTGCCTTATTGGCGCTCAAAGAGCGCAGTAGTCTTCGGCTCAGTCATGACCGAACAAGTTCGGTCGCGACGCTCGCCTTGGGACTACTTGACGATCAACATAGAATCGTCCCAGGCTTCTCGTGAACCTCCGCAGTTTACTGCGGGAGGTGAGCTTTAGCTCGCCGTTCGGTGAACGAAATCGTTTTTTCTAGAGATGCATCCACTTTAGTGGATAGCAGCTCTTAAAAAGGATTTAAGAGGCGTAAGCAAAAATGGACTCCCGAAGGAGTCCATTTTTATACATCAATTTTGATGCGAATGATTGATGTTCATTACTTAACAATGAGCATCGAATCATCCCAAGCCTCGTGCTTTTCAAAGCCCATGAGGTTGGCGGTGGTGGCTGCCAGGTTGGACAGACCCCAGTTGCCTTCCTTGAGAGAGAGCTTGCCGCCGGTAACGTTATCGTACAGGATGCAGGGAACCTTGTTCAAGGTGTGGCTGGTCTTGGCCTTGAAGGAGCCATCCTTGTTCACCTTGGGCATGCCGGTCTTCTTGTCGATTTCATACATTTCGTCGGCGTTACCGTGGTCAGCGGTAATGAGAGCAACACCGCCGGCTGCGTCAATCACCGGGAGGAGACGAGCGAGGCCGATATCTACAGCTTCGATAGCCATGGTAGCTGCACGGAAGGAACCAGTGTGGCCCACCATGTCGCCGTTGGGGTAGTTGCAGCGGAGAGTCTGGTACTTGCCGCTCTTGATTGCTTCGATCATGGCGTCGGTAACTTCTGCAGCCTTCATCCAGGGGCGCTGTTCGAACGGAACAACGTCGGATTCGATTTCCAGGTAGGTTTCGCCGTCGAACTTGCTGGAACGGTTACCGTTCCAGAAGTAAGTCACGTGGCCGTACTTCTGAGTTTCGGAGCAGGCGAACTGCTTAACGCCAGTTTCTGCGAACCATTCGCCGGAGGTTTCCTTGATTGCCGGAGGAGGAACCAGGAAGCGGTTGGGGAGCTTCAGGTCGCCATCGTACTGGAGCATGCCGGCGTAGCAAACCTTGGGGAAGCGGACGCGGTCAAATTCATTGAAGGATTCTTCTTCGAAGGCGCGGGTGATTTCGATTGCACGGTCACCGCGGAAGTTGAAGAACACAACGGAGTCGCCGTCGTTGATGGTGCCAACAGGCTGGCCGTTAGCAGCGATTACGAACGGAGGAAGATCCTGGTCGATTGCCTTGGTTTCGCCGCGGAGGGTTTCGATAGCTTCGGTAGCAGAAGCGAACATGCGGCCTTCGCCCAGAACGTGGGTCTTCCAGCCAAGTTCAACCATCTTCCAGTTAGCGTTGTAACGGTCCATGGTGATCTGCATACGGCCACCGCCGGAAGCGATGCAAACGTCGAATTCCGGAGAGCGGAGTTCTGCGAGGAACTGTTCGAACGGGCCGACATAATCGAGAGCGGAGGTTTCCGGAACGTCACGGCCATCCAGGAGGATGTGAACGCGAACGGTCTTTACGGATTCCTTCTTGGCCTGGGCAACCATGGCCTTCAGGTGAGAAATGTTGGAGTGAACGTTACCGTCGGAGAAAAGGCCGATGAAGTGAAGAACGGAGTTCTTTTCACGAACGTTTGCGGAGATTTCCTTCCATGCGTCGCGGCCGAAGATGTCGCCAGAAACGATAGCGTCCTGAACGAGGGCTGCACCCTGGTTATAGACCTGGCCAGCACCGATAGCGTTATGACCGACTTCGGAGTTACCCATGTCTTCGTTGGTGGGCATACCCACGGCGCGGCCGTGAGCGTTCAGAAGAACGTTGGGATACTTGGCGAACAAAGCGTCCAGAGTGGGCTTACGAGCAGCGGCAATAGCGTTGCCCTGTTCGTTGGGGTTAAAACCGTAACCGTCCATCACGATAGTGACAACGGGACCCTTGATACCAGGGAAGTTGGAAAGCTTCTTAAGCATAGTTTACTCCAGTTATGCCCGGACCTTCCGGGCGTGATTATTGATTTTACAAGCGGTAAAATAGAAAAATATGGGGGTAAATAAAAGACTCCCCGCTATTGCGAGAAGCCTTTTAAAAGGTTTAATCCGCTAAAGATAACGGATAATATGCCTTGCGAATAACCTTACTTCTTCTTGTAGACCTTCAAGGTTACAGCGTAATCCTTGTTGGAGTCCATTGTTGCGGAAGTGACTGCAAAGGCGTAGAAACCATCGCCAGTTGCTTCGTTGAAGGCAGCTGTCTTTGCTACGAAAATATTGTCGTAGTAGTTTCCGTTGACGGCCTTGTAACTTGTACCTGCGATGGACTTGTACATGAAATCACTCATGAGAGCGTCACGACCGTTCACAACTTCGGGCCAGTAACCTACGGAGTAGTCGTCCTTGTAGTCGCGGGTCATGGTTTCGTTGTCGATGGTAGAGAAGAGGGTGCCGTTTCCGCTGGAGATGTTGTAGTCGCCAGCGCCGTCCTTGGTCAGCACGATGTCTGCCGTTGTAGAGGCGGAGGCTGTGCAGGTGGCAAGGTCGATACCCGGAAGCAGGCTTGTGTTGGCCTTGATTTCGGGGCAGATGGTCATAACAACGCCGGTGGTGGGCTGTTCAACAGAGCTGCTGGACTGCTGAGGAGCTGCTGCACAGTACTTTTCGGAGCGAGTGAAATCTACTGTTTGGGTGTTTTCGAAATCCTTGGTGCCGTCATTTGCCTTGGCAGTAATGATCAGACGGTATGCACCGCATTCGGTCAGAGCAGGATCTTCCAGGTCAACCTTGATGCCCATTTCGGTAAAGGTGAGGATGCTCTTGTTGGTGGGGAACACTACCGGGCTAGTGGGATTTACAACTGCGTTTGTGGTTACAACGCTGTTGCCGTTCACCTTGCCAACGGTAAAGGTAAGGCTGGTGAACTGGATGTTTTCCGGAGTAGCACTGCTAATGGTGTCGGTTGCGTTTACAGTGACAGAACCAGTGAGCTTGATGGGGCCAAGGCCTGCACCGCCCAAGTCAGTTGCTGCGACGGAGGTAAACTGAATAATCTGGTCCTGAGTGGTGGGAATCTGAATCTGAGTGCCAGCACCGTTGTCGCTGGGGCCGGAAGAACTGTCATCGCCACAAGCAACGAGACCGAAGGCGCCCATGGTCATGACAGAACCCATCAGGAGTGCTTTTGCAAACTTATAAGTCATATTAAAATCCTCTCTTTATGTTTTTTGCCTTTGAAAAATACACAAATTTATTCCAAAACGGACAGAGAAAAAATGCAAATCCCCTCAATTTGCTTCATTATGTGATAAAAATTCGCAAAAAAAGGGATTTGGGTATAAAAAAGTGCCTTTTTTGAAGGGGGTGAGGACTAATTTCCCATTTCCCGGATGAGGTCGCGGAGGCGGGCGGCCTCTTCGAAGTCCAGTTTGGCGGCCGCTTCCTTCATCTGCTTCTCCAGTTCCTCGATAGAAAGGTCGCTTCGCTTTGAGGTATGAGGTCGCTTCGCTTTGAGGGGTGAGGATTTCTTGGGTTTACCTAAGGGGGCGCCTGTAAACAGCGGCTGGTCGCTGTCATCTTCTTCGTTGCCCAAGCTGTAGTCTACATCGTAATCCGGATCTTCGGCGGCCTTGGGTGTCTTTTCTCCGCGCCAGAGATCCATCAGCGGGTCGTTGATGACCAGGTCGTCTTCAAGTTTGCGGGTGACGGACTTGGGTGTGATGCCGTGTTCCTTGTTGAACTGCTCCTGAAGGCTGCGGCGGCGGACGGTTTCGTCGATGGCCTTCTGCAGGCTGTCGGTCATGTTGTCGGCGAACAGCAGTACGGTACCGTTTACGTTACGGCTGGCGCGGCCCATAGTCTGGATGAGGCTGCGGTAGTTGCGCAAGAAGCCTTCCTTGTCGGCGTCTAGAATTGCAACCATACTGACTTCGGGCAGGTCCAAGCCTTCGCGCAAGAGGTTGATGCCCACCAGTACGTCGAATTCCCCGAGACGCAGCCCCTTAATGAGGTCGTGACGTTCCAAAGTCTTGATGTCGCTGTGGAGGTACTTGGCGCGGATGCCGGCCTCCACGAAAAAGTCCGTCAGGTCCTGGGCCATCTTCTTGGTTAAGGTGGTGACCAAGACGCGGTCGCCCTTCTTGACGGTTTCTTCGATGCGGTACAGAAGAACGTCCATCTGGCCTTGAATGGGGAACATCTCGATGTTGGGGTCCAGAAGTCCTGTGGGGCGGTTGATCTGCTCCGTGACAACGCCTCCCGTCTTTTCCAGTTCGTATTCACCAGGCGTTGCGCTGACGAACAGCACCTGCTTGGGATACATGTACTCGAACTCCTTGAAGTTCATGGGACGGTTGTCCAGGGCGCAGGGCAGGCGGAAACCGTACTGCACCAAAGTGGTTTTACGGCTCTTGTCCCCTTCTGCCATACCGCCAACTTGAGGAATACTGACGTGGGATTCGTCCACCATCAAAAGCCAATCGTCGCCAAAATAGTCGATGAGGGTGAAGGGACGGGTACCGGGGCCGCGGTCCTCGATGATGGCGGAGTAGTTCTCGATGCCAGAGCACATGCCGGTTTCGCGAAGCATTTCCATGTCGTAGCGGGTGCGGCTAGAAAGACGTGCCGATTCCAGGACCTTACCTTCTTTGTCAAGCTCTGCAAGGCGTTCCGTAAGCTGAAACTGGATGCGTTGCAGAATACCTGCACGGCCTTCTTCCTTTGTAACGAAGTGCTTTGCCGGGGCGATGGTCATTTCTTCCAGTTCCTGGATGACTTCGCCGGTAATGATGTTGAAGCGGACAAGGCGATCCACCTCGTCGCCGAAAAGCTCGATGCGCAAACCGTCTTCGTCGTAGCTGGGGTGCACTTCGATGACGTCGCCGTGAACGCGGAAGGTGCCGCGCTCCAGGGTGTAGTCGTTACGGGTGTATTGGATACGGACCAGTTCATGGAGGATCTTGTCGCGGTCGTAGATGTCGCCCTTCTTGATTCGCACCATCAGGTCGAAGTATTCCGCCGGGCTTCCCAAACCGTAAATGCAGCTGACAGAGGCGATGATGATTACATCGCGGCGGGTCAGTAGGTTTGCCGTGGCGCGCAGACGAAGCTTGTCGATTTCGTCGTTGATGCTGGAATCTTTTTCGATAAAGGTGTCCGTGTGGACGATGTAGGCTTCGGGCTGGAAGTAATCGTAATAGCTGACGAAATATTCCACCGCGTTGTTGGGGAAGAACGCCTTGAATTCCTGGTAGAGCTGGGCGGCAAGAGTCTTGTTGTGGGTAAGGATGAGGGTGGGTTTACCCACGTTCTTGATGACGTTTGCCATGGTGAACGTCTTGCCTGAACCTGTGACGCCTAGCAGGGTTTGGAACTGTTCTCCGTTTTCGAAGCCCTTGGAAATCTGCTCGATGGCTGCAGGCTGGTCGCCGGCGGCGGCGTATTGGGAAACCAGTTCGAAGTTGGCGCGGATGGGCGCCTGGAACTGACGCAATCTTCCCGGAAGGCTCTGCTCGGGAGAGAGAACCTTTGCTATCGGTTTTGCATACGGATCCGGGGTAATTGTCTTGCGCGCTCTTGCCATACCGCAAAGATACAATTTGTGCAGTAGCTGGTCAAGTGCAGATTTTTATGCGAATTACTGCTGGGCGGGAATTGCTTCCAGGAATCCGTCGGTAGTTAGCAGACGGATGACTTCATCCTTGGCTGCGCGAATGCCTGCGCCAAGACCCATGGGCATAGGGTTGTTCCAGGTGGTGGTTCCTTTCCACACGATTTTCTGTTCCTCTACGGAGTACAGGGCCATTTCTTCGTCGTACTGTTCCAGAGCTGCGTTATAAATTTTTAGAGTGGTAAAGGTTTGGGAAAGGATGTACTTCGCATTGTTTTCCTTGGCGAAGTCCATAACCGGATTGTTACTCAGCTCGAGCCCGTTTGCGCTAGCCTTGTAGGTGATTGCAGATACGGAGCGTGCGTTCAAGTTTGCGCTTACGCTGTCGCTTACTTCGTTGGCGAAGTCGATGTAATCCTTGTGGGCGTTAGTTGCCACTACTACGGATTCTCCCTTTAGTGGATAGACCTGGTTGAAGTTGGACATGGATTTGGCTGCCGGGGCGCAACCGATGATCAGCAGTGCCAAAGAAAGTAGGGCAAGAATTTTTTTCATTTTTATTCCTCCTGAAGAATGTTGTTTTGTTTAAAGTCCTTGAAAATGGCATTGACTAGTTCGTGCTTGGATGAGGGCTCGTAGCCATTTGTATTCAAGATCATTTTCCACACAACTTTTTTGGTGTTGCAGTCATACATGATTGCTGTGTATTCCACCGTAGAACTACCGCCTGCAGGCATGCCCATGCCATCGTAACGTTGAGTGGATGATTGACCTGTAACTTCAATGGTCATAAGGAAGGAATCTGCACAACGTCCCCAAGTTTTTGCCGGATCGACGGGGCGAGAGCCAGTGCTTCATTGAAAACGAACTCTGCTTGAAGATGGGAACTTTTTATGTTGGCGTTCCAAATGGAATCCATTTTTGTTGTGTAAAGCGGGTTGTGGGAGTATTCTTGAACTAGTACCACAACCGTCTTGTCGTTAAGGGTCAGACCAGGAATGGAGTTTCTTCTAAAACTTGTACCTGCGCATGCCACCAGCAATGTGGTGGCCAAAATAATGAACAATTTCTTCAACTTTCCTCTCTTTCCCAAAACAAACTTGAATGTAAAAAAAACGATACATTTGTAAAGGGGGAGGGAGGAAATGTACGAGATTACTTGATACTCAAGCTTTCTTTGACAGAATTTTTTTCCTTGCCGATGAGCCTGTACAGTTTGTTTCGGAAAAGAGGAATGGCGGCGACAACGCCCGCACTCACAATCAATACGGACAAGTAGGCGATTCCCGGCCTATCCAGTTCTGCCTTGAACACGATCCGCAGCACTAGCAGAATCCACCAGTGTACTGCCAGAATAATCAATGCATTTCGTGAAATGTTCCGCAGGATTCCCTTGAAGATCGCGATGGGCGCGACGTTAGGCAATTTGGACAAAAGCTGAAAAATTCCGATGAGGCCTGCGATTCCAAAAACGGAACTTCCTACGAAACGGAATATGTTTTTCCCCAGGGCGTTGTTCATGATGCTGAACCAGGGGGTGGCTTCGTCAACGATGGCGTAAAGGCAGAAGGCCGCAATTGTTCCTGCAACAACCCCCAGCGTTCCCGCCTTGCTGGAAACATTGCCCAGTTTCTGGATTGGAACTTTACACAGCCTGCCCAGTGCAAAAAAGGCAAGGCAAGTGCAGTCTCGTTCAAGACCGAGAGGTAAGCGAATGTGATTGCGGAACAGAAACCAGCCGGCGATTAAACTGCTTGCGGCAATCGCCGCTATAATTATTTTCTGTAGGACAGGATTCCTCGCGTTGCTCAGAATGACGCTGGTTTTTTGCGCTCCAAAAAATAACAGGCTGATGGAATACAGAGTAAATACAAACCAAAGAGGCCCGGAACCAATGCTGGATTTTCCTGCCACAAAAATCTTTGCGAGATTCCAATAAAGATAATCGCCAAGTCCCGCAATTTCTGGCTTAATGTTCATCACCGTCATTTGGGGGGCGCGAGAAAACCACTCAAAATTCCACACCACAGGATCCAGGGCAAGAAACAGTAACGAAAGCCAAATATACGGCAGAAGGAGAACCCTGGTCTTATGCAAAGCGTAGCTCTTGAAATCAGGAAAACGCCTTGTGCTAAAGAGAGTTCCCGAAATAAAGAAGAAGGCTGACATGCGCATGGCGGCCAGATGGATCATTCCCATGTCGATGGTTTTGAAGGCCTGTTCTATATGGAACGCAATGACAAGAAGGAGGACGAATCCCTTGAATTCGTCAATCCACTCTATACGTCCTTTTGTCTGAAGATGTTCCGCCATACGTCTAGGATATTGTTGAACAAATCTAAAAAAAAATGTAGTTTGATGACATGCTTTTTGAGGATGTAAAAAAGTCTATTATATCTGCGGACTTTAACCGCGGTGACAAAATGCCGTCTGTTCGTTCCATGGCGAAACAGTTGAAAGTTTCTGTAGCCACCATTCACAAAATTTACAAGGAATTGACGCAGGATGGTTTTATTGTATCCTACCAGGGCAAGGGCTGCTTTTGGGGGGAATGTCCTGCCGCCAGCAAACCGCAAAAGTCAGATACCAATTCCGTAGTCGCAGAAATGTTTGGGAAGGATTTGGAGTCGGGATATTTAGATGCTTTTGAAAGTCTTCCGTCCATTAAGGAATTGTCCATTCGGTACAGGGTTTCGCCTTACTCCATCAAGAAGTTCTTGAACCATCAGGTGGCCAAGGGCAGTTTGCGTCGGGTGGGGTACAAGTATTTTTTTGACACGGAACGTACATCCAAGTCCATGAGCTACATCCTTTTCGTCCACCGTTCAGATGAATCCGGACGATTCTTGATTGAGTCCGAAAGAGAGCAGGAAGTGTTTCGGACATTCTCCCGATTCTCCTCGGACCAGAAAATCGCTGTAAAGTTTTTGGGATATCACGAAAGTTCCGACAAACTGTTTGCCGCAGATGGAACTCAGTTTGTGCCTAAGGAAGATGGAGGGTGCCTAGGAGTGTTTATTTCTACATGGCTGGTCAGAAAACCCACCATGCTGTTCAACCATTTTGCAAAGTTCACCATTCCGATTTCTGTGTGGTGGGAGTACGCCCCAAATGAAGTTCCCCAGACCACGAGAAACCGCAAGAAATGGGCCTTCTACAATGTGGCTTTCGGCAAGGAAGGCGGTTTAATTGTCGGGCAGCACCTAAAAAGCAAGGGCTTGAAGAAGATTCATTTTATTTCGCCCTTCCATAGCAGTTTCTGGTCCAATGCTCGTCTTGAGGGTTTATTGGAAAGTGGTATGGAGGTGGAACCGCTGGTGGATAGCCGCTTTGCCAGTCCTTTTGATGTGGCGAACGTGGCTCAGCGGGAAGGGCTTACAGCTCAGGTATACTTGAAGAACATGATAGAAGAGTTGCTGGACAAGGCTTCCTTGGAAGCTTTTGTCTGTGCCAATGACTGGGTTGCAACTCTTGTTATTGAAATCTTTAAACAGCGTAACAAGCCGCGTCCCTACATTATTGGCTTTGATGACACTTTCGATAGCTATCGTATGGTATTTGATTCGCTTGCGTTCAATGTGGATGCCATGGTGAAAGAAGCTTTGTACCACATTGTTTCCCCGGGGGTCTACGTGAACTTTAGAAGCCTCATGCAAAACCCTCTTGGAAAGGTTGTGGAAAAGCGATAGAAAAATGATAAAAGCGAGACGGACAAGTCTCGCTTTTTCGAAATCAGCTTTTTCTCAGAAATTTTCCCGTTCGTTTTCGATGGTGGTTGAGGGACCATGACCAGGGAATACATATGTTTCCGGGGGAAGGGTGAGCAGTTTCCCTTTGATTCCGCTGATGAGAGCTTCTTCGTCACCGCCGAACAAGTCGGAACGTCCCATGCTTCCTGCAAAAAGGATATCGCCGGAGAAAAGCAGGGGAGGTGTAGTTTGTCTTGCTAGATTCTTCACCCCTACGGGGTTCAGAATGACACCGGTGGGACTCTGTGTGACATCGGTTTGGTTCAGAGTGACGTCGGAAGAGGGTAAATAGAACGCCACGCCGCCGGGGGAGTGCCCTGCCACGTGGATAACTTGCAGTTCAATACCTTCTACGCCGACGGTATCTCCTTCGGCGATGTAGTCTCCCAGCGGGGGAGCCGCCTCTTCAAAAGGCATGCCGTACATGGCGCTTTGTTCCTCTTGCAGGTCCAGCAGGAATTCGTCTTCCTGATGGGCTTCCGCCTTCACTCCGTAAGTGCGTTCCACGAAGGCGTTCCCCAGCACATGATCTAAGTGCAGGTGAGTGTTCAGCAGGTGCCGTACCGTCAAGTTATTGTCCTTGATGTAGGCGGCCAGAGCGTCCTGTTCTCGTTGGTTCGATACGCTGGGGTCAATGAGGATGGCGTCGCCCTTGTCGTTACTCAGGACAAAACAATTTACGCCGAAGGAATTGAAAACGAAATGTTTAAACTGCATGGGGTGAATATAAAAAGTGGAAGGACCTGCGAGAGTGGGGCGGTGTTAAAAGAACAATGAAATGTTTGTATACGGGGATTCTCATTGGGAATTTGCTAGTTACATTTGAGGTATTGTTAGGAGGTCATATGTTAACTCATATTTTGCATCGATCCCCTAATTTATCGGGATCTTGCGAGACACACAAAATTCTAGTAGAAAAAGATTCTGCCTACACTGAGGACTCTATGGCGTATTCAGTCGTTCAGTCCAATAAAGGGTGCCATGGTGTTCCCTAAAAATGCGGACAACATTCTTTATTATTGATCTGCTGTTAAGCAACAATAAAGCCGCCCGGAAAAATCCGAGCGGTTTTTTAATTGCGTAACAAACCTCTAGGTGCGTATGCACCGACTTCAAAGCGCCGAGGGCGCGACCTCGCTCCTCAAAGGGAGCGAAGCGACCGACCTATTCCTTCACGCTCCAGGTGGTGCCGTCCTTGCTGTCCTTGATCACGATGTTCATGGCGGCAAGTTCGTCGCGGATGCGGTCGCTTTCGGCCCAGTTCTTGTTTGCGCGGGCTTCCTTGCGGAGGGCGAGGAGTTCTTCCACCTTGGCGACGTCAACGCCTGCGGCACCTTCGTCAGCTTTCTTCTTGTAATCCTGACGGGGTTCGTCCAGCTTCAGGCCAAAGACCTTGTCCATGTCCAGAACGAGGGCTGCCTTTTCGCCGTCGTCGATATCGGACTTCAGCATGGTATTGAGGATACCGAGAGCGCGGGGCATGTTCAGGTCGTCACCGATGGCGGTCTTGAATTCTTCCTGGAAGGCCTTGGCTTCGGCGCTTTCAATGGAGGTTGCCTTGCCGATGAGGGCGTCGGTCTTCTTGTGGAGACTCTTGAGGCCTTCCTTGGCGCCTTCCAGAGCTTCCCAGGTGAAGTTCAGGTAGTTGCGGTAGTGGCTGCCCACTGCGAAGAAACGGTAATCCAGCGGATTGAAGCCGCGGTCCACCAACAGGTCAACGGTGAGGAATTCGCCGCTGGACTTGCTCATCTTGCCAAAGGTTGTGGCGGTGGTGCCGTCTTCCAGCTTTTCTTCGCTGGCGGTACGCAGGAATTCACCGTGCATCCAGAAGCGGGAGAACTGAACGCCGTTGGCGCATTCGCTCTGTGCAATTTCGTTAGTGTGGTGCACACGGATGTGGTCGGTACCGCCGCAGTGAATGTCCAGAGTGGGGCCGTTGTACTTCATGGCCATGGCGGAGCATTCCACATGCCAGCCCGGGAAACCTACGCCCCAGGGGGAATCCCATTCCATGGCGCGCTTCTTGTCGGTGGGGCTGAACTTCCACAGAGCAAAGTCCGTGGCGGCCTTCTTTTCGCCCATGTCGATACGGCTACCCTTGCGGAGGTTTTCAACGTCCAGGCGGGCAAAGTCGGCGTAACGGGGGAACTTGGGGCTATCAAAGTAGATGCCGTCGGAAGTGCGGTAGGTAAAGCCCTTTTCTTCGAGGGTCTTCACCAGGTCGATCTGTTCCTGGATGTGCTGGGTGGCGGGAGTCCAGCGGGTGGGTTCCTGAATGTTCAGACGATGCCAGTCGTTCATGAAGGCGTCGGTGTAGAACTTTGCGATATCCCAGACGGACTTGCCTTCGCGGGCTGCGCCCTTTTCCATTTTGTCATCTCCGGAGTCGCCATCGCTAGTGAGGTGGCCTACGTCGGTGATGTTCACGATGTGGTTCACCTTGTAGCCGTAGTAGTTCAAGGTACGGACCAAAAAGTCTTCGAAAATGTAGGTGCGGAGGTTGCCGATGTGGGCGAAGTGGTACACCGTAGGGCCACAACAGTACATACGCACGGCGGGAACGCCTTCAGGAAGTGTGAACAGTTCTTTCTTGCGTGATGCGGTGTTG
>JAZRXW010000107.1:0-19321 GCA_045600425.1 Fibrobacter sp.
CGGTTTTCGCAACGGCGGTGCTATTGGCGAGCTCCGGGAGAACCTTGTCTTTTTCGGTGTTTTCGGTGTTTGTATTTTCCATACTTGCCTTTTGTACATGTAAGGCGGAAATGCCCTACATATACTAACACGTTCCGAGCACCCGATTTGAACGAAAATTCTTTGTAAAATTTTGGATAAAGTTGCGAAAGGGAACAGCCGATGCTGACATGCGTCAGCATGACGTAGGGAGTAGCACGCAGCAAGACCTAGCGCCAACAAACTTGTCGGTGCAATTTGCTTTCTCCTCCCGCGGACCTTGAAGGTTTATTCCAAAATGCAAAATCTCCCCACCAAATGGCAGGGAGGTTGGGAACAAAATGTTTTTACTTGATAAGGGCCTTGCCTACAAGCTGTTGGCTTGCGATCCGGACCCGGGTAAGGTACAACCCAGGCTCAGGCGCATCCAGAGTGGCACCATTTACGCCAACTGTTGCAGTCGCGTTATGGCGGGCAACAACCTTGCCTTGCAAGCTAACCAGCTCCACGGTCACAGGGGAACCGGCCAGGTTTTCCGGAACCAAGAAGTTTACGCCCAGGGAATTCGACATCTGATGGACGTGAAGTTCTTGAAGAGCTGCCACCACATTCTTTGCACTGCGGGAGACTGTGACCGTAGCAGCCTTCTCAGACTGTTTCAAGAGTACAGGGAGCTGACGACCTGCAAACATTTCTGTAGTCTGACCATCTATGGTTACAAAAACCCGGTATCCGTAGACAGCCAGCTGGTCCAGCCCATCAAAGCCAAGATAGGCCTTACGGGAGCTGCTTGCAGACAAGCTCAAAGTCCACTGGAATTCATCGGCATCGGTCTTCTTGATGGACTTAGCCAGGCGACGCTTGCCGTCTACAATGGAGAGGTTTACGCGATTGCCCATGCCAGCAGGAGGTTCCAGAATCTGGGACTCCTCGCCCACGCCCATAACGTTCCAGGAGTCGGCATGGTTCTTTTCATCCGTAAGTACCGCCTGAATCGCCCAATCCATAAAGCCGTTGGCCTTTGCAAGCAAGCGACGTTTGTAGACAAAGTTCCCAGAAGAATCCCTGCTGTTCGATTCCTCATAAAAATAGGGCGAAGAATCCAAGTCCACGGTTATGGCGGCATCCGCATAAACCCAGGCAGCTTCGTAAGGTTCCAGATACCTTAGAGAATCATAGTCGGCCACATCATCCTTCCAGCCCCAAACCACCAGAGATTCCGGCACCCGGATGGGCCAGCCATAGGGATTTGCCACAAGGTTCCAGCCGCTATACACGCTATCCAATTCCCAGACGGCTTCCTTGTTTATGAGGGAGTCTTCCTTCAGGGTAAATCCATTACCCTTTAACGAGCTGAACCAGAATCCTCTCACCGGGTCAATTTCTGTATCACGGTCCAGTTTCTGGTACTGCCAGAAATCGCCATAGTTTGCAGATTCGTTCCACCAGTAGAATACCATGTCGCCGCTCCAATCTACGGACTGTTCGTCCAAGGCCGCCAGGGAAACCATATTCCAGCTTTCCGCCTCAACCACGACGGTCGATGTGACGGCAAAGTCCCAGGAGGCGTTCAAGGTGTCGCGATAATCCTGCACCAAAAGCATCAGCTTGTACTGTCCGTCGGCCAAGGGATAGTCCATCCACCGGGAACTGTAGACAAGGGAGTCTTCCTCCACATCTATGGCGGATTCACGGACTACGTTTCCAAGGCCATCCATCAGCACCACTTGAGCCTGGATGTCACGTTCTTGGAGGAACTTGCCGGTGGCAAAGTTCAAGAACACCGCACGGCCCTTCACGCTAAACAAGGTATCCGCAAGGGCAAGAACTGTAGTGTCCTTGGGAATAAAGGCGGCCTTGATAACGGTGGACCTCAGATCGTACCAAAGGGATTCTCCATCCTTGACCCACAGGGAATCCAGGGCATCGCCGTTCTGAGAATTATAACGGTAAATCAGTACGGAATCAAGCAGTTCGTACCCTACGGCAGGAGCAAAATGGACGCGGAAGGCGGAGCCATCGTAATCCTCGGGAACGAGCATGTAATTTTCGTCGCCAAAGCGATAGAGTACAGAATCCTTCGGTTCTTCGCCACCGTCAAAAATCATCTTCCAGACTTCTACGGAGCCGCCCTTTGCATTCAGGGTCACGCGAGAATAGGGACCGGCATCCGGGTCTTCTTCGGATACGTCGTTATCGCACTGGCGGGCGTTACCCCAGACCGGTTCCAGAATACTGCGGCCATCCCCCAGGATATCGAATACGGAACCGCCAAAGAATGTCCAGCTAATGTCAATGTCTTCGCCTTCTTCATTCTTCATAGGTTCAATGGGTTTCCAGCCCAAGACGCAACGTTCATTGTTGAAAATGTGCATGGGGAAATCCCAGCTGTCCAATTCCATGTCAATCGCAAAGTCCCTATCTTCAATCAGGTCGTCTACGAACAATCCCGCCGTGTCCAGCAGTTCGAAGGCAATCTGGTATTGGATCGGTTCAAAGGTTCCGCGAAGCATGAGGTTGCCCATGAACGCTGGCGCAATGAGGATTGTATCATCCACTACATCCAGCAAGTCCCTGTTGAAGAGTTCTTCTTCATACTTGTAGGATAGTTCCAGCCCTGTCAGCTTATAGCCCATCTGGGGGCGCACTGCAAAGCCAAAGGGCATCTGAAGTTCAGTACCCGGAAGTTCCAGGGCAAGAATATTTTCGATTCCTTCTTCGCTTTCAAGAGCGTCAAACTCATGAATAATTTCGGTGACTCCCTTTTCTGTATTTGCGTTTCCAATTCGCTGGACCAAGTCCACCGAGCCATGATTTCCCTCATAGCCAACGAGGACACTTGTTTCAACCCCACATCCCTTCGCCACCGTCAAGTACAGGTCGGTTTCTTCGTCATAGAGACCTGCGGAATGAATTTCAAAGCGTTTCGCCAAAATGGGATCGCCGTCAAAATCGCCATTCGTCCAGATTGCACAACCGTTCTTGGTAAACACCTCCGGATAAGGCTTTTCCTCATCGTCTTCGACGGTGTAGGTGTCAGAATCCCTCCAGTCAAGTTCGCCTTCCTTTAAAACGTAAAAGTATTCCGAAGAAGTGTTCCGCTGGAAATTGACCGTATAGGTCATCAAGTCTTCTTCGGCACCGATTCGCAGATACATGTAGGAGTTATTCCACAGACCAATAAGTTTCATGGCATCCATATAGTTGGTCAAGTCCAACGATGCGTTTTTATCCAACGACACAGACCATCTGGTCAAAACAAATTTTTCATTTTCATCCATCGTCATGCTGGACGCAAGCTGTTCCACGGAACCCAGGTTTTCATCTTCGGAAGACAGGTGCTTCGCATGGGAGCAAACCTCTGGTGCGGACTCAGAATAGCAGGTAAACATAAAATCAGGTTCGAACCCATCGGAAATCCACACGTCGGCATTCCAGGATTTCAAGACATAACCAGGATGCTTGCCCAGAGCAAGCTGGCGTCCGAGAGGAGCAAGGCCCACGTATTCTTCGACTTCAACGGTATACTCCGCGGAGTCCAGCTTCGCCACGTCCCCTTCTGCATTTTCGCCAAGGGAAATCAGCTTTATGTAGGAATTGGGAGAACTGACGCTAACCTCCAGGGGCGATGCATTCTGGAAAATCACATGAAGCGTCGGTTCGTAATCGGACAAGTTTATTCTGCGGATTTCACCCAAGAAATCATCAAAGGAATTGACGCCGTATTCCAAAAACTCATCTGGTATATCATAGAAAGAAAGGTCATCACAGTATTCCGCAGTTTCCTTACAGTAGAAGCGATAGTCGACGGGCACATATTCTTTACCGTTTGCCGCCTTTATTCTGGGAACGACAACGCCTTCGTCATACAAATTGATGGAAGACACCTTGGGCCAGAAATAAGCCAGGTAGGGTTCAACAGTTTCGATAGCAACATACGACACAGTTACCGCAGTCGGATTAGAAACCTCATAGGAGACCTTCAACGCAGTGTTTCCCGCAATCGCATAGGAAGAATCGCCCTTGAAATCTGCAATCTGGTTGATGTCTCGACGACGCTCTCCCGCAACAATCACATTGTGGCCATCATCCAAGGGAAGTACGTCCCAGAACGCACCAGGAATATCTCGGTTCACGCCAACTACACAATGCAATCGGGCGGAAGCCGCCACAGGATTATCATACTCATCCAAGTGAGCATCGGTATAGACCAGATAAGGCTCCATCACCGTCTTTTCGTCGGCGGTCAAGGATTCATACAAGTTTGTAATGTCAAAGTTCGCCATGAAAGCCGTAGCATTCTTACTATCAACCTTAAACAAGCTAGATTCATCGCTGTCCCACATCTGGAAGGGATAGGTTCCGTCTCGACCGTCTAGGCGACGGTTAGAGTAAAAATTGCGGTTCAGACCGTGGGCAAACAAGCGGGTATTCATATCTTCTTCGCTCAATACGCCGCCCTTCATCAATCGACCGTCAGCAGTTTTAATATCGCCGCTACCGTCCAAATGGACAGAGCCATCTGCAGGTATACCTTCAACTGCGTTACGGTAGTTGTAGAAGACGCTATTGCTCAAGTCATTCAAACGAACAGGAGCACCAGCCCCCACCCAGACAGCGCCAACCGCAGATGTTGTTTTCAAATCCTTGTCATTTATAAAAAGATTGGTCATCACATAGAAATTTTCTGTAGCAGCGTATATTTCACCGGCAACATAGCCTATGCCGAAAAAACCATCTTCTCGACCAGCATAATCTGCGGACATATTTCCAAAGACCGCATTTCCCTGAAGTCCAAACTTATACTTATCGCTGTTAAATTGAACGCGTCCGACGACACCGCCAAGGGTCAGCAAAGCGGAGGCATTCTTCACCGTCGCAGAGATGGAGGCCGATTCCTCCACATTATTCCAGTAAACGCAGATTCCATCTTCGGCGGCTTCCATTTCACCTGCAATACCGCCTACGTTCACTTTAAATTCGTTCCACTCAACGTCAGAGGCAGGAACAACCACATCCACAGACCCAAGCATCCTGTTTTCGAATATGTAGCTGGTCCCCCAATAGCTCGCGCTTCCCACAAGGCCACCCGCTTTTACGCCGGTACCGCCATTCTTTTCCTTAATTTGAATGGTGGGTGTCACCTCGTTTCTGTAGACTATAAACTCATTGTTCAAGTAGGCTTTCCCCACAAGGCCGCCCACATACATAAATTCCACAGGAGCACTGAAGACGTCCGCACATTCCGATTCGTCATACCCGTAGGAAGCTTTAACCTCATTGTTCTGCAGTTCAAAATAAGCCCCCTTGGAAACATCGCCAACAATACCACCTGCAGATACAGAACTCAGACACTGCGTTTTCAAAGCCGCATCAGCCACATAGGAAGAATCGACGCCAAAGGTATTGCTGCTAGGAACCGTCAGTCCGCCCCACATGCCGCCGACGTTAGAACCGCCCGAAATTTCCAGACCAGTCACAGAGTTGTTTACCGCCCTGTACTGTTGACTATAGGCGGACATTCCTGCAATGCCACCCATCCATCGGGTCCCCGACAAAATCTCCACCAATCCGTCTGCGGTCACGGAATTCAGCGTATGAGAAATCGATACCACGGCAACAGAATTGTTCCTGAAGGTCGTGTTCAACGAGGAATCAACAATTCCACCTTTGTAAGAAACCTGGTAAGAATTCATCCCTTTCAGGAGATTTTCGTCATCCAGCAAAAATTCCGATGTAGCCACATCTACATTGGAAACATTCACATTTGTAAACAGGGAATTTTCAGCTACGTTTGCCACAGCGGCCGCATTCCAGCCAAACACCCTCGAATAAGAAATAGAAACATTGTTGAATTCCACATTGGAGGCCCCATTCGCCACAATGGCTGCTCCACGTCCCATTTCCACATCATTTTTCAAGGCTACATAGGCATTGCTAAAAGTCACATCCCGGACAACAACCTGGTCGGACACGCTTTTTCCTGCAATACTACCAATAAACCCAACCATTGCATAGGAGCCATCACCCACCTGGCAGAAATTGTGGATGGTATGATGGTTACCGTTAAAATGGACGTTGTTCGCCCCGGCAAAATTTAGGGAAGGCAAATCCTCGGGGCATTCCGCCACATCCCCGTCCGTATTGTAAGGCTCAAAGGTCAGATTTCCACCTAGGGCAATTTCTATACGCTCATAGGTGTCGGCATACTGCTTCAACGTCCCGGTAAAAAGATTCACCACATCTTCCCAGGATCCCAAGGGGCCATAATAGCTCGCACCATCTTCGGTAATAACTTCTCCAGACAATTCCGTTCCGGATTCGTACTGATTGATTGTGCAGGTCATATTTTTGATAGAAGAGCCATCTTCGAGATATTCAAACTCGTCCTGACATAAAACATCAAAGGGACCGGCGGCAAAAACGCTTGATGCAACCAACAGAAGGTAGAGAGCCTTTTTCATAGATCGCTCCTTGAGGAATTCATATTCAAATTTAAATTTTCAAAAAATCATTTCAAACACCAATTTGCAGACAACAATAAAAATGCCCGGTTTTTCTTCCGGGCATTCCAAGTCTTAATTTCAAGTATTTGAAAGTCTTGTTTTTGATTACTGCAAAGAGACCCGCAGGACTACCTTACAAGAATCTTTGAGCTTGCTTTCTGGCTGCCCACCTGCACTTGCATCACGTAGAGTCCAGCCTTCGGAGCAGAGAGACTAAAGCCATTGCGTCCAGCCCGAGCCGTAAAGCCTCCGCGAGATATCACCTTACCGTTTACAGCCACAAGGGCGTAGTGACCGCGGCTTCCCGCCAGAGATTCGGGAGCGTCAAAACCAAATTGCAGCGAGCCGGCATTCTGCAGGGCGGCCAAGCCCTTCAGGCTATTGTCTGCGGCAACAATTGCACTGGCAGGCATTACCCGGACAGAGACCTTCTTGGCATCCTTCTTCAAGGAGACCATCGTCTCTGAATTCGGCTTGACTTCGCGGGTCACACCGTCTACGGTCACCATCATGACAAGGCCCTGCTTGTTGAGTTCTTCAACACCCGCAAAGAACAAGACTCCATCGCGATTGCTGTTGGCGGCCACCAGAAGTTCCCACTCGTAGGAAGCGGCAACAGACTTGATGCTCTTTGCAAGTTTCGTCTTGCCTTCGGCAATAGCCAGGCGCACATAATCGCCCATGCCAACCGGAGCCTTCTCCATGGACTCTTCCTGAGAGCCTACGCCAATCATGTTCCAAGAATCCGTCTTGCCGAATTCATCCTTCAGGGAGACCATTACGTTCCAATTCTTTTCAGAGGTCTTGCGTAAAGCTCCCTTGTGTAAGGCAGAAGCCTTCTGGGCAACGCTCAGGACAGTTTCGTCGGTAACACGAACAGGAGTTGCCGCCATACGCCAGGTAGTGGATTTCTTGACCTTAGCCCAAACCGCTTCGTAGGGGCGAATAATCTTAGGAATGACGTAGTTGGAAGAATCTGCATCCCAACGCCAGAATTCAACTTCTTCGCCATCGTCGGTAGAACCGTCCAGTTCCACGTACCAGCCGTAGGGATTGGCCACCATGTTCCAGCCACTATACTTGTTGTCCAACTTCCAGACGATTTCAGCATTTTCGTCCACAACGGGTTCTTCCATAGGGATAGTCGCCCCCTCAGTAGTGCCAAACCAGTAACCTCGGGATGCTTCGAACTCACCGCCGGTATAAGCCTTATACTGCCAGTAATCACCAATGGGGTATTCTTCGTCCCACCAGTAGTACACGCCGTCATGATCAGGATAACCCGCCTGTTCCATCAAACCAATGGAAATCATGTTCCAGCTTCTGGGAGCCATAACAATTTCGGGATCCACATAGATGCTGCTGGAACTTTCTTCCACAGAAGAACCGGAAGAACCGATGTAGGTAGAATCATAAACCGGACGTACCGTCATATCTTGAGTCAAAAGGCCAAGTTTTGGAGTCCATTCCTTGAAGATGTAACGATAATTCTCGGAATCCTTGCGTTCCAGCGCCGATGCAATCGACATATCCGCTTCATACTTGAAGTAGTCGCTCATAATGGTATCGCCATTATGGTCCAGGAACGTTACCTTAAAGGTCGCGGTATCATAAATAGCAAGAACATCCAAATTCTTCACCACCTTCGCAAAGGAAGAATCACTCCACCCCTTGAACACACGCCCCTTGCTCACCGGCTGTTCAGGAACCGTAGCGCTAGCTCCGTAAACAACTTCCTGAGACCGGTCAATGAGCTTTCCATCAAAATCATAGAAATTCACCGCAAACTTGGCGGTATCGTACAGAGCCTTGATTTCAAGGTTTTTTACCACCTTGTCAAAGGAGGTTTCGCTCCAGCCGGTAAACACACGGCCTTCGCTTACAGGGGCTGCAACTTCAACAGCAGATTCCTCGTAAACCACGGTCTGGGCTTTACCAATCTGGTTTCCTTCAAAGTCAAAGAATTTCACCACATAGGTCGCCGTATCATAAACCGCATGAATCTCCAAATCCTTCACAACATTCACATAGCTAGAGTCATCCCATCTTACAAAGACGCGACCAACAACGGCAGGAGCCGCAGGTGCTTCCGCAGATTCACCATATTCAACCAACTGTTCTTCTTCAATCGGGTTATCCTTGTTATCCAGGAATACAACTGCATAACTTCTCTTGGTTGCCGTAAAGTTTGCCACAACGACAACATCATTTGCAGGCATGGTCTCCGGAATAGTTTCGCCCTCCTGAGCAGACCAGCCTTCGAATTCATAGGAGAACTCTGCAGTAGATTCTTTTGTCACAGAGGCAGGCAAGTTAATGCTTGCTCCAAAAGGAACCACCTCAGACTCAATTTCACTACCTTCGTCATCAAGCAATGTCAAGGTAAAAGATTTTTCCTTGTACAACGGATAAATCTTCTTATCAGAAGTCACCCCATGAAGGTAGGAAGAATCACTCCAGCCAGCAAAATCAAAGCCGGCCTTTTCCAGAAGTTTCTTGTAATCGCTACCGCTGGGGCCTGCAACCTTCGTCCCATAGGCAATCTTCTCGTCGTAATAACCGGCAAGGGGAGTAATGCTGTCCGCCAAGTAGAAAATCACATCGTAAGTATTGATTTCATATTGGGCCACCACATCCAAGTCCGAAGACACCATGCTAAAACTCTTGTCCCAACCGGTGAACGTATAGCCTTCGCGAGTAGGAGCTTCCGGTTCCACCGCATCACCGTTTTCAGGCACCGTCTGAGGCTGGCTCAACAAGGTCTTTTCATCATAATCCAAGAAGTTGACAGTATAAGTCATCACATCAGCCGGAGAAACCGGTGTAGAATTCTTCAAAGTTACATAGGGCAGGTTGTTGTTGGTGCCCGTCTGGTAGCACCATACATAGGGATCTTCCTTTGTTCCCGCAAGGGCATCATTCATAATACCCGCAAAAGAGCGAGTCTGCATAGCAGATGCCACCTCGGTACCATTCTTATTGGCATTAGCATCCTTGGAATTTGTCGCCCCGTTACGGATGTTATAGGACATGTTCTCGTTGTCCATCCACTCGGCGGCAATACCTTCACCGTATGTATCCGTGGTGCTCAGATATCCAAAGGCATCCACATCTTCGGTGGCCCCATAATGGTAATTGGAACGGAAGGAATATGCCACGGTGTTACCCATCACGGCGACACCAGACAAATAACCTACATACTTCTTTGTTGCAGAGCCATTGACCGAAATATCGCCTACAGAGTAGGTCTTCTGAATTTTTAATGCGCTAGAAGGATTGTCTATGCGGGCAATAATACCACCCACAAACAGAGAATCGCCTACATACTTTGAAGCTCCGTCCACGGAAATTTCTCCAAAGATGCCAATCTTTTCTGCAAGAGCGGTTTCTTTACAATAGGCACAAAGACCGCCAATTCTTGTACCTTTTACAGCGACACCCGCAGGCTTCGAATCAGCCACGGCCTTGTAATCAATAAGCACATCCTGTGCCTTGGCATAAACATCCTTGAACTTAATTGACTTTCCGCCAGTCGCTTCGCGGAACTGGCCAACAATACCGCCGGCATAAATTTCGCCCAAGCTATCTTCGACTACAATCTTGCCGGTATATTCAAGATTAGAAAACGTTATGCCGTTAGCACCAGCCACATTCATGGTGCCGATCATACCGCCAATAGAAACGGAATCTCCGGTAGTCTTCACCTTAGAAGTCAAGACAACCGAGGAAGAATTTTCCTTGAAACCGCGTGGTTCCATAGCAAGGCAAGCCGCTCCGGCAATACCACCCATAAAGGCTTTTACATGCAAGTCCTTGACAGCTACGTCAGATGCTGCAAGAGTCATGGAACCTGTGGACTTGGATTTTTCAATGACCAAAAAATCAGTAGGGCGGTCAGAACTGAGGCAGTTATTGCCATAGCCCAAGATGCCGCCTGCGTAATAGCGATAATTACCGGTAGTAACCACCTCATCTGCAAAGGTAATGTCGGCAGTGCTGTTGACGATTTCAAGTTTAGTCCGTGCCCATAGGGAATCGCGACCTACGAGACCGCCAACGGCAATCATATCCGGCGAGGAGGCTCCCCCAATTCGTCCCTTGAACGTTCCCTGGTCCAGCTTCACGACACAGGTGTCGGCAGTGATGGGAGAATTGTTTGTGTAAAGCATGGAAGAATAGCCAATCAAGCCACCCATGGCGCTACCGCCAGAAATACCGTTTCCGCTGGCAATGACATCCACCTTCTTAAAGGAGTCCAGAGAGGAAAAGGAAAATCCGATGGCACCGCCTATCGCAGAACTTACACCGTCAACCTTGTTCTGGACACTGACAGACACCGCATTGTCTTCCAAAGTCGCAGAAGAGGAACCATCATCACGAATCGTCACGCCGGCAATGCCCCCCAGGAACACCTGATAGGGAGAGAGCAAGTCGGCTTCCTTTGACCCGGCATACCCTGTGGAAATCAGCTGGGAGTTGCTAATGGAAATTTTACCACTGCTGGTCAACTCCTTGATGGATGAATTCAGAACGAGACCTACGGCACCGCCTGCAAGGGGAGCATCAATAGAGACATCCGCAATCTTCACATTGTCAAGAGTCACAAGCTCGATCTTACCGGCAATAGAACCTACGGGATAGTACTTGGAACCATCCGTACCGGCTCCATTCACAATCACACGAACACCTTCCACCGTAAAGTCTTGCATCAACGTATTCACCACAGAACCAAATAAGCCTACGGGTTCTGTCATGGTGGAGCTGACATAGCACAGATTGGAAACAGTCTTGTTGTTTCCAAAGAAGGTCCTTCCTGACTTGTAAGGCAACGGCTTATGGTTGAAATTGCACTTGCCCTCTGTAGCAGAAATTTCTCCTAAATCGATATCAGTGCCAAGAGTCAAATTTTCAGCAGATTCGTTGTCCACCCAATGCGTCTTGATCAGGGTGTAGAGATTTTCGGGTGATTTTTCCAAAGAACCAAAGCAACGTCCAGTGGAACCGCCATACATACCCATACTGGCCGAGATATTGCCATAGCCACTTGGCTTATATGTCATGGCGTCAGCAGTCATACTCCAGGAAGCATCCGTACAGGTTACCGCATCCTGAGTAAGATACATATCGTAAGAAATGGTCTGAAAGCCCCAACCAAAGCCGCCAGAAACGACTTGTACACCCACAATGTTGTAGTAAGATGATTCACCGGCAGAAAAAGCTACCCCACAAGATAACAGCATTGCAGACACAATCTGTTTCAGCCCTAATTTCATGAAATCCTCTAAATACTTTTTACCAATTTCTAAAATACCCTAATTTTCCTTAAAAATCCCAATTGAAAGTTTAAAAACAGAGTCTCTGTGACAAAAAACAAACCATAGTTAACCCCGCAAAAAGCAAGGGATTCGCCGCAAAAGCCCCACTAACGTTCCACGATTTGCAACTCATTGACAGTCAACGACTTGCAAAACGACTTTTCTTGTGATTTTCATCATTACTACCAAGACGAAACCTTTACACAGTACGTTAAGGAGTATTATATTTGGGGTCGAATTTAAGGAGATAACAACCATGTTCAAGAAAATCGCACTCGCAGCAGCACTCGCAACATCCGCATCCTTTGCAACCTACACCTTCTTCCCCGTAGGAGAACCCGGCAAAGGTCAAGTCGAAGCCGACATGAAATACCAGTGGCACGATCACTGGTCCAGCAACAACATCATGATCAAGGGTAAGTACAATGTCATACCCAACTTGGAAGTTTCTATCATGGGTGTTGGTTATCAGCTGTGGAACGAAGATGACCGTTGTGACGGCAAGAACTACGATGTTTGCCCGGATAACGACGGTTTCCGCGCATTGACTCTTGGCGGTCGTTACCAGTTTATGCCCATGTTGATCGGTGCCTTGGACATCGATGTTCCCCTGAACAGCGACGATGTCGTCGGCAAATACGATCCCCTGGCCCTTTACGCAGCCATCCAGTACACCCAGGAAATCCAGACAGGCCTTGCCGTAGGTGCCGAAGCAGGTCTTAAGTGGAAGTTCGAAGACGAAAATATGGAAGAAGGTCTTATTCTCCAAGTGATGGCTGAAATTGACTACACCATTCCGAGCGTGGGTCTTACTGTGTGGGGCGGTCTCGGATTCTTCGACCAACTAACCGAAACCGAAATTAACGGTTACGATGTCGAAGATTCTGACGAATCCCAGATTGAACTGTGGGCAGGCGCCAGCTACGCCATCAACCAGATGATTGCCCTCAGAGCACAGTTCACCCTCTCCAAGGGCGACCTGTGGGGCGACCACAACACCATCGAAGTTGGTGCCCAGATTAACTTCTAAGATTTTTTCTCCTAACCAATCTTTTACAAAATGTCTCTGGTTTTCCAGAGGCATTTTTTTGTATACAGCGTGTTTTTTTGCTTCCAAAAACACATAACTTTACCAAATTATGAAAAACAACCTTCTCAAGGAGATTATCATGTTCAAGAAGATTCTTGCTCTTGCCCTTCTGGTGGCCAGCGCTTCTTTCGCACAGATTAACTTCGGTGCTCACGTCGGTTTGACCGGCAACACTTTCTACGGCGACGACGCCGAAGACGCCTCCACCGGCGCAGGTGTTGAACTGGGTCTTGCAGCAAAGATTTCTCTGCCCATGCTGCCCATCACCATTGCTCCCGAAGTCCTGTTCGACCTTCGTACCGTTACTGAAGAAGAAGGAAACTACGAAATTTCCATGACCGAATACGCTGTGGAAATCCCGGTTTTGATCCGTCTTTCCCTCGCCCCCATCATTTTCGTTGAAGCCGGTCCTACCTTCGCTTTCAACATGGGCGTTTCCGTCTATGACAACGACGACCACGAAATCGACCTTCCGGACGACTATTTCAACAGCCTCCAGGTGGGTGCAGCCGTTGGCGTTGGCACCAACATCCTCCCCCTCCTCGACCTTGACTTCCGCGTGAACTTCGACTTCACCGACTTCTACAAGGAAGGCACCGACGCAGCATGGCTGCAGGTTGCTCTTGGCGCTACCTACTGGTTCTAAGATCGAGATCTTTATATCACAGAAAAGTCCGGTTCATACCGGACTTTTTTGCATTTTGGGAACAACAAACCCAACTTTTTTAAATTTTACTTGAGATTCGATTCCGGAGCAACCTCATGTTAAAAAAATTAGCCCTCACGACCACCTTGGCAACCACTGCCGCCCTCGCCACTTGGGACTATTACCCCGTTCTTGACGCAGGGAAGGGTTCTATTAAGGCAGGTCTTTATTATGACCGCGACAAGCCATGGTCTCAGGCGGGACTTACAAGCGGAGTCCGCTTCAGCATTATGCAAGGGCTTGAACTGTCCATCCAGGATTGGGGCTACAGGTTCTGGAGCGAAGGGGACTGCCCCAACGACTGGTGTACCGAAGGCGGAGATGGTTTTAGCGATTTGACCATCGGAGGTCGCTACCAGGTAATCCCTATGCTCACCGCGTTTTTAGATTTTCACTTGCCCGTAGGCGATGACGACGACGGCATTAACGGCCATCCTGTTTCTACCAGTGAATACGCCATCTACCTTGGGGTTCAATTTTCTTTACCTTCGGGAGTCAAAGGGTTAGAATTTGGGGCAGAAAGCGGTCTAGACTGGGGATTTGAACACAATCATTACGAACGAGGTCTAGAGATTCACGCAGGAGCTGAAATCAAATACCAACCGCCCGAAGCACAGAACATCAACGTCTACGGCGGAGCTCAGTTCAAGCTCCAGCTAACCGAGGATTCTTACGAGGATAATCACGGCAATCGCTGGAGGCATAACGACAATGGCGACCACCAGATTAATCTTTGGGCAGGCATGAGCTTTATCGTAAGTCCGCAATTCCTAGCGACAGGTCGGTTCACCCTCCGCAGAGGCGACATGGACGGATATGCCCATGGGCTTTACGCCGGCTGCGAATTTACGTTCTAAAAAAACGGGGGCTCAAAGCCCCCACTTTTTTTTACTTCACATCGTATTCGGGAATGGGCAGAGCCGCACCCTCCTTCATCGCCTTGTCCAATGCAGCAGACTTTGCCGGATCAAGCCACCAGTAAACCGGAATGGCGTCTTCGCGGTTAAACTTGTCCAGAACTTTCTCGGGAGTGCCAAAGCGATTCCAATAGAGAACGCGGTGATGGTCGCACTGCCACATTAAAACATAAGGCACGATTTCAGAAAGACGGTTGTCCAAGGCCCTCAGAATATCGTTACGCTTGGCCAAGTCAAACTCGGTCTTTTGCAGGTTGATAAGGCTATCAACCACAGCATCCTGCAGACCGCTCAGGTTATTGGTCCCCTTCTGGAGTGCCGTAGAGGAATGCCAGCTAGCCTCGGGATCACGAAGGCGCCCGGCACCCCAGTTCACCCAGTAAAGGTCAAAGTCGGCATCGTCCAAACGTTTACGCAAAGTGCTCTGGCTCATCTTTTCGATGGTAGCCACCACGCCAATTTTCTTCAAGTCTTCCTGGAAAAGCGTCAGGTGACGCAAGTCTTCGCTACTTGTAATGAAATTGATGGTAAACTGCTTGCCATCCTTTTCCAGAACGCCCTGGTCGTTGACCTTGTAACCCGCTTCGGCAAAGAGGGCTCGGGCACTATCGGGATTAAAGGAATACATCGTAGCCGTAGGATTGGTGTTATTATCCCACAGGTCCGGATAGTAGCTGTTCTGCAAGAAATACTGATTGTACATGTACTTCTCGTTCATAGCTTCCCGATTCAGCATGAAGTTTAACGCCCTACGGACGCGAACATCCTGGTACTCCGGCTTACGCAGGTTGATGGCCATGCCCTGGAACCCGATGGGTTCCTTGTTATAGATACGCTGCTTTACTGCCCAACCCTTCTGGACAGCGTCAAAATCAGTCTGCTTCATCCAGATGCTGCTGGTATAAATAGCATAGGCGTTAAAGTCCTGCTTCTTGAAGGCTTCCAGCGCCTTGGTCTGGTCGTTCATAAAGCGGTAGCGAATCTTCTGGAAGTTATACTTACCGCGGTTCCAGTTCTTCTTGAAACCCCACCAGTCAGCACGACGAGCCAGTTCCACATAACGGTCTTCACGGAAGGTCTTGATCATGTAGGGACCGCTGACCACAGGAAACTCGTAACGAATCTGGTTGAAGTCCTTGCCCTGCCACACATGCTTAGGGAAGGCGGTCATGCCGGCAGCTTCCCAGAAGTTACCCCAGTGAACTTCCTTGGCCACCATCTTGATGGTCTGGGAATCCACAACTTCCGGACGGTCAAAACGGGAAAGCCCCACCTTGAAAATAGGAGTCAGATTCTTTTCGTCCATGATGACGTCATAGTAATATTGGACATCTTCAGCGGTAACAGGCTTGCCATCACTCCACTTGGCTCTCGGATCCACATGGAAGGTAAAAGTCTTACCGTCTTCGCCCACGGTCCAGCTGTCAGCCAGCACGCCAATCTCGCGGTCTTCTGTAGAATGGAGGGCGACCAGAGGTTCAAACATCATGCCCATCAGCTCGGCGGAAAAACTGTTGTAGTCTTCCCACATGTTGAAGGACTTAGGCATAGCAGAACCCCACAAGGTAATGGTTCCGCAGGGGCGGGCATCCTTACTGGCCACCGGGTCAAACTCCCCCGTCGCCTCAGGATCGTGCGGCAACACCGGGCAATCGGCTTCAGAAACGGAAGCAGACTTCTTCCCCGCAGACGACTTGGAACCGGACTTTTCATTGCAGCCAACTAGACCCAAAGACAGGATCAATGAACAATGAACAATGAACGATGAACAATGAATTTTCATATCAGTTCCTCTTTTTTGCTTCGTTTTTCTTGGAGGTCTTGATGATGGCTGTTAACATCCTCAAAAGTTCCTTACAATCATTTGTCAGGGAATCATAAATCTTCTTATCAAGAAATTTTCCCTTATATAGCAGATTCAACCAGTACTCAGTTTCTGCGCATTCTTTCAAAGAAATTTGCATCTTTGCAATGAATTCTCTCTTACTAATTGAATAAATTGATTCAACAACATTCGCCCCAATACTAGTACCGCTTCTAAGAATTTGTTTAGATAAAACAAATTCAGACTTACCAACAAGATGTTTGTATAAGCCAACTACTCGTAACGCAAAAGCGTCACTTTTATCTTGGATTGCATTATTCATCTTGAATCAATTGTTAATTGTTCTCTGTTAATTGTTAATTGCTAGGGCAGTCCCGCATGTCGGGCAATGGGTTTCACCTTCACCGGAGCGGGCTTGTTGGCTTCTACCGCATCGGCAGCAGCTTCCTCTGCCTTAAGCATTTCCATAGTCAGTCGGGCAGCTTCCTGTTCGGACTTTTTCTTGTTGGTGCCTTCGCCTCTACCATAGGTTTTCCCGCTGATGCACACCTCCGTGGTAAAGACCTTCAAGTGTTCTGGACCAGATTCTTCCACCAGAACATACTCAGGAACAGTGCGGAGTTTCCCCTGGGCGTACTCCAAAAGCACGCTCTTGAAATTCACAAAATCATCCGCCTTGATAATATCCTGGATTCTCGGGAAATGGAATTTATTCAAAATCGCACGAACCTCGTCCAAGCCGCCGTCCAAATAAACTGCCCCGAGAACCGCTTCATAAGCATCGGCAAGAATGGTCTCCTTGCCACTTCCGGTCATCTTCACCTCGGCCTTTCCTACGCGGATATACTCGTCCAAATCCCACTCCTTAGAGGATTGAGCACAAGCATGTCCCGACACGATGGCACTCTTACGCTTGGACAACTCCCCTTCGGAATCATCGGGATAGTTCTTATAGAGATATTCGGTGGTAAGCATATTCAACACGGAATCGCCCAGGAATTCCAGGCGTTCGTTGTTGCTCTCGTAAGGCAAATCCTTGCCCATCAAGAAAGACCGGTGCACCAGGGCGTGAGCCAGCAGTTCCGGCTCCCTAAACCTGTACCCGAGCTTCGCCTCAAGCCCGTCTTCGGACTTCTGGCGAAACCAGAGATCTAAAATTTTGTGAAGTTCTTTTTCGTGTGCCAAAGCAAGCTCCTATTATCATCGCAGGAACACCCTGCAAGTATAATGAACAAAGGTAAAAAAGAAAAACCGCCCGATTAGGAGCGGTCTTTCAAAATTCTCGAACGAGAACAGCTTAAATTCAACCTCTGCGAGGTCCTTTAACCTTTGGCTCGGCCGCGTCCAAATAACTTTGGCAGCGACTAACGCCTCTGGATTAATTAAGCCTTCTTGGATTCGATGAAAGCGACTACGTCAGAAACCTTCTGGAACTTTTCTGCATCGCTATCGAGGATTTCGACGTTGAATTCGTCTTCGAGAGCCATGACCAGTTCAACGCGGTCCAGAGAGTCAGCACCGAGGTCGTTGCTGAATTCGGATTCGGGCTTCACGTCTTCAGCCTTCACTTCCAGCTTAGCAACGATAACGTCAGTTACCTTCTTGAAAATTTCTTCGTTCATTGTATACTCCATTTTTGGATTAAGTGTTTGTGTTTAAATTTAATAAAAAATCATTAAGCGTTCAAGCCCCCGTCAACGCCCAGCACCTGTCCGGTGATGTAAGAAGCGTCGTCGGAAGCCAAGAAAGCAACAGCCTTAGCCACGTCTGCCGGATCGCCAATGCGCTGCAGGGGGATAGAAGCGGCGTACTTTTCCTTGGTAGCGTCGTCCATCTTGGCAGTCATATCAGTACCGATGAAGCCAGGGGCAACTGCATTCACGGTAATGCCGCGGGAAGCAAATTCCATGGCATTGGACTTGGTCATACCGATAACGCCAGCCTTGGCGCCGGCGTAGTTAGCCTGGCCAGCCTGACCGCGAATTGCGTTAATGCTTGTAATGTTGATGATGCGGCCGGCGCGCTTACCCATCATAGTGCGGGCAACTGCACGGGTGCAAAGGAACACGGAACGGAGGTTGGTCTGGATGACAGCGTCGAAGTCTTCGTCCTTCATGCGCATCAGGAGACCGTCGCGGGTAATACCGGCGTTGTTTACCAGAATATCTACAGTACCCATGTCGGTAATGATCTGCTTGAACACGGCCTGGACAGTTTCGGAGTTGCCTACGTCGCAGGCATAGCTCTTGACCGAGACCCCAAGTTCGGCGCTCAACTGGTTAGCCAAGTCTTCCTTGACGGAAGTGGAAAGGATGGCGACATCAGCACCTTCGCGTGCAAGTTCTGTAGCGATGGCGAGACCGATACCACGGGAAGCACCAGTAACGATGGCTTTCTTACCTGTAAGTTTACCCATTTGATTGTTCCTTTATAGTTGTTAGTAGGAAGTTATTAGTAGGAAGTTTTAGTTTGGCAGACCTTTCGGTCTGCGCCTTTTGGTAGCGAGCGACCACGCTCGCCATAATTCACTTTCTACTGCCTACTTCCTACTCGTAAAAATTAGCCCTTGAGAGCCTGGAATGCTTCGATGGTTTCGACGGGAGTGACCTTCACGTCGCGGCTGATCTTGCGCATGAGGCCCATGAGAACCTTGCCGGAACCCACTTCAACACCCTGGGTAACACCAAGGGAGATAGCCTTGTTCATGCAGTCGTTCCAGCGGACCGGGGACACCAGCTGGCGGACCAGCAGGTCTGCAATTTCCTTGCCGGAGGTGACAGGTTCTGCAATAACGTTTGCAATCACCGGCTTAGCCACATCGTTGAAGGTGGTCTTGGCGATAGCTTCTGCAAGACCCGGCTGAGCGAACTGCATCAGCGGAGAGTGGAAGGCGCCAGACACTGCCAGAGGAATAGCCTTGATACCGGCGGCACCGCAATCGGCC
>JAZRXW010000108.1:0-14323 GCA_045600425.1 Fibrobacter sp.
GTAGCTCATGTTCAGGTCAAGGTTGTCCATCACTTCGTCGGTGATTTCGTCGCCGCGGTGAGCGGGCAGGCAGTGGGAAACCTTCACGTGAGACGGAGCGTACTTCAAAAGGTCTGCGTCGATGCGGAACGGCAGGAAGTGGTTCTGCTTGGATTCCTTCTGGCCTTCCTGACCCATGGAAACCCATACGTCGCTATAAAGGATGTCGGCGTCCTTGACAGCTTCCTTCGGGTCGTTAAATACGCGGTACTGGCAGCCGTGGCGCTTGAAGTCGGCCTGGGCTTCTTCGATCACGTGAGCCGGCTGTTCAAAACCCTTGGGGCAAGCCAAAGTAAAGTTCATGCCCACCTTGGAGCAGAGGGCGAGGAAAGAGTTGGCGACGTTGTTGCCGTCACCGATGAAGGCGACGGTCTTACCCTTCATGCCGCCGAGATTTTCTTCAATCATCTGGGCAAATGCGATAGCCTGGCAGGGATGGTAGTCGTCGGTCAGGGCGTTCACAACGGGAATGGAACCGTATTCAGCCAGCTGTTCCACCAGGTCCTGCTTGAAGCAGCGGACAACGAGAGCGTTTACCCAGCGGGAAAGGCAGCGGGCCACGTCCTTGATGGATTCGCGCTTGCCAAGGCCGATGGAGTCCGGGGAGAGCAGCACGGCGTGGCCGCCCAGCTGGTTCATGCCCACCTGGAAAGTAGTGATAGTTCGCAGAGACGGCTTTTCGAAGAACATACCGATGTTCTGGCCGTGAAGACGGTCGGAGACCTGGCCTGCATGGACTTCCTTTTTCAGGCGGGAAGCGATGGCTACGGTTTCGAGAATTCTTTCTTCGCTCCAGTCAGCGAGGCGGAGGAAGTGTTTGCTGCGATCAATCATTTTCTATTCCTTATTTTGGTGAGCTCAGGAACTGCTCGGTTGAAACGGGAAAGCCTTAATATACATCAAAAAATTACAGATTGTGTAAAAATTTGATGTTTTTTAAGAAAATCCTAAAAACAAAAAACGAAAAACGGAGTTTAACACTCCGTCTTTCTATATCCTTTACAGGAAAATCACAAAAGATGCTAACGGATATTAGCGAAGTTTCTTCTTGTGACGGTCACGACGACGGCGCTTCTTACGCTTGTGAGTCGCAATCTTCCTGCGCTTTCTTTTCTTTCCGCAAGGCATATTGTATCTCCGTTAAGGGTGAAACTTAAAATTGTGCCTCCAAATAGAGCAAAATTTTAGAAAATTGTCAAGGGACTAGCTGAAAAAAACAAAAATCTCTAAGGAAGGGGGAAGTTTCATCCTGGCTGTAGTCTTCTCTAAATCTACCGAAGAGTGGCGCAAATTTTTAGAGTAAAACTCTAGCGTCAAGAAGGCGAAGCCCCTATATACCACAGGTTGTGGTATATGGAAATGCAAAATTAACGAAATTTTTAAAAACGCAGTTTTTTTTGAAAAAATAGTGATTTTGTGGTTTAAAATTTGTTGTCGGTATGTCTGTTTAAGGCTAAATTATAGGTATGAAAGAAATAGTTGAATATCATAGCTACAGAAAGTACATGAAGGATTTTTATGCGTACAAGAAGCACAGCTCCGCATTTTCATGGCGAGAATTTTCCAGAATTTGCGGATTCTCCTCTTCTAACTACATGAAAGTCGTTTGTGATGGTAAAAGTCGTCTAAGTAAAATTGGCGTGGAACGTGTTATCAAGGCCATGGGGCTGGAAGGGTTTCAGGTGGATTATTTTCGGACGATGGTAAACTTTGAGGAGGCCAAGACTGAAGATCAGAAGAAAGCTGCATTTGAAAAAATGGTTCGTATCGCAAGGGAGAATCGGGTTCGGGTTATTGATGCTGATGCGTTCCATTATTTTGAATCTTGGGTGAATCCCGTTATGCGTGAGTTGGCTCCCCTGATGCCTGGAGCAAAACCTCTGGAATTGGCTCGTATGTGTTATCCGGTTGTGAGTGCTGCCGATGTCCGCTATTCTTTAGACTTTTTACAGACTTCGGGACTTTTAAAAAAAGAGGGTGACTCCTATCGTCAGACGGAAAAAATGGTTACGGGCTCTGCAGAGGCTATTCCTATGGCAATTCGCTCCTTGCATCGTCAGATGGCGAAACTGGCTACAGAGTCTATTGATGATCGTAAACCTTCGGAACGTCATATTACAGGGATTACTTTAGGGATCTCTCCTAGAACCTACAACCGCATTGTGCAAGAAATGGAGACTTTCCGAGAGAAACTGCTGGCCATTGTTGCTGAAGAAAATGATTACTCTCAAATATACCACTTGAATCTACAATTGTTCCCACTGACAAAGAATGTGGGAGAGGAGAAAAAATGATCGACAATATAATCAAAATAGGGATGGTTCCTTGTTTAGTCGCTTTACTTGCCTGCGGGGATGAAAAATCCTCTGACATAACTGGCGCGACAAGTGTACCCAATGCAAACTCCTTTACAAAAAGTCCAAGCTCCAGCCAGATAGCTTCCTTAAATGATGCTTTGGATGCACTGGAGGATACTGTATATGTCACGAATAATTCTCTAGAATGCGGAATTGCTTGTGAGGATGAAAGAATTGACAGCGGTAGAACAATCCTTGAGTACAATGTGCTAGCTCCTTTCAGTGGAAAACCTGAGAACAAGTTTAGCTACAAGAGTGAGGATCACCGTCGAAATTGCGATGTGGATTCTTACATATCTAAACTTGGCGTGGTCTCTCACCGTTCAATGGAAATAGGGGGTGTCCTGGATGATGATGGATTCTATGTCTCTACGTCGGAAATGTCCAGCGTGGTTTCCGTAAGAATCGGTGTTGCTGATGGTGATACGGTTCTTTTAGAGACTGTTGGTACGCCAAGTTATTCTGAGGGATTCTGGGGTCTTGATTACACCTGTGAGAAATATTTAAATGAATTTAAAAATGATTGTATGGAGAAAAAGGGCGTTTTCAAGGACTTTGGCGATGGTTGTCGCAATTCTAGGATGATGGCTGGTTGTGCAATGCTTCTCTCAAAAGATGTTTCTGTCAAGGATATTATTGATTCTTACAGAATGTCGATGGAAGATGAATGTAAAGCCGATTCTAGTTTCTATAGTAAACAAGACAACGAAGAAAATAGAATTATCACTTGTGTTACTTCGAGTGTTAAGGATCCTGAAACACACCAAATCGTTGTAGAAACTAATTGCCCAGTAAGAGAAGAATAGTAAAACTTTTCCCGGTGGGGAACTCTCCCACCGGGATTTATAATGAGGATTAATATGAAAATACTTGCATTGTTTTTCGCTATGATTTGTTTTTTCGCTTGTTCTGCAGATGATTCATCCTCTGTGACGTCTATGCCAGAAGAAAAGTCATCATCATCAATTATGGTACAAAAAAATTCTTCATCTTCATTTTTGAGTATTGCGTCAAACGAAGGCTATCAAACTGCGAAAGTGGTTGACATGAATTTGTTTGAGCTAGAATCTTTTGAAACCTTTTTTGATTTGGATTCTTTAAAGGAATCTAGTGTGACGTTGAACCAATATGCTGCTCAGTTTGAAATTGAGGAGCTTTTCTTTGATTCGCATATTGTGTCTCGTTATGTATTAAGCTTTGTTGGAAATAAGGTTAATCCTGTCATTTATCAGCTTGGTAAGGTGCCGGTTGCTCTTGATGTCCCTGATAGTTTGTTGGGTTATTTTTCACCATCTGCATATAAACTGCTCAATGAAAATTCAAAAGGAGATTGCTCCTATCAAGTGCTGATTTTGCAGGAATCTAGTGTTCCTTCTGCCACGGTTGTAAACAACATATCTAGTGATACAATAAGTGTTGTCTTTATAAACCACAAGAAGGATGATGAGGAATCTTGTCGATATCAAAATAACCTTGATTATGTGGCTTATATCTTGAAACAGTGTGGCGATGAAATAATTTTCCCTGAAAATCGGTGGATTGTCAAGCAATACTCCCGAGAATCCGCTGCATGGACTTGTGAGAACGATCGTAATCTCGTATTCCCATTGGAAGTTTTAAATAGAAATTGATTCTATGGTCTTGCGGTTGTCTATTCGAAAATTTTAGTGAAATGGATTTTACAATCTTTTTACAATAATTTATGCAACATTTCCTCTTTCAAAACGTGTTATAATATGTAGGGCGAATTCGCCTTGCGCTATTGCGGGGGCGTTCCCGTTTTGGAATTACAATGGCGACATTTGAGGAAAAAGTCAAAAAACAAGTTGAAATCATAAAACAGCACACGTTCCTGGACCCGACCCGGGACAAGGTCTTCAAGGAAATTTTTTCGAAGGACGTTACGCTGATCCACTTTTTAAACGCAATGCTGCATCAGCCTGAGGAACGCAAAATCGTGAGTATCGAGCGCAAGAAGCCCGCATCGACGCTGACTTCTGCAATCGATTCTGAGGAGGTTCGTTTCGATGTACACGCCAGGCTCAACAACGATGAGTTCGTGGATCTCGAGGTGCAGCGGGCTTCTCACGAAGATTTTGCGGACCGTGTGGAGCTTTATGCAGACCAGCTTTCCATCGAGTCCAAGATTCACTTTGACAGCCAGCGCACCGAAGCTGAGAAGGAAGACCATCCGTACCTGATGCCCACCACCTATAGCGTGTGGATTTGCAACTTCCCGGTTAGCTTTTGCAAAAGCTACCGCGAGGAACTGGGCATCTTCCGCTTTTCTAGCATTGGTGATCCCGACGCCTTGCCCGTATATAATAAAAAAAGGTATATTATCATTGACTTGAGTAAGGTGGATGCGAAGGTCCTGAACCTGAACACCGCCGAGACAGAATGGCTGGAACTTTTCACCAGGATGGCTTCTGCGAAGGATGCCCCTAAGACAAAGGACCCCGTTATTGCGGATGTTTACAGTCGCCTGGCAGTAAACGCCCTCGAGAAGAACTTTATCACGGAGATTGCAACAGGTATGGTCACAGAAGCTGAAATCAGTACACGCATCGGAACCGCCCGCCGCGAGGGCCGTGATGAAGCCAGACTTAGTGATGCAGAAGCGCTTCTACGAGATAATGACCCTGTGGAACGAGTCTCTCGAGTCCTCAAGTTGCCTCTTGAAAAGGTTCAGGAACTGGCAGACAAGATTGCCGCTGAAAGGGTATAAAGTTGATAAGAAAAACTCCGGTGCATTGCACTGGAGTTTTTCTTGCTTATTCTTCCACCACCAATTCCATGGCCTTGCGGATCAGTTCCGCGGGGCCGCCGTATTTGCGGGCGCGGGGGGCGCCTTCGCTGAGCATCTGGCGGAACTTGCGGGCACCGGGCAGTCCTGCAAAGAGACCGTAGATGTGCTTCACCAGGATGGTGGCGGGGCAACCTTCGGCGAACTGCTTTTCTACGTAGGGGAGATAGGCTTCAAGAACTGCCTTGCGGGTGAGACTGGTTCGAGGTTCGAGGCTCGAGGCTCGAGGTGCGTCGCCCTCATAGTCTCCAAATACACGTTCGTCGGCGTCGTGCAGGAACCAGGGATTTTCGTAAGGTTCGCGGCCAACCATGACGCCATCCAGCGCCACACCCGTTCCAGCAGAAGTGGGGTCGCCATTCAAGTGGGCTAGCACCTGGTCCATGCTGCGGATGCCGCCGTTGATGGCAATATTCAGCTGGGGCATATCAGCCTTCAGTTTGTGAACAAATTCATAATGCAGGGGAGGAACTTCGCGATTCTCCTTGGGAGACAGTCCCTTAAGCCATGCCTTGCGGGCGTGAATGATAAAGTACTTGCAGCCTGCGTCAGCGATGGTGCCGACGAAATCGCGGAAAAAGTCCCAGCTGTCGAATTCATCGACGCCGATGCGGCACTTGATGGAAACGGGGATGCTCACGGCATCTTGCATGGCCTTGAAGCAGTCGGCCACCAGGTTCTTGTCCTTCATGAGGCAAGCGCCAAAGCTCCCGCTCTGCACGCGGTCCGAGGGGCAGCCACAATTCAGGTTCACTTCCTGGAAACCGGCGGCTTCCACCATCTTGCTGCACTTGGCCAAATCGGCGGGATTGCTTCCGCCCAGCTGTAGCACGGCAGGGTATTCGAATTCTTCGTGCCCTAGGAACATCTCGGGCTTGGCGTGGAGCAGTGCGTGGGTCACCACCATTTCGCTGTAAAGCAGCACATGCTTTGAAATCAATCGCAAAAAATAACGTTCGTGGCGGTCGGTGCAATCCAGCATCGGGGCGATAGATAAACGGCGGTTGAAGTCAATGTTCATAGGGGTAAATCTAGAAAAAAGCAGAACTTTCAAATTAAAATCTTTCTATAATGTAGAGTATGAGTATGATCAATACCATAGTCGTTGCAGGTGGAACTCACGGTAACGAACGAACCGGTGTGAGCCTGGTCCAAAAGTGGATGGCCCATCCGGAATGCTATAACACCTTGTGCAAAAGTGCCAAGGTGGATTTGGTGCTTAGTAATCCCGAAGCCATACGTCTTAACCGTCGCTACCGCGATCACGATTTGAACCGAGCTTTTTCCCAGACTTGCCTGGATGTGAAGGCGGAACCCTTGCAGTACGAATTCCGTCGTGCCAAGGAATTAAATGAACTATATGGTCCGAAAGGCGAGAACACGAAAACCGACCTTTTGTTGGATGTCCATAATACAGGATCCAACATGGGCTACTGCCTGATTCTTTCCGCTCGTGATCCGTTCTGCATGAGGGCGTCTGCGGTTCTGACTCAGGAATTCAAGAATGCCTGGATTTATTACCAGCCGGAGGAACGCTCTGCGTCACCTTACTTTGGAACTGTTGCCAAGGCGGATATTTGTATCGAGATCGGTCCCCAGCATCACGGAACCTTGAACGCCGCCATTTTCGAGGAATCGGAACGTCTGGTGAAGCGTTACCTGGAACTTGCCGAGGAATGGAACCGCGGTGAACTGCAGAAGCGTGCCCCCATCAAGGTGGATGTTTACACGCAATGGCGTGACTTGGGATACCCCAAGCCTCAGGGAGGCGGCCCCATCCAGGCCATGATCCATCCGGAGGTCTTTGGCTTTGACTACCGCGAACTTCGCGAAGGGGACAACCTGTTCCGTACCTTCGATGGCAAGGATATTCCCTTCAAGCGAGAACCCAATGATCCCGAAGTTTTGCATCCGATTTTTATTAACGAACCCGCCTACTACGAAAAGGATATTGCCATGAGCCTTACGGTAAAGACGACGGAGCAGTGGTAAGGACATAGCACCCGCGTGTCATTCTGAGCGAAGCGAAGAATCTAAACGAAGAAGAGAATTTATGATTGAAGAAAACGAAGAACTGCAAGAAGTGAATGGCGAAGAACGCCTGAAGAATTTTTTGGAACTGGTAACGAACCAGAAGGCCGAACAGTGGGATTCCCGCCTGATGGATATCCTGGACTGTTTCGAGGATTTTTTGACATTCCGTCCGGAGCCGCCCATGGAGTGGGTAGAAACCTACGAAAAGAGCGGCAAGAAATTTGACTACCATCAGGTTGTGCTGCCTGCTGATTTCCAGGACCCCTACGAAGATGACCTGGGCAACATCCGCCGTCTGCGTAACGAGTTTGAACGCACTCCCAGCACCATGGCTCTGGAACACGAGCTGGTGAGCCGCAACTACTTCATTTTCGAGAATGGTCATGCGGAAGCCATTCCGGCGCCTCGTCCCATGCTCATGCTGGAAAGCAAGGACCGCGACGACGATGAAGAAGAGCAGGAAGGCGACATTACCTGGGATTGCTGCATTTCCATTTTTCCTGACGGAAGTTACGTCGCCTATAATCTGGACCACGACGACGAAGAAACCCTTGGGGAAGACTTCAAGAAGGAATTCGACAAGCATATTGATGTTTTGTCCCGCCTGCAGTTGGTGATTCCCGTGGAAGGCCGCGACTATGGTATCCTGAGGAGTGACGCTTAAGGACTCCATAGGTCCGGTGACATTGCCCAGGCTCCTGAACGAAACGTAGTGAAGTCAAAAAGCGAGAAAAAATGAAGAGACTTTGGAAAATTGAAATTCTTGCAGTGATGCTACTCGTCGGTAGTGTTTTTGCGGGCTTTATCCAGAGCCCCATTCCGCCCTCTAGCCGCGACAACTACGTACGGGATATAGATGGTGATGGCCGCCTGGATCGCATCGATATCAAGTTTCTGGGAGTGATTTCCAACGAGTATCTGGACCAGATGGTGGATAGCCTGACTTTTGACTGGCTGAATGTGGACGGTCTCGTATCTCACCGTCGGGTGAACCGCAAGTCTTTGATTCTTGATTCCAGTTACACCCGTCGGGTGCTGGTGGACTTGAAACCTCTGCAGAAGGATTTTAAAATCCTGACGGCGCTCCACGTAGACAGTCTTCCTAAGGGTTCCTTGGGAAACGTTCGCCTATTTTTGAAGGATGGTTCCGTCTATGATGTAAACGTTAAGGACCAGATGGCGCCTGTGATTAGCGAAGGGTTTCTGAAAAGTTCCCGCGGTCAAGGTTCCGATTCGTTGACGTTGATGTTTTCTGAAAGTATTAGCGGAATTTCTGGTTGCGATGTCATGCTGGAATCTAGGGCTCATGGCGATACGGTCAGCCGTTTTTGGACAGCCTCCGACATCGACTGGAATGAAAATCACAATGCGGCGGTTTTTGTGTTTGATGGAACCTCCAGCGACAAGCGTTTGCTGCCGGGAGACTCTATTCGCCTAACGCCCAAATGCGCTCGGGATTCTGCACGAAATGTTGTAGATGACAATGCGGACTTCGTGGAGATGACCGGCTTCTATCCTCTGGAAGTCTTGATGTCTAAGATGGTCCGCGTAGAAACCAGCGTTTCTGATAATCTCCCGATTTTCCAGATGCGTTTTGAAGATTTGCCTTCTGAAATGCCTGACGAAGAAAACTGGGGCGTAGCCATTGATGTGCTGGGTCCCGAATTCGAAAACGCCGTCCGCGATATTCTGGGCATCAGCCAAAAGACTGCCTTGGATTTGTCCAAGCTTTCCATTCGCCTGAGCCTTCGCATTTATACCAATTTGGGCGCCTTTGTGGTGGGAACCTCCGATGAAATTTATGGCGACGATTCCCGCTTTGAAGGGAACGCCAAAAGACTGTTCCTGAAATGGAACTTGATGGATGGAATGCGCAAACACGTGGCTACGGGCGCCTACATTTCCAACGCCGCCGTCATTATTTCCTACGATGGTCAAGTGGTGTTCCGCAACGATTATCACCACGGTCCCACCACCCAAATTTTTGGTGTGAAGCGTAGATGATTTTGCCCGCAGAGAAAGCTGAGCATGTTTCTTAAACCTGTACGGTGACGGACGCGGACTGTATAAGAGTTGTCGATGGAATTATTAGAAAGAGAAATTTACAAGCGATACTTATGCCTGCTGGAAAACGCTGCAGGTAAATATTTAAACAGTGAAAAAAAGATTTCCCGAAGCGTATCGTTTTCAGAATTGATGGACAAGTACGACGTGTTCTGTTTTGACGGTTATGGAACGTTGTATAACCGCGGGGACTTTGTGTATCCCGGAGCCCGCGAGATGTTTGCCTCTCTGCGTCGGGCCGGTAAGCTGGTCCGCCTGATTACTAATGCTGCCTCCGATGTGGACCGCGTGCTGGCCGCCGATGCCGCCAAACGCGGGTTTGATTTTTCCGAAGAAGAAACAATTTCCTCGGGCAGCTTGCTGAAGGATTTGAAATTGGGTGTTCGCGAGGTTTATTACATCGGGCGTGAAACCGGCAAGAATGTCTTAGCCCAAAGTGGCATTACGGCGGTAGCTCCCGATGCTTATCCGGAGGAACCTGTAGTGGCGATTTCTTCTGCCAAGGAAACTCCCGAAAGTTATGCCCGTGCCGTAGAAATTCTGCGCCGCCCTGGTGCAATTCTTCTGGTGTTGAATTCTGATGCCTGGGCTCCAAAAATTGATGGTAGTCGCGAGCCTGTTTCCGGAGCCTTGAGTGAACGTCTCCGTCGAGACTCCGCCTGCGAAGCCAATGACGGACTGGGCTGCTCCACTTATTATTTGGGAAAGCCGTTCCCCGCAATATGGGAAAAAGTTCGCAAGTCTCTACCCTCGTCGCTTCCCGATGGGAGTGAACCTCGGGTGATTATGCTTGGGGATACTTTAGGTACAGACGTTCTTGGTGCCCGTGTGGCAGGATTTGACAGTGCCCTTCTGGTTGGCCGCAATCAGCCTGCACAAGAATTAAAGGAAGACCAGGAATATTTAGGCGTGGTTCCTGATTTTTACATTGTGTAGAGAAAAAGATTAGGAACCTTTGTTGATGAACCCTCTTCTCTGGTTCTCGTCCTTTCAGCGGATATAAAATAAGAGACCCACAAAAGTGGATCTCTTATTTTAGAGCGGAAAAAGGGAATGTTCACTCGCAGTCCCCTTGCTTCGCAAGGCTGCTCATGAACCCTACGGGCTCAAGGCTTCGCCTTAAGCTCATTATTTTCCTCTACGCACTTCGTGCATGAGAAAAATAATGCCGAATCCTCTTCTCGGATTCGAGCCCCATTCAGATTATAAAACAAAAAGACACCCTTTGGGGTGTCTTCTTTGTTTTAGAGCGGAAAAAGGGACTCGAACCCTCGACATCGACCTTGGGAAGGTCGCGTTCTACCAACTGAACTATTTCCGCTTGTGTCTAAGAATGTAGAAAAAATGCAACGTTTGTAAAGGGGGCGGAGAACCCTTCCGTCTTGATTTTAGGGAAATTTCTATCATTGAATATATGAAAAACAAGAAAAGTTCCTTTGTTCGTCGCGTTGTTGTATCACTTGCTGTTATGCCTCTGCTGGTGAGCGTTTCCCATGCGGAAAAGTCCATGTGGCAGAAGTTCAAGGATTTCTTTACTCCCGGCGAAACCATTGAGTGTGAAGGTTCTATTTGCGAAGAACTTCATGATCTGGAATCCAAGATTAACAAGACCGAGGGTAAATATTCTCGTGAGCGTCGTCCTATCCACAAGGAACGTTACAAGAAGGAACTGGATAGCCTCAACGTCGTCCGCGATTCGCTGGAAGCGGTTGTGAAGGGACTGCAAAAAGCGGACAGCCTGAAAGCGGCCTCCCCATCTGTTTCATCGTCTTCCGCGACAGAAACTGCGGTTCAATCATCTGCGAACTCCTCCAGTTCTGTGACTGTACAACCTGCGATGAGCTGCAAGCCCGACACCGTATTTGTGCGAGACACTGTGGTTGTTCACGATACTCTTTATGTGGTAGTGACAAGTAAACCTGCGGAAACCTCATCTGAAAAAACTGATTCATCGACAAGTGATTCGACAAGTGCTGATGCCATAAAAAAATCAGAGAACCTGAAATAAGTTCAGTGCAGAGCCGAAAGGCGTTATGAAATACTCAAAAGTCGTCTCGCTTCTACCTAACGAAACCGCCCGCCAAAGGACAATCCTCATCAACATGGATAGCCAGGCGCCCAACAAGGTGGCTGGCGAATGGATTCGTTCCCACACGGAACTGTTTCCTGAGATTACCTTCTTAAAACCGGAATTCACTTTTGGAAATTCCCGCTTTGATTTTTATGTCGAGTACAAGGGCGCGGGTAAAACAATGACTGCCCAGAAAAAGTTGCACAAGATGTTTATCGAAGTGAAGGGCTGTACCTTGGAATTTGATGGCCACGCGAAATTTCCCGACGCACCCACAGAACGTGGAGTTAAGCACTTGACGGAACTGGCAGATATTCTTCGCGAGAAAAAATGCGCTGAGGACGGTACAGAATACGAATGTGGAATCCTCTTCCTCATACAAATGAAAGGCTGCCACAAGTTTTCGCCTAACGTAGCGACACATCCTGAATTTGGGACTGCGCTTCGTGTCGCCCGCGATGCAGGTGTCCGTATCTTCGTCTACGATTGCAAGGTAACGCCGGACACTCTAATCGTCGACGCACCCGTTTCATTGGAACTTTAACTCTGCAAAATGTTTCTGTATAGCTTAGTTCTCTGAGCAGGGAGTTTACTCCCGCTCAGACACGAGAAAAAGTTTGTTCGAAGAACGAACTTTTGTGAGTGGGGTTTCCAAAGGGGTGGTAACCCCTTTGCGTCATTGTTTTCGAAAATCCTCAATCAGGCAACAGCTGATACTCACGTCGGTTTCGTAAGGTGGAATGTCTTCACGCTTCACCCATTTGGCTTCGGACAGTTCAGCTTCCTGCCTATGGATTGTTTCGTCCCCGTCAAGTTCCGCAGTCCACCCTGCGATCAGCGAATCGCTAAAAGGCCAAGGCTGACTTCCGAAGTATTTCAAGTTCTTGATTTTCACGCCGGCTTCCTCAAGAACTTCGCGGTGGGCTGCTTGCTCCAGAGATTCTCCGATTTCAACAAAGCCAGAAATCAGGAACAGTCGCGGGTTGGGATTGTCGATGTTATGTGCCATCAAAAGTTTGTCGCCATTGTGAACCGCCACAATCACCACAGGAGAAATCCGCGGATAAATCGTATTGCCACACTTAGGGCAAATAATGCTACGTTCCTTGTCCCCGCGAATAGTAACGTTACCGCATTTGCCGCAGAACTTGTTCAGCGATTCCCAGTGGGCAAGATGTGCAGCTGTGGCGCCACCAAGACGTTCCAGCGGGCTCATTGCGCGGAAACTACGGTTACCCACGAATTCATAACCTTCGGGGGCGGCAAAGTCCTCGGCCACATGCTGTAAAAAATACCCGCGACTATCAATGCTGAAAAGGTAATGACCTTCGAAGTCAGAGATGTCCTTGCTCGCAAGAATTTCAGAAACTGTCGGGATGGCGTAACAACACTTGCCCTCGTTTGTACTTGCGGTACTGAACTGCGCGTCAATTTTTTTTAGCAGGGTTTTTCCACCATTATAAATAAGGCAGTAGTCGTCCAGCTCGGGTTCCTGGATTCTGAACTGGTTGTCAAAAACGTGGGGTGCAATTTCGTGAATCATAATTTGTGAAAGTTTAATTTAGGGGTTGCCGACAATTTGGTCGCGTCCGCCGGTCTTTGCTGCATAAAGACGTTCGTCCGCTGCAGTCAAAAGCTTGTCGTGGTTAGTATAGTCCGGCGTTGCACAGTCTACAAAACCGCCGCTAATATGAATTTGAACGCTGGGCTGTTCGTCGAATTTTATGTTGGAAATCTGGTGGCGGAACATTTCCGCCTTGACCATTGCCTTGTTGTAATTTTCCGCACGGAGCAGCAGGATGAATTCTTCCCCGCCGTAGCGGACCGCCATTTCGCCCTCTTGGTCGCAGATTTCGTTGGCCACTTGACCGATGGAGGCAAGAACCTGGTCACCGAAAATATGTCCAAAGCTGTCGTTGACTCGCTTGAAAAAGTCTACGTCGAACATGAGCAGGTAATAGCCCGCGGGGCTGACTAGCACCTTGTTACGAATAACGTCAATAAAGCTTCGACGGTTGAACAGCTTGGTCAGAGGGTCGTGGGAAGAAAGGTAATCCAGCTTGGCAATCACCTCGTCTTTTTCGCTGCGTTCACGTCGATAAGCCTTTAGCAGGTAAGATACGATGGTGAACATGAGAATCGCCATAAACACAAAGGATACAACCTGGTCGACGATACCATCCAACGGCTCCAACGTGGGAGAAATTTCCGGGTGAAACCAGTCGTACAGAAATATGCCCGTGTTCAAGATCAAGGAATACACCATCATGGTAATTCGAGTCTTGAACTTGGTGATAAGGGACGTAATCAGTACGGCGGTCAAACAATAGAACGGCATACCGCTGTCAAAGGCCCCGCAAATGAAAAACATGGGCGGCAAGATGAAAGTGTTTATGGCAAAACTCATTGCCGTGTAGCACGCCTGGTTTTTCTGAGTAATAAAGGCGATGATTCCAAGTACGACAAAATAGAGGGAGATAAGAGCGGTATAGGTGATTGCCAGGGCTCCGAAATCTTCAATCGCAGTAAAGATGGTGGAGGCGATAGCCGCTAAAAAGCAAAAAAACAGGACTCCCCAAAAAAGGACGTTCTCAAAAGAACCGCGAAGAGGAATCTTCTTTATAAAGGCTTTTAAATCCATTGACTACAATATAGCCCATTTACGATGTAAAAAAAGAAAGCCCCATCACAGTGCGGGACTTTCCATATTCCAAATTGAATGAATTGAAATCAACAACGAATCATGAATCAACAAAAAACATCAAAGACGCCACAAACATGATCATTCACATCTTTCATTTTTCATCTTTCATCACTAGTGTCCACTAAAAATTTAACTTAAAAACAGGCTGTCAAACAAATCAAGTGTGATTTTGTCTTCCTTTTCCGATTTTTCGGTCTTGCCGACCGCCAAAAGCTCGCAAAGGGGAGTCTTGTCCGTTAGGGATATTC
>JAZRXW010000109.1:0-50342 GCA_045600425.1 Fibrobacter sp.
GCCTTAAAAATTTTACGAGAAGGCGCGGCCGACTTTATGGATAGACGAAGCCTAGTCACGCCCGCCCAATGGAATTTTTTGACCGCAGTCGCAAAGGAAGAATCCGTATCCAAGCCCACAGCTGCAGAATTTCTCGTAAAGAATAATATCGGTCAACCCGCAAATTCAAGGCGAATTTTGCAAGCTCTTTTGGACAAGGAACTTCTTCTAGAAACCACGACTCTTGACGGCAAACACTACAGCGTTTACAACGTCTTTTTGAGTCGATGGCTAGAACGACTTAATTAGGAGTTTTACTTCCCGCCGCGGGCAGCTTGTGCGGCGGCAGCCTCACGCATGCGTTTGCGGGCGCGGGAGCCGGGGCGGTTACGGCCGATGGTGCGGCGATTCAGATTGTTGTCCCCTCGGTTCAGCTCAGCAACCTGAGCATTGCGATTGGACTGCTGATTCTGACCTGCACCAGAATGATCATTGCGGTTATCATCGCGACGATTGGAGCTGTTTTCGCGGGCTTGTTCTGCGGCGCGGGCGTTGCGCTTGTCCGCCTGATGCTTACGCCAGTCGAACTTTGCAGGCTGCGGATTATCGCCACGTTCCTGTCCAGCGGCATCCTGAGGGTTATCGCGACGGCCACCCTTTTTAGCATTTCGATAGTCATCCCGCTGTTTTTTCCAGTCGGCACGAACTTCTTCCTTGGATCGTTTCGGCAAGCGACCGCGATTGTTGCGCATTTCGCTTTCGGGAGTTTCCTTCTGGGGAGGCGGCAGTTTTTCGAAAATGCTTGCGTCACCTTCGGGAATCTTCACGCGGGTGAGCTTCTCGATACCGCGCAAATCGGATTCTTCATCCGGCGAGCAGAAGGAAATGGCTACGCCTTCCTTCCCTGCGCGGGCGGTACGTCCAATGCGATGCACAAAGGTTTCGTGTTCGTTGGGCAGGTCGTAATTGAATACATGCGTGACATCATCCACGTCGATACCGCGGGCAGCAATATCTGTTGCCACCAGCACGCGAATCTGTTCACACTTGAAATTACCAAGCGCTTCTTGCCTACGATTCTGGCTCTTGTTGCCGTGAATGGCGGCGCACTTAATCTGAGCCTTTTCCAAGACGCGCACAATTTTATCTGCGCCGTGTTTTGTGCGAGTAAACACCAAAACTTTTTTCATTTCTTCGTGAGAAGAAAGCAGCTCCTTCAGCAAGGCACCCTTACGGCGTTTGTCGATGCGGTACAGTTCCTGGCGAATGCGTTCAATAGGAGTGCTCTGGGGAGCCACTTCCACGCGGACAGGGTTGGCGCTCAAAATAGTCGAGGCCAGGTCAGAAATTTCCTTAGGCATGGTGGCGCTGAAGAACAGGTTCTGGCGCTTGCCCGGAAGCATTCCCACCACCTTGCGAATGTCGTGAATGAAGCCCATGTCTAGCATACGATCAGCTTCATCCAGCACGAAGAATTCCACGTTCTTGAGGGTCACCGCACGCTGGCCAATCAAATCCAGCAAGCGGCCCGGCGTTGCCACCAGAACATCCACGCCGCGAATCAGGACATTCTTCTGCTTCACATCGCTGACGCCACCGAAAATGCAGGCGGTAGATATGGCGGTGTACTGAGCGTACTGCTTAAAGCATTCTTCCACCTGGATCGCCAACTCGCGAGTGGGCAGCAAAATCAAGGCGCGGCAAGTCTTTGGCTGACGGAACTTCCCGGAATCCAGCAGGCGTTGCAAAATGGGGAGCGCAAAAGCCGCGGTCTTGCCCGTTCCCGTCTGGGCGATGCCCAGCAGGTCCTTTCCATCCAGCAAGCTGGGGATGGACTGCTCCTGAATAGGAGTGGGAGTTTCGTAGCCTACAGTGCGAACGGCGCGCTGCAACGGTTGTGCCAAAGGAAGTTCTTCAAATTTCATAATGGGGCGAAAAATAGAAAAATCACACCGCCTCATTTTTTATAACTTTAAATTCAATGCTGTACGTTCATCAATATCCGGACTGGACCCACTTTCGTTACGACACCCTAGCGGTCATGAATGCTTTAGGCGTGGCCCGCCGCACCCAAGGACGACTAATCGGCCTTGCGGAAGTTTGCGGAATTGACGAACTGGAAGCTGAAATTATTGCAAACGAAATCGTCGCAAGCTTTGCCATCGATGACCAGGAACTAAACCTGAGCGACATCCGCGACGACGTGGAAAAGCGGGCCAAGGCTTCCCGAAATTTTGTCATCAACAGTCTTGGCGCTGTGCAGAATGCAAATACCGTGCTGACCACAGAAAGAATTTTCAACTGGCACGGAGCCCTCTCCAAAAAAAATCCCTTTAGGTTCCGAACCATTGACAACGCACTGAAAAGAATCGCAAGTACACAAAAAAACGATTCAAAAAATTCGTCTCTACCGCAGGAATTGAACTTCGTTGGACCGCATCACGAGAGCATCAACAAGCTGGTGGAGAATTTCTTAAGCTGGTTCGAGACTGCCCCGTTGGACGGAATGGTAAAAGCGGCCATCGCACAATTCTGGTTCTTGACGTTACGTCCTTTTGAAGAAGCAAACGGTCGCATCGCCCGAATGATTTCTGGCATGCAGCTGGTTCGTTCCAGCGATTTCGGCAAGTACCTGTATTCTGTAAACAGCGAAATTTTCAAACATCGGGACGAGTATTTCAACGTTCTGAATAAGGCCCAACGCAGCAGTGGCGACATTACGGAATGGATTCTCTGGTTTTTGCAGATGTTGCAATCCGCTATGGAGAATACGCAGCAAAGCCTCGCCGTCAAGGCATCGCAAATTCAGTTCAAGCAGCGCTTCGCCCAAATCCCACTAGACATCCGCGAGCAATTGCTGGCAGATGCCGCCATGTCGGGGAAACTGCCCCCGCAATTTTCCGCCAAGGAAGTTGCCGCCATTCTAGAAGCAAGCCACGACACAGCCCTCCGTCAAATCCAAAGCCTCATCACCAAAGGCGTTTTCAAGGCAGCAGAAAAAGGCGGACGCAGCCAGAAGTATTGTCTGGTTTAACAAAAAATCCCCGACGGTTCAGCAGGATACCAAACTATCGGGGATTTTAAAATGCTAGATCCTTCGACTTCGCACCTTCGGTGCTTCGCTCAGGGACCTTGTAGAATTACTTCTGCAGATTCAGGCTTGCGTTGGCAGCGCCGTACAAACTAATGCTGTAATCCTTGATCACGTACACCGGAATCTTGTTCAGGAGCGGGCGGATGTTGGGATTGTAGTTCTTTTCGAAATACTGCATGAACAGGTTGTCGCGTTCCAGCCAGCGCAGGTCCTTCTGCACGGTACCACCTGCCAGGTAGAAACCACCCAGAGGCAAGAACAGAGTGGAAGCGTCGGAAGCGAAGCGGGCCAGCATCTTCACGAAGAGACGCATCATTTCGGCTGCAACCGGATCGTTGTCGCTTGCGCGGGAAATGTACTTGGGACGATCGTTAGGTTCGGTTTCTTCGATCTTCTGGAAGTATTCGTTGTTGGGAACGCCGCGGGTTTCCTTCCACCATTCGTACATGTTACGCAGGCCCATGCCAGAAACGAGAGGTTCTACGCCCGGAACAACGCCCAGTTTCTTTTCCATGTAGTCGTGGAATTCCTGGGAATCCTTGTCGAAGGGAGCGAAAGTAGAGTGGCCGCCTTCGGAGGATGCGGGAATGTACTTCTGACCGTCGAATGCCAGGAAGCCAACGCCCATGCCAGTACCCGGGCCAATCACAGCCTTGGTTGCCTTCTGGGGAGCGGGCTGGCTGCCATCAGTGTGGGTCAGCTTGTGAATCTGGTTGGGATCGTCCACATCCAGAGTGGGAATGCCGTAGCTGATGGCCATGAAGTCGTTGATTACGAGGGTGGGAATGCCGGTAGCGGCGGAGAGAGCGTCGCCATCCACAGCCCAGGGCAGGTTGGTCATGACGCACTTGTTGTTGGCCACGGGGCCAGCAGCGCTAATGCAAACGTGGGACGGCTTCAGGTCTGCGCGGGCTTCGGCAGCAATCTTCAGGGTGTCGCGAATGGGAGCGTCCAGACCGTCGATATCCTTAGAGGGGCAGACGGTTTCGAGAATCAGGGTGAACTTGCCATCCTTGTAACCTACCAGGCCCAGGTTAGTGTTGGTACCGCCGATGTCACCAGCCAACACGAGACGGTCGAACTTTGCATCGGGATTAAGCCATTTGATTTCCATAATAAAACTCCAGTTTTTAGACCATCAAAATATACTAAAGGACCTACGCGGGGGTAGTTCTCACAGGTAAAACACCCCCCATATAAGTACTTTTTTTTGACAAATACAAAGCACGGACCGATATATCAATTGGGAAAATAAGTAAGAAATGAAGAGGTTCGTGTATGAACAAAACATACGCAGGAATTGGCAATCGGGAAATTTCGGGAGCGAAGGATGGTGACCACGGGCTGCCTGTGGCGAAAGTTTTGACGCATCTCGGCATCGAACTAGAGAAATTAGGCTATACGCTGTACAGTGGCGGAGCCAAAGGTTGCGACAGCGCCTTTGCCAGCGGAGTTAATTCTGAGCATTGCCGCATTTTTACAGCAGATGATGCTACGGATGAAACCCGCGCCATGGCACGGGTCCACAAACTGCCTTGTGAAATTTTGCTAGGTCGTAAGTTGGACTTGTACGCTCGCGAAGCCAATCAGATTCTTGGTCCTGACTTGAAAAGCCCTGTGGATTTTGTGCTATGCTACACCAGGGACGGTTGCGAAAGCCATGAAACCCGTTCCGAGAAAACTGGGGGCACAGGCTACGCCATCGAACTCGCCAGCCGCCGTGGCATTCCCGTCATCAACATCAAGAATAAAGGCTGGGAAGAAAAGTTGAAAACAATCATGGAGAATAATGTATGAGGCGTTTATTCATTATCCGAAAGGATTTAAACCTGTCCCCAGGAAAACTTGCCGCAATGGTGGGGCACTGCGCCGAAGGTTACTGGATGCAGCTGCTCCTGCGAAACGAGTCCATTCCAGATGACATCCGCGAAGAGTATGTAAACGGAATCTTCAGAAAAATCATTTGCGGCGCAAAGGACTTGTCACACTTAATGAAAGTCGAAGCCACCGCAAAGGAACTTGGCTTTGTCGAAAACGAAGACTACGGTTTTATCGATGACTGGTGCTTTACCGAAATTAAGCCAGAATTCACAGACTCCCAGGGAGTCGGCAGATGCCGCGTAGGCATTTGGTTCAAGCCGCTTCCAGACGAAACCAGCAAACTTCTAAGCCGCAAGTATAACCTGTACTAAAATATGGAAATTTTAAAATGACTACCGAAAATACAAAAACTATTTTCAAAGTTACCATAGTAAGATTATCGTCTTACGATGATGCAACAAATTACGAGTTCAACGAAGAAGGTGAGCTCTCTTGTTGCGCTTGGAACAGTGAAACCGCTTTCTTTGATTCGCTGGACGAATCGGAATTTTTTATTCGCCAAGTTGCCGCACAAGTGCCCTCGGAAGATGACAATCCCATTCATCATTTTGAAGTAACAGAACTTCCGTTTGGCACATGCTTTCCTAGTTTTGAATGGCTTTCAAAACGTTCCTACCTGCCAAACGGCGAATTTTGGGAAACTAATCCCCTATCCACGCTACAAACCGATGGAGACTTTGATGTTTTTGAAGGTCGCGACAGAGAAGAATGCCACTTCCGGGAAGGCGACATCGTAGAAGTTTATCGCGGCGATGTATATCTAGGCATCATCAGCTTTCTTCCACCATCAAGAAAATGGATTGCTGAAACCCTTGAAAGAGTCAAGCAAGAACTTCCGTATAGCGCAAAGCGTAAAGGCGGGTACCCTCATTCGGATTATTCAGATGACTGCTACATGGTGGTCTATGCCTACAAGGATAAAGATGGGTCAATCCATCCCGACCATTCCCACCCCGATGTCTGCGACGTATTCAGACCTTGTAAAAAAGTCTCTGCAGAAATCGAACAAGAACTTCGAAATTGCCTTGAAAGAAGTTCAAAAGGAGAATTGTAAATCACTATAGGAAACAATATGACGAAGTTTTTTTGACAGTTTTACAAATCCCAATTCCGCAACATACGGCGAACTGTACAGCAGCCACGCCTCAGGTGAAATCCTCCCCCGCCATATTGGCTTAAAGACCTAAAACAAGCTCGTCATATACACAGGCTTTAGCTCCAAGTCCTTATCATTGTCCACATCCTGCTGCGAGAACAAGATTCTACGACTAATATGGCGGCTGTACTTTTGGAAGAACGCATCTATGGATTCATGATTCTTTGCAGCAGAAGACTTTACTTCTATCGCAATTAATTTTGCACAATCCTGAATTAAGAAGTCAACTTCATAACTGTGAGTGCTGTTATCTTTTTGCCAAGTGTGATAATACAAGTCCTTGCCCATTGACTTTATGGCCTGGGCCACTGCATTTTCATAGAGATAGCCAAGATTGGCAGGAAGCTTGTCTGCAAGAAGTTTGTTATAGATGTCCTTATTCGTTTCTGTCCCGTCATTAAAAAGCATTGTAGTGAACAAGCCCGTGTCAGCAAGATAAAGTTTGTATGTATCCAAGGATTTCGTCTGTGCAAGACTTACACTTGGGTCATTCACATTGTGGCATATCATCACTGTTTTCGAATCAATCAAATCCGAAAGCAATTCTTCGTCCTTCGTAGTACGCTTCTTGCCCACAGCCTGCGAAAGCATAAAATGTTTGCGCTTCATCGCCAGCTGACTCGGCACAGCGTTAAATATCATAGAAACCCTTCCGCTCGCATCAATTTTACGGAAGTCATCCATATACAGTTCCAAAATTTTCTTTTTGATAAAATCAATTTGCTGAAAATTTTTCTTTTGAACAAAAGCCTCTACAGCCTGCGGCATTCCCCCTACAGCCATATACAATCGAAAATCCGCCATCAACTTTCGATTTACGGCATCGCCTAACTTCTTTTTGGAAGCAGCCATTGACTTTAGGTTCTCGTAAATTCCTGCCCCATCTTCTTTAGTCGCCCATAGAAACTCTTCGTAGTCCATGGGGTACACATCTATCTTGATTTCTTCAGAGGGAATAACAATATTCTTTACATTCTTCTTGATACTGATCAGAGAACCCGTTTCGATGTAATCGTAACGACCATCCTTCACTAGGTGCTTAATGGATTGTCTTGCTAACGGAGCAAGCTGAACCTCGTCGAATACAATTACGGACTCTCGACGATAAAGAGTCTTGCCCATGAAGCTCTGCAACCTTGCGAAAAACAAATCCAAGTCACTGACATCTTCAAATAACGCCAGGACCTCTTTACGGACCTTGGAAAAATCAATCAGGATATACGAACGATACTCGTTTTTGGCAAATTCCTCGACAATCGTACTCTTGCCTACACGACGGGTTCCCTGTAGGAGAGCCGCATAACTCCCCGCCCATTCCTTCTTCCATTCCAAAAGCCTAGAATATGCCTTTCTCTTGAACATAAAGCCCCTTACAAATCCATTTTTTCAACATAAAAATACACAAAATAGTCCATTTTTTCAACATAATTTACGTGAAAATAATCCATTTTTTCAATATAATCGAGTTTTCATTGTGTGAAACATTTTCACACAAAACAAGCATATTTGTTTCACACAAACACAAAATTCAGCCCCAAAACATACTTATGTGAAACTTTTTTGTACAAAAGCACACCATTTTGTTTCACACAAAAAGCAAAATAATTCTATTTTTGAATGTATGGAACGCCAGAATTTGATAGCAGACTTACTGAACAAAAAGAAAATCCTGAACAAGCAACTAAACGACCTTGTTTGGGGCAGTATAGAAGTGCGTGAACGAGACGGCAAATCTTACATATACACCCATAAACGCGATGGCGGAATCCCCAGGTCGCAGTTTATCGGCAATTATTCAGAAAAACTGTTCAATCAAATTACCAAGAACAACATTGAAGCTCGCGGATTAAAGCGCAAAATACGCGAACTCAGCAAAGAGCTGAAAAAAATGGACTACGAGGAAGGAGAACTTTCCGCCTCAATCAAAAAGAACATCGACCTTGCCAAACGCAACATGGTGGATTCCATTTACAAACAGGCAAAACTTGAAGGCATGGCAGTCACCTTTTTAGACACGGAAACCGTTGTTGAAGGTGGGCAGATCAGCAACCTTTCTGCCAACGATGTTCAAAAGATCAACAACCTAAAACACGCATGGCAATTTATTCTTGATGAAGGCGTGGTAACGTCCACATCCGACTATAACATTCTTTGCTACATAAACAAACTTGTCGAAGAAGGTTTTTATTATTCTGCAGGAGAGCTGCGCGATGTTCCGGTAAGCATTGGCGGAACAGCCTGGAAACCGGAGATTCCCATCGAGGGAATTGTAAGGAACGAACTTCAAGAGATTCTTGCCATTGAGGATGTTTACGAGAGGGCAATAAAGGCTCAACTGTACATTTCCCGTGGGCAGCTTTTTATTGACGGAAACAAAAGAACGGCAACCCTATTTGCCAACCACATTCTAATTTCCAACGGCTACGGCATCATCGTCGTTCCCGAAGAAATGGTGCCTGAATACAAGAAATTGCTGATCGCCTTTTACGAGACAAACGAGATGACAGATGTATTCAAGTTCCTTTTTGACAACTGCCTGGTAAAGCTCAAATAATTAAGATCTTGACACTTCCCCAAAAAGGCCGCTGATCAGAAACTAACCAATCTTAAATTGGAGAATTTCTTCCGCCGTCATATCGTGAATTGTTTTGCCCGTCCGTCTCATGTAGCGTCCCAATTCAAGAATGTTCACCTTACTTTCGGGAGCACCCTTGTATGGATCGGGTGTAGCCATGTACTCTTCCATGGAGCCAGCTAAAATCACCGCAGGCATTTTAAATCCATTCATAAGTGTACACCTCCAGAAGTTTTTGGGAGTCTATTTCATCGATCATGAAATGATATGGATGTTGAATACCCAAATAGGTGGCACCAACAGTATCAATATAGTGTTTTAAGAGATTTTTGTTAAGGGCGAAACCATAAACAGCACCATTATATCCCCATTGCCTAGATTTGTCTGCAGCTATAGCAAATAGGTGACCTCCGACTCCGGAGTATCGCTGGCTACCAAAATCGTGGATGTTGTTATGAGGGGCAGTACATGCCCAATGGATAAACGCAGCTTTCGCAGAATTTCTATTTATCAAAGCTACTAAACCTTGAATTTCCTTGCTTTCCTTGAGAAGTAACGCATAAACCTCTGTATCCGTCGGGAGCTGCCCCCAATTGATTTTCCATCCATTATCTTCTCTAAACTCTCTCAAGTAAGAAGGACTCTCAATTTTAATGACGACAGTTTCTTTTAAATCTCCAGACACATTATCCTTTAGACAAGGGACAACATCGTCTATCCAGATATCCACGCAACCAATAAGTACGTTGCTCATTTTTCCTCCAATCGCTACATGCAAAAAAAGTGATTGCTTGATTTATATATCGAATACGCGGCACTCACCGCCAAAGGAACGAAGAAACACACTCGTTGCAAGCGCAAAGACAATGCTCTTTTGTTCACTACTTGAAATTTAAGAACAAAACGGCATGATGTCAAGACCTTAGTTGACGAATTTTTATTTTGCAAACAACAGGCGACAAAATACCGAAAACACAAATTGCGATTTAAACACTCCGGTATCAAAATTTTCATAATCAAAATTTTGACAGATTCCCTTTTTTCCCCCGATATACAATACGAGGTAAAATATGACTTCTCATGCAAATTTTAAAGAAGGCAAAGAGACAATGAAAGACGAAGAACAGCAAAACATCCCCCAAAAGCCACTGACTGAAAAGCAACAAGAACTAGCATCTATGAAGTTTGAGATCATAAACGGAATACTTTATTATAATGGCAAACGAGCTCTTTCCTCTGAAGAAGTAGAACAAAGAGTTCTCCAAGGATTAAGAGAATATTATGAAAAACATCGACGAGATTAGGGGGGACAATGCTTCCAGTGAAGCCCCGGAAGAAAAGAATCCGTATCAACAGGTTTTAGATTTGCCAATACCAATTGAAGAAGGTATGGAAATGGTTAAAGAGGCTTTATTATGGCTGTCCCGCCATCCAGAAGAAGCTGAAAAAATTAGAAAGAGCAAGGCAAATCAAGCGAAGGCAAAAACGTCGGCACAAATACAGGAAAAATAAAATGTCATCGCGAACGCCAAGGAGCCTCCCATGACAGAACTATCAAAGCAGGCCAAAGAATTATGGGAACAGATGCTGAAAAAAAGCAAGGAAGAGGACGCCGGGATGTGGAAGCATCTCTCTGATGGCGAGATTACGATTCTTGCGCCTGAAGATCAAGATTTTACCCGATTGCTTGACTATCTGTTGAAAGAGGACCTGAACGGAGTAACATTGCTAAATGACATTGTCAGGGAAATGTGTATCCAAGAAGTTTTTCACTACATACTGGAAGATGATTGCGATTTTCGAAAGCATTACTTGAAAAAAAGAGGCAAGGCGTTAGAGAGCGCTTACGATGATTTTTTACGGTATTGCAAGCAGTCCATTGAAAACCTGACCTACGAAACAGATATCATGGAGGAGCCTTTCAAGCTCAAGTGCATCGCCGACGACGAAATGCGAAAGGTTCTGGAGAGCACCTTAACCGCAGCAACAGGGTACAACTATTTCGACAGGCTAGATGGAAAAGATGTGATCATCGCAGATAACTCCCTTTCGGAAAATGGAATATATTCGATGACAAAAGCGATAAGAAACGGTCATAACCCACGCTCCATTTCAGTTCTCACATTTGATCCGAAAGAAACTGAATTGTCGATTCCGTCTGAATACCCGGAAAGGATTGAAAGAATTTTCCGCCTTATCAGCAAACTGTACGCCATTTACGACGAATGCGGCGTTGACACCATGACGCCTTACATGAAGCAAAAGCTCACAAAATGCAGAGCGCTCATTGAGCCTTATAACGACGACAGAGCAAATAGCAGCAAGCAAAGGTGCGATTGGCTGTTGAAAGAAATTCCGACGCTTGAAAAAATGAATCAAGGAAATTTGAATTGACTGATGGAAATAAAGTTTCCAGCATATTTTCCGCATTAAATCTTGTGTGAACAGGGCAGTCCTTATTGACCGGACCCTTGGGTTTATTTATATTCTTGACGACATAGTTCAGTTTTACGAAAGCAAAGCTGAACGAATATTTTAAGAGTTTTCTCTTATTCTCATCATCGAAATCGGCAAAATTACGTACTTGAGAATGAGTGGACGCTCACGCTAGCCTATGGTGTACTGTAGGCTCATCTGTTGTGCGTGGATTCATATCCTCGTACTTCTCGGTGCCATTATGGGGCGTGGGTTGTTTGCTTTCTGAGTACAAGGCTTTGCCGAGCCCCGATGACAGATAGCATTCAACCTCACGCCTTTTTTTATTTGGCGAAAGGCTCTCTGCAAAAGAAGGGTAAGAGTTACGCTCTTGCCCATTTTTCTTTTTGGAGTTAAGCCTTGGCGTTAAAGAAGGTTCTGGCACATGAAATAGACTTGCAAGAACAAGTCATATCTAAAGAACGCGTTGTCGAAAACGGCGAAGTATTCACCGCTCCTAGAGAAGTGAATGCCATGCTTGATCTCGTCCAAGATGAATCATTCCGTATCGAATCCAAATTTTTGGAACCAAGTTGCGGTACTGGAAATTTCCTTGTCGAAATTCTTAACAGAAAGTTAAGAACTGTCGAAAAAATTTTTGCCAACCAAAGTGATTGGGAACTAGCGGCATTAAAAAGCGTCGCCAATATTTACGGCATCGAACTGATGGATGATACAGCAAACATCAGTCGCAAACGAATGCTAGACATTTTTGAAACAGAATACAAAAGACTTTTTAAAAACATTGATAAGAAAATATTAAAAGTAGCCAAGTTCATCATTTCAACAAACATCATTATTGGTGACACATTAAAAATGCAAACCGCAGACGGAACCCCAATAACCTTTACTGAGTGGATCTTTGAAGAAGATAAGGTCGTTCGTAAGGAATTCACTATGCAGTCCATGATTGCATTTAATAAGCAAAAACAGGAAGGGCAATGCAACTTGTTCGCAGAAGAACAATTACAACCCGTAAAAGTTTATAGGGCAATGAAGTACATAAATCTAGGAGGTTGATATGCCGGAGACAGAAACCAGCGCTCAGATTTTAGAAACATCTGATTACGAATTTGCAACAGATATCTTAGCCTTGTTAAATGGATTACGACCTGAGGCAGACAACGCAAATGTTTACACACCTGTCAAAGTCGTTAAACAGATGCTAGACATCCTTCCAAAAGATATTTGGGCAAGAAAAGATGTCAAATTTCTTGATCCTGTTTGCAAATCCGGAGTGTTTTTACGCGAGATTACAAAACGCCTTGTTGATGCCCATATAAAGGCTGATGGCGGCGATTTGAGAAAAATTCGCGGTAAAGAGCGATTGCCCTACATCCAATATGTACTTGCCAATCAAATTTATGGCATTGCGACAACGGAAGAAGCTGCAAAGGTATCTCGTCGTACCGTTTACGGATCCCAAAATGCCTCGTCAAAATTTGCCTTGAGCGAAAATCTCTTCAACGACACCCAGGGAAACATCCGTTATCTGGGATGTACATCCAACAACAATAAAATCATTTACCCATTCCTTGAAAAATCTATAACCGACATTTTTGGAGAAGACATGCAGTTTGATGTGATTATCGGAAATCCACCCTACCAAGATGAAGGAGGTTCTGGAGGCAATAACGATGCTTCCATTTATCAACTATTTTGTGAAAAATCTACAGCACTCGCTCCCAAATACTCTTCATTTATTATTCCCGCTAGATGGTTCGCGGCAGGTCGTGAAAATTTGATCGGTAATTTCAGAAGATATATGTTGACTTCTGGCAGAATCAAAAAACTTGTAACTTTCGCAGACGCGGGCGACTGTTTTTCAAACATAGAATTAAAAGGCGGATGTTGTTATTATCTGGAAGATCGAGATTATAATGGGAAATGCAATTACGAACTAATCAAGGCCGGTAAAGTTGAAAAATTGCAAAGAAACTTGAACGAATTCGATGTTCTTATTAGGGAACCGTTATTTGCGCAAATTGTCAGAAAAGTAAATCAGGCTCGAATTCACGAAGGGGCAGGAACCGTTGACTCAATCATATCATCAGACACCCCCTTTGGAATACCCTCAAACCCGCGTACAAGCAAAAAAAATCCATTTGAAGTGTCAAATGCAATGCAAGGAGCCTTTAACACTCAACTATTCCACATTGAAAATAATGACAGGAAAGTGGAATATGTAAAAAGCACCGACATAACAAAAAATGCAAATGACATAGCATTTGATAAAGTTTTTATCCCAGGAGGTTATGGCGCAGGTGAATCATTCCCCCACCAAATTCTAGGGGAACCCGAAATTGCGCCTCAAAATTCAGTATGTTCACAATCGTATCTTTATGCGAAGTTCGAGAACAGTACCCACGCAAAAAATTTTGTTTCGTATTTAAAAACTCGTTTTTTTAGAGCACTTGTCGGAGCTATAAAAATAACGCAATCAGCTCCAAATCGCGTTTACAGATTTGTTCCCCTCCAAGATTTTTCTCGTCCCTGGACAGACGAACAACTTTACGAAAAATACGAAATTACAGAAGAAGAACAGAAGTTCATCGAATCCATGATTAAGCCAATGGTATAAATATGGCAAAAAAAACTTTTGCACTTGAAGAACCCAAAAAATTCAATCCACGCATCTACGCCTACAGCGACACTCGCTGGCCAAGAATGCTTAAAGTCGGCTACACAAGCCGTACCGTAAAAGAACGAATGAAAGAACACTACCCCACGCTCACTCCAACAATTTCATATACGGTGCATGTAGATGAGTCCGCATTGGACAAGAGCGGGAAGTATTTTAAGGATTATCCCGTTCACGAAGAACTTCTCCGTATGGGTTTTAATCGTGTAGAAATTGAAAATTCGGACAGAGATAACGGCGAATGGTTCGAATGTTCCGTGGAAAATGTTCGTGAAGCAATAATCCACATTCAACAAGGCATTCATTCAGCAGCAACAGGACGTTTTCTAAATTTTCCAATGCGTAAAGAACAAAAGGATGCTGTTGATAAAACTGCTGCATACTTTGATGCCCACCCAAAAGAAAATGGCTTGCCGGCCCCGCAATTTTTATGGAACTGTAAAATGCGTTTCGGCAAAACATTCGCCACCTACCAGCTAATGAAAAAGCTGAACTGGCAAAAAATTCTTGTGCTGACCTATAAGCCTGCCGTACGATCTGCATGGCGTGATGACTTAAATGAACATATTGATTTTGATGGTTACCAATTTGTCAGTAACGGAGAAAATAAGTTTGGAGACAAGGATCTATCCTACGAACAAGCCGACAAAACTAAGCCGATTGTTTGGTTTGCATCTTTTCAGGATTTTCTAGGAAAAGACGAGAACGGAGAATTAAAACCAAGAAACCAGGCTGCTGCGGATATTGAGTGGGATTGTATTGTTATTGACGAATCCCACTTTGGAGCAGGCACGACTGCAGCACAACTCCTTACTGGCGAAACAGCTGAAATGGAAGAGTTCGCTGATGCATTAAAATCAAGTGAAGAATACTATGACGAAGATGTATCAATAGAAGGTATTAAAGCCATAGCCCACCTTAAAACTAAAACCCGCTTATTCCTTTCTGGAACACCATTTAAAGCACTACGCAAAGGCCAATTTGACGACGATGCAGTATATAGCTGGGATTATTCCAAAGAGCAACAAGCTAAAGCTGATTGGGATTATGCAAATGGGCAAAATCCTTATTTGATGTTGCCTGAAGTACGAATGTACCTCTACGAAATTCCTGAAAAATTCACAGCCGATTTTTTTGAAGAAAATGAGCGCAATGAATTTTCTTTAAACGAGTTCTTCCGCGCAAATATGGAAAGCGGAGATGCCAAAACAGCAGAATTCGTCCATAAGGCCCAGGTACAAAAATGGCTTGATATGATCCGCGGCGGTGGAGAATGGGAATTTGAACAACAAAAATTCATTAACGACGACGAAAGCCCTGTAATGCCCTATGGAGGAATATCTTCAAAAAGTCTAGCCCATACAGTTTGGTTTTTTCAAAACGTAGCAAGTTGCTATGCAATGAAAAACCTACTAGATAATCAAACCACTCATTGGAATGCTTTTGAGGTGATTTGTTGTGCGGGTAACGAAGTAGGTGTTGGGGAACAAGCTTTAAAACCTGTCGAAAAGGCTCTAAAATCTAATAAGAAACCGACAATCACTCTTTCGTGCGGAAAGCTCATGACCGGAGTTACCGTTCCCGAATGGTCCGGCATATTCATGCTCAACGACAAGAAATCTCCTGAAGCTTATTTTCAGTCCGCCTTCCGAGTACAATCTCCCTGGTATCATAAAAGTTCCGATGGATCTTTGCCTGATGCGGATGCGATACGAAAAAACATTTGCTACATCTTCGACTTTTCACCGACACGCGCTCTAGAGCAAGTTAAGCAATATGCCGAAGGCTTAATCGGGCAGTCTGGAGGATCTTCGGACATCGAAACCGCAATCAAGAACTTCATCAAATTCTTACCGATTATTTGCTGTGACGACAGCGGTATGCGTCGTATGGATCCGAACGATATTCTATCCAAGATCTATTGCGGCGAAAGTTCACCATCCTTCGTCCGTAAGGTCAAGAATGTTTCAATTACAGTAGGCGAGATTTTAGAAGAACTCAAGAACAATAAAGAACTATATCAAGCTCTAAGAGCAATTGACCCGACACTACCCGAAGACGGTTCAAACATTGACGAAGAAAAAACAAACCTAAAATCAGGTGATGGCAATGTTCCTCCCAAAAATGATGGAAAGAAGCCGTCAAAGAATGAAAAAGAGGTAAAAAGTGACATCGACAAAATTCGCGACAGGATTCGCGTACTTTGCTCACGCATTCCATTGTTCATGTACTTGACAGACAAACGCGAACGGGATATTGCTGATTGCTTAAATAACGAAACCGATTTATTTAAGACCATTGTTGGCATACAGCCCGAAATGTTTAACATTTTGCGAAAGTCAATTAATGATAGTGACTTGAGAAGAATCATCTACTCATTCAAATTGTTAGAAGACTCAAGTTTCGGTTATTATGGATACAATAAGCATAAAGAACTGGAACGAGGTGTTCAGACATCGCTAAATCTGTAGAATATATTTTCTAAAACACCCCCTCCCCGACGCCTTACACCGGCATCGGGGATTTTTTTTTCAAAGCAGCACCTCCAGGTAAGTTTTCAGAATTTTGGAAACCCGAAGTTTCTTCGCATATTCAACAAGTTTATATAAACTCTTGACAATCGCCAAATTTATGCCCCCCCCTTGATTTAACAAAATTCAATATATACATTATATATATGAATAGGAAAACCTGCAAAACAAGGAGAAAATGATGAAGTCAAATTATGATTTTTCCAATGCAGTTCAGAATCCTTATGCAAAAAAATTGAAGAAACCATCTGCATCAAACTTGACGAGGATGTCATTGATTATTTCAAGGACCTTGCCGAAAAGGTCGGTGTTCCGTATCAAGGGCTGATCAACATGTTTTTGCAACAGGTCAAAAATCAGAAAATGGTTCCCCAATTCGTAAGCACTCCAAGAGGCCGAAAAACGCGAGCCGCTTAATGGGGTATGCCGACGCCTTACTCCGGCATCGGGGAGTTTTTCAAAGCAGCACCTCTAGGTAAGTTTTCAGAATTTTGGAAACCCTAAGTTTCTTCGCATATTCTGCAAGCTTATTTAAGTCCTTGCCATCCCATGCAGCGAATCTTTTAATTGCCGTAAGCAAGAGTTCGTTGCTTACGCGAGATCTGTTTTTGATCAAATCGCAAATTGTTCTTTTCCAGATCGTAGCAACGGACGGTATTACCAAAAGGAGTTTTCACCTCAGTCACACCCAAGTCAAATAGTTCCGGCTTGCAAGTGAATACCTTGCAGACATTTTTCAGCGACAATGATGGAGCATGCCCAAATGAAACTGTTATTGAATGTTCAAAAGGCGTCCGTTCCGAAAAGCCATGCAAGAAATAACTGGGCCCGCGAAACTCCCACAGACTCGGATTTTGAGGAAAGCACAACCCCATTGTAAGCGGCCGCCACATCTTTCAGCAAGCCAATTTCTTTTTTCTCTTTAAAACTCATATCATAAAATTACATCTTATTTTATGATATTTTTCAATATAACTGATTAAATATTTCCGTTCACCTTGTACAAAAACACTACAAATGTTTATATTTGTAGTAGGTACATACAATGAAAAAAGAAAAGTTTTTTACAACAAATATGGTTTGCGCCGAAAGTCGTGCTAAATATTACGCAACACTCCAAAAGGTTCAGTGCGGTTCTCTTGTACGAGTAAAAAGGGGTGTTTTTGCCAAGCCCGACGATCTCGCTAATATAATGATTGATATTGAAAAAATCATTCCCGGAGGCATACTCTGTATGTATTCAGCCTGGGCTCACTACGGGCTTACAACGCAAATTCCGCAACAATATGACGTCGCAATTAAGAGGGGCCGAAAGGTTGCACTTCCTCAATACCCATCATTTTCTATCCATAATTTAACCGATTCAGTTCTTGAAACCGGCGTCACCAATGCCAAAATTTCGGGATACAATGTCAGAATTTTTGATCTAGAAAAATCAGTTTGCGACGCAATCAAGTTCAGAAATAAAATCGGGTTAGATGTATGCTCGGAAATCGTAAGGAACTATTTAAAACGAAATGACCGAAACCTAGCAAAACTTCTGAATTACGCAAAGATTCTTCGCGTTAGCAAAATTATCGAAATGTATATCGCAATGGGTGTATAAAATGAAAAATTTAGAACATTCTATACGAGAAAAATTGCTTAACATCGCAAAATCACAACATGTAGATTATCAAGTAATTCTAATCCGATATTTTCATGAAAGATTTCTTTTTCGCTTATCCAAAAGCAGATTTTGCAATCATTTTTGTTTAAAAGGCGGGGCCTTGTTTTATGCCTATGAGCAACTTGCGGCAAGACCGACCATGGATGTAGATTTTTGTGCAAATAAAATTCACAACGACATACACATTATCCAAGATGCAGTTGCTGAAATTTGTCATGTCCCCTGTCCAGAGGACGGTGTTATATTTGACGAAAAGAACATAACCGCAGAGATAATTACCGAGTTCAAGGATTATCACGGAATTCGGATTCATTTGGGAGCAAAATTACAATCCATTCAGCAGAACATTTCTATGGATTTTGGCTTTGGTGATGAAATCTATCCATCCCCCAATATCATTGATTATCCGAATCTTTTGGATAATATGCCTATTGCTAAAATTAGCTCTTACCCGCTAGAATCAGTTATTGCGGAAAAATTTCAGTGTATCGTCGATCTTGCTGGTAGAAACACTAGAATGAAAGACTATTTTGACATCTACAGAATATTGAAGAATCACACTCTAAGCGACAATACATTGTTCGAAGCCATTCATCGGACATTCGAAAACAGGAGGACAGTCTGGAATTCTGAGAATGAAGTATTCGACGACCAGTTCGATCAAAATCCTACTTTAAATAAACTATGGATTTCATTTCTACGAAAAATCAAATGGAACGAAAACTTATCATTTTCAGATGTTTGGTCATTAATTCGACAAAAAATTTTGACCAAATACGATAATCACGAGGCCGGGTGTTGGCAACACCACGACTGAGAACCGTTTCTAACTTTTCGGCAAAATACATTAGTCAAGAACCTCATTTTCATTCATGTCACAAAACAATCTGCGTCCTTGACTTTGGGCGCAACACGTTTTTTAACATTCCAGTGACAAATTTTTTGACAAAATCCATTTTTACCACGATATACAATAAGAGGTAAAATATGCAGCAGATAGAAGGCAAGTACACTGGCGCAAGTATTTTTGCGAACACCATCGAGGCTGAAACCGTTGAGCAGGTGAAGCGGGTTTGCGACCACCCGATTTTCAAGGATTGCAGCATCAAGGTAATGCCCGACTGCCACGCTGGCGCAGGCTGCGTCATCGGTTTTACGTCGGACATGCCCCACAATGGCGAAATCATCCCCAACATCATCGGCGTAGATCAGAGCTGCGGCATGTATGTGGTGAAGCTAGAAGATTCTCCGCTCCTGAACGACTACGAAAAGCTGGACAAGGTCATCCGCAAGCACGTGCCCTGCGGTTTCGACGGGCGGGACATTGTAAGCAACGATATTCCCGAAGACTTGTACGAAGATGTTCGCCGAATTTCTACGGACATCCTGAAAGACAATTACGTTTCCCACTTGAAGAAAATCGGTTCCCTGGGCGGCGGCAATCATTTCATTTCCATCGAAAAGGGCGAAACCGGAACTTACTTGATTATTCACAGCGGGTCCCGAAATTTCGGAAACAAGTTGGCCATTCATTTTCAGAGCATCGCCAACGAAAAGCACTGCTATGGTGACGGCGTTCTGAAGACGCTTTCGTATATCGACGGCAAGGATGCCGAGGAATACCTAAAGTGCGCCGATGTGTGCAGGCGTTTCGCCCATTGGTCCCGCAAGATTATGGCAAAGACGATTATGGTGGGCATGCGCTGGAAGGAGGAAAGTTCCTTCGAGACGCTTCACAACTACATCGGGAGCGACAACATCATCCGTAAGGGCGCCATTAGCTGCAAGGCCGACGAAAAAGTACTGATTCCATTGAACATGCGTGATGGTTCGCTAATTTGCGTCGGCAAGGGAAACGCCGAATGGAACAACAGCGGCCCCCACGGCGCAGGCCGAGTTCTTTCCCGCACCGCAGCCCGCGAGCAGCTTTCCATGAAGGAATACAAGAGCACCATGGAAGGCATCTGGACCAGCTGCGTAAACGTTTCCACCATCGACGAATCGCCCATGGCCTACAAGAACGGCGACGAAATCAAGTCCCTCATCCAAAGCACTGCCACGGTCGTCGATCACCTAAAACCCGTTTACAACTTCAAGTGCGCCGAAGAAGCCTCGTTCATCAAAAAACGCCGAGAGAAGATGAAGGATAGGTGAAAAAACTTATAATGGAAAAAATCTTTTGACAAAAATTAGTCTATTTTACGATAAGTAAATTAGACTATCTTTTTTTATTACCGATATGCTAAACTTAAAATTTGCGCTAAACCTGAATCATCTTGCCGATGAGATGATGGAAAACATCAAAACGTTCTGGACGTCACCCTTTAACGCCCCTGTCATTATTTTCCCTGACCCAAAACTGGAACAGTGGTTTCGTCTTCACTGGATGGAAAAATATGGTACCGTCGCCGGACTAAATACCAAGATGATCGACAGTTTCCTTATGGAAATTCTCGTTGATGAAAATGAGGAAAAACGAAAACTCAACGTGGAAATGTTACGCAATGTAATCCTTGCCTACATCTACCAGCACAAGGATAGTTTAAGCGACATCGATGAAAGCGGAGAGGTTTCCAGATATCTAAAGAACGAGAATAACGAGCTGGACGAAAATCGTCTGTTTGATTTCGCCGGTAAAATGGCAAGTCTCTTCCTGGAATACGAAACCAGTCGTCCCTCCAATTACAAATACAAGGAGGACGGAAGTGCTCCGGGTATTCTTGATTGCTGGAAACAGGGTTCTCCCGAAAATCCAAAAGAAAATCTCAGGGATTTTTTCGCCAGCAGTACCCAAAACAATGTTTCTGATATTCGCAAAAGCGAAATCTGGCAGCGTAACTTATACTCAAAGATTTTCCATATACAGGGCCACGAAGAATCACTTCTGTCCAAGGTATTCCAAAAAGTCAACGACAAGCGCAACATTGGCAAGTCTGTCAAAAAAGACATCAAGTTTTTGACGCTTCCATTCCTATTTGAAGAATGCAAGGCTCGAGGATATTTCAACTGTACAAAATTTTTAGGAACCGACGGTAAGCCCCTCCCTGTGTTCATCTTTGGACTTGGGGGCATGGGACAGTTCTACCGCGTCATTCTGCAAGCATTTTCGCAGGAACACGACGTTTACGCCTACATTCAGAATCCCTGTATGGAATTCTGGGAAGACTTGAATTCGGACCGCAAGAAAATACACAAGTGGAACCGCAGGCAAAAACAGTGGCTCGCAAGCAAAAACGACAAGGCTGAAGCCACCGAATCAGACGAAGATATTCAAAGAATCGTAGAAAAACTGTCCTTGAATAATTTCGAAGAAAACCGCGAGGAGGGCATAAATTCCAACAGCGAAAACAGTCTCCTTTGCTACTGGGGAAAATCCGGACGCGACAACATCAAACTTTGGTGTGCCGCCAGCGATTACAATTTTGAATTTGATGAAAAGAACGGCGAGTTACCGGCCAATCCCACACTTCTGCAAACCGTTCAACACATGGTCGCATCCCGAACCAACAGGTCCGACGTTTTATTGCAGAGATTCGAAGAAGAATGTCCTAAGTCGGGAGCTTTCGCCCATGACGAAACTTTCTCCTTGACCGGTGCGCCCACTAAGATTCGTGAAATGGAAATTCTCCACAGCCGCATTTGCAAGCTGTTGCAGAACGGAGCCCACGTCAACGACATACTTGTGTGTTCACCAAATCTGGATGAATACCGTACGGCAATCTACCAAGCTTTTGACCAGAACGATTATAGTAAGACTTCAAAGACAAATCTTCACGTTCCCTTCGCCATTGTAGATTCCCCCGCCAGAAGTTCACTCACTGGAAATGCTCTTAGCGACCTGTTTGACATTCTTGCAAACGGAACCATTACGCGTCCGGCGTTCTTTGACTTGGTGCGAAATCCTGTAGTACAGATTGCACGACACTTTGATAATGAAGAAGTAGACGCTTGGGAAAACTGGGTAGAAAACCTGAATCTTTACCGCGACAGAAATGTTCTCAGCGAAAAGAACTCCGAAGAATTCCGCTATAAGGAAGACTGGAAAGACGGAGTCCGCAGAATGCTCCTAAGTCGATTTACCAACTGCAATGTTGAATTTGACGAGGACAACGAATTGCTGCCCTATTCAGACATTGACAGTTCCAACAACAGGTCTCTCTGCAAGTTTGTCGAATGCATCGATGATCTGGAAAAAATGTTGAACTTCAAGAACGAAACACCGGCAGTTACCGAAGATAAGCTGAACGATCTGGCGGAATACATAGGAAACTTCCTTGCTATGCAAAATCCGCCCGACGGTTTTGGTGGCGAAAACATTATATACCAGAATGTTGCCGCAGCTTTTGATGATCTGCGTTGCCAATATTATGCGGGCGCCAAGGGTATCACTTGGGAATGTCTGAGAGCAACCCTTTGTGGAACAGCACAAGGGACTGAATATAGCTGCGGCAATCTGTTTGTAAATGGCATCACGTTCTGCAAGTTTATACCCAACCGCATTATCCCGGTAAAGCATGTGTTCTTTATTGGAGCCGATTCCTCATCCTTCCCCGGAACAAAGCCTAGCGGCATGATGGACCTAAGGAGGGCTGTTCCGGCCTGGCCTGGCGACGATTCTCCTATCGCAAAAAATCGCTACGCATTCCTGTGCCAGTTCATGAGTACCAGCGAAAGTTTCCACATCAGCTATGTCTGCAAAGACATTGTGAAAGACGAAGAATTCTACCCCACATCCATTGTAAACGACATTCGTAGTTTCCTTAAGAACTCCATCCAGAAATCAGTGGAGGCATGTCAGAAGAACTTTGAAGAATGGAAAGAAGAAGGCAACCACAAGAGTGCACTCAAAAATATCTGGCCCGAAACCGAGATTTCTCTGGACGAAAACAGACCATACTCAGAACTGTTTACCAACAAGGAATTCCGCAATAAGAGAATGCTAGAAAAGGATAATTGCGATAAGGATTCCTCTACACATTACTCTGAGCTTGATGCGGAAATAAACGTTGTTCCGCCAGACCGAGTCTCTACCAGCCAACTGAAAAATTTCCTGAAGGACCCTTTCCAATTCCAGATTGCCCGTATGATGCAGCAAGACGATGTGTCCGAAGACGACGTGGATCCCGAAGACGTTCTTTTTGAGCCAGTGGACTTTAACCATTTGGGACACTCAACGCTTGTAAACAAGATGGTTGCCGCAAACATTTCCGAAGATGCGGAACAGGAGCTTCAGGAATTCCAGCGGGAGCTAGAGCTCAAGGGCATTTATCCTGATGGAGAATTCAAGAAGAAACTCCAGACAGAAGCCGACAAGAAATGTGAAAAAATTAAAGCCCAGATGGAAGATCCCAAAACGGATGACAATATTTCTCCCCTACGCAATAAGGGAAACTGGACTTACCGCAAAAAACGGAACGACCTTACGCTCAAAAGCGCTGATAAAGAATTTACTTTGACGGGAACTACCGATTTCTGGGATGGTGGCGAAAATTTGGTGAGCCTAACCTCTTCTGAACCAAGCGCTGCAAAAACTAGTCCTTATTTCAAAACAAGTAATTACATTTCACCATACTTAAATGCTTTAGCCATTATTGCTGGCGAAAATGCGAGTACAAAAAAGACAGTCAACATCGCCATATACAGTTCCAATAAAAAGGCATGTAAACCCGCAATGGCAACGGTGGAAGCAACTTCTGAGGAAGCACAAAGCATCTTGATAGAAATTTATGCACTTGCATTCCAGCAGGGCTACAGCAAATGCGTTCCTGTAGATTTGCTTGACGAAAAAATTGAAGATTTTTCAAGTTTTGCAAGCAAACTGGACAACAACCACGGACCATGGGCATACTTCGGGAAAAAACACCTCTTTGACAAAAAAAGAGATCTCGGCTTTAATCCGGACCAATTCATCATCCCCAGCGAACAAAAAGATGATTCGGACGAAGTCTTTGACGAAGTTAAAGGCGAATGGTATGACGCAATCACACAGCAAAAAAAGCTATTGCAATACCTTACCATAGTAAAGAAAAGCACCAGCAATAAATCGAAGAGCGAACAGTAGGAATTCTCATGAACGAACTGAAACCTTTCAATAGCACCAACATCGCCTTTAAAGAGTTCTTCGACACCAACAAGAGCATGTTCATCGAAGCCTCAGCAGGAACGGGCAAGACCTATACCATCCAGCAGATGGTTGCTCGCATGATCTCCGAAGGGATTGAACTAAAGAACATCCTGATTGTAACCTACACAGAAAAAGCCGCCGGAGAACTGAAGGATCGTATCCGAAGGAAAATGGAAGAAGTTCTTGAATCTGGAAAAATCAACAAGGATTTTAATCCAGAGGCGCAATCCGCCAAAGGTCTCAATCCGGATTTAAATACCATTACAGATACTCAAAGAGATTATTTTGAGAATGCCCTTCGCGATGTAGATTCGGCATCCATTTTCACCATACATTCTTTCTGCCAAAAGGCCTTACGAGACTACGCTTACGAAGCAGGGCGACCTTTTGACATGGGTATGATCGACGATGATAAGGTTGAAGCCAAAATCGCTGAATGGCTCCGCTTTGATTGGCTAAAAAGAAAGCAAAACGAAAACTCCCTCTTTGTGGAAATCTTAAGAGAGTGTGACTCCGTTTCAAGCCTCATCGATGACATTGCCGACAAGCTGAAAAGAGCCGAGGCAAAGTACAAGGGGCTAGACAACGGCGATGAAATCGTTAGCTTGGGACTTCCTGAATCCTTAACCATTCTTGATCAGGATATTGATGAAGATTGTGCAAAACAGATTCTGGCTATCCTTAACGAAGAAGACGAGATAAAATTTCACGCCCTTCTAAAGATTGATTCCGTTGCATCTCATTTTAAAGTTCTTCAAGAGAACGAAGATTCCACTTTTTCGTACATTCCTAAATCTAAGCAAGCTTCCGCAAATCCCTCCAAATTCATAGAAGCTCTTGAAAATTGGAATGGCGAAGGTTCTTTGTCTTTAGGCAAATCCTTCGGCAAACTAGAAAATATCAGTTCGTCAAATCATGATGTCGAGAACGCCATTAAATTTTTCTTATCGAACAATGATTCTGTCAAGGGAATTTCTGAAAAAATCAGTAAGTTTCTATCCAAGGTCAAGATTCAAAAATTTCTTTACGCACAAATCCCGCTACTCTTTGAAGAATGGCAGAAATATAAGGTGGAAAACAAGTTCCAATCTTATGACGACATGATTCTCTCTGTTAGAAAGAACATTCTTGACAAAAGCCTCGGGAACGTAAGTACGTTGTGTTTGAAACTTCGAGAAGAATTCAGCCACGCCATTATTGATGAATTCCAAGACACAAACCAGCTGCAATGGGACATTTTTGGAACCATTTTCTTAGGACATGATCGCAAGGGGGTTCAAGGCCACTCCATCATCGTTGTGGGAGACCCGAAGCAGTCCATTTACAGTTTCCAGGGCGCCGACGTCAACGTTTATCAAAAGGCAATTGGCGAAATTGACAACGGTTATTGTCTTGAAAATAATTTCCGTTCTACAAAGAGCATGATTGAAGCCTGCAATGCACTTTTTGACGATCGTGAGAGACAAACCTCAGAATCCGACGACCCGTCCAAGGATTATTTCAAGAACGTCTTCTTTCAAAATTACAACACAGCCTACCGCTGGGACGAAACAGACCGAACAAAACAGGGTATAGTATTTTCCAATTCAAAGGTCGGAAAGGAAAAAGCCGAACCGCAATTATACGAAAACGGTATGTGGGAAAATACAAAGCCTTTCTGGATTTCCTCCCAGGCAATGGATAAGGATGAATTTGCAAAAGCAGCCGTTGAAAAAATTGTCGACTGGTGTACCTATGTCAAGAAAGACGGAAACTACGTTGAAGATGAAAACGGAATGCCCCAAACGAAGCTCCGGGTTTTTGACAAGAAAGACGAGTCTAAACTCCGTAACGTGACCTTCAAGGATTTTGCGATTCTTGCGCGATCCCGTACCGAAATGGAACCCATAGAAAGCGCTATGAAACGTGCAGGCGTTCCATTTATTCGCTACAAAGACGACAAGCTTTTCTATGGACATGAATGCGCCCAATGGATTGCCCTTTTCAAGGCTCTAGACGCTCCCAACTTTTCTTCCTACAACAGGAAAATTCTAAACGAAGTTCTCATTACCGATTTCTTCGTCGTCCCCCTAAGTAAAGTGGAAGACGAATATTTTGACGATCCATTGTGCAAGCAAAGGCAATGGCTTGCCGAATGGAAGAAACTTGCCCAAAAGCGGCGCTTTGCAGAAATGCAAGAACGTATCTACGCAGATTCTGGCATTGAAAGCCGTCTGAAGGACTTGTCCCTCTTGCAAAGCCGTGCAAAGTTTATGCAAATCGGTAACTATGCAGTCAACTATCTGTATTTGAATGCCTGTACCCTAAGCGATGTCATTCACCAGCTGGAACGTCTTTCAAAAAAATCCGCTTCCATCGGTGAAGAAGACAAGGACGGGAACCTTATCGGCAAGGCAACAGATGCCGACGCAGTACAAGTTATGACAATCCATGCCTCAAAGGGTCTGGAGTTTCCCATCGTTATTTCTGCGGCAGGATTCGTAGGTTTAAACGACAAAGACGACGGTCCGTATCTCTACCATGAAAATTCCAACCTGAAAATCGGCTTTTCCAGCAGTTCAAAGGACAAGTACCAGGAAGAATCCATGGAAGAATGGAAACGACTCTATTATGTCGACTATACCCGAGCCTCCTCTATCCTGATGCTCCCCCGTTACAAGAGATGGCAATCAGAAGACGACTCAAAGATCACACCGGAATTCAAGTTCCTGGTGGACAGTTTTGAAAATTTCTCCAAGAAAGCACCTGATTTTGCAGCGCGCCTATTCGGGGCAAATCGTAAGGACATAGACCTTCGAGAAACAGTAAAAAACAACATCCTTCCCAACTTGAATAAAATTCCTGTTGAAACGAACACCGAGGAAGAGCAGCGCAAAACCATCAAGAAATTTGCCAGCAGTTTATTCCAGCACTGCATTAAGCAACACTCCTACTCCAATCTTGGAGGAAAGCAGGAATCTAGTGTGGCACCCATTGGCGAAGTCAATGCCGACAAAAACGGTCCTTCTCCTGATGATGAGACCAACCAAAACACAGCAGCCCCCTCCAAGGACGAGGTTCTTATTGACCGCAATCCCGTAAGGATTGAGCCGCAAAATATTGACCAGCTGGGAAACGGCTATGACGAAGCCAGCATCAAGTTCCCAAAGGGAGGAAAGCTGGGTAACGCCATTCATTCCATCTTTGAATTAACAAAATTCAAGGAATTTGGGCTGCTGGAAAGTCCCGAAACAGCCTTGCAACATCCGGAATTTTCCGAACTCGTAGAAAAACAGTTTAAGGTCCAGAGTTTCAACATCGACAAACATCCTGAATGGAAGGCTCATGCCGCAGAAATCGTCTATAATACTCTGCACGGGGAACTTCCGGAAATCCAGGGAAACCACACGACCCAAAACAGGTCCTTCCAACTTGTCGAGATCGAAGAAGCCGCTCGCAGGGCAGAAGTACAATTCAATTTTACAAAAGACAGCAACCCCATCGAAAAGGGAAGCCACCTGCACGAAATATGCAAGGGTTTCATCGACTTGGTGTTTGTACGAAATAACTCCGGCGAAGAACTTTATTCCATTCTTGACTGGAAAACAGACTTTATTGCAGACAACGAGTACACCTTCGAAAAAATCAAGGAAAAGGTGGACAAGGAATATTCTGTCCAGCGAGTTCTGTACTGTTACCTTCTTATCAAGTGGCTAAAGCAGTTTAAAAAACTGTCGGAATCCGAAATCTTCGACAAGCACTTTGGAGGCATCTACTACGCCTTTGTCCGAGGTTGCAAAGCGGGATATGGCAACGGATTCTACGCACAAACCTGGGACAACTGGAACGCACTTGAAGCCGAATACACAAACATTAAAAACACGCTCATGAAATAATCAGCGATGTGCTGACGGTAACGACGATGAAAAAAGACATTCTAAACAAAAGTCCTGAAGATTTTTTTGAAGCACTTTCCGAGATGCGTGGCATCGGAAAAATCAATTTGCACCTGGGTCGTTTAATTTACGAAATGGCCTCCTGCGACAGTTACAAAATGGACGATGATGTCCTCAAATTTTTCTACCTGCTACTCAGCCTACAAGAAGACGGCAACACCTGCTTTGCCATCGATGAAAGCACATTCTTAAGCAAATGGGCAACCAAATGGAACAGCCTGGTAGAATTGAAACTCAGTGAAAATCCAAATGCAGAATTGGCACAGGCTCAAGACTTTGCAGGAATCATCAAAAAAGGCATCAATTACATTCTAGGCGAACAGTCCTTGGCCATCATCGAGCGCCGAACCGTCCGCAAAAAATCCAAGGACATAAAAGAAATTCGCTCTACAAAGCTCTTTGTCCTGTTCAGCGAAAATAATAGAACGCCAGCACTTTATGCCACCAAGTATTTTGATGCCAAGTGCACTATTGAAAGCGCTGGTCAGACAATCTTCAAAAGAAGCGAGAAGCCCAGCGATGTAGAAATCCAGAACTACATCCTTGAATCAGGCAAGTTGATGAATTTTTCAGTCAACTCAAAGCAGGCCGAAGCCATCTTACGTGGAGCAAAGGAGAACTTGATTGTTACAGGCGGTCCCGGCACCGGAAAGACAACCGTGGTCGTATTCCTCCTTTGGAACCTTCTGAAGAGTAATTTTGAGGAATACAAGAATTGGCAAATCCATCTGGCAGCCCCCAGCGGAAAAGCCGCCGACCGTATGCGAGAAAGTCTAGCCAAGGCTCTTAACGAAGACATCAAAAAAGACAGTCTCGACACCGAAGAAAAAAGGAATATCCATTCCTATCTTTCGAATCTCGAAAGCAGCACCATCCATAGGTTGCTCCACTACTCCGCAAAGGAAAGCGGTTTTGCCATAAATGAAAAAAACAAGTTTAGCGAGAAGTCCATCTTCGTCATAGACGAAGCCAGCATGATCGACATCAACTTGTTCGCCTCATTCCTGCAGGCTTTGCCCGAAAAGAATGTCAAGGTATTTGTGCTGGGAGACCCGTTCCAATTGCCATCTGTTGACGCAGGCGCCGTGCTGGGAGAAATTCTCAACTCCAAGCGTGCTCAGGATGATTTTGTGGTGGAACTAGAAGAATCTAGACGATTCACCGCCGAATCCAACATCGGCAAGCTGGCTTATGCCATCAAGGACTGCGCCCTGGCAAATAACACATCGGAATCACCGGCGGTTCCTCAAACATTCTTCACGAAGGACACCTCCATCGGGACACCCAAGGAAAACGCTGTCAACTACATTTCCATCGAGGGAGAAACGTCCAAGCAGGAGGAAGAACAATCTCTTGACCTCATCAAAAGCTGGAACAGTTTCTTCTTTGATTTCCCGAGGCTTGCCGCAGAAATTCACCCGCGGGACGAACAGCCCGACCTTGCAGAACAGCAAAGAAGAAAGGACCTGTGGAACACCTCTCTCCAGAAGCGAATGCTCTCTGCAGAACGAGGCGGCAACCGCGGCGTATTCCAGCTAAACAAAATCACTTGCGAAAGCATCCAGGAATACGTCAAGGAACAGAACAAAGCGATCACCATCCGCAACAAGGAACGTCCAGAAGGCTCTGTGGAAGAACCCAAGATTCCCATGTTTTCCGGCAAGTATTTCCCTGGAGAGTTGCTGATTCTTACGGAAAATCAGTCTATGTACAAGCTCTATAATGGGGATACGGGCATCGTGATCTTTGACAAGGAAAGTAAAGTGCCCTACCTGATGTTAAAAAAGGCTCCCCCCAAGAAGCTCAAGGATATTTCATCCCAAAAGGAAAAGGGAGACTTCGTCTTTTACCCCTTATCACTTTTACCCGAAGAATCCCTGGAGCCCGCCTTCGCCATTACCATCCACAAGTCTCAGGGCTCAGAATATGACCATGTCCTCATGTTCCTTCCCAAGCAGAAGGGGCACCCGCTGCTCACCAACCAGATTCTCTACACGGGCATTACCCGAGCCAAGGAATCGGTAACCATCGTCGCCTCCCCCGAAACCTTCAAGGCCGCCTGCTGCACCGTTACGGAGCGCGAAACAGGCATTGAGCTATAACGAGAAGGGGAGCGAGGGCTGAGTCTTTATTTGAGAAAATTTGTCACTAAACCGTACTTTTGAGCGTTTTGGTGACAAAATTTTTACTTTATTTGTAGTAAAAATGTCTCAAAAAACATTTTTTCTCCGTAAATCAGCCTTATTTTTCTTCAATCAGCCTAATTTTTCAGGTTTTCGCATCGAAAATCACCATTTTTCTATTACTTTATCCTAATTTTTTGTCACCAAACAACAATTTTGTCCCGTTTGGTGACAAAATTTCATGAAATCGCCCTAAAAATCTCTCGAAAGTGGGTAATGGCGTGGAATTCATGGCTGTTGAGAATAATGCGTAAGGCGAGTGCCGCGACGGGGTGCTTGCATCCCGGCATGGCCGAGCCGCAGCATTTTCTGTATACCCGACGCACTTTACTCGCTGTTGAGAATAATGCGTAAGGCGAGTGCCGCGACGGAATGCTTGCATTCCGGCATGGCCGAGCCGCAGCATTTTCTGCCTCCCCGACGCACTTTACTCGCTGTTGAGAATTGCTGTTGTAAATTAGGCAACGGAACTTCAACGCCCTCAACGAGTTACAGTGTTTTTTTATTTTTACCTATGTAAATTATAGATATGCCTGAAGTATTAGAATACCTAGAATATCGCGAATTTTTGAGAGATTGGTTTGTCGAGACAAAGAAGGACAATCCGTTTACCTCTTACCGCTACCTTGGCCAGAAGACCGGCGTAGACCCGGCCTGGCTAGTTCGCGTATTCCAGAAGGAAGGCCACCTGAACGAGGGCACCTTGCCGGTGTTTATCCGCCTTTGCGGCCTGGATGACCGCCGCGCCGAATACTTCAAGACGCTTTATCGATTTAACAAGACCAAGGCGAAGCAGGCTCTTTCCGAGCTTTACTACCGCCTGATGGAACTACGCTCCCTGGAAACCCGCGTGCTTTCCACACCGGAACTTTCCTACTTCGGGAGCTGGGCCTGCGCAGCACTTCGCGCCCTCATCGGCATTACCAAAGACACCAGCGACTTAAACAAGCTGGCCTCCAATCTGACTCCCGCCATTTCCCAGGACGAAGCCCGCACTGCCCTTGGCGTCATGAAACAGTTGGGCCTTGTGGTCCCCGACGGAAACGGCGGCTGGAACATTACCGACCAGATTATCAGCACTGGCGGCGAAGTCAAGAGCACCGCCGTTCGCGACTTCCACAGACGCACCATGGAACTGGCTCTGGAATCCATCGACCGCCATAAACCCGACGATCGCGACATTTCCAGCGTGGTTTTTACCGCCGACGAGTCCGATTTGCCGGAAATTCGCCATAAAATCGAGGAATTCCGCCGCGGCCTGTTGCAGTTCGCCCGCAAGAGCGAGCGCGCCGACCGCGTTTACGCCCTGAATATCGCCATGTTCCCCCTGTCCAACAAGGTGGACGACCCTTGCACAGGTTCTGAGCCGCCGGAAAAGGGGGCATGATGAAACTTTTTAGAGAATTTTTTTATTTTTCGGACGTGCAGAGAGAACACAGCAAATATATAAAGGGTATAGCAACGGCCTCCGTCTTAGGTTTAGGCCTGTCCTTTACAGCATGTTCTGACAGCACAAACACCGCAGGTGGCGGCCCCTCCGGAACCGAAGCCGGCAACGCCATCACCGCACAGATTTTAACGGCTGACAAGTCTCCTGCCGCCCTGGCAAAAGTCAAGGTCATCGAAAGCGCAAGCCTCGATGCAGACAAGGCCTACACCGCCACTGCCGACAAGAACGGTCAGGTCACTATCGAAGGTGTAGCCAAGGGCGAATACATCCTGGAGGCAAAGCAGGGCGGAAACGCACTGCAGATGAACATTACCGTCGATGAAGAAAACCTGGACCTGGGCTCCAGCAATCTGGAGAAGACCGTTTCCGTCAGTGGCAACGTAGACGCAGAAGGTACCGTCAAGGTTCGCGGTCTGGACTACTCCGCTCCTGTGGTTGATGGCAAGTTCCAGTTGGATTCCCTCCCCGCAGGTCACCTGGACCTGGTGTTCATTCCCAAGGCCGCAGACGCAGACACAGTAAGCAGCTACGTCCTGGCGGAAGCGGGCAAGAAGGCTACCGCAAATACCTTCGCCAACGAAAGCAAGTCCCTCCTGCTGGACGACTTTGAAGATGGCGACAACCAGCACCGCTTCGCTCCCATGTACTTCGGCCCCAGCGATGGCGGCTGGTGGTACGTTTCTCACAGCAAGTCCGTTGTGGTAACCGAGGGATCCGAATTTGTAAAGAGCGCCAAGGGTAGCGAAGAAGTTCCTCAGATGACTAAGGACAGCGACGGCAACACCGCCCTCCACCTGGTCTTTGATTACGATTCCCTCAAGGCTCTGGATTTTGACGAAGATGGCGAACGAACCGGCTGGCCGTGGGCCAATATGGGCGTTGCCGTCGGAAGCAACGACAAGTCCATCTGTTACGACCTGACTTCTGCAACCGCAATCCGGTTCAAGGCCAAGGGTTCCGGCAATCTGAACTTCATCCTGGTAGATGAAAAGAACAAGACCGAAACTTTCGATGGCAAGTTCGCAACCAGCAATTTCACCCTTCTGGAAGACTGGGCTTCCTTGACCATTGATTTTGCCGGCATCGTCGATGAAAGAGCAGGCAGTCTGTCTTGCGTCACACTTATCGCATGGGAAGTGACCGGCGGAAAGAATACCGAAGTCTGGATCGACGACGTGGAACTTCTTGACGCCGACCGCACCAGCATCTGGAAGACCGAGCCCCGGAACAAGTAATGGCTGATTCCAGCGTCCGCGCAGTCACATCAAATCAAGACGACATTTACAAAAACCTAGAGCAGGTGGTTCGCAAGTATGCGACCACCCGTTTTTTACGCCCTGTGGCAGACCATACCCGCGAGGCCTTTGAAAGCGCAAAAGAGTTCGTCCGAAAATTTTACGCATCGGAAAACCCGGCTCAGCAAGCCCCCCAAGCAACGCCGAGGGGAGATGCCGGCGCCCCGACAGGTTCGGCGACCTCAGTTCCAGCCAGCGCCTCGGCAAGTTCCCCGAGCAACGCCGAGGGGAGCCTTCCCGCAAGCTATTGCGTCATCCTGGACTCCGGCTGCGGCACCGGCGAAAGTACACTGCACTTGGCCCGCAAGTTTCCTGGCGTTCCCGTCATCGGTATAGACAAGTCCGCCATGCGCCTGAATAAGGCGGGCAACGAACACCAGCTGCGCCATGCTGACGAAAGCCAGCATCAGCAATCCCTTTCCGGCGAAGAACAGGCCACGCAAAGCGCCCTCGGCGCCCCTCCCGCAAACGCATTCTGGGTCCGGGCGGAACTGCTGGACTTCTGGAAGCTCGCTTTGGAAGAAGTTCAGGCTGGCCGCTGGCAGGTGCTGCACCACGCCGTCTATTACCCCAATCCCTGGCCCAAGGAAAGCGAAGCTACCCGCAGGTTCCACCTGCACCCCATCTTCCCCACCCTGATGGCCTTAGGCAACGTCACAGAGTTACGTACCAACTGGGAAATTTACGCCCGGGAATTTGCGGAAGCCGCCCGCATCCTCCAGAGTGTCACCCCGAGCAGCGAGACTCCCCGCGACACCGCCGATGCAACAACCCGCAGCACGGATGGCACTCCCTCCCGAAATGCAGCGCCCCGCGACACAACAGCTTCAATCTCCTGCGCACCCTTCAATCCTGTCCATCCGGAAACTGCTTTCGAGCGGAAATACAAAGAAGCCCACCAGCAGTTGTGGCGGGTCCTGGTAAAAGCCTAAAATTTTAAATCGGCGATTTGGCGGGGTTCAAGAGCAAAAATCGTCCCCGCCCCCGCTATTTCACAACGTTGTTCTAAATCAACAGTCAGAAATTTCCCCCAAAAGCATTGCATTTTGCCTCCTTTCTGCAGAATTTCGCCATACGACCCCCGAAAAAAGCCCTTTCCCCGCCGCGCAACCACATACAACGTAACAAAAAAGCGGGGTTCCACGCAATTTCCCGCGTAAAACCCCGCCTTTTCTGCAATTTAACTGCAAAAGCTATCTAGAACTTGCGATCCTTGATCCAGTTCAAGAAGCCCTTGGTACTGCGGGTGAACTTCACTTCCAGTTCAGCACCGTCCCTGACGATGAATTCCGTCAGGCCGTACTTACTGCCATCCACATTACCCCAGTCATAGGTATAACCCAGGCGAGTCCAGACGAAACCACCCTCGCTGGCGTCGACAGCGGCACTTGTCTCCTTAAACCACTTCTTGAACCAAACCGCATTTTCACTCTGGTCTTCCTCAAGCGCGCCAGAGAAGGCAGCATTCATCACCACATCGCCCACTTCGGGAACATACGCCGGACGCATCACATCCTTGATGTTTGCCCAGTACACCGTAAAGTAACCCGCGTCAAAATCCGGAGACTTGCCGAACAACTGTTTCAGTCGCAGATTCCAGTTGGTCACCTTGCCTGCATTATCCTGATACCACTTGAGGAATTCCTTGTCGGCAAAAGCCCACATCACTTCGTCCGCCTTCACCACCGCACCGTCGCGATACTTGTCCGGTTCATTATGCCAGGTCACCAGCACCACCTGGGAGTTGTCGCCGCTGGTCTGGGCCTTGTCGGACTTGCCATCCAGAGCGACCAGAGGGTAGGCGTTTTCCGCAGTCATTTCCTTGGCATACTTCAGGGCGGCCGCAAAAAGTTCGCGGTTCAGGGAATCCTTATCCACGAAGGAAACGGATTTTCCCTTGGTATCGATAACATCGCAGTAAGGCACATCGCTATACTTCAGCGCAACCTCATTCTGCATGAACTGTTCCGAAAGCACATCATCATTATGAGAGAACAAGTTGTCGTTTTCCAGGAAGGAAATCACAATCTTGCAGAAACCCGATTCCGGCACCTTCACTGCAACGGGGAAAGCCTTCTTGCCATTATCCGCAGTGTCCAACACCAGGCGGTTTTCCTCGTTGTTGCAAGTGTATTCGTAAGAATACAGCGTCGCAAGGCCCGGCTTCAATTCCGTCACGAACAAATTATCCTGTTCACTGCTCCAGCTGGGCTTCACCAGAGTCTTGGCGTCCCCCAAAGTCATATATTGGGGCGCAATATCCGAGCAATAGAAAGCAGCCTGGCGAAACACGCCGATGACGCCGGTCTTGTCCTTGAAAGTCTCCGGCTTACTGACCTTGGATCCCCCGGCGCAACCCACCATAGAGACCATCGCAGCTGTAACCGCAGTTATACCTAAAAAACTCTTGGAAATTTTCATCTTTGTTCACCTTATAAATCCGTCGGAAATATAGAAAGAGATTGGTTCGACAAGCTCACCAACCGTGGTTCGGCGGGCTCAACTTCGGCAAGCTCAGTGACCGTGGTCGGCGGGTTTCATCCTTTTTTCTTACAATTTTATCACACTTTTGAGAAGGGCCCATTTGAAATCTTCACAAAAAAGGGTATCTTTGTCCTATACAAAAACTACTATCGGACATCCGATACCTAAAAGGAGATTTCTATGAGAAAGAGCAATTTTGGCATTGCCGCCATGGGTATGGCAGCCGCCTTCGGTCTCAGCGCTTGCGTCATCGACATCAGCTCTGACGACTCTTCCAGCGAAAAGATTGTCATCAAGACGTACGACGACGTATTCGACCTGCCCACTTGCGATGGCAAGGTCAACAACGGTGTCGAAGCATTCGTCACCATCAAGAGCGGCAAGGACAAGTACATCTGCCGCGACGAATGGATGAAGCAGCTGGACGCCGGCGACGAAGAACCCATCTATCCCGACGACTATCGCACTTCCCTCAGCATGGGTCTTCTGCCCAACGGTCTCGTGATTCTTGGCACCCAAGTCTGGGACAGCCAGAACTTGAACGTCAGCAAATTTGATGGCAAGGAAATCGGTCACTGCTACGAAGACGAAGACGAAAACTGCGACAACTTCGGCCGCCTCTACAACTGGGCGGAAGCCATGAACCTGGATGAAGAATACTTGCACAAGAAACCCTCTTCCACTGTCGTAAAGAAGAACCATCAAGGTATCTGCCCCGAAGGATTCCACATCCCCAACGGTGCAGAAATCGACACCCTCTACAAGTACGTGAGCAAGACCCGTGCCGCCGCCAACTACAGAAAGAAGATGGATATCGGCATTGACAATGTTGCAAGCGTTATAATGCGCACTCCCAACACCTCCGATGACGATGTACTCCTCTGGGCAGACGAAGCTGGCACCATCCAGGGGATTGACGCTTTCGGCATGTCCTTCGTAAGCACCGGTGTCGCTCGTGCCAAGACCGACTACAATGACGACGGAGATTCCATCGGCATCGCTTACGATTATAGCGACCTGGGTAAGTTTACCTCTCCTTGGCTGTCCAACATCGACGACAATGCAGACCACGCCCTAAGCTTCAGAATGAACTACGACTATTATGACGCATTCCGCGACTGGTGGGACAAGACAACCCTTAACCCTGTCCGCTGCATCATGAACAAGTCCGCCGCCGAATACAAGCTGACCAGCGAATATAAGGAAATGCTGGAAGAAGTATTGAACGACGAGGACAGCGAGTTCCACATCACCATTACTATCGACTAATAGAAACATCTTTGGTGTAACAAAAAACTCCTGCAAATTGCAGGAGTTTTTTTGTTTCCTAAGCAGCGACAAGAGAGACTACTGCAAACTTTCAAAGAAGTTCCTGATTTTATCGGGTTCAGCAGCTCTCCAGAATCCATCGACAATGCACGTTCCGTTACGGAGCGGACACTTGAGCAAGTTGGAATAATTCCCCTTGGCAACTTCCCACAGTTCCATTTCCGGCAGCGAATCTTTGAACAAAGTAATCTTGACGTGTTGGACAACGAACATCCTGTTGCTCATGCCGTAAGTTTCCACATCAGTGTTCTTTACCAACTTGCCCAGAGCACTGACCTGGTCTTCGTCCAGACGGACCGTTTTCAAGACATTACGTCCCGTGGAATCAAAAAATTCAACGGTCCCGCGGTTCCAATTCTTGAACAATTCCGGGAGAGGCTCCCCTACCGCAGTATCCGCGGGAAGCACCATCTCGTCCAGAAGGTTCAAGACGTTTTGTGATTCGCTAACAACGTCCTGGGGAAGTGCCGCCCCCTCGGCCGCAGCGAAAGTCACGCTGTCGTTTGCCGCAGACCGTTCCTCGTTTCGTCTGGCCTTTCGGGCGGCGCCCAACTTAGGCATCGTCAGAATCCGGCCGTTCCCGGAATTAAAATTCCCGGCACTAAAATTCTCGTTGCCAGAATTTTCAAGACCCGCCGTTTCCCTCTCCACGCTTTCGGAAGCAGTTTCATCGCAATGATTAAAGTGAACGCCATTATCCCGCAGGAACTTGTAAATTTTCGCCATACGGCGGCGTTTCCAGAAGCCGCTGTTTTCATCCGTAGGAACAAAACGATCGCCGGTAGACTGCAGCGGTCTCCAAACGCCCGGCGCACCGTCCCGCCCCACGAGATTCGTCATGCGGAACTCACCCAGCAAAATCGTATCGCGGTAAAACTCCAGACGGGCACCCACCTTGCAATCTGCCGTAAATGTTTTCGCATCATCCATTTCGCCGTTGGTCTTCAAGAGCTGTACAAAATTGCGGTACAGTCGGCCACTCACAACCTTGCGGCGTTCCGTCTTGCCCAACCCTACGGCGGCAATCATCACCATGTTGGATCGATCCGCCACGTCAAACAACTGCGGAGAAGGCACATGAGCCACAGATTCCAGGGATTCGTTTTCCGCAGGCTTCTGCAGCAGTACGAAGACCGCCAAAAACGCCACCAGCAGAACAATAAAAATCAATAATTTTTTCATACCCGCAATAATAAAGCGAGAGGATATGGCTTTGGCAACCAACCTCTCGAAAGATTACTTGATGTAGTAAACGTAGTTTTCCTTTCGGGGCAGGGCCTTGGGAACCGGAGTCTGGCGATAGCCCAGGGCCACATGGCCAATACCTTCGTAGTTACCTTCGATGCCCAGCTTTTTAAGAATGGCCTTGCCGAACTCGCTTTCGAATTCCTGCTTTGCACGGTGGATCCACACGCTTCCCAAGCCGATACTTGCGGCGGCGTTCATCAGGTTTCCCATCACGAGACTACCGTCGTTGATGTAAGTGCCAGAAGCATTATTGGCATCCTTGTCGGCAATGACAATGAGAATCACCGGAGCGCCGTAGAACGGGTCAAAGCCCTCGTCCCATCCGCCAATCTTGCGGTTTTCTTCGGCAATCTGGTCCCGCAATTCCTTGTTGGTCACGGCAATGATAATGGAGGACTGCTGGTTCTTTCCAGAAGGTGCAAAAGTTCCTGCGCGAATCACCGCTTCCAGTTCTTCGTCGGAGACCATGTCGGGTTTAAATTTGCGGCAGCTGCGGCGAGTTTCCAAAGTTTTAAGAGTTTCGTTTTCCATAAGTTTGTTCCTTTTTTCATAAAATACATTATTCAAAGCAACGATGATAGGTCTTTTTCACGAAACCGTAGGACAACCCCGCAAGAACAAAAAAAACACCTTGACCTAGAGTAAACTCTAGATGCTATATTTCAAGATTATGAACTGCCGTTTTGCCCTCATTGTTGCCTTCGCATTAGCCGTCTTTTCCTATGGGCAAGAGACCGTTTCGGATTCTACGAAAAACATTTCGTTGGATATTTCCACCCACAGTTCAGACAACATCTTAAAAGTTTCGCCCTTCGATCACCTGGGACACAACATGCTGTTGAGCGCCTTCGGGTGGCCTTTGGCGTTTCATATTGTGGGAAGTTCTGCAACCTACATTCTGTCCACAAATGACGTGGATTTGCAGGTCGCCCGCTTTGCTGCCCGCCAGAACGAAGTCGCCTACGGAATCGCATTTACCCCCGGCATGGTCATGGGGACATTCTTCCCCTTCCTTGTTCCCGGATACATGCTGTTCATCAGCGACAATCCCGAGTTAAACAACACCGGTGCAGTAGCAGCCCAGGCAACCGCCGTAGCGTTTCTCTACGACAACATATTAAAGGCGATTTCTGGTCGCGCCCACCCCGAAGCAGGCAAGAACACCGGTGAACTTTCCAGAGATTTCGACTGGGGATTTTTCAAACGGGGCGTTTTCTACGGCTGGCCCTCGGGACACTCCATGACAAATGCGGCTCTCGCCATGAGCATCGCCAGCTATAACCGCGATAATCCCTGGGTAGTTACAGGTTGCAGCCTTTACGCAGGCTACATCGCCACCAGCATGGTCCTGGGCGCCAAGGGAGAAGCCCACTGGTTCTCCGACGCCGTTGCAGGAATCCTCATGGGCGCCTCCATCGGCTGGTACATCGGCAACACCTTCTACCAGGAAAAAATCGCTCGGGCAAGCCACAGTCAAATGGCAGGAACCTCCGGCAACCGCAACGTGGAACAGCCCCGCCTTATCATCGCACCCGTCTTCTATGATGATTACAAGGGCGCCGTAATGTCCGTGAGCTTTTAGGAAAACCTTTTCAGCATTATTTTACTTAAAAGGGAAATTTCAGACCGAATCCTGCAGGAAACACCAACTCCTCATTATCAAGAGTAGCGTGCTCCCGGTCAAAGTGTGTGTAGTATCCGCCATGCACAAATACATTCACATTTCGCTATACAAAAAAATGAATTATAGCGAAATCCAGCATTTCTAACCACATTTCGCTACATAAAAAGATTTGAACTATTGCGAAATCTATCATTTTTTATTAGATTTCGCTAAACAAAGAGGCTATTATGACTCGCGAAATCTTCGGAAGAAATGCAGAAAAAGCGTTTTTTAAGCAAATTTTAGATTCTGGAAAGGCAGAACTCATAGCTGTCTATGGGCGCCGCCGTATCGGAAAGACTTTCCTAGTACGGGAGTATTTCGCAGACAAGTTCGACTTCTACTGCACAGGCTCCCTCCTGGACAACAAAAAAACGCAACTTGCAAGGTTTTGCCAGCAACTAAGTTCACATTCCGGTCAATACACCCCACAGGTAGAATCCTGGGATGCCGCATTCAGCTTATTGAAAAATCATCTTGCAACCATCAAGGATAGACCGGCAATCGTGTTCATAGACGAATTTCCCTGGCTCGATACACCCCGGTCAAAATTTCTGAGCGCCTTCGAAATTTTCTGGAACAGTTGGGGCTGCATGCAGGACAATCTGAAATTCATCGTGTGTGGTTCGGCAACAACCTGGATGACAAACAAATTGTTAGGAAACAAGGGCGGGCTGCACAACCGAGTGACCCAGCGCATCCATCTAGGGCCATTCTCCCTTTACGAAACGGAACAATTTTTCAAGTCGCGCAAATTCGCCTTTACTAGGCAGCAGATTCTAGACGCCTACATGTGCCTAGGCGGAACTCCGTTCTATCTGGAAAAACTTGACAACCATCTAAGCGTTCCGCAAAATATCGACACACTCTTCTTTTCCAAAAATGCAAAACTAGCAGACGAGTACAATTTTCTATTTCAATCACTGTTCAACGATTCCATAGCCTACAAACGAGTGATTGAACTTTTGGCTAGCAAGGCATGCGGCATAACCCGAGCAGAAATCGTGGAATCGCTTAAAATTACGGACAACGGCGTACTTACAGAAATTCTGAAAAATCTGGAATCATGCGACTTTATCCGCAGTTATACAGCATTTGGCAAACACGCCAAGGAAACCATGTTCCAGATGGTCGACCTGTTCTCGCTTTTTTATCTGCGCTACGTCAAAGGCTATCGTGGACGCGATGAACACCGGTGGAGCAACATGATTGACTCTGGAAGCAAAAACGCGTGGAGCGGTTACGCCTTTGAACAAGTCTGCCTACAGCACATAAATCAAATCAAGCAGAAACTAGGAATTTCGGGGATTTCAAGTGACGTATGCTCCTGGCGGCACAAAGGAGACAAAAGCAAAGGCGAGAAGGGCAAGAAAGAAAAGGGTGCACAAATTGACCTGCTCATTGACCGCAGGGACGGCGTCATCAACCTCTGCGAAATGAAATACGCAAATGCGCCATTCTTGATTTCTTCAAATTACATGGAAACTGTCAAGGCCCGCAGAGAACTGTTCCGGCAAGTTACCAAAACCCGCAAGGCACTATACCTAACCTTCGCAACCACATGTGGACTCGCTCCAAACGAGCAACGCAACGACGTTCAAAGCGAGATCACGCTGGATGATTTATTTGTGGAGTGAGGGGGTAAGCACAAGGGACTCGCCGTTTTCAGTACCATTCACTCCATCAATTTTATTAGGCATTTTGGAGCTTGATTTCGGTGAAGAAGCTGCTCTACGAACCTGTAGAGATGCTATGTCTATGTGAAGAAGTCAAGACAAAGAATTTTATAATACAAACTGTATTATAAAATACGGAAAATGTATTTTGGAATACAATATTTTACTAAATCAAAAAAAAGGGGGGGGGAGTGTATTATAAAATTTATTGACACGAAAAAAGTCTTGTTCTAAATTCTACCTTGATGAAATCAATTATAGAATATCAAAGTTACAGACAGTACATGCAGGACTTCTACGACTTCAAGAAACAGACCTCCGTTTTCTCGTGGCGAGAGTTCTCCAAGCTGGCAGGTTTTATTTCCCCGAATTATTTGAAGCAGGTTTGCGAAAGAGATGCAAACTTGAGCAAGGCCGGCATACACAAGGTTGCCGAGGCCATGGGCCTTGAGGGCTTAGAAGCCACCTTCTTCGAGGACCTGGTGATTTTCGATCAGGCAAAGGATGACGGTGACAAGAAAAAGGCTTTTGCAGAGATGAATGCCATTGCCAACGCTAACAAGGTTCGCATACTGGGTAGTGACACTTTCAAGTTCTACGAATCCTGGCTGCATCCCGTGATGCGTGAGCTCGCTCCAGCCATGCCGGGGGCAATGCCGAAGCAGTTGGCGAAAAAATGCCATCAGGAAACTAGTGCCGACGAAGTAGAAAAGTCGCTTAATTTCTTGGTTCAAGCAGGGCTTCTCCAAAAAACAGGACAACACGCTTACCGGCAGGTAGAGAAAAACCTGACTGGATCTACGGAATCCATGGCGGTGGCCATGCGATCCATGAATCGTGACATGGCAAAGATTGCTGAAGAAGCCATAGACCGATTCTCCGTGGAGGAACGAAACTTTACGGGCATTACAATGGGTGTTTCGGACGAAGCGTATGGTAAAATCGTTGCCCTGCTTCGTGAATGCCGGAATAAGATTGTTGAAGTTGTTTCTTCCGACAAAAAGATGGATCGCGTATACCGTTTGAATTTGCAACTGTTCCCGCTGACGGAACGTGTGCAGGAGGAATCCAATGAAAATAATGTTTAGTTTGCTGATTGTCTTGTCGCTGATATTTGCTGGATGCTGTTCGAAGGATAATCCAGAAAATATTTCCAACGGTACGGTGGTTGATGAAAATACCATTGCTGATGGCGATTCCTTGGCTCAGATTCTGCAAACCTGGGTGCCGGAAGTGCCGGTGGATTCGGTGGAATATTGCGAAGACCATCATGACAGAGGTGATGAATATAACAAGGTCCTTTGGCATGAAATTTATTTCCATTCAGAACCAGTTACGCTCCTCAAATTCTTTTCAGAAGATGGACTAAATGCTTGTGTAATTAAAATCTTTGAAAAAGAGAATGGATTACATTTGAAATTGAATGATGTTTTCGGCTTAAAAAATTATACGCAACTGTTGAATTTATCCTCTGGTACCCCTCTTTCTACGGAACGATTTGATATTCTGTATAGTGATCAAGGTTTGAAAAATAAGATTGCAGATTCAACACGATTTGCCGAGCACTGTGCTGATAAAAATGCCCAATTGGAAATTGAAAAATCTTATGAGGAAGAATTACATCTTCGTTGCACTTCTGTTGTGGATTCAGTTGTTGCCGCCAATGACTATTTACGTATGAATGGCGAAAAATTGAAATCGTATTGTGAATCTATAGAGTGCGGTAATTGATGCGTTTTTTTGTCAAATATTTATTCTGCATAACAATTTGTTTTTCCCTGGTTTATGGGGATAAACCGTTGATTTTGCCATGGCTGAACGTAAAGAACTTGGTGTCCCCAAGAGTGCAAGCATTTTTAGATGTTACGGATTCTTCTGTTTCAAAAACGACCATTTCCACAAAATACGATGTATTGGGACGAAGTCAAAACGGGGCGAATACGTATGTTACATCACCGGAATATAAGAAGATGAAGGTGTCTGTAGTCTATCGAGACGTTCCTCAGTTTTGTGGTCAACCGCATTTCGCTCGTTTTGATAGTGACGAAAACAGATTCTATCTAAACGATACTTTGTTGTCCGAAAAAATTTTCTTCGATAAAATCGCTGGCTATGGACAAAAATGTGAGGATGTTCCTAGCGATTTTATTGCAGATTTAACTGCAGCAGAAATAAGGTCTTTGTTGCAGGGTGAATATCATGTTTTAATCCAAGATGTTCCTGTAAGTAATCCATTGCAAGAGACCTCCTCGGACGATTTCATTCCTTACACGGATGTATTAAATTTGAGTGGAATCTCCAGGTACGCGCATTCTAATGGTTATAATGGTAATGGGATTACTGCGTGCATTTCGGAATCGGATTGTCCCAACACCCAATATATAAACACATCACATTTCGTTCAGCACAAATCAGATTGTAGTGGTAATATTGGCTCCCATATAACTAAGATGGTTGACCTTTTTCAGAAAACAGCCCCTGGTGCCGTGTTGCACGAATTTAATAAGAATGTCAATCCCGAGCCAACGCAAAATGGAACTGCTTGTGATGTAAGCTTTCTCTCGGAAGGCTTTTCAAACAAAATTGTCTATTCTGGTTACGATGAGGAAATTGATAACTATATAAATCGTAATGGAATGATTGTGTTTGTTTCTGCAGGAAATCAATATGACTCCTCTGGGTCATACAGAGTTTCATCACCAGGAAAAGCTTTGAACGCAATAACTATTGGCGCGGTCTCTCCAAGAACTGGTCTCTACAATTCTTTTTCGCGATGGGATAATTCTAATATAGGTAACCAAAAGCCAGAAGTTTTGAACTATTCGGATTTTGATCTTCTTCGCAATGCGACTTTTGTTGATTCTTATGGGAATATATCCAACGGTCGTTCCTCTGGAACTAGTAGCGCAACCGCCTATACAGCAGGACTTATGGCGAATGTGTTGCAACAGCATCCGTTTTTTAAGCGACATCCCGAAATGGCAAAGGCGTTGCTTATAACTGGAAGTACAAAGTCCGTAAGTAATTATGCATTTGATGCAGACAATAATTCAAAGGCGGCAAGAGCCGTACCATTATACCAAAAACTTGCTTGGAGTACCCGTTCTGCATATTGGAACGGCTCCAACTCTGATTTCTTTGTTGGTGATTCAATCTCGTTTAATGAGTCTGAAATTGTTGCTGGGAAACGATATAGGGTTGCAATTTCCTGGTTGACCCCTGGATCCTATATCGCCGAGAATCAAACCATATCTCAGGACTTAGATCTCTATGTTTATCAAGACGATCGAATTATTGCAAAATCCTTCAGTGCGGCAAATCCTTTTGAAGTTGTTGATTTTGTGGCAACGTCTAGTAGTGATTTAAGAATTAAAATTCATAGGTACGCAAATTCAGGTGTTGGAGCCATTAAACTCGGCTACAACATGTGGTTTGGATATTAAGGAAGTTTTTTATGGATGCTATTCTTGAAAAGGCACCTTCCATATTTGATTTGGTTAACGAACTGAAAATTTCAAGGTCCAAGGCTCGGTCCCTGATTTATGACTACAACCTTCGCAAGAAAAGCGAGGAAATGCTCAAGGAAGACTTGAAAAGCTTGCTGAAAGAAGGTGTAGTTGAAAAAGATGACAGGATTAAAATCGAGGTTGATGACCCGTACTTGTCGGACTACATTCGAAATGTTTTGAAGTCCAACAAGATGATTGCCGATGGTTCCTTTATGAAGGAAATACTTGTCCTTTCTACGAAGGCCTACTGCACCTTGTTGGAAAATAGCTTGACTGAAGATGAAACGAAAGCTGCGAAAAGAAGTTTGTTTGGCGACAGTATTGCGAAGGGTGCATTGAACGGGCTTGTATATACATTCCTAGAAAAACGTGTTGGAGAAAATACAGCAAAGAATATCCTTGAATTAGGCAAGATGATTGTGGAACAAAAGGGACGAGGGGTGAAGAAAATGTTTGAGGATTATATAAAAAATCCGGATGGAGTGGAAGGATGAGGATGAATTATATGCTTAAGGGATTTAATTTCGCAAAGATGCTTGTCATTGCTTTGGTTGCATTTGCTTGCGTATGTATGTGGGGTTGCATGGGTTGTAGTGATGAAAAGGTCGTTGATCGAGGTGTCAATGTTCAAAGGTTTGCTGTTTTGAATGACTCTACGTTGGCACTGTTTGTTGAGTATTGGGATGAAGTGGAATTTTATTCCGAATACATTCAGGGACAAGATGAAAAGACAAATATAGTCGATAGTAAGATAGTTCTTGTAAATCCGTATAAAAATGTTGTGTATGATGTATTGAATGATGGAAATAAGCTTTCTCGTAATTGGACTCAGATTTCTGATAGTACTGTTTTTTATTTTGGTGATGCATTTAAAAAAATTAATTATTCTAATTGCAATGACGCTCATTACTATAAAAATGTATCAACTAGAAATTTATTTAAAGACGAAAGCGAGTTGTTAAATGTTGATACTACAATTTTTGACAGCTGTGATTATTTTACTAGATGGAAAGAAGGTGGCCTTAAAGATTTTTTCATTGCAATATCCGACGTTGGATTGTGTAAGAGTTTTCCGCAAGGGACGTTTTTCTTATATGATCTAAAACAAAAAACAATAAGAAAATGGATTCCGTCAGGAAATTCTACATGGATCGCGGAATGCAACGATATTCAATGGACTGATGATAGATTTAGGTGCTTGGACGAAAAAAATGGGAAGATTCAGATTTTTGACGAAAAAGGAACTATTTTGGATTCTCTTGCAATCAAAGGGTGTGGCCGAGTAGAGTGTTTTGAAGACAATCTTCGTTTTTATGGAAAGTATATTGGTATTGGTAAGCAAATTTATAAGATAAGTGAAGTTGAAAAAATAGCAGCCGAGCCTTTGTTTGAAATTGATTTAGATCTGTGGTCTAATGGGGGGGCTTATATCCATTTAAACAATGGTGAACTTGTTTCGTACACAAAAGAACAATTACGAATAGATTAAAATAAGAAGGGTTCAACACATGTTTCGATTAATATCATTATCCTTTTTGTTTTTGTGCGTAGTTTTATATGCGACTCCGATGGAATCGTTAAGCGAATATAATCTGGTACTTGTTCACGGAGCGGGTTCACATTGGGGTGGATTAGATTGTGAAAATACAACTTATTCTGAAGCCGCGAAAACAAAAAATCGCATTGGCGGTATAGGCAAAGACGGTTCTTCGGCGACAGGAATGATAAAAGAGTTAAAGCCCTGGATGCAGGATACTTTATTTAATGGGGATTATGAGAACCTTGTTTATCTCCAACGTCCTTTTACAAATCCTGCAAATTCCCCGTCCAACAATGGCAATGAAATTGGAAAAAGAACGTGGGGTGGAAAAAACGGATGTTCCGATCGTCGTTCCTTGTTTGAAGAATCTCAAGAAATTTATGTTGGTGGGCAAAAAACGCTAAAGGATTTAAGAACAGATTCTTTGGATTCTTATCGCAAGATTCCTTCGAGATATATTCTGGTTTCCCATTCCATGGGTGGTGTTGCAAGCCGCGAGTATGTGCAGGGAAACTTTTATAATGGTGATGTGGATAAATTTATCATGCTTGATTCACCGCACGAGGGAACCGGAACTTTGGACATACAACTCGGTTTGCTGTTATTTTGTAGTAAAATGTGCAGAAAAAGTTTTAAGGAGAACAGGGTATGAAAAATCTGTTGAACAAGTTTGGGCTTCAAAGGCTGATTGTGGCAGCCATAACCGCAATTTCAAGTGTATGTATGTGGGGGTGTTACGATGATCCGTGCGATGATATGGAGTATCGGTGGATGGGCCCGACCGAAAAGAAAATTGTTGGTTTCGTTAACGATAGTTTTGCCATAGTGGCTCATGCGAATAGATGGAGTTATGAGGCTGACTGCATGTGTAGTGGAGAGCGGTTCGGTTTGGGACGATGGACCATTGGCGTATATAACTACAGGGAACAATTGGATGGCCCCGTTTTTGTGGATTCCGTTGACGATGGATATGGACAATACATGTATGTTTTGGGACAATTGTCGGATTCTGTAGTTTGGGGCGGTAATACGGACCCGAATCTGTTGGTTTGGAAAAATGCGACATCATTTTCCTTTTGGAAAATTGGCGAAAAACCGCATATAATTGGAGTTAGGCAGTCTTTTGATGGTTGTTCTGTTTCTTTTCCGATTGGCTCCTTGAGGGAATGGACTGATGGCGCAATTTTTGCAAAAGGAAATTTGACAGCTGGTAACGATAGCTGCCAATATGCCGTTTTGGACACCGTGTCGGGGGTTCTCACCTACAAGAGACTGGATGAAGACTTAATGTGGATACAGAACTGTGATGATGTGAGGGCGTGGGGGGAGGATGTTTATTGCTTGAAAACAAAAAAACAACCAATTGCCGTTCTTTTGTTAGTTGATGAATTTGTTGTGGATAGCATTGATTATTCAGAGTGGCGTGCGGAATACTTACCTTACAGAGTGGTTGAGTTTGATGGTCGTATGGTACGAATTCAGTCAAAAATTTATGGACTTGATTTGAAAAAGAATAAAATAAAGAATGATCCAAATGTTTTATTTTCTTCTGAAATAGAATTTATGGACATCAATGGTAATAAGGTTTCGTACTAGGAGAGAATTGTGAAAATAACCTCTATTCTGTTGTTTGTTCTTGTTGTCAGTTGTTTGGCTGTACCAAAGCCAATGGAGAGTGTTGAAAATTATAATGTTTTGCTATTGCATGGAGCATATGGTCATACTGATGCGGATGGCGTTTTGCAGGGTTTTGAGGAGAATTCGACGCTGCAATCTGCTTATTTTGCAGGTGAATATTTAGGCAAGGCGAATATTGGGAAATATGACAGCCAAAAAAGACTTGGCTACTTTATCAGTAAGGAAATTTTTGAAGAGCCGGAAAGCAAGCGAAATGTCCACGATTCTTACATATATCATTGGCGCTCTTTTTCGGAACCTCCCAATAGTTCTATAACGAATGCTGTAGAATTGGGTGACAGAACATGGAATAGGGCCAATGGTGGTGTAAGTAAGTTTGGGGGGCGAAGAGCTCTTGTGGAAGAAGCGCAGGAGGTGAAATCGCGGATTTTTGTTGATAACAATGAATTGCAAGGCCAAAGAGCTCTTCAAATCATGCGTCAGAATTCTGATTTCTACCGCCAAATACCCTCTCGCTATATCCTCATAGGTCATAGCATGGGAGGTGTTGTTGCCCGTGAATATGTGCAAAATAGCGGCTATTATCATCAGGACGTAGACAAAATCATAACGTTAGATAGCCCTCACGAGGGTACCGGAGCTTTGGAAATGCAACTTGACTTGGTCGACCACGGATGGGCTTTTGGAGAGTATGGTGCAACAACTCTTATTGCCTGGAGTTTGGCTGCCATAAACAGTTCGTATGATGTCATTTCAAAGATGGTTGCCATTTCCGCTGCAGGTTGGGCAACAGCAGTGAGCTATGCTGCTTATTTAGTTCCTTTCTTTATCGAAGAAAATTTGCAGAATTACTCCAAGGATGATCCCTTAGTTAAATATGTGAATCCCTCAAAAAAAGGAAAGGGACATATTGACTATTTGAAACATCTTCCACCAAATGACAGTATGCCTATGTTTCGTCTTCTGGGAGGAGAAAACAGTATCACCTATTCCGATCCATACAAGGAAACTTTAGATTGGGTCGGACTTTTTGTTCCAGAAAGTATTGTGAAGGGGGTGATGAATTTTTTCTCGCAAATGTATGAAAGCGATGAAATTTTTGATACGCGTACATTTACCCTGGCCTCGAAGGCGGCTACCCTGGGTTTGCTTGCATCAGTATCTTCTAGGGATCAAGGAACAAATCTTGTTTCAGAATGGTCCGGTTGGGGTATGGGTACGGATATTTTCAATTCGTCCTTGGTTGATGTGAAAAAAGCGAGATTCAATGCCGCGCCTAATAGCGATTCACAGGCTTGGGAAAATGTTGCAACGGCGACTGCATCTGTTGTGTGGGTGTGCATCGGAATAGACATTGCCTTGTCGTTGTATCAACCGGCAAGGATGGTCGCAAATATAGCTGCTCTAGTGGGTTCTGCAGCTCTACTTGGCAATATGCTTCCCCCTTTAATATCTGGGGAATTGATTTCAGAAGTTTCCGATTCTCATAACCTGCCTATTGACAATGTATATGACAACCAAAATACCTGGTATGCGGATTATTCGAATACGGTTTCGCCGATTGTGGGTTCTTCCGTAAACGATACGACGATTAATCCGCTGATTATGGAAGACTTCCTCTACGAGAAGCCTTTCGTGAACTTAGCTCTGAGCGATTCGAGGACGATGGATAGTTTGTCCAAGATGGACGAGTTGGCTCGCGAAAAGTCCACGCTGAACCGCAACTGTTTTTATGGCGTTGATGTGATTGATTCTACGCAGTTCTGCGAAATCGGTCTGTACGGAGAAAATGGACAATCCTTCAAGAAGCGAAATTATGCAGAATTTCGCAGTAATCCCTTGAAATTCCATTCATCTTCTGATTGGTCTAAGATGGGTGTGAAGGTGGACCGTTGGGAACGCGTGTCTGGTCTCGATGCGGATGGAAAAGAACATAGTGATCAAGTCCCCATCCGTCATGTGGAGCGTTACAAGTTGCCAAAATTATTTGTTTCTGATTTCATTGAAAAGTATTCTTTTGTCGTGGACGACTTGATGCCGCACCGTCTTCGTCAAATTCGTATGAATTTCAACTTTCAAACGGAGATTGCGTGGGAATGTGATATTGCTAAGGATTCTGATGCTCCCGATGCTTGTGTTGTTTATGCAGATAAGAATGATGGCAAGGGACTGGATAGCATCGGTGTTGCGCCTCATCCTGTGTTGAAAAATGGAACCTTTGACTTTGAACCCGCAAAACTCCCTGATGCGTCTTTTAAAAACCTTTC
>JAZRXW010000110.1:0-10245 GCA_045600425.1 Fibrobacter sp.
TCTCGTAAGACTTCTGAAGCTTCTTTTCCAGTTCTTCCTGCGGGACGATATCGATAACGCCGCGCATCAAAATATCAAGCTGTTCTTTAACAGGACGGAATTGCATAATTTTTTTCCTTTTTTCAAAATGGTTTAAATGAGGATAGATAGAGACGCCATCTATTCTTCTATTCAAAGCCCATTGAGAAGGAGTGAATTTTCATTTTCGGGGATAAAGATAGCAATTAGTAGGAAGCAGGTAGTAGGAAATAGACAGGGGGGACGGGGAAAGAACCTACAAAGGACTCTCTATCGCACACTCGCGAATATTTACAAATGTTTACAAAAAAAAACAAAAGTTCACGATTTCTGTTTCTATCTTTTACCGCTCAATTTTAGGAGGTTTCACTTGAAAAAATGTTTGTCTATACTTTCTTTGGCCGCGGCATCCGCTTTTGCGGCTTCCGCACCCAAAACTCACGACGGATTCTTTTTGAGCATTGCAATGGGTTTTGGCTACCAGAATATTGACTTTGTGACTAGCGACTATGATGACAACACATCAAACCTAAGCGGAACAGCTACGGATCTTGATGTAAAAATTGGCGGAAGAATTGCAAACAACCTGCTGTTGCACATGACCTTGGCCGGAATGACCCCAACCGATAGCTACTCCGATGATGGTGATGAATACAAGACAAATATGTCTCTTCTCGGTATCGGAGCCACCTACTACTTTATGGACAACTTTCTAGCCACCGCATCTCTGGGTATCAGCCAATTTAGATTCGGTGACGACATTTCAACATTTGACGCATCCGTCAAAACAAACCCTGACAGATTCTCCCAAAGTGGATTCGGATTCCAGCTGGGCTTCGGCAAGGAATGGTGGGTCAGCGACAACTGGGGCATTGGCGCCACGGCAGCACTGCTTTACGGTTTCGCCTACAATCTAGACGACGCAAGGGACGGGTCCTTGTCAATTTCAGCAAGACTCACCGCCACCTGGAACTAACAACCGATGCTGGCATCCGTCAGCATGACAAAAAGGTGAGAGGTTTATCGGGTAAATGCAGCTAGGTCAATACCTAGCTGTTTTATTTTGTATGTAAGAATGCGGGGTGTTGTAGAGAGGCTGCGGGCGGCGGCGGCCATTTTGCCCTTGGAGCTTTTGAGGGCATCGCAGATGATGTCTCGTTCGTAGGCTTCCACCATCAGCTTCAGGTTGCCGGACACCTGGGTGCCGGAGGTTTCCGCAGTTTGTAACGTGGTGGGGAAATGGTGCGGGTAGATAACGTCTTCGTCGGTCACGAGGACGGCACGTTCAATGGCATTTTCCAGTTCGCGGACGTTGCCGGGCCAGGGATAGCTCATGAGCATGTTGATGGTGGTGCGGGCAAGGCGGCGCACATTCTTGCCTACGATGCGACAGTAATGTTCCACAAAGTAATCCGCCAGAAGCACAATATCTGTCTTGCGGTTATGCAATGCGGGGACGTAGATGGGAGAAATGTGGAGCTGGTAGTAAAGGTCTTCGCGGAAGGTGCCCTCGGCCACCATCTGCTGGAGATTCTTGGTGGTGGCGGCAACCACACGAACGTTTACCTTCTTGCTGAAACGAGCACCCACACGTTCCATTTCGCCATCTTGCAAAAGGCGCAAAAGTTTCACTTGAAGATTGGGAGAAAGTTCTGCCACTTCGTCCAGGAACAGCGTTCCACCATCGGCCTGTTCCACACGGCCCGGAGTTTCTGTAAGGACGCCCACCAAGGCGCCACGCTCGCTGCCGAACAATTCGCGGTCCAGCACAGATTCTGGCATGGAAGCGCAATGAACGCGGATGTAGGGATGGGTATTTCGGTCGGAACGGTAATGGATGGCTTCGGCTACAAGGCCCTTGCCGGTACCCACCTCCCCCACGATCAACACGGGAAGAGGATTCTTGGAAACCTGATCGATCTGGGCGTAGACACGCTGCATTTCGCTGGAGCGACCGATGATATTGTCGGGCTGGAAACGGTCCTTCAGCTCCATGGTCAAGCGTTCGTTTTCCGCCTTCAGGATTTCGTTTTCTTCGCGGGCCTGACGGCGCAACTTCACAGCGCCAGCAAGCATCTGGGCGATAATTTCCAACAAACGAAGTTTTTCGGGAAGTTGATTTTCTACAGGGTCCTGAACATCAGCACTCAAGGCGCCAATGACTTCATGTTCCATAATCACGGGAACGCAAAGGAAGGCTCGGTTTTCGTCCTTACCGCGGCCGGTACGGTCCAAAAAGTTCGGGTCCTTTCCCACAGAAGGGATGATGACAGGCTTGCCGGTTTCCACCACCTTACCGGTGACGCCTTCGCCCACCTTGTAACGGCCCTTACGGGCCTGGCGGCTGGAAAGACCTTCTGCAATTTCAATGGAGATCTCGCCGGTGTGGCGATTATACAAAGTAAGGGTGGCATGCTGCACACCCATGGTAGATTCCAGCACCTCGAGAATGGGATGAGCCACGCTCTCGAAGTCCAGACTCTGGTTCAAAATGGAGCTGATCTTGTAGAGCAGCTCCAATTCTTGAATCTTACTTTGCTGGATTTGTTCCATCTAGTAATTTATGCTAGATCCTTCGCTACGCTCAGGATGACAGCGAAAAGGAATTACTTCAAAACTTCCTGGACGAGGGCGCTGACGCGCTTGCCATCGAAACGGCCTTTGACCTTGGGCTGCAATTCCTTCATGATCTTACCCATGTCCTTGGGAGAAGAGGCGCCAGTGGCTGCCTTGATTTCGGCGATTAGAGCCTTCACTTCTTCTTCGGTCATTTCGGCGGGCATGTACTTCTTGTAGATAGCAATGACGGCTTCTTCTGCAGGTATCTTATCCATGAAGCCACCCTTCTTAAGGATCTCGATAGCTTCCTGCTTCTGCTTCACGCTCTTAGCCAAAACATCCACGCACATTTCGTCGGTGATAGAATCGGTAATCTGGGCGGGAGTTGCACCGGACTTCATGGCCTCGTTCTTGATATCGGAATGAAGGGTACGGAGAACACTGAGGGTTTCGGAGTCATGAGCCTTCATAGAGGCCTTGACATCGTCGAGAATACGAGTAAGCAATGCACTTGCCATAATTTTATTCCTTTTTGACAGCTAGATCCTTCGCTTCGCTCAGGATGACACGAGAGGGACGCTCTGGACGACACGAGAGGGGCGCTCTGGATGACTCAAGAGGGACGCTCTGGATGACATAAAAAAAACACTTAATCCTTCTGAGCGAAGAAGTTTAAGGATTGAACGAGCCAAGCTCATTCAAAAATTTTGCTAGAAACACCTAATGAGCCACCAACCATTGGTCAGCGACTCACAAAGTAGAAAGTTTCGCTTTATCAGAGAAAATCTAGCTACGCGTAAGCTAAAGATTCTCAATGCGTAATACTAATCATCACCCGAACAAGCGGGTAAAAGAATTAGTAGAGACGCTTGCGGTTCTGGTCAGCGATTTCCTTCAAGCGCTTGCGACGAGCAGCAGTTTCAATACGCTTCTTTTCTTCAGAAGGCTTTTCGAAGCGCTGACGCTTCTTGACATCGGAAATGATGCCGTTCTTTTCGCAAGACTTGGTGAAACGCTTGAGAGCGCGTTCGAAAGGTTCGTTAGACTTAACAATAACGCCGATCACGATAATCCTTTGGTTAAGTTAAAATTCAAAATTGGATAGCCAAATATACCTATAAAAGTAAAATCCGTCAAGGGTTGAAAAAAAGGGGCATTTTATTTTTTATAACTTGCGGACACTCATAGACTTATGTATATTTCGTAAGGTATATTGTATACAAACCAAACAGACTTTTAACTCTTGGAGATTGGATGAAAAAGCTTTCCGCACTTTCGTTGGGCGTCGTCTCTTTGACATGCTCTTTATTGTTGGCCTGTAGCGATGAACAGGAAATGGTTCCCCAAATGCAGCCCGCAAAGGTAACCACGAAGGCAGCCGAAAAGAGCACCCCCGCTGTAGAAAAGAAGAAAGTAGAAACTCCGGCACCCGCTCCGACAGCAAACACCGAAGAAGCTTCCAACGACCAGGATTTGCAACTCGTTCCGCTGCAGTCCCTTTCTGCACCAAAAGAAGAAGCCCCTGCGGCAGCTGCTCCTGAAACCCCGGCCCCGGCAGCCAACGGAAACATCGCCCTTCTTGATTCCGGTGAATACGTCATCCAGGTCAGCATCACTTCTTCCAAGAAGGTCGCTAACGAAACCGTCAAGAAGCTTTCCGACAATAACATTAAAGCATATATCGTAGAAGTCGAAAATCCCGGCGAACTGGAAGGAACTTACTACCGTATTCGCGTAGGTTATTTCGCAAACAGCGGCGACGCACAGACATACGGCAAGCAGGCTTTGACGGCCCTAAACTTTGCATGGTGGGTGGATAAGTCTAAGAACGACAAGGTGGGTAACCCGAACCCCGATTCCAACTCCAAGGCGTGGGAAGACGAAACTGCTCCTGCTCCGGCACCCGCTCCTGCCCCGGCACCCGCTCCTGCCCCGGCACCTGCTCCTGCCCCGGCACCTGCTCCCGCTCCGGCACCTGCTCCCGCTCCCGCAGTTGCACCTGCAGCACCTCCTGCTCCGGCAGCACCCGCAGCACCGTCTACAACCACCAGCGAACCGGACGATTACGACGACTGGGAATAACTAACCAAAGCCTATCGAAAAACCCCGTTCAGAAGAACGGGGCTTTTTATACTCGTACGAGTCACTTGTTTTATCAATTCATCACGGAATGCAATTTCGTGCACATATCGTTGAAACCTTCTTCGATTTCAAGCATTTCATCAGCAGCGCCTGACCACATATCGCTATATTCATCAACAATTACTTGCTTGCCAGAACAAGTAACCTTGTAGCTTCCATCCAACCAGCTGGCGGCCTCATCTTTTTCATCTGCACAAGCTTCATCTGCTTCTTGTTGAGTCGGATAGCCGTAGACAGAATGGAAGGTAATCAACGTGTCGCCTCTCAAGGTCGCTAGAGAAGAATAAGACTGCCCCATGTAGGAAGCATCTACCAATACGGTACTTGACGTTTTGGAAACCTTACAGTAATCTCCACTAGCGCTGGAGCTATTGCTATCACCACAAGCGATCAGGGAAAGGGTGCATCCAGCGAGCAACGAAAGCCCGAACTTTTTGAACATCATACGTCCTCCTTTTTTATACAGTTCTTTCTAAATATACATTTTCAAATTTCGCATCAAGCGCTCACCTCCTCCAAAATCTATATTTTACTCATGCCTATAAGAAAACCTCGAATTTTTGTTGTCCACCTGGGCTGTTCTAAAAACCAGGTCGACGCCGAACGCCTTGCCGGAGAAATGCTTAACGCGGGTTTTGAAACAACCGAAACAGCCTCCAAGGCAGACTACATTCTGGTAAACACCTGCGGATTCATTGAAGCAGCCAAGGAAGAATCCATCAATGCAATCCTTGCCCAAGTAAAAGGTAAAAAGGCCAGACAGAAACTGATTGTAGCAGGCTGCCTCAGCGGACGATACAAAGGAGAGATTGAAGCAGAAATACCTGAGGTAGATTACTGGGTTGGCACCTACAAGCCCGGCGAACTGCTCCAGAAAATGGGCATTGAGCAACCTGTGGCTTGCAATCCTGAATTGCTCCCCAGGTTGAACTTGGGCGGACTTCCCCACCACGCTTACCTGAAAATTGCAGAAGGATGCAACCGCCGTTGTGCCTATTGCGCCATTCCAAACATCCGCGGTTTACAGAAATCCCGCTCCATCGAAGAACTGGTAAAGGAAGCCAAGGAGCTGGAAGCCCAAGGCATTAAGGAACTGACCCTCATCGCTCAGGACACCACCTACTTTGGTCGTGAAAAAAAGAGCGAAAGCGAGAACCTCACAAATTTGCTGAAGGCGCTCCTTGCCGAGACAACCATCCCTTGGATTCGCATGCTTTACTGGTATCCGGCATTCATCGACGACGAACTGTTGGACCTGATGGCTAGCGAACCTCGCCTTGTAAAGTACATTGACATGCCTATCCAGCATAGTAGCGATAGTGTGCTGAAGAATATGCTCCGCAAGTACACCCGCCAAGAGCTTCGTGACATTTTGCGTAAGATCCGAACCAAACTTCCCGACGTTACGTTACGTACAACGGTGTTGGTCGGTTTCCCTGGAGAAACGCACGAAGACTTTGAAGACCTGATGGACCTGCTCCAGGAAATCAAGTTCGAACACTTGGGCGGTTTCGTCTTTAGTCCTGAAGAGGGCACTCCCGTGATGAAGATGAAGAAGCTCGCCCCCGTGGATGAAAGCGACGCCCGAGCCCGCCTAGACGCCATTACGGACTTCCAGGAAGAACTGGCTGCAGAACGTGCAGAAGCGATGATCGGAAAGGAAGTAACCGTCATTCTTGACCAGGTGGCAGAAGAAAGCGAATACCACTTTTATGGACGAACCGAAGGCAATTCCTTGGATACCGACGACATCGTGAAAGTGCTTGAAGGCGATGGCGAGGTGGGATCTTTTAGAAAGGCTCTGGTCATTGACGCTGAACCTCACGAGCTAATCGTCCGGCTGCTCTAAAAGCATTCTCAAACATTTGATAAGGCGGACCGAACAGTCCGCCTTTTTATTTCTATATTGCCCCCAACCGAAATCGATTGACTGGCTTGCCAGCAGTTAGAGCCCGTGTATCACAATGGATAGTGTCCTCCCCTCCGAAGGGAGTTATTCCGGTTCGATTCCGGACATGGGTATTAAAAAAGAAAGACCGCCACAGGCGGTCCTTCTTTTTTTGTTTATATGCGTTTATCATTTTCAACCAGACCTTAGCAGGCTAATTGAAAAGACTCCAAGAAATTAGCGGCCTCTACGAGCACGTTCTTTTTCACGCTGACGGCGACGCTTTTCAGTATCATCCGGGAAGAGTTCCGGCAGAGCGTAACCAACTGCGATGCCAAATACGATACCCTTCTTGTTCATACCTTCATCGTTAATCACGCGGGACACATAAACGTCTTCCAAGTCAGCATCGGAGTTTTCACGCAGGGTGAAGCTGGGATTATCCTTTTTATCCTTAGCCAAGTCCGGCGCGTAGTACATACCGATGGAGAACTGCAGGTAGTACCATTCGTTAGTCATGTAAGAAATCAAGATATCGCCCTGGACACCGGTCACGGAGATCACGGAACGGACATTGTCGATAGGCTTAATGTCATGATCGAAATAGACAGTGCCGTAAGAAACGGAAACACCGAGATGGAGAGGATTCTTGGGGAACAGATAGTAGTTCAAGCCAACCTTCCAGCCGGTACCGCCTTCCAATTCCCAATCGTCAAATTCGTTGTCGGTACCCTTAGGCAGGAAGCCGAAAGAGCCGTACAAAGCCAAGTGGAACGGAAGAATATATTCGGCACCGATACCGAAACTCATACCCATACCCGTTTCACCCATGAAGGAATAGCGGGAGCCCATACCGACCTGGAAAATCAGACGGTTACGCAACCAGTCACGACGACGTTCGGAGTTAGCGTATTCATCAAGGCGCTGTTCTTCCTCGAACTTCTTACGGGCTTCGAGCTCTTTTCGCTGGGCGGCGCTGAGTTCCATGCTGCCGTCATCAGAATCTCCATCATCGTCAGACATGGCGGAGCGAGAACCAGATCTTGCGGAAGATCCACCTTCGTCCGAAGCTGCCGGAGCAGAAATGAAGCCGTCATCGTCAAAATCATCATCGTCCTGAGCCCATGATGCGGTAGCGAAAGCAGACAGTCCAAGGGACAAGCAGGTTGTCAACAGAAATTTTCTTAGCATTAAAAGCCTCTGATTATATAAATCACCTTTGGAATATAACTTATTAAACGGTATTTATGCAAAAGCCTATTTGTAAAATGTTGGTATATAATGACTTTTTGGCGGTCACTCCACTTTTAGAAGTTTCGCCTTAACAGATCCCAGAGCGATTTCGCACTCCATCAGGACAGGAATACGACGTTCATCATCGGTAAGCCAGATGAAAATGCGGCCCTTTGACACAAAAATGCCATCTCCATCTAGAACCGGTTCCACCTTTATGGTGTTAAAAGTCCCAAGTTTAGTCTTGATGGACTCCTTGCCGTGAATGATGACCTTCAATTCGTAACGTTTTTTTCCGCTAACTGCGGAGAACTTGGAGGTCTCCCCTACGGTAAGCGGCAACGTGCGGACCAGGTAAAACGCCGACATGATGCTATGTTCCATTCCCTGAATGGCAACGACTGTATCTGCGGAGCGTTTTACCTTTCGGACTTTGTCATCGGTAAAAACGGTATCTGAAAGCCAAGCCTTTTCGCCCTTGCGGTCAAAACGGATCACGGACTTATTGTGATAGCTGCCTTCGTTCAAGGTCTTGCGGAAGACTTCCGTCATAAGCCCCTTGTTGCGGACGCGGGTATAGATGGTATCGGACACCGGATAAAGTTTCCGAAGGGTCCCCTCGTCGTGAGCCAACGTATAGAACTCGGTCTTGCCATCCTTGGTGGGCTTGACTTCCAGAGTCGCCGTTCCTGCCGTAATGGGCCCCCAACCAAGACTGAACGTCAACTTCTCCCCTTTCATCCAAGGAGCCTTGACCTCGGGCAAGTCCTTTGGCTCACCGGCAAAACAGAACATCACAAAACACAGCACCAGCAGGAAGCCGTGTGCGGCGAGCGAAGAGCCGTGAACTGTGAGCCGTGAGCGATGAGCCATGAGCGTGTTAGTAGAAAGCGGAAAGCTTAAAGCGTAATTAGCGGAAAGCGGAAAGGTTAAAGCGTAAAGAGATATCTTTAATCTTTAATCTTTAACCTTTATCCTTTAACCTATAACCTATAACCTATAACCTTTATCCTATATCGCCGAGGCCCTTGCGGTATTCCACAAGTTTCGCCTTAACGTCGGCGTCGGAGAGAGCAACGATATGGGCGGCCAGGTAGCCGGCGTTCTTGCCGTTACCGATACCCACGGTTGCAACGGGAATGCCACCGGGCATCTGGACGATGGAGTGGAGGGCATCTACACCGTTCAGGGGACCGCCAGCGCAGGGCAGGCCGATCACGGGGAGAATGGTGTGGGCAGCCAGCACGCCCGGAAGAGCGGCGGCGAGACCTGCAACACCGATGATCACCTGGAGACCGCGGTCGGCGGCTTCCTTGGCGTACTTTGCAGTAGCGTTGGGAGTGCGGTGTGCAGAGAGAATGTTCAATTCCCACTTGATGCCGAAGCTATCCAGCACAGCGGTGATCTTGTCTACAACTTCCTGGTCGCTCTTGCTACCAGCAACGATGCCGACCTTTGCATTTTCAGTATAGTTAAACATTTTAAATCCTCTTTTATTTGAACAAGCGTTGAGAGAACCGCGCGGGCATTACTTAGCCAAACGGGCGAGACCCTTCTTACCAATGTCCTTGCGGTAGTACTTGCCTTCGAACTGGACCTTTTCGCAAGCTTCGTAGGCAACGTTCAGAGCGTCCTGCAAGGTGGCGCCATGGCCCACCACGCCGAACACGCGGCCGCCGTTGGTGACCAGCTTGCCGTCGGCCATCTTAGTACCGGCGTGGAGAACCTGTGCGCTGTTCTTTTCGGCTTCTTCAATACCGGTAACCACCTTGCCCTTTTCGTAGGAACCAGGATAGCCGGCACTTGCGAGAACCACGATTGCAGCGGAACCCTTGGGAGCCTTAGGAGCGCCAAGCTTAGAGAGTTCGCCCTTTTCGGCAGCGTCGAACAATGCGAGAACGTCGCCATCATAGAGAGGCAGAACAATCTGGCATTCCGGGTCGCCCAGACGGCAGTTGTATTCCACAACCTTCGGGCCCTTACTGGTTACCATGATGCCCACATAGAGCACGCCAGTGTAGGGCTTGCCTTCGGCAGCCATACCCTTGAGGGTAGGTTCGATGATGGTCTTCTTCACTTCGTCCAGAAGTTCGTCGGTCACCACGGGAGCCGGAGAGTAGGCACCCATTCCACCAGTGTTGGGACCCTTATCGTCATCGAAGACGCGCTTGTGGTCCTGAGCGGAAGAGAGGATGGTGTAATCCTTACCGTCGGAAACGACAAAGATGGAGGCTTCTTCGCCATCCATGAATTCTTCAATCACCACAGTCTTGCCGGATTCGCCAAAGACTGCCTTTTCGCCCAGCATTTCTTCGACGGCGTCGTTTGCTTCCTTGTCGGTCATGCAGACGATGGCGCCCTTACCAGCGGCAAGGCCGGAAGCCTTCACCACGATGGGGGCGGGA